>CAVWBQ010000053.1:0-129760 GCA_963753225.1 uncultured Actinomycetota bacterium | reverse complement strand
TAGGTGCTGAGCGGAGAGCTTCTGCCGGGCGCCTGGCCCGGAGCCGGCGCGAAGCGGGCATGATCAATGGGACCGGTCCTGAATGGCGCACTAGCGCCTGGTGCCTGAGCGGAGGGTCACACACACATATCAACCGGTTCGGGCGTGTGAACGCGCATCTCGCGATCAGCGGATTCCGTGCCAGAACGGCGGGTATTTGCGCGGGCACGCAAAGGGTCAGATTGCTCTCCGTGACGGGCTTCCCCATCAGCCCGCGTCCTCGGCTGGCGAAGTTCATGGTGCACGGCTGACCCGCGTGGCGTGGCCAAAGTCCTTGCAGTGCCCGCGGTGCTCGACCCTGTCCATGCAGATCCGGGCGTCGGCTAACCGGACTGTGTGCGTAACGGCATACAGATCAATCGTCGGCCCTGGCGCCCCTGTCCGCTTCCGGGCGCGGATCCATGTCATCAGCAACGTTTACGCACAGTAGCAGGATGCCGGGACGCGGCGTCTCGGACGTGGACCGGTTCGTGGACCGGGTCGCCGGATAATCCCAGCGCCGCGAGTGCCATCTGTGCGATCGCCCGTACTATCGGTGCAGCTAGCGCGTGCGCAGCCGCGGCGCGTGCCCCTCGTAATGCGTAGGTCATCGGTTCGATTCCGATAGACGGCTCCAGCTAGACAGCATAATTCGAACACAGATGTTCGGTCCCGTGGAACGGATGTCGGTGTTTCGCGTTATCGTGACGCCATGGCCACCACCGCCCGAGGCCACATCGAGAAGCTCCCAAGCGGGTCGTTCCGGGTGCACGTCTACGCCGGAACCGACCCGGTCACAGGCAAGCCGCGGCGCCTCAAGCAGACCTGCCCCGACGAGGCCTCCGCCGCTGCGGCGCTCGGCAAGCTGCTCGCCCAGGCCGACGGCGACCGCTTCCCCAACCGGGAGGCCACCCTGGGGCAGGCCCTCGCCAAATACCTGGAAGTCGCCGACCTCGAGGTGTCGACCCGGGAGGCGCACGAGGGCTACATCCGCCGCATCATCGGGCCGGTCCTCGGCGAGGTGAACATCCGCAAGCTCAGCGCGGACTCGCTCGACTCGCTCTACACGGCGCTGAAGAAGTGCTCGCGGCTGTGCCGGCGTCTCCCGCGGACCGAGACCACGCGGACGGAGAGCACGCCTGCGACGCTCGGTGCGGCGCGTGCGGGACCACCGCACCACCGCCCGCACGCCTGCGACAGTCGCTGCCGTCCGCACGCGTGCCAGCCGATGAAGCCAGCCACGATCCTGCGAATCCACTCGATCATCTCCTCGGCCCTGGACCTGGCCGTCCGCTATGACTGGGCGGACCGCAATGTGGCGAAGAACGCCAGCCCGCCGCACCCGCGCAAGCGCGAGCCGGACCCGCCGAGCCCGGACCAGGCCGCGCGGCTGCTCAACCTGGTCTGGGCCCAGGACGAGGAGTTCGGCCTGTACCTGTGGACCGCGTTCACGACCGGCGCCCGCCGCGGCGAGGTCAGCGCGCTGCGCGAGAACCGGTTCGACTTCAAGAGCCAGCAGGTCCGCCTGGCCCGCAACTACCTGGTCAAGCAAGGCCAGCACATCGAGAAGGCGCCGAAGGACGGAGAGGGCCAGAGCCGAACTCCAACGCCGCGGACACGCCCAGCCAGAGGAAGAACGGCAGGCCCAGCCCGGCGAGCCTCGGACGACGGCCGGATGGTGGCGCGAGTTCGAAGTGGATCTCCAAGCTGCCGAGCGCGCCATCGCCCGCCAGCACCTGGCCGCCATCGACGCCGGGGAACCCTGGCCGCCACAGCGCACACCCGAGCCGAACCCGTCATCTGCACCTGAGCCGGATGCCGGGCCGACCTCGAAGGCCAGCCCGGAAGTTGAGCCTGCGCCCGCGAAGCCTGAGCAAGACGACCGGTCGGCGCGGCTGGACGAACTGCTCGAACGGACCGACTAGGCCGCCCGGCGCCTCGCGGCACAGCAAGCCGAACGGCAGGCAAGCAGCGAATACGCCGCGCGGACCGGACGAGAAGCCCAGGCCCAGCCCGAAGCCGGGCGCCAAGCCGAGGCCCGGGATCAGGCCGAGATCGAGATGTAAAGACGCAGTGCGAACGCGACCCCGGACCAGCTCGTTGATCCAGCTATCTATCCAGCTTGAGCGGATTTCTCCGCAGGCTTCTTTGAAGGGCGCACCTTCGGCGCGGGCGGGGCGACCGGTTAGGCCAGCATTTCTACCGAGCCAGCCCGGGACGTGTCGTAGCCGCCGAGGGCGTCGATCGATGACCGAACAGCTGGAGTGCGCAGGGCCGCGATCAGGGGTTCGGCGGCTGGCAGGGTGTCGCCCCTCAGCACGATGTCGAAGTCTTCCCAGGCAACGGGTACGAAGCCGAGGTCGAGAGCGGTGGCGGCGGCGCGCACGCCGAGCCCGGTGTCGGCCTGGCCGGAAGCGACCGAGATGGCCACTTCGAGGTGGGATGCTGCCTCGGGGCCGGTCACTGAGGCGGGCGCGATTCCTGCTTCGGTAAGCAGCCGGTCCAGTAGGACGCGGGTGCCGGTGCCGAACGGGCGCCGAGCGATCCGTAGGGCGCGCAGGTCACCGGGGTTGGTGATGTGGTCAGGGTTGCCGGCCGGTGTGAGCCAGCCCTGCTCGCGGCGCCACAGGTGAATGATCGCCGGACGGCAGCCGCGCAGCAGCGTTCGGGCGAACGGGCTGTTGTGACCGCCGTTGCGGTGACGCAGATGGATCGCCGCGGCGTCGGCGGTACCTTGCCAGATCCTGGTCAGGCCGTGGAAACTTCCTCGCGTCCCGACCGTGACGACGCCGGCGCCGCTGTGCCGCAGCACGATGTCCAGGCCCGGGTCATCGCTGCCTGCCAGCCGCAGGACCGGGTGATCACCGAGCAGCCGCCTGACCGCGACATCGCCGCCAGCGGCTACGCGGGAACGGCGCCGGTCTCCCACTTCGATGACGCCCGCGTCGGCCAGGTAGCGGTATGCGCGGGCGATGGTGGAATTGGTTGTCTTGTGCCGGCCCGCGGCGTCGCGGATGCTCGGCAGCTCGTCCCCGGGACCGAGTAGCCCGGATTCGATGTCGCTGGCGATCTCTTGGCTGACCTGCAGATACCTGGCCATGACCCGGGACTCTACCAACACGGCGAGACCAGGCAGCGCGCTATGAACCGGGTGCTGAAATGACGTCCTCGCGAGACCGGCCCCTGTTAGGCTCTGCCCCGTTCTGTAGTCATACAGAAGGAGGCAGTCGTGGGCCGCAAACTCTGCAGGGGCGGGCTTGCCGTCGCCGCCTGCCTGATCTCGATGGTGGCCGCCGCCTGCAGCAGCAGCTCCAGCACGTCCGCCACCAGCTCTGGCACGTCCGGCAGCGTCCCGGCCGCGTCGGGAGCGCATGGCACGCTGATCGTGTTCGGCGCGGGCACGCTGGCCACTCCGTTCGCGGCGGAGATCGAGGCGTTCAAGAAGGCCAACCCTGGCGTGACGGTCCATTCGCAGTTCAGCGCCAGCGGTGACAGGGTGAAGGCTGTCACCCAGTTGCACCAGCCCGACGATGTGCTCGCTGTCGCGGACTACTCGCTGATCCCCAAGCTGATGTTCCCCGCCGACGCGACCTGGTATCTGGGATTTGTCTCCAACGCGATCACCTTCGCCTACACCAGCCACAGCAAGGGCGCTAGCGGGCTCACGGCCGCCAACTGGTACAAGGTGCTGGCCGAGCCGGGCGTGCACATCGGCCGGTCCAATCCGGCCGCCGACCCGTCAGGCTACCAGACCCTGCAGATGCTCCAGCTGGCCAACGGCTACTACCACCAGCCAGACCTGTCTGCCTCCGTGCTGAAGAACTCCCCGGCATCCAGCGTCGCCGAGACCGAGACCTCGCTGATCGCCGCCCTGCAATCGGGGCAGATCGACTACCTGGCCATCTACACCTCCACCGCGCAGGAAGAGCACCTGAAGTACATCCCGCTGCCGCCGCAGATCAACCTGTCTGACCCGGCCATGGCCGCCGAGTACGGCAAGGTCTCCATCAACGCCGGGTCGCTGGGCACGCTGACCGCCAAGCCGATCATCTACGGGCTGACCATCCCGGCCAGCGCACCCAACGCGGCGCTGGGCGAGAAATTCATCAGCTTCGTGCTCAGCCCGCAGGGCCAGGCGATCATGCGCAGCAACGGGTTCGTCATCATCTCACCTGCACTGGCGAATCCCCAGGGCAAGATTCCCGCATCGATCAAACCGCTCACCACCCAGTGGCCATCCTCCGGCGGGTGAGACCGGCGGGCCGCCCAGCGTCACAATGACCAGGTGACAACGACACTGACAACGACCGAGGCGAGACGGCCCGCCCGGAGCTGGCCGTCGGGCTGGTTCGGGGTCGTTACCTGGCTGCTGGGCGGGCTGCTGCTGGCGTTCATCGTGCTGCCGATCATCCGGCTGGTGACCACCTCGTCGGTGGCCAGCTTGCGGGACGCCGCCGGGATGGCTGCGGTCAGGGACGCTATCTTGCTGAGCTTGCAGGCGGCGGCGATCACCGCCGGGATCGCGACCGTTTTCGGCGTGCCGCTGGCCTTCATCCTGGCCCGTGGCCGGTTCCGCGGCCGGGGCGTGATCCAGTCCGTGGTCGACCTGCCGCTGGCAGTGCCGCATACCGTCGCCGGGATCGCGCTGCTGTTCCTGCTCGGCAGGACCGGCTGGGTCGGCGGCCCGGCGGCCCACCTGGGGGTGTCGTTCTACGGGTCCCAGTGGGGCATCGTGGCCGCGATGCTGTTCGTCAGCGTGCCGTTCGCGGTGAACAGCGCCCGGGTCGCGTTCGAGGCCATCGATCCTCGGCTGGAACGCGCCGCGCGGAGCCTGGGCGCTAGCCCGTGGCATGCCTTCCGGCGAATCACGCTGCCGCTGGGGCTGCGCGGGGTCTTGACCGGCGCGGTGCTGGTCTATGCCCGTTCGATCAGCGAGTTCGGCGCGGTGGTGATCATCGCTTACTACCCGGCCACCGCGCCGGTGCAGATCTATAACCTGTTCCTGCAGTCCGGTCTGACCCAGTCAGCGTCAGCCGCGGTCCTGCTGCTGATCGTCACGCTGGCCACCTTCCTGGTCTTGCGGACCCTAGCCTCCGGCCGGCTGCTCGCCCGGGTTGATCGTGCCTACCGCTGACCGTGGGCTCAGCGTCAGCGGGCTGAGCGCCCGGGCCGGGTCTTTCACGCTTGGCCCAGTTAGCCTGGACGTCCCAGCCGACCGGGTACTGGTGGTGCTCGGGCCATCGGGCGCAGGGAAGACAATGCTGCTAGAGACCATCGCCGGGCTGCGCCCGCAGCAAGCCGGGCAGATCAGCCTCGCCGGAACCGACATCACCAGCCTGCCGCCCGAACGGCGGCGTATCGGCCTGGTCTTCCAGGACGCCGCGCTGTTTCCCCACCTCAGCGTAAGGGACAACGTCAGATTCGGGCCGCGAGCTGGCCGCGCGGCATCCCTGGATGGCTCCGATGACCTGCTCCATCAACTCGGAATAGAGCATCTTGCCGACCGGTCACCGCGATCGCTCAGCGGCGGCGAACGGCAGCGGGTGGCCCTGGCCCGCGCGCTGGCGATCCAGCCCGGCCTCCTGCTGCTCGACGAGCCGCTGTCCGCGCTGGACCAGCCAACCCGGGAAGACATGCGCGCTTTGCTGCAGCGGCTGCTAGGCAAGCTGGAAATCCCGGCCGTGCACGTCACCCACGACCGGGACGAAGCACTCAGCATCGGCGACGACCTGGCCGTCATCGTCGGCGGCCAGCTGCGCCAGACCGGGCCAGCCGCCAACGTCGCCTCCGACCCGGCCGACCCCGACATCGCCCGCCTGCTCGGCTGGTCAGAACTCGGACCCGGCACGGCGGCCAGCGGCACCGCCCGGATCGGACAGCTCGTTCTCCGCAAGACAGCTGAAGGCCTGTACGGCCCAGTGCAAGCCTTTTACAGGCCCGAAGACGTTGAACTGCGTCCCGCGACGCCGGATGCGCCAGCCGATGGCAGCCTCACCGCCCAAGTCGGGCGGATCGTTCACACGCGGCCACTTGCCCGCATCACCCTAGGGTGCGATCCGCCCATCGCGGCGCTAATGCTGCACCGGGACATCGACCGCCTCCAGCTCACGGCTGGCAATCCGGTACAGGTAAACCTGCCGCCCGGCAGCCTTCGCGTTTTCCAGATCCGCACGCGACCGTGAATGCGGCAGCCCTGGAGCGACCGGCCGGATGCTGTTAAGGTCACTCCCCGGGGCGGCAAGCGTCCTGCGTGTATGAAGGCGAGAAGCAGCAGTCAGGTCAGGCCGGACCACAGGAAATAGGCCCCGATGGCGATGACCAAAACGCCGACCAGGCGGCGGATCAAGACGTCAGGCATCCGGGACTGGAGGCGGGCACCGGTGTAACCGCCGGCCAGGCCCCCGGCACCCAGGGCGATACCGGTCGGCCAGTCAGGCGCCACGGAGATGTGATGGTGCAGAGACAAGATCGTGAACGTGATCACGCCTCCGGCCGAGGTCACGAACGTGGAGGCCAGCGTGGCCGGAGCGACCTCGGACGGTTTGCGGCCCGACCCGATCAGGACCGGCGCCAGGAACGCGCCGCCGCCGATCCCGTAGATCCCGCCCACGCACCCCACCACAGCGGCCAGGACCGCCAGCACGGGAGCCGGGATCGGCCGGACCGGACGGTCTGGTTCACCGGTGCGAGACGGCGGGGTAGTCGCCGCCAGCCAGATCCCCAGCGGGATCAGGACGGCGGCGACTACCAGGTCGAAGACGTGCGGACCGGGGAGCAGCTTGACCCGGATGACCGATCCGGCGATGACGCCGGGCAGGGTCCCGGCGATGAGCACCAGGGCCAGCCGCCCGCCGGTCTGGCCTTGCCGCCAGTAGCGGTACAGCGCCCCGGGTGTCGCGACGACGTTGTACAGCAGGTTGGTCGGGGTCACCGACGGGCTGGGGGTGCCCAGCACGGTGACCTGAAACGGCAGCAGGAGCACCGCGCCGGAGATCCCGGCCGGAGTCGTGACTATCGCGATCAGGTACGCCGCGACCAGGGCTACGACCTCGGTCCAGCCAGTGTCCGGCACGAGGCTACGGTAACCAGGCCATGACCCGCCAATCGAGCGATGACCAGCAATTTTGCGCCGCGCAACTCCTGGGAACAAGCGAGCCGCCCGTGCCGGATACCGATCCTGACAGGGCTACCGGGCTGATGCTCAGGCCTGGCCGATGCGCCCGCCCCAGATGCGTGCATCTAGCTGGAGATGCGCCGGGCTACATTACTAGGCCAGGCCTATGACGATTGGGATAGCAGCCCAGGGAGGAGCGCCGTGAGCGACGGACACGAGCCGGGAGCGGGAACCGGCTGCGGCTGGCCCGGCAGGCGCGCGGGTTCTCCCAGCAGCAGGTAGCCAACATGGCCAGAGTGTCACGCCAGGCGGTCTCCGCAGTGGAGTCCGGCAACTCTGACCCATCGTTGCGGGTCGCCTTCGCGCTGGCCAGCGCGCTGGGCATGACCATTGAGGCGTTGTTCGGAGCAGATGACTCCGTGGCGCCGGTCACAGCGACGTCGGCCGCGCCGCTAGGCCGCCGGGATCGCCAGCGAGCCGGCAGCCCTCGCCTATGGCCTGGTCTTCATCCCGCTGGCCGCTGAGCGTTTCGACCTGGTCATCCCGACGGGACACGTCAGCACCTGCGAGGTGCAGGGGCTCTTGAAAGTCCTCTCCTCCGCGTGGCTGCTTGATCAGCTGGGATGCCTGCCCGATATGACCCGGGCCGGTGCGGGGAGCGGATCGCGGCGCTGCCGCCGCGGCATTAACGACAGGTACGCTCTGCACCATAACGCGATCCTCACCAAGTCGGGCGTGATCCGATCCCCTGTCCGCATGTCGCACTGTCCCTGACGCTGCCCATGCTGCTCAGCTACATCACCTGCGGGCAGTGAGTTCCACTCGGTCCTGCATTGCTCGGCCTGCGACCGCGACCTGCACGGATCCCAGCACCAGGTCGGCGGCGACCCGCCGAATAGCAAACCAGCCCTCGAGCGGCCCGCTCAGCCCGGATCAGTGCGACGGGCGAGAGCCCAACCCGCTGAGCATCAGATGTGGTGTGCGTTGTTATGGCTGGGTAGCTTAGCGTCTCTTCCGCCGTGCCCCTGCCGGCTCTATGATCGTAGCCTCAGGCTCACGGACTGCGAGCCGCGCGTCCGGGGGAATGTGGGCATGGAAGATCAGCTGGCTAGGCTCGGCATCCATGTGATAGGCGGACCTGGCGCCGATCCTGAAGAGATCGCCGAGGCCACTTTGCAGCTTCGCCGCGAGCTTCTTGATCTCGATGTCGGCGCGGTTGAGGTGCCACGGGCGGGCGAGGCCCCAGCGGGAACCAGGGCTGTGGAACTGGCAGCGCTTGGCGGGCTGGTGGTCAGCATGGCGAAGCCGGAGTTGCTTGGCGCCGTGGTTGCCGCGGTTCGGTCATGGCTTTCCCGGTCGCAGCGTCGAAGTATCAAGCTGGCGCTCGGCGGCGACGTTCTCGAGTTGACCGGGATGTCCTCTGATGAGCAGCGGCGGCTGACCGATGAGTGGCTTCGCCGCCACGATAACCGGTGACGAGATGGCAGAAGGCGCGCGTCACGCGCTGATCGTGGCCAGCTCGGACTACGCCGATCCGGAATTGCGGCAGTTGCAGACCCCTGCCGCTGATGCCAGGGCGCTCGAGGCTGTGCTGCGCGATCCCGGGATCGGTGGTTTCGAGGTGCGCACGCTGCTCAATAGGCCCAACCAGGAAGTCGCCCTGGCGGTGGAGGAGTTTTTCGCCGACCGCCAGCCCGACGACATGCTGCTGGTGCATTTCTCCTGCCACGGGATCAAGGACGAGGATGGCGAGCTGTACTTCGCCATGGCTAACTCCATGCTGCACCGGCTGGCGTCGACCGCTGTGGCGGCCAACTTCGTCAACCAGCGCATGAACCGAAGCCGCTCCAAGCGGGTGGTTCTGCTGCTGGACTGCTGCTATGCGGGCGCGTTCGAGCGCGGCATGATGGCTAGAGCCGCCGGGGGAGCAGTGGGGATCGAGGGACAGTTCGCCGGCGGCCGGGGCCGCGCGGTGATTACCGCGTCCGACGCGATGCAGTACGCCTACGAGGGCGGCGAACTCGCCGTCACGGGTGAGCTGGGACCGTCGGTTTTCACCAGCGCACTGGTGAGCGGTCTGGAGACCGGAGAAGCCGACCGCGACCAAGATGGCCACGTTGCGCTGGATGAGCTGTACGACTACATCTATGACAAGGTGCAATCGGTCACCCCTAACCAGACGCCGTGCAAGTGGACCTACGGCGTTCGCGGGGAGCTGTTCATCGCCCGCCGCAGCCGCCCGGTCACCACGCCAAGCCCGCTGCCGGATGACATCCAGAAAGCAGTCGAGAACCGACTCGCCTCGGTCCGTCTCGGGGCGGTCCAGGAGCTGGAACCCTTGCTGCATGGCAGGCATCAGGGACTTGCCCTGGCCGCGCGGCTGACCCTGGAGCAGCTAACCGACGACGACAGCCGCACGGTCTCCGCTGCCGCCACCGCGGCCCTCGGTGCTGAGGAACCGCCGTCGGTGCCGCCAAGGCTTGATCCGTCGACCACGTTGGTCGATTTCGGGCCGCTTATGCAGCACAGCCAGTCACCCGAACTCAGCGTCCGGCTCGGCAATGCGGGCGGTGGGAACCTTAACGCGCATGCGGCGGCTCAACCCGGCTGGGTTCGGCTTCGGCAGGTGGGCGACGAACTCTATGTCGCCGTTGACACCGATACGGTGAGCGAGCGCGAGGGCGCGGTTACTGTCGGTAGCGATGGCGGCTCGGCCACTATCCAGGTGAAGGCGAACGTTGTGCCCGCCCTCCAGCCCACCCCTGAGCCGATGGCCGAGCTCTCCGTAGCCGCCGAGGCTGTTCCTGCTGATGCTGTTCCCGCCGAGGCAGTTCCCGCCGCGGACAGGTCCCCCCGGCCGGGCCCCCGGCCGGAAACCGTCTCCGGAGAAGGCCGGCCTGCGCCGGCGCGGGAAAGGGCTGCAGCCGAGACGGCGCCACACCCCGCGCCCAGGGCCCGTTCCCGTGCCGCCACGCTTTTGGACGCGGGATTTATTGTCCTGGCCGCGGCGCTATTCATCATCGGGATAGACACTCTTATTCCAAAAATGTTCACCGCCATGTGGCCATGGTGGGTCGTTCTCATTGCCTGCATCGGCGGGATAGTAGTCACCCTGGGCGCATTCAGGCAGTACTCGGTCTATGCGAGTATTATCACATGGGCCCTGGCATGGTCCCTGATCTACTCCATCAGCGTTATAGGTGTCTGGCACTCATCGCTCTCAACTGGGGTCGCCGTTCTCCGTACACTATGCATAGCGGGAGCAGTTGTCAGTGTCGCCCTCTGCATCTGGGTAATTGTCTTGCTATCTAGACGCAGCCGTAACGTGGATCCGTTCCTGGCGATCTTCCTGGGTTGTTTTTCTGTCGCGCTTGTCCTGGCGGTCATCGCCACAGGAAAGCAGTTGGGGCCGCTCTGGTACGCGACTGGGATAGTGGCGATTGCCGCCGCGCTAGTACTCCCGCTAGCGCTGATGCGCGCACATCGTCCCGCCGCGGTCAGTAGCTGAGCGCAGCCCGCGGCCCATACAGAAACGCCGCGAACAGCCGGGATCGGGCTGGTTCGGCCGTTTCCCCGGCACGCCGTCGACAAGCTCGGGCGACGCGTGCACTGTGCGCACCCGTCAGCTCTGGAATGTCGACATAGCCGGGCTGAGGCCATGGTCTTGCGGCCACCGCTGGTGCGTTCCGGCTACGATTCCATGGTGGCCTGCCTGGGTGTTTAGGGTCGAAGGTCCCGTCTTGGACGAGTGCTAAGCCCCTGTCGAGGCGGCTCGCGAGCGTCTGATGCTGGCTGGATGAGGATGAGGTTTCCGCGTCGCAGGGCCGAGAAGGCTGGAAGGTCCCCCGGCGGCCAGGCGGCCGGAACGCCCCCCGATGACCGGGCTGCCTGGTCCAGGTTGCACGATCTGGGCGATCGGGCCTGCTGCTGCCCCGCCCGGCCGGTAGTGCGGGTCCTCATCCCGCCCGCCTCGGCACGACGGCACTCGGTTGATCTGCTGCTGTGCGGCCACCACTACCGGGCGTCCTGCGCAGCCCTGGCCGCTGCCGGCGCCGTGATCATTGACGACCGGCGCAGTGGCGGAACCAACGTGGCCGGGTATGAACTAGGCGATCCCATCCCCTCTGATGCCACGCCGCGGCGATGAGCTGACCGCCTGCTTGCCGGATCCTGCTTCCTGATGGCAGGCGCCGTGACGGGGAGTTCCTTCTGGACACGGGTGTCAGTCCTTGCCCTGGCCGCCGTGCCCGGCGCCGAGGACCGCGACGCGGCGATCCACGAGGCGCGCAAGGCCTCCAAACGGGCCCGTACGCCGCCGAGGCGGCAGCGCCCGCCAACGTCTTGATGGGCAAGGCCGCCCCGACGTTCGCGCTGGGGTCAGCCGGTGGCCGCGCCGTAACGGCGTCGCCGTCGCGCGTACTCGGCGACAGCGTCCCACAGGTCGCGGCGGTCGACGTCTGGCCAGAGGCTGGTGGTGAAGAACAGTTCGGCGTACGTGGAGTGCCAGGGGAGGAAGTTGGACGTGCGCTGCTCGGCGCCGGTCCGCCACAGCAGGTCCACGTCGGGCAGGTCGGCCAGCGGGAGGCGGCGCGCGAACTCGCCCTCTGTGATCTGTTCGGGGTCGAGGTCGCCCGCCAGGACGCTGCGCGCGACTGCGGCGGCCCCGTGCAGGATCTCGGCGCGGCCGCCATAGTTCACGCACAGGGTGAGTGTCAGGGTCTGCTGGTCTCGGCTGGCGGTTTCGTTGCGCCGCAAGGTCTGCACAAGCTCCCACGGCAGCCGGTCAGGGTACCCTAGCCAGCGCAGCCGGACGCCGTGGTCGACGTAGGGGGTGGAGCGCAGTTCCTCGTCGAGCATTGCGAACAGGCGGGTGACTTCGCCGGCGTCCCGCTTCCAGTTCTCGGTCGAGAAGGCGTACAGGGTGAGGTGGGACAGCCCGATCTCCAGGGCGCCGTGGACAACGTCGTGCACGGCCTCGATACCGGCGCGGTGTCCCTCGGGACGAGGCAGGCCGCGCTGTTCGGCCCAGCGGCCGTTGCCGTCCATGATGATCGCGACGTGCCGCGGTATCCGGTCGGCGGCGATCTGGGGAGCCCGGACGCCGTCCGCGCGCAGCCGTGGGGGTAGGACCTGGTCACGCGGCGGACCGGCGGGTCCGGGCGGGGCTGGCAGGGGCCGGGCCGCAGGTGGCCCGCTGAGCGTCGTCAGCTTCCAGGCCAGGGCGATCCTGATCCGTGCAGGCGCGAGGAGCCGCCACCGGGTGATCCGCCCAGGTTCGGGTGAAGCGTACAGCAGGCCGGGCCCGGCTGCGGCGATCGCGTCGAGCCGGGCCAGGAACACGCGGCTCGTGGTCGCGAGCAGGATGGCCGGCCCCGGGTGCCATCCGACGCCGAGGCCGGGCTGGTCCACCCAGCGCCGAGCCATGCTGACCAAGTGGGCCAGTACGCCTTGCACGGGCATCGTCCACCGTCGCTGGGGCAGGTCCTCGGCGGCGCCGGGAAAGCGGTCGAGGACTTCGGCCGGGATCGTGAGTCGCCGCTCGCCGAGATCCTCGGGCAGGTCGGCCAGATTATCGATCAACTGGACGCCGTCGAGGAACCGTGAGATCGCCTCGCCGTGCCGCAGCGCGAACGACATGTCCACGCCGGCCCGGTCAAGCAGGGCCAGGATCTGCCTGGCCCACGCGATGTCCGTCCCTCGCGACCTCGCCCGCCAGTCGTCCCAGGTGACGAGGGGGGCGGGATGCACGTCGTCGGCAAGAACCTGGAACGAGGCCCGCAGGTCAGCCACGTCGAGCCCCCACCGCACGATGGTGTCGACCAGGGCACGACGGACCATGTTGGTGCTGGTCCCTGTCGCCAGCTCGGCGTCCAGAGCACTCACCCACGCCTGCAGTTCGACGGCGCGCTCCGTCGGGTGCCTCGTTCCGGAGTCGACGATGTTGTCCGCCGCCGCCAGCGCCGCCCACAGCGCCCAGCAACCAGGCCACAGCATCCGCGGCATCAGAGCCGTCAATGCGTAGATCGCCGGATCACGTTCACGTACCGTGCGCCGACACCAGCGGTATGCATCCCCCAGTCCCGGTCGGCCCGCGCCGTCTCTTCGACTATCGTCCCCGCGGAGGGGCGGCGCCGCCCAAGGCGACAACCGACGTGCGATCATCATGCTCTAGTATCCCCGGCAGTTTAGACAGAACATGTGAAGGGTTGCCGCCCCAGTGGGACCAGTATCACAATCGTCCCCAGCCCGAGGGTATCTGTAGCGTGCCGGCGTGTTCATGCTTGCCCTGGCTGCCATCTCTACTTCGCCCATTCCTGGGCCGCGAGCGGCAGGACAGCCGGGCGGCGCGGCTGCGGTTCCTGTCCAGAAGCTGATCACCGAGCCGCGTCCTGGCCGTGCCGGTTCTTCACCCGGCCTGGTCAGGCGGCTGCCCGGGCACCGAGCCGGCGGTCTCGACGGGAATCCGGGTGCCTTCTGGCCCGGCCGCGCGGACCGGGACGCTGACCTCGAGGACTCCCTTGTCATACCGGGCGGTGACGTCCGCGGCGTCGACCTTGGCGGGGAGCCTGACCGCGCGGGCGAGCGAGCCGTAACGGAACTCCGAGCGATACGACCCGTCATCCTGCTGGCAGCGCTCGGCGCGGATGGTCAGGATCCGGCCCTCGACACTGACCTCGATGTCGTTCTCCGGGTCCAGGCCAGGCAGTTCGGCCCGGATCACGTAACGGTCGTCCCGGATCGCTTCCTCGAGCCGGAACACCTGACCCGCCAGGAACGGCGGTGGCCCGGTCCACGGGGACTCCAGCCAGTCGGCCAGGTCCGGGAACATGGCCCGGAACCTCGCAGGCGCCTGAGGGCGCGGCAGCTTAGCCATGATTTCCCTCCACTGAACGTACGACCATGGTATCTGTTCCGGCCTGACCGGCCCCGCAGACTGAGTCGGCTGCGCCGTCCTTAGCCGCGGCTCCGCCCTGGCTGGCTGCACGGACGATGCCTGCTCCTCCGGCCCGGCTGGCGGCGCGGATCGGGGGTGCCCGTTGGCAGTGGCTGGCGGCGCGGATCGGGGGTGCCCGTTGGCAGTGGCTGGCGGCGCGGATCGGGGGTGCCCGTTGGCAGTGGCTGGCTGCACGGACGATGCCTGCTCCTCCGGCCCGGCTGGCGGCGCGGATCGGGGGTGCCCGTTGGCGGTGGCTGGCGGCGCGGATCGGGGGTGCCCGTTGGCAGTGGCTGGCGGCTCGGATTCGGCTGGGGGAGCTGACCGGGCACACGCTGGCTGGGGCCGCGGCGCGGGGTCAGCCGTGTCCGCGTATCCGGGCATCCATCTGAGCACTTCAGCGCGGAACGGCGCCTCGCATTCGAGCTGGCACAGCACACCCAGGCCAGCTGCCAGTACCCGGTGGACGAGTACATAGGAAGGCGGCAGGTTAAGCTGCCGCAGGACGCTGGATGAGCGCAAGGCTGATGCCTGCATTGTCTCGGTGCGCAGCCATTCGCGGCTGAACCTGAACGATTCCGCCCTGGACGGCTCGGCGAGCGGTGCCAGGAAGGCGCGCAGCGCTGCCAGGTCAATGCTGACGCCGTCCCGGAGATAGCCGTGCGACCGGAACGCCTCCTCAAGCTTGGCGAGATCGCCGTCTTCGTGCATGAGCCGCAGCACCCTGCCGAAGATGGGCGGGAAGCCGTCTGGCAGCCGGTCGACAGCACCGAAGTCGAGCACGCCCAGCCGTCCGTCGGCAAGCAGCCGGAAGTTGCCCGGGTGGGGATCGGCGTGCATGAGCCTGACCCGCGCAGGACCCGAGAACAGGAAACGGATGAGCATGCTGCCCGCCCGGTCCCGCTGAGCGGCCGTGCCGCCGGCGATGATCTTGGCGAGCGGGATGCCGTCAAGCCATTCGCTCACGAGCACGTGGTCGCTGACGGCGACCACACGTGGGACGCAGACGTCCGGGTCGCCGGCGTAGGTGCCGGCGAAAGCCTCCTGGGAGGCAGCTTCCAGCCGGTAATCGAGTTCCTCGGCCACCTTGTCCCGCAGCTCGGCGAGCAGGGGCTTGACATCCAGGCCAGGCATCAGCGCGCTGAAAAGCCGGGCGAAACGGCTCAGCTGGCTAAAGTCACTCATCAGCGCCCTGCCCGCGCCCGGGTACTGGATCTTGACGGCAACCCGGCGCCCGTCGTGCCAGACGGCTCGGTGCACCTGGCCGATGGAGGCGGCGGCCGCCGGCTGGTCGTCGAACTCGGCGAAGCTGGCCCGCCACTGCTCGCCCATGTCGCCCGCGAGCACCTTGTGAATGGTCCGGGCAGGCAACGGCGGCGCGGATTCCTGCAGCCTGGTCAGGGTGGCCCGGTACGGTTCGGCGATCTCCGGGGGCAGCGCGGCCTCGAATACCGACAGCGCCTGCCCGAGCTTCATGGCGCCGCCCTTGAGCTCGCCAAGAACCCTGAAGACCTGATCTGCTGTCCGCTGCTGGATTTCCCGGGTCACCAGCTCAGCTGGCCGGCCGCCTAGGCGCTTGCCGGTTCCCAGCGCGGTCCGGCCAGCGAACCCGGCCGGCAACCTAGCCAGCATGGCCATGCGGGCGACAGAATGGCGAGGCAGATCGCTCATGATCCCATTCTGCGCTATGCGGCCACCATGCATCACAGTGACCGAATGCACCGAAGTAACCGCCAGTTACACCGGGCCCGCCGCCAGGCGCGCCGCTACCGGACCGGCACGCCATGAATGCGTCAGCCACAGTGACGGAAAGGCTGGCCCGCGCGTCCGGCCGGCTCGCATTATCCCGGCGCCTTCTGCCGCGGGCGTCGGCGCGCGGGGGCGAAGTCTGTCGGTACTCTGCCCCAAGGTGTGCCTGTTCCGGCACTGCCGTGGACGAAGTGGTCCGACGTCGGGCCACTCCTGGTTGGGGCGGTGGGCATGATATCTGGTGTCGCTGACAGACACGATTGCAACTGCGACAAACTTCGCCTCCCGGCGCGGCGACGAGGTCGGCCCCGACCAGGAGATGGTCGGCATCGGCACCTCAAACGGGCTCCTGGCCCACCTTCCTCAGACCGCCCTGGCCTCTGTCGTCATCACTGCGGCTCTCTTTCGCCGAAACTGGTGGCCCCACGGCACTGGCCTCGGCGAGATGCCCGAGATGGGCGGGTGGTACGGCACCGCGAAGTACCCGAGGGCCACCCAGCTCCCCGGGGTTGTCGCGTTCCGTTGGGAAGCGCCGCTCTTCTTTGCCAACAGTGGTCAGTTCCGGGATAAGGTCCGGAGGTTGGCACGCGAACGGCCCCCTGCTGGATCGTTCCGCAGTGCGAGGTGGTCACTGACATCGATGTCACTGCCGCCGAAGTGCTCGAGGTTCTGGATGAGGAGCTCAATGATCGCGGCGTGCATTTGGGCATTCGTCCAGCCACGCGATCGCCTCCAGGACCTGGTGCGCCGCTATGGCCTCAACACCACGCTGGACCGAGAGCACTTCTATCCCAGCCTCGACCAGGCCCTCGACGCGATCAGCAATGCGGCGGAGGACAGCCCTATGCCGCCCGATGAAGGGATGCCGCCTCCATGAGCACTGCCCCTGATGACGCCGTGAGCGGGGAGGACAGCGGCAGCCCACGGCTAGCGCTGCTGCTGGCCGCGGCGATGTTTGTCCTGGTTGTCGACACCTCGCTGATGAACGTGTCGATCTCCGCGGTGATCAAGGATCTGCATACGACGGCGAGCGGCGTCCAGTCCGCGATCGCCCTCGAGGCGCTGGTCTCTGCGGCCTTCATCTTGATCAACTCCAAGATGGGCGACCTCATGGGGCGTAAGCGTGCCTACGTGATCGGCCTGCTCGCCTATGCCGTGGGTGCCTTGGCCATGACCGTTGCGCAGAGCCTGACTGCCATCATCATCTTCTGGGCGATCATCGGCGGGCTCGGCGCGTCCCTGCTGCTGCCGGCCATGCAGTCCCTCATCCACGGCAATTTCAAGGGCACAGCCCAGAAGCGGGCTTACGCGCTCGTCGGCGCATCTGCTGCGATCGCCGCCGCCGTCGGACCGCTCCTCGGCGGGTTCCTCACGACCTACCTGTCATGGCGTGTCGGCTTCGGGCTCGAGGTGGTCGTCATCCTCGTCGTGCTGTCCCAGATCCGCGTCGTCAAGGACGTGCCCTATACAGGGCCGCGCCACGTCGACTTTGTTGGCGCGGTGCTCTCAGTGGTCGGCATGGGTGGCGTCGTCCTCGGCATCCTCGTCTGGCAGGAGGGCGGCGACTATGTCGGCCTGATCATCGGCATCGGCGCTGTGGCCCTGGTCGCGCTCGCCTTCTGGCTCGTCCGCCGTAAGCGGCGCGGCAAGCCCACCCTGCTGGATCCTGACCTGTTCAAGCACCTGAACTTCCGCGTCGGCATCTCGCAGCAGACGCTCCAGCAGATCACCCTGGGCGGCGCCATGATCGTCCTGCCGCTCTTCCTGCAGATGACCCTGGAGTACAACGCCATTCAGGCCGGCCTGTCCCTCGCCCCCCTTTCCCTGTCCATGTTCGGCGTGGCCGTGCTGGCCGGACGCAAGGCCGGCAATCGGCGCCCGGCTCACATCGTCATGGCCGGATTCGCCCTCAGCACCGTTGGCATGGCCGCAATCATTCCCCTGGTACCGAGAGTGGACTCGGGATGGTATCTGGTGATCCCGCTGGTGATCACCGGCTCGGGTCTGGGCCTGCTAGTGTCCCAACTCAACAACTTCACCCTCGCACCCATCGCTGAGGAACGCGTCAGTGAGGCGGCCGGGGTGAACTCCGCAGCAGGCTCCTTCGGGCTGTCCTTCGGACTCGCCGTAGCCGGGGGCATCATGCTGTGGACCTTGGCCTTGAGCTTCACCCACTTGACCGAGACCAGTACCGTGATCCCCCCGGCCCAAAAGCAACAGATCTACGCCGGGCTCGAGCACGATGCCGAGATCATGAGCAATACACAGCTTCAGCAGCAGATCGCTGGCGAGCCCCCGGCCGTCGAGGCTGAGGTCCTCGCCATCAACACCCAGGCCCGGAACCGTTCCCTTCAGATAGCGCTACTCGTTCCCGCTATCGCCTCGCTCCTCGGTCTGGGCAACTCATTCCGCATGCTTCGCCTCCCGGACATCACTCCCGCAGCAGACATCGAAGGCGTCGACTTCGGATAAGCGGTATCCCCGTTGTTCCGTACGGGAACAGTTCCGCCGTGAAGAAGCCGCACGCCAAGATCGCCCCGGCCTGAGAGCTCCTGAACTGCGGCGTCGGACGATGCTCGGCGACCTGAACCGATCAACCTCGCCGAGTACCGGATCTGCCGGAATCAGGCTCGTCGCGGCGACCGCCATAACTGTCGGGTGGCGCGTCGCAACAGCCAATATGAGCCATTCGACGTGCATCTGGGCATCCCGCTGCCGGTTTCCGCGCTACGGCGAGGAGGATGGCACTACCAGCTTGGAAGATCGGTGGCGCGGCCACTGTCCTAGCCAGTGGGGCCGCGGTCCTGGTGGATGTTGTCCTGGCCCGTACCAGTCCCCGGGAGCATCCTGGCGGTCGTGACACGCCGCTCTATCGTGGCGGGTTCGGATCGTCTCATCCGCGGTGGGTGATGACTTCCCTTGGGTGGGGGCGTGAATTAGGACGCAGGGCACGGCTAGCCAGGCGCCCGGGTATGCAGGCAACGGCTCGTGGTGCCCGAGGTCGCCGGGCGGGCCGGCGGTGACTGGCCGACGACAGGTATGAGGTTGACATGACTGACCAGGTTGACCGGACTGTGCTGCCGATCCGCCGGCCGCCGCCGCTGCTGGCCTCGGTGGTCGTCGGCGGCGCCGCCGGCGCCCCGATCGGCAAGTTCGCCAGGCACCGGGTCGAAAGCGGCCTGGAGGACAAGATGGGCGCCGCGCTGCCACCCGGATCGGCCGGCATCGTGGCCATCTACGACCGCGGCAAGGGCGGCACTGCCGACGCGACGCTCGCCAGTGCGGTGCGGAAGTCGGTTGCGCAGGTCGACGGCGGCGCCGCCAAGAAGCTCAAGGCCGCGCTCGCGGACGCACAAGCCGGCCTGGACGGCTGAGCAAGATGAGCCAGCCATCGGACCCCGTGGCGAAGCCCTCGGTTCTGTTCGTCTATTTCACCTACACCAAGCAGACGCTGAAGGTGGTCGAGGCGATGGCTGAAGTGCTTCGCGGCCACGGCTGTGACGTGGAACTGGCCGCGATCGAGTTCACCGACCCTCGTTACGCCGGCAGGTTCAAAGAGTTCCCCATGCCGCACCCGTTCCGCGACCTGGTGGGGATGATCCCGGCGGAATCACCCCGCCGCCGCCCGGCGAAGATCGCCATTCCCGACGTGGTGACCGAACGGGACTACGACCTGGTGTGCATCGGGTCTCCCACCTGGTGGCTGTCCACCGACGTTCCGGTCCGGTCCTTCCTGCAGTCCGACACCTCGAGCCGGGTCCCGGGCGGCAAGCCGTTCGCCGCCGCCGTCTGCTGCCGCCGGTACTGGAAACACAACCTCAAGACCGTCCGCAGGCTCGGCACGGAACGTGGCGGGGTCTTCGCCGACGGCATTGACTTCCGCTACCAGGGAGGCCAGGTGCGCTCGCTGCTGAGCTACCTCGGGTCCGGTGAGTACCGCGAACGCTACCTCGGGGTCAAGATCCCGCCGACCAACCTGCAGGAACACCACGTGCGGGAGGCACGGAAGTTCGCGGACGGGCTGGCCAGCCGTCTCCTGGTGAGCACCGGCGAGCCCGGGTAACCGGAATGGGCTGGATCGACGCCGAGCTGGCGCTGACTACGGTTGCCGCGATGCTGTCTCCGACGACGCTGTCGTTCTCAGTGCTCGCACTCGTGCTCGGAGACCGGCCGTTGCGCACCGGCGTGTGGTTCTACCTCGGGGCCCTGAGCGCTACGCTCGCGGTCGGGCTCCTCGCTGCCTTCGTGCTCGGCGACAAGGCCGCCTCGACCACGTCGTACCCGAAACCCTGGGTCGCGGTGATCGACATCATCGCCGCTGTTCTCCTGGTGTTCTTCAGCGTGCGGTTCCTCCGCCGGCCGCGGAACCCGAAGCGTGCCCAGGCCATGGTCGACAAGATGAGCAAGATCGCTTCGTCGCCGTGGATCGCGATCGTCGCGGCGGGCGCCACACTGGCGAACCCGGGCGGCTTCATCCCGCTCGCGATGAAGGACATCTCCGAGACCAACCCCAGCACAACCGAGTACGTCGTCGACTGGGTGTTCTTCTCGGTCGTGTCGCTGCTGCCGCTCGCCGTCGCGCTCATCATGCTGGCGGTGTCACCGGACCGGGCTACTCGGCTCCTGCAGCGCGTCCGGGACTGGCTGCTCCGCAACGCGAGGCTGATCGCGGCGGCGATCATGGTGCTGCTCGCCGCGGCGCTCCTGCGCGACGGAATCTCCGGGCTGACCCACCTGTCCTGATCGCGGCTCCTTTCCCAAGTCGTTCCGTAGATACCCCTGCGGTCATGGACGGTCTTGACGGGTTCAGGGAGTCAGAGGTACTCCTACGGCGGGTTCGGGGGAATTTGCACGCATTTCCACCCGCATCCGGGAACAGTGATACGCCCGGGGGAAGACGGCGACGATGACGCCGCTCGCCAAGGCAAGACGGCAAGCCAACAATGCCTTAACACCTGGTGAATAGGACTGCGAAACCTCGGCTGGGATGTCCGCGTACCTGCCTGCGTGCTAACGTCAGGTGTTAAGCGGCGTCGCTGCTCCAGACCTCGGTGGCGGCCAGGCACTTCTTTCCTGGCGGTGGGTTGAGTGAGCATTTCTAGTGATCGTGACAGATTGACTAGTGCCGGTCCGGCCGCCGTCCCTGCACCTCGCCCGCGGGATCGCCGTGACCGGTGGCTGCACATCGCGGCTGAGGGGGTCGTGGCATCCCCGCCCGCCGGTCAGCCCGGTCACGGCGGCGATGCGCTCCTGCGGAGCCAGCCGGCCCGCATCGTGGACGGCCGTGTCGAGGGCGGCTATACCGGCATGTATGAGCTGGTCTGCCCCGGCTGCGGCGATCATCCGGGCCTGGATTACGCGGAGATCTCGCCGCGGCTTCAGTGGCTGCGCGGGCCGTACGTGCTTGAGGCGGCCCTGGCCGTGTTCCACAAGCACCAGGGGATTCCCTGGCCGACGCCGGGGTGGAAGCTTCAGGGTTCTGGCTAGCCGAAGGCCAGGACCGCGAGCCGGGCCATGAGCGGTGCGGCAAGACGGCTGGACATCACCGGCCGCCTATCGCGCTCTCGATTAAGGCGGCGCGCTGTGGTCGGGGCGGGCTGCCAGCGAGAGCACGCAGGGACGCAGCAGCTCAATGACTTGCGCCGGGTCGGCGGTGGCGAGTTCGTCGGACTTGAGGAGGTGCCGGGAGACGGTGATGCCGAGGGTGATGGCGCTGATGATCGCGGCCCGCAGGTCCGCGTCGCCGGCCGGGATGGCCCGGGCGATCTGCGCCTCGTAGCGGGCGATGCCGGCGCTGGCGGCGCTGGCGGCCTCGGGATTGGTCAGCATCGAGCGCAACAGGGCCAGCGACGCCACGGGCGCGCTGGCGAGCCGGTCTGCGAGCGTCGCGAGGATCTGCTCGGCTGCCTCGGCCGGCGTGCCGCCGATCTCGGGGACGGGGGCGGCGTCGATCACCCGCCGGTACAGCTGCTGCTTGGACCCGAAGTAGTGCATGACCAGGCCCGCGTCCACTCCTGCGGCCGAGGCCACGGCCCGGATGGTGGTCCGGTCGTACCCGGCGCTGAAGAAGACCCGGGTCGCGGCGTCGAGGATGCGCGCCTCGGTGCGGCGGCGCTGCTCGGCGCGCGGGCCGGGCCGGGGAGTGGTCACCGTTTCATTCTACGGGTGTTGACCGGGGACTCATTTGATTCTACGATTGTTCAATGAACGGCTGTTGAACGAACCGTGATAGTGAAGGGAAACGCCGCATGCCATCCGCCACGCCCGCCGATGTCCTGGCCCGCCGCCGCAAGTTGATGCTGAACGGCGATGCCGACGGCTTCGCGGACCTGTTCGCGCCCGACGCGGTGATCGAGTTCTCCTTCCATGGGCCGCCGGGCACGCCCGTGCGCCTGGAGGGCCGGGAGGCGATCCGCGAGTACTCGCGCCAGGTCATGGCGTCGCCGCTGCGGCTGGAGGATTACGAGGTGACGGACCTTTACCAGGCCCAGGACCCGGAGGTGGTGATCGCGGAGATGCGGGCGAAGGCGACCCTGACCACGACGGGCCGGCCGATCACGGCAACGGCCATCCAGATCCTCCGGATCCGGGAAGGTCATATCGTGCTCCTCCGCGACTTCGCCGACCCCCGCGTCCTGGAAGACGTGACCGGGGAACCGCGTCCGGGAAGCTGACGGCCAGATCTGGCTGCGGGCCTGGTCCCGGTGGGCCCGGGGCACGAGGAGATGGAGAGCGCCGGTACACAATAAACACCTCACCGACTGGGGCGCGCTGGCCGGGCCGTAGCACGGCGGTGCGCCCCCGCCACGCACGGCATGTCACTGTCGCGGCGCCAGCCACCGGGTGCTGATCCGGCCGTGCCGCATCCGGCCTACCAGGCGGACGCACAGCGTCTCCGGCGTGTCTCCACCCGCGTCCCTGCTGATCGCAAGCCTGGTGTGCCGCACCGCCAGCTCGTTGGCGTCCACCACCATGCCAGGCGCGAGGACCAGCTCCACGTCGCCGCCGCGCACCCGCAGCTCGATGACCAGCTCGGGCCCGCTGCGCACCGCGCTGGTCAGGTCCAGCATCACGTCGCACCACACGGTGCGCAGCGCCAGCCGGCGCGGCAGCGTCCACCGGCCGTCGCGGCGCACCGAGCCGTGCCGCTCGCTGATGGTGAGCAGTTCGGCGGCCGGCTGGGCCGGCGTCCTGGTGAGCGGCGGTGTGAGCGCGCCGCCGCGGCCTGGCACCGCGATCAGATCGGCGGTGAGCGGGGCCAGCGCGTCGATGGTGCGGGCGGCCAGCGCCGCGTCCAGCCGCTCGTCGAACTCGGCCCGGTCGAGCCGGCCGTCGGCGACGGCGGCGCGCAGCACTTCGATGAATCGGTCGCGGTCCGCGTCGGACGCGCGTAGCGCGGGTGAGCTGGGCGGATCTGCCGGCATCCTGCCTCCTCGGCGGCGACGTGGTGGCACCGCGCCACCGGCATTCACGTTATAGCGCGAGGCGGCGGTCATCAACGAGGGGTTTGCCGGCGCGGTGCCGATCCGAGGGCATGGGATCTCGCGCACACGCCTACGCCGGATATCCGGGTGCAGGCCTGCGGTGACGCGCACCTGCTGAATTTTGGCATGTACGCGGCGCCCGACCGGCGCCTGGTCTTTGATGTCAACGATTTCGATGAGACGCTTCCCGCGCCGTTCGAGTGGGATGTCAAGCGGCTGGCGGCCAGCTTCGCCGTCGCTGCGCGGGACAATGGCTTCAACGACCGCGATGCCCATACCGCCGCGCGCCTGGCCGTGCGCAGCTATCGCACCGAGATGGCGGGCTACGCTGCGATGCGTTTTCTCAAGGTCTGGTATTCCAGGATCGATATCGATGAAGTGAGCAGGTTGTTCGACGCGCTTCAGCCGAAGGCGGCCATACGGCGCCGTCACCGGGATATAGCGAAAGCGTATCGTCGCACGAGTCTCAGAGCCTTCCTGAATATGTGCGACCAGGTGGAGGGGCAGTACCGTATCCGGCCGGCTCATCCGGTGATCGTCCGCTTTCCTATCGAGCGTCACCCGGGCGTCCTGGAGGAGCTGCGTAGCGCTATCGCGCTGTACCAGCACACGCTGGAGGCGGATCGGCGGGAGGTGCTGCGGCGCTACTACTTCGGCGACTTCGCGCGCAAGGTTGTCGGCGTCGGGTCGGTCGGAACTGAGGCCTTCGTACTGCTGCTGCTTGGCGACCGAGCCGACGAGCCTTTGTTCTTGCAGGTGAAGGAGGCACAAGAGTCGGTGCTGGCCCCGTTCGCCGGCCCGGGCGAATATGAGCACCAGGGCGAGCGGGTCGTCATGGGCCAGCGATTGACCCAGGCGGCCACCGATCCGTTCCTGGGCTGGACGACCGGCGCCGGAACCAATGGCACGGCCCTCAAGCACTACTACGTACGCCAGTTGCGCGACATGAAGGGCAGCATGAGCGTCCCGTTGATGGACCCGCTCCAGCTCGACTACTACGGTCGGCTTTGCGGCTGGGCGCTCGCCCGGGCGCACGCCAGGACCGGGCGGGCAACCATGATCTCCGGCTACCTAGGCATCGGCGAGGTCTTCGACCACGCCATCGCGGATTTCGCTATCGCCTACGCCGACCAGAACGAGCAGGATTACCAGCGGCTACTCCAAGCCGTCTCGGCCGGGCGCGTGCTGGCGACCATCGAGGCGTGACGGCGCGCTGGCGGACTAGGAGGTCCGGTCAGGGGCCGGGGGGCGTGACACCTCGCGGTCGGCGGCGCTTTTCAGCATCTGCAATGCGACCGGCGGGTAGATGATGACCGACAGCAGGCCGGCCACCACCAAAGCGGCGGCCGTGGACGTCCGTTGATGACCGGTCTGGACCCCGATGGTGGTGGCCACGACGATGAACGTCAAAGACGTGGCTTGCATGAAACCGGCCGCCACGGCGCGAGTACGCCCGACGGCCCGCACGTACAGCAAAGCAGGTAGCCCCCGCACCGCCAGCAGCGCGACCAGGAAGACCGGCACGTCAATGATCGCGCGGGTGCTGTGGAACAACGAGGCAATGTCCAGGCCTACGCCGGTGCTCACGAAGAACACCGGGATCAGGAACCCGAAGCCGATCGCTTCCAGCTTGCCCTGGAATTCCTCCTGGGAGGCCGGCGAATCGTCGGTCCGGCGCACGATGACCCCGGCCAGGAATGCCCCCAAGATCGTGGCAAGCCCGAAGTGCTCGGCCACCACCGAGAAGGCCAGCGCGAACGTGATAGCCAACCGGACCCGCAGCTGGGAGCTTGTGTTCTCCAGTCGCTGCACCACGTCCCGCAACGGAGCCCATCCCCTGACCCGCTGGGTCACCACCACAACTACCGCGGTAAGGCCGACGAACGCCGCGAGCAGTCCCAGCTCCACCGACGGGTTCGTCGACGAAGCCGAGAAAAACACTGACAACAGGACAAGCGGAGCGAGTTCTGCCAGCGAACCCGCGGCCATGGTCAGACGACCGAAATACGTCTGAGTCTGGTCCGCATCCTTGAGAATGGGCACCAGGACACCGAGCGACGTCGCCATCAACGTGATTCCCACCAGCAGGCCATCCCTGACCTCACCGCCCAGCCGGAGCCCGTAGGCGAAAAGGAGAGCCAGCACCGCCGAGAGAACGAAAGCCCGGCCGACGAGGTTCAGCACCCGGCGGTCGAACCGCCGCAGGTCGATCTCGAAGCCCGCCATGAACAACAGGAAACCCAGGCCCAGGTCCGATACAACCCGGACCGCCACGTCGAGATGCACCCACCCCAGCACTGCCGGTCCGACCAGGACCCCGCCGAGGATCTCTAGCACCACCGCCGGCACCTTCACAGCCGGGACGAGCCCGAGGAACAGAGGCACCGCGACGGCGACCACGCCGACGATCAGGAGGCCGGTGAAAGAGATCATGGAGGAGCCGGCAAACGTTGCAGGCAGGAGAGTGGCCGGCTCCGTCCGTCAGTATCTGCACGCAGCCTCCGCTCTACCGAGACGCGGCACTGCACGAGGAACGGCGTCCCGAACGTGACCGGGCTTTCGCCCACCGTACGTGGGCGGCCGGCGATGGCTCCCGAGGTGCGGCGGATCGGAGTACCCGGCCGCCGCCTCCCGCTGGCCGAGATACACGGGGGGACGGCTGCATCTCCCCGGACATCACCGCAGGCCGACGACGCAGCCGAGACCGATGGCTGTCTCCTCGAGTTCAAGGTGCTAAATTCTCGACTCGTCGGGATCGGTAGCAGTAGACGCTTATCACCGTCGCACCTGATCCGGCGGCAGGAATCCTCCGCCATGGGTGATCCGTCACAATGCGCAAGTTGACACCCATCGCCGGTACCCGGGCCCCCAGAGTTACACGGCACCCGGCGCCGAGGATGGGTCCCAGGCCGGATAAATCCGCCTCCACGCGACTCTGGGCCAGGCGCTCGGCAGGTACCTGGAAGTCGCCGACCTCGAGGTGTCGACCCGAGAGGCGCACCAGAGCTACGTCCGCCGCACCATCGGGCCGGTGCTCGGCGAGGTCAAGATCGGCAAGCTCGGCGCGGACTCGCGGCCTGCGATGCTTGGGGGCGCTCAGCCGGTGCGCCGGGCTGTTAGGAGGCATACGTCGTCGTCGCGCCTTGCGGCGCCGAGAAGGGCCGCCTGCACGGTGGCGCACGTTTGCTCGGCCGAGCCGGGACCGGAGCGTTGCATCGTTCCGGCGAGGACTGTCAGGCCTTCAGAGATGTCACGGCACCGGTCTTCGATGAGCCCGTCGGTGTAGCAAAGCAGCCTTTCGCCCGGTTGAAGCTGCCGGTGGCCGGTGGTGAAGCTGGTGTGGGTGCAGGCGCCTAGCATGGTGCCGACCGTGTTGTCGAGGTATTCGGCCTGGCCGGGGCCGGTGGTGATGATCGGCGGAGGGTGCCCGGCGTTCGCATAAGCGAGGTCGCCGGTGGCCGGGTCGAGAACGGCGTAGACGACGCTGGCGAGCACGTCCGGGAGCACTTCGGCCACGGCGGTGTTGGTTCGCCGCAGCACGCGGCCCGGGTCTGGGTCGTCGATCGCGTATGCGCGGAGCAGGCTGCGGACCTGGCCCATGAGCGACGCCGAAGCTATGTTGTGGCCGGCCACGTCGCCGGTTACCAGCCCGACCCGGCCTGCCTTGAGCGGGAACGCATCGTACCAGTCGCCGCCGACGGCGGCCCCCTTGGTGGCGGGCAGGTAGCGTACCGCGAGGTCCAGTCCCGGGATCTGGGGCAGGGCGTCCGGCAGAAGGGAGCGTTGCAGCGTTTCGGCGATGGCGTGCTCGCGGGCGAAGGTGTCTGTGTTGGCCAGCCCCACGGCTAGCCGGCGGCCAAGTTCCTCAACCATCTGGACGTCCGTCGCGCCGAACTGGGGACGCTCGGCTCCGCGGCCTAGCACGATGACGCCGAGCGGGTCTTGTCCAGCCAGCAAAGGCGTGCCGATGGCGCTCTGCGGCTGCATAAGCTGCACGATCTTGATCGTGTCGGGCTCGGCCCTGGCCCAGGCAGGCATTTCGGTGGCGACGTCGGGTGATAGCTGGGTGGCGCCGGTGGTGTAAGCACGCTGGGGGAGCAGCGGGCCAGCCGGGGAAATCGGGTGCCCGCGTAGGCCAGCGAGCAGCTTTGCGCGGACGGGGTTGGTGTGGGTAAGCGCGCTGGCGAGTAGCATCCCGCTAGCGGTCGGCATGAACACCACGCAGTAGTCTGCCAGGCTCGGGACTACCAGCTGGACAACCTGGTCGAGGAGTTCATCCCGGTCCCGGGTGGCGGCGACCAGCGCCCCGGCGCGCATCAGGAAGGCCAGCCGTTCCCGTGCGCTGTCCGCCTCGGCACGCGCGGCGCGGGCGCTGGCCAGCAGTTCGGCGCGTTCCTGCTCGGCCCGCTGCCGGGCGGTCAGGTCAACCACGAAAGACGCCCAGCGCAACGGGTTGCGGCCGATCACTGCCGCCCCGATGAGGACGGGCACCCGGTGCCCGTCCCTGTGCATGTACTCCTTCTCAAACGGCTGGCACGCTCCGGTCCGCCGCAATTGCTCAATGGCCTTGTCTTCAGCACTGGCCCAACTCGGCGGAGTTATCTTCCGCCACGTAATGCGGCCAGCCTCAAGGTCGTCCCGGCCGTAGCCGATGATGTCGAGGTATGCGTCGTTCGCCTCGTAGACCCGGTGCTCGCCGACGACCACCACGCCGAGCACGTTGGCCTCCCGCAACCGGCCCAGCAGGGCGGTGCTCTGCCGGAGCGCCGCCTCGGTCCGCCGCTGCTCGGTCAGGTCGGTGAAGATCGCGTATGCCCGGCTGGGCCGGCCTTTCTCATCCCGGGCGTCAGGGACTGCGGTGATCCGCACCCAGCGCAGCTCGCCGGTCCGTCCGTGCCTGACACCGGCCACCACGTCGGTGACGATCTCACCGGTCCGCAGCGCCACCGACACCGGGAGGTCCTGCGGCGGGAACGGTGAGCCGTCCTCGCGCACCGCCTGCCCTTCCGGGACAACAGGCCAGGTTTTCACGGCAGTCAGGTCCATGCCCAAGATCTCGCTGGCTGCCGGGTTCACCCCGATGACGGACCCGTCGGCGTCGTAGTGAACGACACCCTGCGGCATGGTCTCGAACAGCGTCCGGTACCGCTCCTCCGACATGGCAAGGTTCCCGGCCAGCCCTTCCAGCCGGTCCCGGTCCCGCACATGCACGGGCACATCTGCGACATACAGCAGGACTCCTGCGAAAGCTCCGCCGGCATCGCGCACCGGCTGGCAGGTAAAGTCCACGAACAGCTGCCCGGCTCGCCCATTGCGCCGGTGAATCCAGACCCCGGTTTCGGTGCCCTGGATGGACTCCCCAGTCTCCATGATTCGTTCGAGCAGATCGCACAGCCCCTGGCTGGCCAGTTCCGGCAGCGCCTGGAGCAGCGTCATACCGACCACGTTGCGATCGCCGACAAGCCGCCGGTAAGCGTCATTGGCGAAGTCGATAACCAGGTCAGGTCCGGCTAGATAGGCCACTGCAGCCGGCAGGCTCGTCAGCAGGTCCCGGATCAGCGTGAGCCTGTAAGGCGCGGTGTCCCGACGCGGCACCGGAATCACGTCTCTGCACCCCCCCGGTGCTGCGAAGCCTGCTCCGGGAGAGCATATCTCTTCAAACCCACCGTTTCTGCTGCTCAGAGAACCAAGCACCACGGACCAGCGTTCCGGCCGACAGAGAACCCGCATCGGGATCCAGTCAAAGATCGGGATCGTCACTCCATAACTCCACGTTCGGTACGGCATGGACGGCTATGCCGTACAACAGGGACGGGTGCCAGGACGGCGGGAGTGTGCGCGCTGCTGTGGGCGGCGCTGATCACGCGGCGCTGCGTGGATCATCCCGCCTCCGGCAGAGCCTCCGGGCCGCGCGGATGGCAGCTGCCGGGTTCGCCGCGGGAGGATACCGCCGAACGGTCAGGGTACGCAGCGGACCACCGGGCCGGTGTCTATGTCGGCAGGCACCGGCCGGGACCGTCGCCGGGACTTCCGCCACTGGAACGACGACGGGCCGGGAGGTCAGGGGACGGTCAGACCCACCGGCCTGCCCAGCGAGCATCCGCCGGACGAGGCGACGTCCGCGATGTCCAGCGTGCGACGATCCGTGCGGTCTTGGCCTACGCCGGCCCGGCCATTTAGGATGAGCGACCGTGGCTCGACCGCGTTCTGGCCCGACGCTCACTCCGTCGTTTCGTGAGTTCATGCCGCAGTGGCTGGCGCGGCAGCACTGGTACCTGGGCGCCGGGGTTTCCGTGCTCCGGCCGGTCGGTGCCTTCCGGCTGGAGGATCCGGACGGCGAGGTCGGTATCGAGACCCAGCTGATGACCGACGGGGACGAGATCTACCAGATCCCGATGACCTACCGGGGCGCTGCGGTGGCGGAGGGGGCGCTCATCGCGACGGCGGAGCACAGCGTGCTCGGCACCCGCTGGATCTATGACGCGACGACTGACCCGGTCTGGGAGGCTGAGCTGCTGCGCCTGGTCCAGGCTGGCGGCACCGGCGGGCCAAGCGGCAGAGGCGGTACCCAGGAGGTCGAGGTGCACGGCGAATTGCTGGTGCCGGGCATCGTCCTTACGGCGGACACGGCGGCGATCGAGCTCAGCCGCGTGCTCAGGCCCGGCAGCCTGCCCCGCGGCCCGGGCATCGCCGGTGTCGTGATGGGTTCGTGGTATCCCGGTGGCCGGGCCGAGGCGGTCGCCGGATGCCTGGCCGTGGTGCGCCTCAGATCAGCGTGAGCTGCCTTCGATATCTGGCGTGCGGGGAGAGCAGCCCGGCGGAAGGCGACCGCTCGATGTCATACCTCTGCCAGTTGTGCCAGATGTAAGCGTTGAGGGCGACCAGTGCCATCGAGGCCAGGAAGGGACTTTTGTCCCTTCCTGGCCGGTGTGCTGGCGCCTAGGCTCATTTTCTTGGCCGGCTCGGCGGTCCGCATCGAGCCGCTCGCGGTGATGGCCCGCCCCGGCCGGCCTGTATGGCGGCGAGATCACCGGTAAGGGATACATGCACCAGTGGTAAGTGTTGATCGGGCGGTCGACGCTGGTCGAGCTGTTCTACGCCCACCCGGGCCCGGCGATGTCATCATCGCCGGGACGGCAGGAAGGACTGCATGATGAGGTACGAGAATGTTGCGATCCCGGCCGGGTTCGGGTGGAGCTCGCCCTTTACCAAGTGGCAGGGCTCCCTGGCCGAGGTATCCAGCCTCGACCTGGCCGCCGACGTCACTGCCCGGGCCCTGGGCGAGCGGCGGGTCGACCCCGCCCAGATTGCCGGCCTGGTGCTGGGCTGGACGATCCCACAGCCGGACATCTTCTACGGAGCCCCCACGCTGGCGGGGCGGCTGGGCGCCGGGGCGGTGAGCGGCCCGATGATCAGCCAGGCCTGCGCCACGTCGGTCGCCTGCCTGGCCGCGGCCGGCGGCGCGGTCACCACTGGGGCGGGCCTGCAGCTGGTGGTCGCCACCGACCGCACCAGCAACGGGCCGCAGCTGCTGTATCCGGCACCATCGGCGATGGGCGGCGCGCCGGTTTCTACTCACTGGGTGCTGGACAGCTTCGCCCGTGACCCGTGGGCCGGCACGTCGATGCTGGCTGCGGGGGAGAACGTGGCCGCCGAAGCATCGATCTCGCGTGGCGAACTCGATGAGCTGGCGGCCCTGCGGTCCAGCCAGTACTCCAAGGCGCTAGCCGACGACCGGGCCTTCCAGCGCCGGTACATGGTGGAGGTGCAGATCCCCCAGCGCCGCAAGCCGCCGCGGGTGATCGATGCCGACGATGGTGTGCGGCCCATCGTGCTCGAGGACATCAGCGCGCTGCCGCCGGCCTCCCCCGACGGACGGCATACCTTCGCCACCCAGACGCACCCGGCCGACGGTACGGCAGGCGCCCTGGTCACCACGCTCGACGAGGCCCGTGAGCTAGCCCGCGGCGCCGGCGTGGCGCAGATCCTCGCGACCGGTTTCGCGCGAGTGGCCCCGAGCCATATGCCCCAGGCGGTGGTCCCGGCGGCCAACGCGGCCCTGGCCGACGCGGGGCTGACGATCGGCCAGGTCGACGCAGTGACCACGCACAATCCGTTCGCCGTGAATGACATCTACTTCGCCCAGCAGACCGGCTTCCCGCTGGATCGGATGAACTCTTACGGCTGCAGCTTGATCTTCGGCCACCCGCAGGGTCCGACCGGTCTGCGCTCCATCGCCGAACTGATCGAGGAACTGCGCCAGCGCGGCGGCGGGATTGGCCTGTTTACCGGCTGCGCCGCCGGAGACTCCGGGGCATCGGTCGTGCTCCGGGTGACAGACTGACAGACAGGAAATGAGTCGACCATGACCACCACCGCCGACAACACCGAGAAGATCTTGCTTCTCCCGCCCCCCAACGGGATTCCCGGCAACCGTTCCACTACAACCACGTCCACCTCGCCTGAACCGGGCTACGCGTCATGAGCGGGTCCTTCAACGCCTGCGAGTACCTGCTCGACCGGCGGCTGGCCGCAGGCGACGAGAACCGGCTCGCGCTCACCGGTCCGGGCGGCGAGCTGACCTACGGGCAGCTCTACCAGCAGGTGCTGCGCGCGGCCGGAGCGTTGCGCGGCATCGGCCTGCAGCCCGAGCAGCGGATGCTGATGTGCATGGCCGACTCGCCCGAGTTCGTGATCGCCTACCTGGCGGCGATGCGGATCGGAGCGATCCCGGTGCCGGTGACCACGATGACCAAAGCCGACGGACTCGGCGAACTGCTGCGCGACTCGCGAGCCCGGGTGCTCGCGGTGACCGGCGAATTCGCTGGGCTGGCCCGTGAGGCGATGGTCGGCGCACCGGACCTGCGCGGAGTGCTCGGGCCGGACGACGCCGGCGAGGCACCGGGCGGGCTGCCGTGGTACGGGCTCGGCACGCTGCTCTCTTCGGCCCAGCCGGACGAGTCTGTCTATCCGACCACCGCAGACTCGCCCGCGTTCTGGTTGTACACGTCGGGCACCACGGGCTCGCCGAAGGGCGCGATGCACCGGCACGGCTCCATCCAGGTGGTGTGCGAGACCTACGGCGCGCAGGTGCTCGGCATCACGCCGGAGGACCGGTGCCTGTCGGCGGCGAAGGCCTTCTTCGCCTACGGCCTGGGAAACTCGGTGTTGTTCCCGCTGTCGGTCGGTGCCGCGACCGTGTTCGAACCGGCGCCGTCGAAGCCCGCGATCGTAGCCGACCGGGCCCGCGAGTACGGTGCCACGCTGTTCTTCGCCGGCCCGACGTTCTTCGCCAACATGCTGCGCGCCGACCTGCCCGCGGATGCGCTGGCCGGCGTGCGGCTCGCGGCGTCCGCAGGAGAGGCACTGCCGGCCGCACTGTACACGCGATGGACGGCGCACTTCGGCGTGGACATCCTCGACGGCCTCGGCATGACCGAGATGGTGCACATCTTCCTGTCCAACCGGGCCGGCCAGGTGCGCCCGGGCAGCAGTGGTGTGGCAGTTCCCGGCTATGACCTAAAGATCGTGGACGATGACGGGCTCGAGGTACCCGTAGGCACGCCCGGCACCTTGCTCGTGCGAGGGGAATCGGCCGCCACCGGATACTGGTCGCGCTACTACGCCTCGCGCCTGGTGTTCCAGGGGGAGTGGCTGCGCACCGGCGATACCTACGTCCTGGACGTCGACGGTTACTACACGTGCCTTGGCCGCACCGGCGACATGCTCAAGGCGAGCGGAATGTGGGTAGCGCCGACGGAAGTGGAGGCCCGGCTGCACGCCCACCACGCCGTGGCGGACGCGGCCGTCGTGGCGGCCATGGACACCGACGGGCTGGAGAAGCCCGTCGCGTTCGTGATCCTGCGACCCGGCCAGGTCGCTACCGAGACCGAGCTTATCCAGTTCTGCCGCGACGGCCTGCCCTCATACAAACGGCCGCGCAGGATCGTGTTCGTCAGCGAGTATCCGATCACCCACACCGGCAAGATCCGCCGCATTGAGCTGCGGAAGACGGCTAACGACACCGGCCTGCTGGCCAAACCGCCCGGCTGATGCCCGTGGCCGACGGCCAGGCGAAGGAGGAGCGATGACGCTGCATTGGACGAAGGAGGACACTCCGCACTGGGACGCTGACAAGCAGCGGTTGTTCGGCCCGGACGAACTCGCGGCGGTGGGCTTCCACGAGCCCGCTCCCGGAGCTGCGATCGCCGACGAGTGGTGGCGGGTTACTGACGACGACGGGATCGTCGTCGGCTACGGCTGGCTGGATTCGGAATGGGGCAACGCTCAGATCTCGCTTCTGGTGGAACGGGCCAGGCGCGGCGTCGGCATCGGCAACTTCATCCTGGACCGGCTGGAGGACGAGGCCGCCGAACGCGGGCTGAACTACATCTACAACGTCGTCCCGGACACGCACCCGGACGCAGCCCGGCTGACGCGCTGGCTGACCGAGCGCGGCTTTACCCACGGCGCCGGCGACCTGCGCCGGCACATCCCTAGCGCCAAACCGGCGTCGTGACGCGGCTGAGGTAGGCAGTCATCGTTCACGCGTCACGCGGGCGCAGTAGGAGCGTCGCCGCCGCTGCTCAGCTACCGCGGATCAATGACATTCCAGGATGAGACGATAGCCGCATCATGCAGCCCCCGGTTCTCACGGCTGCAGCCGGTACTTGTCCCGAGGGAGCGGCGATGGCCGATACGCAGCGTTACGTCGAGGCGATTAGCTGGGCTGCCGTCAGCGAGTTCACCGTGACCGAGGATCATCTCAAGCTCCTACGGCATGTCCATCTCTACTGGGATTACGGCGAGGGCTACGGTGCGCCCGCGATCGACCCGAAGAGGCCCTACGGCAACTCAGACGTCGAGCGGGATATCGCGGAGATCCTGGAGGCGCCCGACAGTGACTGGGAATTGCTGGACGGAGAAGTCCCCTATCCCACCCCCGACGCCCAGGAGCGCTTCACGCGCCTGCACGTCGAGACGATGCTCGTGCTCCACGTCACATTGGCCGCCGGCGAGTTCCGGCCTGGCCGCTACATCCGCGACGAGGTCATTGGCTGGATACGTGCCGAGGAGGAAGGTGCGGAGCCCTGGCGGGTGTAACGCCCGAGGCGCGGTTCCACCTGGCAAGTACCCAGATCGGCAAGGCGGTGGCGCAGCAGACTGGTCAGCAGGTTCCTGGCTGGGGTCGCGATGATCACGGGAGCAGTGGTGGAGGCTGATCACTTCACGCAGCGCATCACATGCGTGTGAAGAGCAGGACCCGGCGACCGACGGCGGGGCCGGCACACCCGCCGGCCGCACCCCGGCGATGCGCAGGTCGTAGTCGAGTTGCCCGCGCTGGGCCGGCATGTGTACCACGGCGGCCGTGACACCTTGCCGGTCGAGTAGCTGAAGAACGGGGTATCCGCGGTAACCGGGCGTCCGGTGGGCCCATGCGGGGACGCGGCCTGCGGAGCGGACCGGTGGGCGGCCTGTAGCAACAAAACTAGTTGCAGCAGAACTAGAGGCTATGTAACTATAAGCTCGCAACTTGAGCCGAGCCGACGTGGCGAGGCCCACCGCGACGAGAAACAGGCAACCCACCGCAAACACCAAAGGATGGACATGACTGACTTCGGCACATCGTTGACAAGCGGCCGCGTCGCCTCACGCGACGGCACCCCGATCGGCTACCTGAAGACCGGCCGGGGCCCGGCCGTCGTGATCCTGCACGGCAGCATGGAGTCGGCTCGCAGCCACACGCTGCTCGCCCAGGCGCTTGCCGGCGACTTCACCGTCTACCTGCCCGACCGGCGCGGGCGTGGCATGTCCGGCCCGCACCGGCCCGACCACGGCATGCGCACCGAGGTGGAAGACCTGCAGGCCGTCCTGGCCGAATCGGGTGCGCAGATGGTCTTCGGCGTCAGCGCCGGCGGCCTGGTCGTCCTGGCGGCCGCCCGCACCCTGCCCGGCATCCGCATGATCGCCGTCTACGAGCCCGCGCTGGCCATGGACGCCACCAGGAACACCGCCTGGCTGAAGCGCTTCGACCGCGAGATAGCTAGCGGCAAGGTGGCCGCCGCGATGATCACCAGCATGTACGGGCTGGAACTGGCGCCGCCCTTCTTCAAGATCATGCCGCGCCGCCTGCTGGCGTCCCTCACCGAGATGGCCATGAAGAGCGAGGACAAGAAGTCCGCCCCGGACGCCATCACGATGCGCAAGCTGGCGCCGACCATCCACTACGAGGGCGCACTCATCGCCGAGATGGCCGGCACGGTCGATGCGTTCCGGACGGTCACCGCCGACGTCCTCATCCTTGGCGGGAGCAAGGGGCTGCCCTTCCTCAAGCCCGCCCGCGACGCGCTGGCCCGCACGCTCCCGCACAGCCGGCGCGTGGAGTTTCCCGGTCTCGACCACGGCGCCTCCAGCGACCCCAGCACCACCAACCCCGGCGGCAAGCCCGAGGTTGTCGCCCAGGTCGCCCGCGAGGTTCGCTCCTTCTTCGCCACCGTCAACACCCATCAGGAGACACAGTGAAATTCCGTAGCACCGCAGTTGGCGCCGCGGCAGCCGCGGCGGCGCTGGCCGCTACCCTCGCCCCGTATCCGATCGCCAGGGCCTCCGCTCATCCGGCCGCCCGGTGGTCCGCTACCTGGGCCTCGGCAATGCAGCCGCCCGTCGCGGGCCGCGACACCACGGGACCGAACTGGTCGGACGGCTTCTCGGACCAGACGGTCCGGCAGGTTATCCGGGTCAGCACCGGTGGCAGCCAGTGCCGGGTCCGGCTTTCGAATCTGTACGGCACCAAGCCGCTGCAGTGACCGGGGCCACCGCTGGAGTCGCTGACGATAACCTTCTTCTTCGCCGGCTCTACCGGCCCGTCGACCTTCCACGACGACGGCCTGACAGCCAGTTACCGCGCCGCCGGTGACCACCGCTTCGACACCGGTGCCGCGGCGTTCGCGAACGAGACAAGCCATTCCTTCTACTATCTGACCGGCGTGGACGTGACCGGTGGCCGGACCCGGAACACGGTCGTCACCTTCGGCGACTCCATCACGAACGGTCACAACTCCACGGTCGGCGGCAACGACCGGTACCCGGACGCGCTGGCCGGGCGGCTCGCCCTCGCCCACCGCCCACTGCGGCCAGACCTCACGAGTCACCGCAGGCCAGCTCATCGCCGGATACCAGACTCTGATCAGGGCGGCACACGCCAGGGGCGTTCGGATCATCGGTGCCACCATCATCCCGTTCAAGGCGCCGTACATGTCGCCCGCCGGCTTCCTGCGGGCGGAGGCGGTACGGGACCAGGTGAACCACTGGATCCGCACCTCCGGTGAATTCGACGCGGTGGTCGACTTCGCCCAGGCGGTCGCCGACCCCGCCGACCCGGAAGAACTTAACCCGGCCTACAACTCAGGAGACTTCCTCCACCCCAACGACGCCGGGTACCGCGCGATCGCGGCAGCCATCAAGCTGAACGAGCTCTGACCTCGCCCCGGTATAGCCTCCGAGGCCATCTTGGCGGCCTCGGAGGCGCAACGAGCCGCCCTCTTACAGATCGGTGGTCAGCTCTGGACAACGCCGAGCGCGGTGAACAGCACCAGGACGAGGGTGGTGACAGCCAGGAGGCCGTGGATGACGACGACCGGCAGCGGGAAGTTCCGTTCCGGAGGGACAATAGCGCTCCTGGTCAGCGACGGACCGGGGTTGCCGACGGCCCGGTAGACGCCGATCCAGCGTGCCGCCATGATCAGGCCCAGGACGGCGACGGCGCCCAGGGCGGCGACAGTGGCCCAGGCCAGCCCCTCCTGATCGAGCAGAAGGTAGCTGATCCACAACATCAGGCCGCCCAGGCCGAGCAGTGCGTGCGCGGAAATCACCGGCACGGGCAAGCGAGTCGCGGTCGCGGTCTGGAACTCGGCGTCGTACTCGATGATCCAGATAATAAGGAGAACGAGGCCAGCCAGAACGGTGGCCATCCAGGTAAACAAGGCGACGACGCTCATCTGAATCTCATCTCTGACGCCCAGGGACTAATCTCCAAACGCCTGGGCGCGCGTACCGGGGGTTGAGCCCGCATGTGGCCAGAGTCCAACCGCCAACCTTCCGCTTCGGGAGGAGGGAGCGACGACCGGGTGACCCCCCATGGCCGCAACGAGTGTAACCGACATATTGCATCGGATGCCGACATTCCCTGACTTCGCGGGCGTGGTACCGGTGGGCGCGTCGTCTGATGGCGAACGAAGTACGGCACTTCCCGCTCATCCGCCGCACCGGTTGTTACGGTGGGTCGGGTGGACACTGGAGAGCCTCCCGCCCAGGAAGCCAGCGCCGGCATCGAGGCTCGCGGTGCCATCCAGGCTCGCGACGACGGTGACGCCGCGGGACAACCCGCAAGCCCGGCCAGGCTGGCCTTCGCGAGTTTCCTCATGCTGTTCGTGGAGCTCGCCCTGATCCGGTGGGTCGGCGCGAACAACGTCTTCGTGAACAACGCCACGAATTTCGTACTGCTGGCCAGCTTTCTCGGGATCGGGATCGGCTTCCTCAATGCCCGGGCCGAACGCGACTACGTGCGCTGGACGCCAGTGGCGCTGCTAGCGCTCGTGGTCTTCGTGCTCGCGTTCCCCGTGGTGGTGGCGACGCTCAACGGACCTAACCCGTACCACGGCCGGGGCAGCATGAACGCGCTTCCTCAGCCCCTGAGTCTCACCATCGTGTTCGGGCTCGTCGTACCCGTGATGGCGGGGCTTGGCCAGGCCGTCGCGCGGACTTTCGTCAGGTTCCAGCCGCTGAACGCCTACCGGCTGGACATCCTGGGCAGCATAGCCGGGATCGTGGCGTTCTCGGTGCTGTCCTTCCTCGACCAGCCACCGGCCATATGGGGGCTGGTCGCGGGTGTCGGCCTGGTGGTGCTGCTGTTGCCCCGGGCCCGGTGGTGGCAGGTCGGCGCGGTGGCGGGAGTCATCGCGCTGCTCGTACTGGAATCGCTCGCGCCCGGGCAGATGTGGTCGCCCTACAACAAGCTGACCATCCAGGACAAGCGCTTCGGGGGGCAGCCCGCGATCGCGGTGAGCGCGAACAACGTTCCCTACCAGAACGCCGTCTCCCTCGATGCAATGCATCGAGGGAACCCCTCCTATTTCTACCCGTACCGGCACGTCACCCGGGCCGGCCTGGGAAACGTCCTGATCATCGGAGCGGGGACCGGCAACGATGTCGCGGTGGCTCTGTCCGAAGGAGCCAGGCACATCGATGCCGTCGAGATCGATCCGTTGTTGCTGCTCCGTGTTGGCCAGGCGCATCCGGGTCATCCCTACGACAGCAGCAGGGTTAGCATGCACGTCGATGACGGCCGTGCCTACCTGGAAGACACGCACCGGCGGTACAACCTGATCTTGCTGGCGCTGCCAGACTCGATGACGGCGCTGGCCGGACAGTCCGCGCTCAGGCTGGAAAGCTACCTGCTGACCGAGCAGTCACTCGCCACGGCCAAGTCTCATCTCGCGCCGGGCGGCACGTTCGCGATGTACAACTACTACCAGCCGTTCCTGCTGAGCAGGTACGCGACAACGCTCGAGGACGTTTACCACCAGCTGCCGTGCGTCGAGCTTCAGCCCGGGCACTCGGGCGGCAGGAGGCTCGCCGTCCTCACCGTCCACCCGGGCGGACCGGTAGCGGCCTGCACCACGTACTGGCAGGGACCCGGCCTCGCGCCCGCGACCGACGACCACCCGTTCCCCTACCTGCAGAGCCCCAGCATCCCCACCAACTTCTTGCGGATGCTCGGAGCGATCCTGCTCGGGTCGCTGCTGCTGATACGGCTGGCCGGCGGCCGCTTCAGCGGGATGCGGTCCTATATCGACCTGGCGTTCATGGGTGCCGCTTTCCTGTTGCTCGAAACCAAGAACATCATCCAGTTCGCCCTGCTGTTCGGCACCACCTGGTTTGTGAACTCCCTCGTCTTCGCCGGGGTTCTGGTCGCGGTGTACCTCGCCGTCGAGACCGCCAGGCGGGTACGGCTGCCCAGGCCGGCCGTGCTGTACGGCACTCTCATCGCGTCGCTGGCCGCAGCCTGGCTGGTGCCCCAGGAATCGCTGCTCGCCCTGCCGGCGATCCCGCGTTTCCTGGCCGCCAGTGCCCTGGCCTTCGCGCCGGTATTCCTCGCGAATCTGGTGTTCGCGCAACGGTTCGCCGACGTGCACAACTCGGGAACGGCCTTTGCCGTCAACCTTCTCGGCGCGATGGTCGGCGGCGCGCTCGAGTACCTGTCCCTGGTCACCGGATACCGCGTGCTGCTGATCGTGATCGGCGCGCTGTACGGGCTGGCCTTCGTGACCGGCCTGAGAGGCAGAACGCCGGTCCTTGCCTGATGGCTCAAGCCAGGAGACGGGGCCGCCACCGCTGGAAGCGGCCTGCTGGCCAGCGAGGACGGCACGAGCCGGCTGAGCGACGTACGCTTGGTATATGCGGCGGCGCGTAACGCTGATCCTGCTGGCAGTCATCGCGGCGGCAGGCTGTACCTCCAGCCACGCGCCACATCCCGCCAAGGCCGGCCGTTCCGCTCCGGCTACGAAGAACTGCCAGTCCTCCATGGCCCCGCGTCAGCTCCCCACCTGGGCACGGGCCGGATTCAGTCCCCCAACAGTGCCCATGCCCTACGTACTGGGTGACCGCGGCGATATCGTCGCCATTTTCTGGGCCGACCACGATCCGCTGCACGCACCCCCGCTCGCGAACGTGAACAACAAGATCCTCTGGGTCTCCAAGATGATTCCTGGGGGGCCATTTACCCCGCTCCGTATTCAGGCCACCCTCGACACCACCGGCCAGACCGTGACCCGGCAAGTCGCCGGCGGACCAGGCCCGTCGATCATCGACCTTCCGGCCGCCGGCTGCTGGTCCGTCAACCTGAGCTGGTCCGGCCACCACGACCACCTCAGCCTGCGCTACGCCGCCAGCTAACGACAGTGGCCGGACCGGCGGCGCAACACGGTCTCTTTCGGTAATGTCGGACAAGGCGACCGCGGACACTGCCGGGAACGAAGGGCGCTGAACGGCCATGATCGGATCAGGGGCCACCAATGCGTCCGCTCGCCACCCCGGAATACAGCTACTGGGGGCTGGCGTGTTCCGGTTGGGGAGCCGGAGCGTGGGCAAGCATCGGAAGATCAAGCTAGGCGACTGGCGGCAGCCGTGGCTGCGGGTCGCGGGAGCGCTCCTGCTCGTCGTGTCTGCCTGCATTCACCTGGGCCTATACCTGACCGGGTTCCGGTCGATCCCGACCATCGGCTGGCTGTTCCTGGTGCAGGCCATGGTGGCGTTCATCCTCGCCATCGGCGCGCTGGTCACCCACAGCAGGCTGGTCGCCGTCGCGGGTGCGGCATTCGCGCTGTCCACCCTGGGCTGCTACCTGCTGGCGGTCTGGATCGGGTTGTTCGGGTTCAAGGAGATCCGAACGAGGGCGGGTATCGCCGCTGGTCTCATCGAGGTGGCGGCCTTTGCGACGCTGGCGCTGGCCGTGGCGATCACCGACGCGCATCCGGCCGCCGCCCCGGCCCGGTCGCGGCCCCGGTTGCTGGCGGGGCTGCGGGCCGCGCTGTCGCTGGTGGTCGGCGCGGTCGGAGCCGTCTCGGTGGCCGCCCTTGTCCTGTTCGGTATCGCGCTGGCCAACGCGGGCGGGGCGCCAGCGAGCACCGCAGGCGCCGCGGTTACCCTGAAGACCGCGAAGATCGGTGGCGTCGCCGTGCTCACCGACGCCAAGGGCGGCACCCTGTACTGGTTCGTCCCGGATACCCCGGCCTCCTCCACCTGTACCGGGTCGTGTGCCGCCTACTGGCCGCCGGTGACCGGCACCCCGAAGGCCGGACCTGGCGTGACCGGCAAGCTCGGCACGATCAAGCGGCCCGGCGGCGCCACGCAGGCGACCTACGACGGCCACCCGCTGTACACCTACATCGGCGACAGCGCCCCGGGCCGGGCCAGCGGCAACAAGCTTGATCTCAACGGCGGCTACTGGTACGAGGTCCGCCCTTAGAGGTGGCCATTTTCCGGGAGATCACTATAGGAAAATGACCGTACCGAGCATTAGCGTGCATACCGTACTCTTGGCTGGTCTCGGCCAGCCGCCCTCGGGCTTTCGTAAAGCACGTAAAACCACATAGTGGGGGGAATCGAATGCGCAAGCTGCTCATTCTCGGAACGATCCTGCTCGGAGTCCTTGCCGTCGCGACGCCGGCTCAGGCGGCGGCCCGGATGCAGATCGGTGAAATCTGGTACAACTCGCCCGGAAGGGATACCGGCTCCAATTCGAGCCTGAATCACGAGTGGGTGCAGCTGCACAACACCTCGGGTTCGGTGATCACCATGACCGGGTGGACACTTCGTGACCCGAAGCATCACGTCTACACGTTCGGCACGTACAAGATCAAGCCGCACGGCTACGTGAAGATCCACACCGGCAAGGGCACGAACACCCAGACCGACCGCTACTGGGGCAAGTCCTGGTACGTCTGGAACAACACGGGCGACACCGCCACCGTCAGGGACGCCAGCGGCCACCTGCTCGACCAGTGCACGTTCAAGGGCAAGAGCCGGGGCTACGTGTTCTGCTGAGACAGCACGGCGGCCCGCGCGCAGAACGCGATCCGGGCGGAACTGAACGCCATGGAAGGCCCCGGGGCCAGGTAGGACCGGCGCGTCAGGCGGAGCTCGGACTCGGGCATGCCTTGTCCTCAAGCGCCGCGGTCACGACGGCCGAGAAGTCCCGCCAGGCCGCCCGCCGCCCGGTGAGCGCCTTGACGCCCGCCGGGGTCAGCCGGTACTCGCGGCGACGCCGGCCCCCGACCACCGACCACGTCCCGGCGATCAGCCCGGCCTGCTCAAGCCGCCGCAGCGCCGGGTAGATCGTCCCGGTCGGCAGGTCCAGCTGACCGCCCGTGCTCTGCCGCAGGGCCTCGATCACCGCGTACCCGTGCCGCGGCCCGCCCTCGAGCGCGGCCAGCAGCACCGCGTCCAGGTGACCCTTCAGCTCCTCGGCCCTCATATGTAGCAATACTACGTTGGGCCTTCCGGCCAGGCAATCAACAAGATATGCTGACATAAGTAGCAACGCTACATATGAACGGGGAGAAGGAATGGACCGCACCCTGGGCCAATCACTGGGCCTGGTGCTCCGCAACGTCGTGTTCACCGTGGTGGTGCCGGGACTGGGCGGAGCCTGGCTGCCCTGGTGGCTGCTGACTCACGGCACCACCAGCACACCGACGCCCAAGGCATGGGAGGCGGTCCCTGTCATCGTGGCCGGCGCGGCCCTGTACTTCTGGTGCGCCTGGAACTTCGCCGCGGTGGGCGGCGGCACCCCGGGCCCGTGGGACGCACCGCGGCGGGTGGTCGCGCGCGGCCCGTACCGCTGGGTGCGCAACCCCATCTACCTCGCCGCGCTCCTGGTCGTGCTGGGAGAGGCCTGGCTGTTCGCCTCGCCGCGGCTGCTGGCCTACGCGGCCGTCATGGCGGCCTGCTTCCACCTGTTCGTCACCGGCTACGAGGAACGGACGCTGGCCCGCCGCTTCGGCCCCGCCTACCTGGAGTACCGGCACGCCGTCCCGCGCTGGATCCCGCGCAAGCCGGCCTACCCGGCCGGCGGTGCCGCCACCGGGGCCGGGAAGTCGCGGGTCTGATGAGCGGCCGACGGCTGGGTTAGCTCGGCCGCCTGGCCGTCGGCGACCAGGTGACGCCAGTTCGTCTGCCAGTCCGGCAGGTCCGGGCTGTCCTGCTCCCAGTCCACGAACGTCGCCTCGTCGCAGTAGCGGTCCAGGTGCGACTGGATGCCCTGGTGCGGATCGGTGCGCACGTAGGAGCGCATCAGCCGCCGTTCCTGCCAGGCACTCACGCTCCACCACGCGTTGTTCGCGTCGGCCAGCGCGTCTACCCCGAGGTTGCCGTCCGACTTCTGCGCCTGCTCGATCGCGGCCAGCGCGTCGGTGAAGAACGCGTCGAGCAGCGCCGGGTCCTTCAGCCGCAGCCGGGTGACGACGATGACCGCCATCGCGACCTCCTTGATTCGCCGTTTTCCCGACGATATACGCGGGTCACCCCGAAGCGCTGAACCGGACCGGCGATCGACAACGACTAGACCCGGGTTGCCATCAGCCGGGGCATTCGGCCGAACGGACTTACCGCCCGCCCCGGCGCCCGCCAGGGGCCGCTGGATAATCGAAAGAGCGACCCCTGATCGTCTGACGGAAGGCGGGCCGTGCTGCGTACCCGGCCCGACCTGGAACTGGACCGGCGCATCGCGGTGCTCGCGCTGCCCGCGCTCGGCGCGATCGCCGCCGAGCCCGCCTACAGCCTGGCCGACACCGCCATCGTCGGGCACCTGGGCCGGACGCAGCTCGGCGCGCTGGCCATCGCGACCACCGCGCTGACCATGGCCGCCTGGGTGGCCATCTTCCTGACCACCGCGACGACCTCGGCGGTGGCGGGCCTGGCGGCGGCCCGGGCCGGCGACCGGGCGGGGCGCTCGGCCGGCGCGGCTTACCTGGTGGCCGCGGCCGGCGGGATCCTGGTCGCCGCGGCCGTGGCCGTGGCCGCACCCTGGATCGCGGCCCTGCTCGGCGCGCGCCAGGAGGTGCTGGCAGGCTCGGTCGGCTACCTGCGGGCGGCCGCGGTGGGGATACCGTTCCTGTACCTGTCCTACGCCGGGAACGGCCACCTGGTCGGGCTGGCCGACGCGCGCACGCCGCTGCGCATCGCGGTCAGCGCCAACGTGCTGAACGTGGCGCTCGAGGTCTTCCTGGTGTACGGCGTGCACCTGGGCCTGATCGGTTCGGCCTGGGGCACGGTGACCGCCCAGGGCGCGGCGGCCGCGTGGTACGGCGCCGCGTCCCGGCGGGCGGCCGTAAGACCCCGGCGCCCCGGCCGCGCCGAGGTCACCGCGCTGCTGCGGGACGGGCACCAGCTGTCGGTGCGGACGATCGCGCTCGGCGTGGTCCCGCTGACCACGACCGCGATCGCGGCCCGGCTCGGTCCGGTCGCGCTCGGCGGCCAGCAGATCGCGATGCGCGTCTGGTTCCTGCTGGCGCTGGCGCTCGACGCGCTGGCGGTGCCCGCCCAGGTCTACGTCAGCTCATCCCTCGGCGCAGGCGACCCCGCCGGGGCGCACCGGGTCGGTCGGCGCTGCCTCCGGCTGGGCCTGCTCGCCGGGATCGGGCTCGCCATCGTCACCGCCGGCCTGGCCTTCTGGGTGCCCGCCCTGTTCACCGCCGACGCCGGCGTCCGGCACGCCGCTACGGTAGCCCTGCTGGTGGCGGCGCTGACCCAGCCGATGTCCGCGCTGGCCTTCGTTCTGGACGGCCTCATCCTCGGCATCTCGGACTACGTCGCCATGCGCCGCGCGATGATCCTCGCCATCGCGGCATACGTCCCGGTGGCGGCGCTGGTGCTGGCCTTCCACACCCTGGGCCTGGCCGGAATCTGGGTGGCCCTGGGCCTGTGGCTCGCGGCCCGCGCCGCCCTGCTCGGACGCCGCTGGCAGGCCCAGTTCGGCCCGCCAGCGGCGTCATTACCCTTCTTATCCCGGTCTTTCGCGCCCCGAGCGCGCCCCTGCGACGCTCGGGTGCGGTCAGTCGGCCTGGATGGCGGGGACGAGTTCGCGAGCCGGCTGCGGCTCGGCCGTCGCGGCGGTCCGCTGCGGCCGCAGCAGCGCGGCGGCGACCGCGGCGGCCGCGACGACGAGGCCGAACGCGATCCAGAAGGCCAGGTGGTAGCCCTCGGTCAGGGCGACCGCCGTCGGCCGGTGCTGCGCGATCAGCGCGTTGGTCCGAGATGCCGACACGGTGGCGAGCACGGCCAGGCCCAGCGCGCCGCCGATCTGGGCGGTGGTGTTGACCAGGCCCGAGGCCAGCCCGGCGTCCTGCGGGGTGGCGCTCGACATGGCCAGCGTCATCAGCGCGGGGAAGCACAGGCCGGCGCCGGTGCCGATCAGCACCGTGACCGGGAACACGTGCACCAGGTACCCGGCGCCGTGCGCGGGGGCCAGGGCGAACAGGGCCAGCCCGGAGGCGATCAGGCCGAGGCCGGGGAACAGCAGGGTGCGGGCGCCGAACCGCATGACCAGCCGGTCGGTGTACCGCACCGACAGGGCGCCCATGACCACCGCGACCGGCAGGAACGCCAGCCCGATCTGCAGCGGGTCGTAGCCCATGATCTGCCGCAGGTACAGCGAGCCGAGGAAGAACATCCCGAACATCCCGGCGGTCCCCAGCACCTGGACCAGGTTCGAGCCGGTCACGTTGCGCGAGGCGAAGATCCGCAGCGGCATCAGCGGGTGCCGCGCCGTCTTCTGCCGGACGATGAACCCGGCCAGCAGGACCAGCGCCCCGGCGCCCAGGCCGAGCGTCTCGGCGGCGAGCCAGCCGTGCTGAGCGGCCGGGCCGACGATGGTGTACACGGCCAGCATCATGGCGCCGGTGATCAGCAGCGCGCCGGGCACGTCCGCGCCCGCCCGCAGGCCCGCGCCCCGGTCGCGGGCGATGTTCCGCCGGGCCGCGATGGCCGTGACCACGCCGACCGGCAGGTTGACGAAGAAGATCCAGTGCCAGTTCAGCGCCTGGGTGAGGATTCCGCCGGCCAGCAGCCCGACCGCCGCGCCCGCGGAGGCGACGAAGGCGAACACGCCGATCGCCTGGGCCTGCTCCCGCGGCCCGGGGAACATGGTCACGATCATGCCCAGGATCACCGCGGAGGTCAGAGCGCCGCCGGTGCCCTGCGCGAACCGCGCCGCGATGAGCATCTCCTGGTTCACCGCGAGCCCGCAGGCCATCGAGGCCGCCGTGAAGACGGCCAGTCCGGCCAGGAACACGTTCCGGCGCCCGGCCAGGTCGCCCAGCCTTCCGGCCAGCAGCAGCAGCCCGGCGAACGCGATCAGGTAGGCGTTGACCACCCAGGCCAGCCCGGCCTGGGAGAACCCCAGGTCCGCCTGGATCGTGGGCAGCGCCACGTTCACGATCGTCATGTCCAGCACGATCATCAGCATCCCGGTGCACAGCACCACCAGGGCGATCCAGCGACTGCGGTCGTTCATTGGTCTTCCTCTCACGAAATGCGTTCGATGTGTGGACGTCGGCCGCGGCGGAAAATCAGCGGTCGCTGTTGGCCGTCGGCCGGATCAGGTCGTAGAGCAGGCAGAGCGCGCCGCTGCCGGCCGGCGTGACCTCGGTCAGCGACCAGGACGAGCCCGCCGGGCCGTCGCCGAACAGCCGGGCACCCGCCCCGACCAGCTCCGGGCACAACGTGATGCTGAGCCGGTCAAGCTCGCCGGCCTCCAGCAGTCCGCGGATGACGCTCCCGCTGGCCAGGACGACGATGTCGCCGCCCACCTCCTTGCGCAGCCGCCGGACGACCTCGGCCGGGTCGTCGGCCACGACGCGGGAGCCGGGCCAGCTGGCCTCGGTAAGCGTGCGCGAGACGACGACCTTTTCCGCCTCGTTGAGCCACCGGGCGACCGCCCGGTCCCGCGGGTCGGCGTCGTCGTCATCGGCCACGGCGGGCCAGAAGCCCGCGAAGCCCTGGTAGTTCTTGCGGCCCAGCAGGACGGTGCTGGCCGTGCTGGTGATCTTCAGCAGGTGCGCTCGTGACTCGTCGGTCAGGGCGTGCGGGACGATCCAGCCCATGTCGTGCTCCCCGCCCGGCCCGGTCACCCGGCCGTCAAGGGACAGCGAGATGTTCCCGGTGACGATGCGGTCCCGTGGCTGTCCGGTCATGCCTGCCTCCCGGCGGTTGGCCTGCTTACCCTGCCCAGCCTGGTGATGGCCGGCCGGGAACGGAAATGCCGGTTGGACATCGGGCCCATGCCGAACGTGCATTACCCGACCGGGCCCCGGCGGGCGGCGATGCGCCAGACTGGGAGCATGGACGAACCGCAGAACGTGCTGGCGCTACCCCAGGCGCCGGACGCGATCGAGCTGCGCCACCTGCGCGCGTTCGTCGCGGTCGCCGACGACCTCAGCTTCAGCCGGGCCGCCCAGCGGCTGTTCATCTCGCAGCCGGCGCTGAGCCGCCAGATCCGCGGCCTGGAACGCCTCGTCGGCTGCGACCTGTTCCGCCGGTCCACCCAGCGCGTCGAGCTGACGCTGGCCGGCGAAGCCCTGCTGGCGCGGGCCCGGGCGCTGCTCGCTGACCTGGACGACGCGATCTCCGTCACCCGTTCGGTGGGCGGCGAGATGGCCGGCCGGATGGCCCTGCTGTGGGAGCCGTGGGCGCGTGCCTCGGTCGACGTGGCCGATCTCGACGCCATCCGGGCGACTCTTGAGGAACTGCACGCGAAGTTCACGCCGCCTCCGGACATCGCGGTCGCCCCGGTCATCGCGGGCGGGGTGCCCGCGCTGCGGATAACCCCCGAGACGTCGTCACCGGCCACCGTGCTGTACCTGCACGGTGGCGGGCACGTGGCCGGATCGGCGTTCGGAACCCGCCACCTGGCCGCCGCCATCGCCACCGCGGCGCAGGCGCCCGCGCTGGTCATCGACTACCGGCTGGCCCCCGAGCACCCCTATCCCGCGGCCCTGCAGGACGCGGTCAACGCCTACCTGTGGCTGCGCGACACCGGCGGCGACGAGGCCAGGATCGTGGTGGCCGGCGACTCGTCAGCGGGCGGCCTGGTCATGTCACTGCTGCTAACCCTGCGCGAGCGCGAGCTCCCGATGCCCGCCGGGGCCGCGCTGCTGTGCCCCTGGCTCGACCTGACCGGGCGGACGCAGCGGCCGCCGCAGGATTCCCCGCTGGTCTTCTCGCCGGAAGTGGCCCACCGCCTGGCCCAGGCCTACCTGGCCGGCCACCCGGCCGACGACCCGCTGCTCAGCCCGCTGCAGACTCACCTGGGCGGGCTGCCGCCGCTGCTCATCCACGCCGCCTCCGGCGACGCCGTCCTGCAGGAAGCCCAGCTGCTGGCCAGGCACGCGACTCAGTGCGGCGTCGACGCCAGGATCAGGGTCTATCCGGTGCCGACCCACGACTTCCACATCTTCTGGAGCTTCCTGCCCGAGGCCAGGGACGCCATCGACGAGGTCGGCCGCTTCGTCCGCACCGTGACCAGCACCCCCGGAGAGTCCGCCGCCCCCCAACCCGGCTAGCGGCTAATGCCCGCCGCCCAGGCCAGGGGTCTTCGTTGTGTCACAATCAGGGTGGTTTCTTAGCCATGGGCAGTGTCACCGAGTGGAGGATGCCATGGCTGTGTACGTGAATAAACTGCGAGATCGGAGTCGGCTCCTCTATGGCAGGACGACCCCGCCGCCTCCTTTGTTTGGCCTGACGGCTGATACTCAGGATGAGCTGCATGCCTTCGCTGCGAGCCTCGGCATTCGCCGGGACCCTGGTACCCCGGTTGGGCCACAGCAGGAGTTGGTTACCAGGCACTACACGCTGACCGAAGGCCAGCGTGATCGCGCCGTAGAACTCGGAGCGCAAGTAATCACAGCCCGCGAAGCGGACACGATGGAACGGCAGCGGGCGGCCACGCGGGGAGAGAGCCAGTTCTGAACTCGAACTCGCACGGCCAGGACCGGGTCACGTCGCAGGTCTGGCATGCGGCAGTATCAGCCACATGACCGAACTCACCGATGTTTCCGGCGCATTCGGCTACGGCGACTCGATCCTCGTCGGCGAGCGGGTGCGACTGCGCGGCGTGCGTGACGACGACCTGCCCACGCTCGCGAAGTGGGAGATGGATCCCGGACGCATGACCACGCTGTCGAGTTGGGTGGCCCCGCGATCGGAGGCCGCGGCGAAAGAGTGGATCGCGAAGCGGAGCGCGAACGAGAGGGACGACCTCGGCTTTGCCATTGAGACGCTCGATGATCCGCCGGTGCTGGTCGGCAACATGGGGTTGTGGGGCGCGCGTCCCAAGGACCGGTGCGCGACGCTCGGGATCGCCCTCGGCCGTGAATACATCGGTCGTGGCTACGGCACCGACGCGATGCGCGTCATCGTCGACTACGGGTTCCGCGAGATGGGCCTGCACCGCATTCAGCTCGGCGTGGCTCCATTCAACCCCGCCGGGATCCGCGCCTACGAGAAGGCGGGGTTCGTCGAGGAGGGCCGTTATCGCGAGTCGGTTCTGCACGACGGTCGCTGGTACGACGAGGTGCTGATGTCCATCCTCGACCACGAGTGGGCGGCCCGCCGATCCTCGTGAAGGTGACGGGATAGTCCTGTTGACCCCGGCTGAGAAGGTCGGTTGGCGCAGCGAGTCGGGCATCGCGACCGGTCCCGCCGTGCGGCGGTAAGTCCGAGCTAGACATCACGAGCCCATGATTGCGGTCTTCAATGCCGTCGCGCAGGATCCGGCCGGGGTGATCTACCAGCAATCGGAGGAACTGCGCCGGGCCGACATGGCCCAGCTGGCCGAAGCGCTGGCCAGGAAGACAGCGCTGCGCAAGGGCGTGACCCGGCGCCGGGCGGCCGACCTGCTGTTCGTGCTGACCGGCCTGGCTCTGTACCGCGACTTCGTGATCGAGGCCGGGTGGACGCCGCGGGACTGGACGCGCTGGGTGGCCGGCGCGCTCCTCAGGGACCTGTTCCCGGACCGGTGACCGGCCCGCGTCACCCGGAGAGCGGCGGCTCCCAGTACACCTCGATCCGGTGCCCGTCTGCTGGCCCGGATGGATGCGGACGGCGTCACCATCGTGGAGCGCGACGAGGAACCGAGTTCGTGGAGGGCACCCACTTCCGGGGACACCAGGAACTCGACGCCAGGATCACCCATGCCTACCAGGAGTTCGTGGCCAGCGGCAGATACGCCGTCACTTCTACCAGCGACGTGACTCGCCATGACGGCGTCGTCACCTTCACCATCCAGCTGACAACCCCCGGTGGCGAGGTTGCCTGGGCCGCCCGGGTCATCCTCTTCCTCGCCGGGGACGGCCGCATCCGGGAGGACTACCAGCTGACCGTGAAACCCCTCGCCGGGTAACCCCTTGATCGCCTAGGTGCGCGACCGACGCGAGCATGACGACGCTCCGGTCATCCACGGCGGTTACGGCGCACGGCGGTATGCCCGCCGCCAGCACGGGCGCGGGCACGCCGTCGTCGCCGAGGAGGTTGCGCAGCAGATCGACGGTGATCCCGCCGTGGGTGACCACCGCAACCGGCCCGGGCGTCCAGGCCAGGCCGGCCAGGAATTCCCGTAGCCGCGCCCCGGCCTGCCGCGATGACTCCCCGTCCGGGGGTGCCCAGTCGCGATCCTGCATCGTCCTGGCCCACAAGGCCAGGAAGGCGTCGAAGGGCAGGCTGCCGTCCCAATTCAGCCGCTCACGCAGCCTGGCGTCGGCCCGGACCTCGAGGCCGGTGACCGATGCGATGCCCTCGGCTGTCTCCCGCGCCCGCCGCATGGGACTGCTGTACAAGGCGCGCATCCCCAGGCCGCAGAGCCACCGGCCGGTACAGGTGGCCTGCTCCCGGCCCGTCCCGGTCAGCCCGGGATCACCCGGCAGCGGCTCCTTCTCGGCGTGCTGTACCAGGTACGCCAGCGTCATGCCGCCTATCGTGCCCGCTCGGGTGGGCATTCCGCCTGCCGTTAGCGTGGTACCCGTGACGACAACACCCGACGAACAGGCCGGACCGCACCCTGCCTTGGTAGGCCGCAAGGTCACGCTCAGGCCCGGCCGCCCGGGTGACGCGCCGAAGCTGCGGGCGATCCTGGCCGAGCCGTCGGTGTCGCGCTGGTGGGCCGAACCCGATCCGGTCGAGGTGATCGAGGACGAACTGCGCGGCGACGACGCCGGGGTGCTGCTGGTGCTGGAGATCGACGGGCGGGTCGCCGGAGGAATCCAGTACCACGAGGAGAACGATCCGATGTACCGGCACGCCGGGATCGACATCTACCTAGGCCGCCGGTTCCAGGGCCAGGGCGCGGGGACCGAGGCGGTCGGCCTGCTAACCAGGTTCCTGTTCGAGCAGCGCGGTCATCACCGGATCACGATCGACCCCGCCGCCGCCAACGAGCCGGCCATCCGCTGCTACGCCAAGGTCGGCTTCCGGCCCGTCGGGGTCATACGCCTGTACGAGCGCGGCGGCGACGGCCGCTTCCACGACGGCCTGCTGATGGACCTGCTCCGCGACGAGCTAGCCCCGAACGCATAGCCCGCGTAGTACGGGGAAACGTCCCCGCGCAATTGCGCCAGACGTTTCCGCTGAAACGCCCGCCCGTCTCCGCGAGACCCTCATCCGGGCGTGAACAGGGTCAGCTGCATCCCGTCCGGTGCCTGGACCCGGGCGTTGCGATCACCCCAGGGGGTGGTAACCGGCGGAGCGACCCGTGCGGCCCCGGCCGCCACCAGCCGTTCGGCCGTATCTCCGCTGTCTTCGACCTGCAGCGCGAACCGGACCGTGCCGGACACCCGCCGCCCGGCCTCGATCGCGTCCACCGACTCGGCCTGCGCGCTGTCGAACAACTCCAGCGTCGCCCGCCCCGCCTCGAGCACGACCACCCGCCCCGTGGCCGAACTCCAGTCGGCGATCTGATCCAGCCCCAGCCCATCCCGGTAGAACGCCACCGCCCGGTCGAAGTCCTCCACCGTCAGCGCGACCCGCAACTCCGTCACATTACCCATGCCCCATTTGTAACCCACCCCGCTCGATCAGGGCGCGGGCTCCGGCCAGCAGCCAGCCCAGGGGACGTATTGACCCGCCGGACGACGCGCTCCTAGAGTCGCTGGAAGCTGGCCGCGAGCCGCCGAACCCAGCCCGAGGAGGCCCCCGCATGGCTGTCCGTCCGCCCGGAAAAGACGAGCTCGCGGCGATCGCCCGCGGTTACGGCATGCATCTGAGCGATCAGGATCTCGGCTCGTTCGAGCCCCTGGTGGCCGGGCTGCTGTCCTCCTACGACGCGGTCGAGGAACTGTACGGGCAGATCGCTCCCGAGCCGCCCGCCGGGCGGACCTGGAAGCAGCCGGACCCGGGGGAGAACCCGCTGGGCGCCTGGTACGTGCGGACCGAGATCCAGGACCGGCCGGACGGCCCGCTGGCCGGGCGCCGGGTGGCGATCAAGGACAACATCGAGGTCGCCGGCGTCCCGATGATGAACGGCTCGCGTACCCTGGAGGGCTTCGTGCCGGACCGGGACGCGACCGTGGTGACCCGGCTGCTCGCGGCCGGCGCGACGATCACCGGCAAGTCGGTGTGCGAGGACCTGTGCTTCTCGGGCGGGAGTCACACGTCGGTGACCGGCCCGGTCAGGAACCCGTGGGATACGAACCGAACGACCGGCGGCTCTTCGAGTGGCAGCGCGGCCCTGGTGGCCGCGGGGGAAGCCGATCTGGCGATGGGCGGGGACCAGGGCGGTTCCGTGCGCATTCCCAGTTCGTGGTGCGGCACGGTGGGGCACAAGCCCACCTACGGCCTGGTGCCGTACACCGGGGCGTTCCCGATCGAGTTCACCATCGACCACCTCGGGCCGATCACGCGCACCGTGGCCGACGCCGCGCTGATGCTGAACGTGATCGCGGGCCGGGACGGCTGGGATCCGCGGCAGCCAGCCGACCTGCGGCCGGAGGATTACGTCGCGGCCCTGAACCAGGACGTAAGCGGGCTGCGGGCCGGCGTGGTGAGCGAAGGGTTCGGCATCCCGGACCTGTCGCAGGAGCGGGTGGACCAGACCGTCCGGGCCGCCGCGGACCGGCTGCGCGAGACGGGCCTGCAGGTCGAGGACGTCAGCATCCCCTGGCACCGGCACGCGATGCACGTCTGGAACGTGATCGCCACCGACGGGGCCGCCGTGCAGATGATCGACGGGAACGCGTACGGCTGGAACTGGGACGGGCTGTACGATCCGGAGCTCATCGCCTATTACGGCAAGCAGCGCCTCGAGGTACCCGACGCCTGGTCGGAGACGGTCAAGTTGGTTGCGCTCGGTGGCCGCTACTCGGTGGAGAAGTACCAGGCGCGGCACTACGCCATGGCCAGGAACCTCGTCTTCGAGGTGCGCCGCCACTACGACGAGGCGCTGAGCCGCTTCGACGTGCTGGTCATGCCGACCCTGCCGATGGTCGCCACCGTGCTGCCCGCCGCCTCCGACCCGCGCGAGATCCACATCGCCCGCGCCCTGGAGATGATCCCGAACACCGCGCCGTTCGACATCAGCGGCCATCCGGCCATCAGCGTCCCGGCGGGCCTGGCCGATGGCCTCCCGGTCGGGATGATGATCGTCGGCAAGCGGTTCGACGACGCCACCTGCCTGCGGGTGGCGCACGCCTTCGAGCGGCTGTCCGGCGGCTTCCCTGCCCCGCCCGGCGCGGCGTAAGCCGTGGCCGCCCCGCGGCTGATCCTGATCGAGGGCATGATCGGCTCGGGCAAGACCACCACGGCCGGACACCTCGGGGATTGGCTGTCGCGCCGCGGCGAAGACGTGCGGACCTTCGATGAGGGCGCCGCGGATCATCCCATCCGGACCAGGAGGGTGGACGAGCTTCTGGCCGCCCCCGCGCCGGGCGACCCCGACGTGTACTCGGCCAGCCAGTGGCGCCGGCTGGCCGAGCGCTGCCGTCAAGGCGGCCAGACGATCATCTGCGAGAGCATCTTCCTGCAGAACTCCGCCATGCCGGCCTTCATCGACGGCGCCCCAGCCGCCACGGTGAACCAGATCTGCGCCGAGATTCAGCGGCAGGCGGCCCCCGCCGAGCCGTTCCTGGTCTACCTGCGGCCGAACGACATCGCGGCCGCGATCGCGCGCGTCCACCAGGCCCGCGGGGAGCCGTGGTCCTCGCGGAACCTCGCCTTCGTGCAGGACAGCCCGTGGGCCCGCCGCCGCGGCCTGCGCGGCCGCGATGCCGCCGTCGGGTTGTACCAGGCCTGGGAGCCTGTCGCGGCCCGGCTGTTCGACCAGTACCCGTTCGGCAAGCTCATGGTGCCCGACCCGCAGCACCACTGGCCGGCCGCCCTGCGGGCCATCCGCGCCGCCGTCCGCCCTGACCGCGATTCGCGCCGACCCTGACCGCGAGATGGTCGGCTGGCCGCGAGATTTGGTGCATACGTGCTGGTTGAGGCAATATGGTCCGGGTGGGGGGAATCCACGCTGAAGACGTTGCGTTCGTGCGCGTGCTGGGACCGATACAGGTCGTCACCGCGTCCGGCCGTGCCGTCGACCTGCCCAGCGTGAGCCAGCGCCGGCTTCTGGCCCGGCTGGCCGTGGACGCCCCGCGCGCGCTGCGGGTGGATCTGCTCTGTGACGTGCTCGGGGTTTCGCCCGGCGCGCTGCGCACGATTGTGTCGCGACTGCGCAAGGGCTTCGGAGACACCGCGGTCATCGGGTCGCAAGGTCGCTATCGTCTCGCGGTCCCGGTCGACGCCGCCTTGTTCACCACCTTGCTGTCCCGGCCCGGGACCGATGACGACCGGATCGGGACGCTCGAACGGGCCCTGGCGCTGTGGACGGGCCCGCCGTTCGAGGAGTTCTCGGCCGAGGACTGGGCCGGGCCCGAGGCGACCCGGCTCGACGAGCTGCACGCGTCGGCGATCGAGGACCACGCCGCCGAGTTGATCGGTGCGCGGCGGTGGCCAGAGGCGATCGCCGGGCTCAGGGCGCACGTCTCGGTGCATCCCCTGCGGGACAGGCCGTGGGGCCTGCTGGTCCAGGCGCTCGGCGGCGCCGGGCGCCAGGCCGACGCGCTGGCCGCGTTTGGTGAGTACCGGGCCTACCTCGCCGAGTGGACCGGAACCGAACCATCCGCCGAGGTATGCCGGATCCAGCAGCGGATCGCGGCCGGCTGGGACGGGACCGCGGAGACGCCGCCGCCGTCCTCGCACGGGAACGACTGGCTGCCTTTGCAGGCCGAACTGGTCCGGGGGCCTGCCGTGATCGGGCGAGCCCGCGAGCTCGAGCTGCTGGCGGCAGAGACGGCGCTGGCGGGCGCGTCGGGCTTGCGGACGGTCATCGTGGAGGGCGAGGCGGGGATCGGCAAGACGACCGTGCTGGGCGCGTTCGCCCGCGCGGTACGAGGCGAAGGCTCGGCGGCCGTACTCTACGGGCGTTGCCAGGACGGCCCCGCCGTGCCGCTTGAACCGTTCCGGTCGCTGATCGGGCATGTGGTCGAGCACGCGCCAGCGGATGTGCTGCGGGCCCACACCGCGCGCTGCGGAGGGCACCTGATCCGCATCGCGCCTCGCCTGGCCGACCGCGTCGAGCTGCCCAGCCGTGTCGAGCTGGCCGCCGCCGGTGTCGGCGACGAGGCCACCGAGCGGCATCTGCTGTTCGAGGCGGTCAGCGACCTGCTGAGGCGGCTGGCCGTGATCAGTCCCCTCGTCGTGGTGCTCGACGACGTGCAGTGGGCCGAGCCGACCGCGGTGCAGTTGCTCCGCTACCTGGGCCGTGCGCTGGTCAATGCGCCGGTGCTGCTGGTCCTGCTCGCCCGCGATACCGACGAGCGGCGTCCTCGCGAACTGCGGGCCGCGCTGGCCGAACTCGAACGCCGTCCCGGACGCCGTATCTGCCTGGGCGGCTTCGGCGACGACGAGCTGGCTGGCCTGACGGCTTCGCTCCTCGCGGTCGATGCGGGTGCGGTCACGGCAGCGGTTTGCGCCCGCCTGCACGAACAGAGCGCGGGGAACCCTCTCTATGCCATCCAGCTGGTACGCCACTGGGCCGAGTCAGGGCAGCTGGCCGTGGCCGCGGCCGGGGTCGACTTCGCGATGGGCGCGGCGGGCGACGAGGTTCCCGCGAGCCTGCGCAACCTCATCTGGAGCCGGGTGAGCTCGCTCGGCGACGAGGTGCTGGCGGTGCTCTCGGCGGCGGCCGTGCTCGGCACGCAGTTCGACGCGGGCGCGGTGATCGACATGGCCGGGATCTCCGAGAGCGACACGATGGACGCCCTGGACGTGGCCGAGGCCGCCGGGTTGCTGACCGAAGTCGAGGCCCGCGCCGGGACGCTGCGGTTCGTGCACGTCCTGGTCGCCCGCGCCGTGTACGCGGGCCTGCCGCGGGGCCGGCGCAGGCGGCTGCACGCGCAGGCGGCCCAGGTGCTCGCCAAGCAGGTCGGCCCGGCCGCGATGCACCTGGCGGCGCAGGTCGCGCGGCAGTATGCCCTGGGCGCGATGCCCGAACAAGCCCGCCAATGGGCGATGACAGCCGGTGATTACGCGGCCGGACAGCTGTCCCCGGCCGAAGCGGCCCGATGGTACCTGCAGGCGCTCGACCACGGCCCGGCCCTGGAGTCCGCCGGCGCCGAACGCGCCGATCTGCTCGTCCGGCTCGGCCACGTTCAGCAGCAGGCCGACGATCCCGGCGCGCTGGCGACCCTGACCGAGGCGGCGGCGCTGGCCCGCCGCAGCGGCGCGACCGCGATCGTGGCACGGGCCGCCCTGGCCACCGACCGGGGGTTCCTCCGGGCCGGTCCGGCCGCTCCCGCCCAGGTCGCGATCATCGAGTCCGCCCTTGAGGTGGCCGACGCCGATGCCGGCGGCGATCCGGGCACACGCGCCAGGCTCCTCGCGCTGCTGGCCGAGGGGCTCGCCTCCGGCGCCCGTCGCACCGAACTGGCCCGCGAGGCGATTGAGCTGGCCGATGCCAGCCCCGATCCGGCGCTGCTGGCCCGCATCTGCTCATCGGTGCTGTACGCGCTGTGGGGTCCGGACCGGGACGCGACGCGGCTGCGGGCCGATGTCGCCTGGCGGGCGATCGCCGCGGCCGGGGCGGCCGGCGATCCGCACCTGGAGTTCGCGGTCCACGCCGCGGCTTACACGGTCGCGATCCAGCTGGCCGACCCGGCCCGGGCCGCGGGCAGCCTGCGGCGGCTGCATGCGATCGCCGGCCAGGTCGGCGCCCCGGCCATGCTCTGGACGGTCGGATTCTACGACGCGTTCGTCGCGACGATGCAGGCCCGCTTCGCCGACGCCGAGCAGCTGGCCCGGTCGAGCGTGGAAGCCGGCGTGGCCATGGGGGCCGCCGACGCCATCGCCGTCTTCGCCGGGCAGGCCGCCGTGCTGGCCGCGATCGCCGGTCACCGCTCCGAACTGCCGCCGGCCATCGCGCGGGCAGTCGAGGCCGGCCCGGTCGAGCTCACCAGCCGCCTGGCCCACGTCATCGTCAGCGTCTCCGGCGACCCCGAGGGCCGCTGGGAGGCCGCCCGCGAGTTCCTCGATGAAGCGGTCGCGGCCGGGTTCCGGCACGTCCGCCCGGACCTGATGTGGGTAACCTCCATGCTCGGCTACGCCACCCTGGCGATCGAGCTCGAGGATCTCGGTGCCGCCGCGGAGCTTCTCGCGATCATCGGTCCCTACACCGGCGAGATCGCCACGAACCTGGGCCCGGTCGCCACCTACGCGGGACGGCTTGCGTCGCTGCTCGGCCGGCACGACCTCGCCGAGCAGCACCTGTCGGCCGCGTTCGGGATCGCCGACGCCTTCGACTGGGACTACCACCGGGCCGCGATCCTGATCGCCAGGGCCGCCGCCCGCCGCCGGTCGACCCGCCAGCTCAGCCGGCCCGGCCAGCTCGGTGAGCAGGCGCAGGCGTGGCTCGCGACGGCCGAGCGCATCTGCGTCGCCCGCGGGCTGCCTCGCATGCTCGCCGCCATCGAGGCGATCCGCGGGTGACGCGCCGGTGATGCGCCGCTGAGACGGCGCGGGATCATCATTGGCCCTATCGCCGCGATGCCGGCGTCCACAGATGAGGGGGGAACACATTGCCTAACATAATCGGCTACCACGACGTAGCAGATGTCGACCACTGGCTCAGCTCCGATATGCGCGAGAAGGCGTTCGGGCCGCTGGGCATCACGAACATCCGCACCTACGTCGACCCGACCAACCCCAAGCGCGTCGCCATCAGCGCCGACGTCCCCGACGTCGATGCCTTCGTGGCCTTCCTGCAGTCCGAGGACGGCGCCGCGGCCGCCGCGAGCGACGGCGTGGCCCTCGAGACCGTCGTCCTGCTGGTGGAGGCCAGGCCATGAGCTACGCCATCATCCACCAGTTCAAGGGCGGAACCAGGGAGCAGTACGAGGCCACGCTCGCGGCCGTGCATCCCAGCGACGGCACGCTGCCCGCCGGCCAGACCTACCACGCCGCCGGGCCATCCGCCGACGGCTGGACTATCTTCGCCGTGCACGACTCGAAGGCCGGCTGGGAGGACTTCCGCGACTTGATCCTGATCCCTCGCATGCAGCAGGGCATCGAGGGCGGTTTCGCCGGGCCGCCGGAGGAGACGGGGTTCGAGATCGTCACCGAGACCAACTCCTGACCAGGCCGTAACGACCGGGCACGCCATGGGCGCACGCGACGCCGAACCCGGCCTGTCAACACGCGGCGTGACGTTCGCCGCGCACACCTTCGCCGCGTGGACCCGCGCGGATCCCGAGGTCGTCTGGACGGCCCTGACCGACCCGGGCCAGACCCCCGAGTTCCTCTACGGCCTGGCGGCGGACTCGACCTGGATTCCCGGAGCACCTCTCCACTTCCGCCACGGCGGGGATGTCCAGGTATCCGGCCGGGTCCTGTGCGTCCAGCGCAACGAGCGGCTGTCCTACGTGCTCCAATCCGCGCCGGCCGACCCGCCCGTGTACCTGACCTGGATGATCAGGCCAGGACCTGGCGGGTGCACGATCCGCCTGCAGATCGACGAGATCGACACCGCCGACTCCCTCCAACAGGCGGAAGACATCTGGCTGCCCGTCCTGGAGGCCCTGCAACGGCTGGTGAATCCGGGCTCATTACCGTGTCTCATACCGGGTCAGGCTTGATACCGCCCCGAGTAAGCTAGATATGCTCTAAAGTTAGAGTAACTCTAGCATTGAACGGACGCACGATGGGTCTTCGCGAGCTCAAGAAGGGGCAGACCCGGCAGCTGATCGCGGACACCGCGTGGCGGCTGTTCGCCGACCGGGGCTTCGACAACGTGACCGTGGCCGAGATCGCGCGGGACGCGCAGGTCGCCGAGGCGACGGTGTTCAACTACTTCCGCAGCAAAGAGGACCTGTTCTACTCGCGGTTCGAGGCGTTCAGCGCCCGGCTGGCCGACGCCGTGCGGGACCGCGACCCCGGCGAGCCGGCCCTTGCCGCCTTCCGCCGCGCCCTGCTGGAGGAGGGCGGACTGCTCGCCCAGGCCGAAGCCGGCGACGAGGAGGCCCGCACCCGGCTCCGCACGGTCAACCGGGTGATCGCGGAGAGCCCGGCGCTGCTCGCCCGCGAGCAGCAGGCGATGGCCCGCAGCGCCCGCGACCTGGCCGTGCTGCTCGCCGCCGAGACCGGCGCCGGCCCGGACGACCTCCGCCCGCATGTGGTGGCCAACGCCCTGCTCGGGCTGCAGCGGGCGATGATCGACTACGTACGCGGCCGGGTCGGCTCGGGCGACGACTTCGGCGGGCTCGCGGCCGAGGTCCGCAAGCTCACCGCCGAGGCCTTCGCGCTGCTGGAGCACGGCCTGGCCGGCTACCCGGCCGGGCCGTAACCGCTCAGAGTTTGACCCCGTAGGTCCGCTCGAGCTCCTCGATCCAGTCGTCGTGGATCGTGATCCCGTAGTCCTCGGCGAGCTGGTAGTACTCCGTCGCCGGGCGGTGCGCGGCCAGGATCGGCGCCAGCTTCTCGAAGTACTCCTCGAGCCCGGCCGGGCTGAGGATCTCGGCCACCGTGGCCGGCGTGCTGCCCGCGTTCCACATCGCGTGCGGCACGCCGCGCGGCTTGACCAGGTACGCGCCCGGCCCCGCCTCGGATTCCCGGTCTCCGGTCCGTACCCCCACCGTCCCCGACAGCACCAGCGAGAACTCGTCCTCGCGAGCGTGGCTGTGCGGCTTGACCAGGGTCTTCGGCGGAATCTCCACCTCAAGGACGGCCAGTCTCCCGCCGGAGTCCCCGCTGACTACCTTGTAGCCGAACCGGACGCCGAACAGCATCACCGTCTTGCCCTCGCCGGCCCCCACCAGCTTCGGCGGGAACGCCCCGCTCATGAGGCGCCGCCCGGGGGTCCCTGCAGCGGGCCGATATGCACATGCGCGAGCCGCCAGCCCTCGCCCGCCCGCACCGCCACCAGCGTGACCCGGAACCGCCCCGAGTTGTCACTGCCCTGCCAGCTGGTCTCCTGCGCCAGCACCCCGATCCCAACCACCGCGGTCCCGTAGTCACGAACCTGCAGGTCCGTAACCGTAAAAGACCGGTTCGCCAGGCCGTTGGTGAAGCGGGCCAGCCACTGATCCCGGGTCAGGATGAAGCCGAACGGTCCTACCCCTGCGAACCCGTCGGCCAGCAGCCCGTGCAGGGTTGCCGCGTCATTGTGCTCCTCCGCGGCTCCCCACCGCTGTACCAGGTCGAGCACCCCGTCCTGTGCGTTCACCGGACCTCCCTCCGTTGGTAAGTCACCAAATATAGTGCAACCCCAAATTTAGTGCTACTCCATAAAAGCGACAGCGGGCCGACGCAGGGTGACCGGCGTGGGCCTCCCCCGAGCCCCGGCCGCCGCCTACTACGCCGCTACTCACGCCCGCCTCGTCCAGGCCAAGCGCCGCTACGAGCCCACCCACCGCATGCTGTGCTTCACTTCCCCAGTCCCTCTAGTCCCGGCACATCGCGCATCGTAAAATTGGCACGTGCCAGCATTCTCGTGCTTGAGGCGCATGACGGACGTGAGTTGAATGCCCTCACCGGAGAGCCCGGCCGTCCGCCGTCGTGAACTTGGGTCTCGGCTGCGTTCCCTCCGGACGGCCTCAGGATTGTCATCCCAGCAGGTCGCGGATTCGCTCGGAGTGAGCCGGTGGAAGATCGGGCGCCTCGAAAACGGGCAGCGTGGCGCCAGCGAAGCCGACATAGCCCGGCTGTGCGACCTGTTCAGCGTGGATGACGAGCAACGATCGCGGCTCATCGAGCTGGCCGCCGAGGGGAAGGAACGTGCGTGGTATTCCCCGAGGCTGCCGTACGCCGACTACGTTGGCTTGGAAGCCGCGGCGGACTCGATCAGCGATTATGGCCTGGCCGTCGTGCCGGGGCTGCTCCAGGTTCCCGAATACGCACGTGCGCTGGTGCGTGCCGGTGGCCCAGCATTGACGTCCGAGGTGGTCGAGCAGCGCGTAGAGACCCGGATGGACAGGCAGCGCCTCCTGCGTGCTCCGGAGCCCCCGGCCTTTACGGCGGTGCTGGACGAGTCGGTCCTGCATCGGGTCGTCGAGAGCACGGCCGTCATGCTGGCTCAGCTCAGGAAGCTGCTCGAGATGTCTCGGTTGCCCAACGTGAGCATCAGAGTCATTCCGTTCGATGCGGGCGTGGTACCCGCCGGTGTCAACAAGTTCATCATCCTGCGCTTCGTCAAGTCCGATATCGCCGATGTTGTCCTCCTCGAGAACCTCACCGATCACCGCCATCTCGGGACATCCAATGACGTCGAGACATATAGCTCCATATTCCAGAAGCTGATAGAGCTATCTGCGGATCCCGACGCAAGCATGGCGATGATTCTCGCTAAGCTCACCGCCTATGAGTCGAGGATCCGCTAACATGACGTCTCATGCAGACTCCAGGCCTAGATTGGCATCGGTCAAGTCTTTGCCAGACCGGCGAATGTGTTGAGATAGCGACATATGACGACACCGTCGTGATGAGGAGCTCTGTCCACCCCGAATCGGACTATGTCTACCTAACCCCCGAAGAGTTCGGCCACTTCCTCGGAGCAGCCAAGGCCGGGGAGTTTGACCTGGCCAGACCGTCAGCGGGAAGCTAACGGCCGCGCCACCGCATTCAGCCAGACGGCTGCCTGCCTTCCGTGTCTCTCCGGCGACGTTATTGCATGTTTTGTGCATATTCCCGTTCACGTAGGTCCGGCCAGACCTCACAGAAGAGCGGCGAAATTCGAATCGAGTACAGTACCGGGCTATTATTATTCGCCGTCGCGTTGCGACAGAAATCCGAATCGGCTGCGTTAACCTGTGCCACGGTATTTTCTTATCGGCGAGATATTTTCTCTTCGCGTTGCTGTGCCATACGATCGGTTTATTCGCGTTGGGCCGCGCAACCGCGTGATCATCATGTGGCAATAGGGTTGTCTGGTGTTCTTCGAGGCAACCGAGACGCCCGGGACGCTTAGGCCCGACTGTATCGCAACGTGCCCACCGACCCCATGGCTGGCCGCATATTGTCGGCAGGCTGCTTCATGTACTAAATTCGAATCAGAGTCCGATCGGCCGCGTGCCGAGATTCCCAGGCGGCGCTCGAACCGTCTGCATTTCACCGGGAATTGCAGCATAAGTTTCACGGCAATAACTTATGAATTATTCAGTGTAAATTCTATGCAATTTTCTGTCTTAAGTAAATGTGGCACGTGCCAACAAATCGTGAGATTCTATAGAGGCGCCGGGAACAGGGACTCGGCGGGCGCCTCCCCAGAAAGGGCAGAAAGGGCAGAGGCGGCTCCTGGGTATTCACGAGCTTTCGGGGTGTTCCGTGAGGGAGAGAAGAGCAAGCGTCGCTTCTGCCTTCGCCCTGAAGGGTCGGAGCCAGATGAGGGACCAGCGGCTAGCCGTTCACCGGACCATTGTCGTCGTCGACGTCGTGGGGTTCGGGGACCAGTGCCGCACCAGCGCACATCAGGTGACGGTCCGTGACGGCATGTACCAGGTGATGAGTGAGGCGTTCGATCGCGCGGGGATCTCGTGGGATGACTGTGATTGCGAGGATCGCGGTGATGGCGTGCTGGTCTTGGTACCGGCCGAGGTACCCAAGGGCTTGCTGGTGGAATCGCTGCCGTTCGCCTTGGTGACGGCGCTTTGCGGGCACAACGGAGCGCATCTGGGACCGGAGCAGATCCGGCTCAGGATGGCGCTGCATGCCGGCGAGGTCCGTTACGACCAGTATGGCGTCACCGGGATGGCGGTCAACCTGGCGTTCCGGCTGCTGGAGGCGGCCCCGCTGAGGCAGGCCCTGGCGAGCTCTCCGGGCGTGCTGGCGGTGATTACCTCGTCGTGGTTCTACGCGGAGGTGGCCCGGCAAACCCCTGTCGCGGGCGAGTATCACTGCGTGGACGTGGCTGTGAAGGAGACGACGACCATCGCCTGGATCTGCCTCCCGGATCGCGTCTTAGCGCGAACTGGCCGTTCGCCGACCGCCGGGGCGGCCGCGCGCCGCTCCACCTGCTCGGCCGGGCGCTGGGGTGAGCCGGGCGCCATGAACAAGATCCTCTTGCGGTGGACAAGTCCGGTAGCTTGTCGGCTGTGATAAGGGCCTCGATCGTTGTCGTTCTCGCGGCCCTGACGCTCATCACCGCCTGTACTTGGCAGCAACCCGCGGCGAAACCAGGCAGGCAGTACGTTCCCGCCCAGCGTGCGGCCAGCGCCGCAGCCAGGGCCGTCGTCACTGGCCGGGCCGGCACGTACCAGGTAGCCGAACGCCAGCTGACCTTCGTCGAGCCGCCCTACGCCGGGTCGGCTGGCCAGCGCCTCGGCCGGCGCACGCTGATAACCGAGATCCGGTATCCGCGAGCCCGGGGACCCTTCCCGCTGCTGATGTTCGCCCCCGGATTCATGCAGTGCGGAGGCCCGTACTCGGACCTCCTGGGGGCCTGGGCCAGCGCCGGTTACGTCGTCGCGGTCGTGGACTTCCCGCGTACCGATTGCCGTGTGGGTGCCGCCGCATACGAACCAGACCTGGTGAACCAGCCCCGGGACATGTCCTACGTGCTGAGCAGGCTGCTGGCGCAGAGCACCCGGCCGGATAGCCCGCTTTCCGGGCTATTGAACCGCCATGAGATCGCGGCGGCTGGCCAGTCCGACGGCGGCGACACGGTTGCCGCCCTCGCGGCCAACGCCTGCTGCGCCGATCGCCGGCTGAAGGCCGCGGCCGTGCTCTCGGGGGCGGAGTGGCCGCCGATGCCCGGGCGGTACTTCCCGCGGGGGGCGCCGCCGATGCTGTTCGTGCAGGGCAGCGCGGATACTATCAATCCGCCCTGGACGAGCCTGCAGCTGTACCGGGCAGACCAGGCTCGCGCCCGGTACTACCTCGATCTGTTCGGCATCACTCACATGACCCCGTATGCGGGCACGAATCGGGTAGAGCGGCTCGTGGCCCGCGTCACGCTGGCCTTCTTCGACCGCTACGTGCTCGGCCAGGATGACGCGCTAGCCGTGATGGAGCGGGAAGGCAACGTCACCGGAACCTCCGCCCTAGTCGGCGGCGGCCAGTTCCCGCCCAGCCGTTAGCCGGTTGTCACCCCCTGCGGCGATGAGTCCGCGGGCCGCCCGGAGTCTGACCTGTCAGATGACCGACCGGAAGGAGACGCTATGGTGATCGTCGCCGGACAGCTATTGGTTGACCCAGCCGGGCGAGAGCGCTACCTCGCCGGCTGCGCGGAAGTCGTTGAGCAGGCGCGCCGCGCACCGGGCTGCCTCGACTTCGCGATCACTGCCGACCTGATCGACCCGGGACGGATCAACATCTTCGAGCGCTGGCAGACTCAGGAAGCCGTCAAGTCCTTCCGCGGCAGCGGCCCAGGCGAAGAGCAGAGCGCCGTGATACTTGCCGCCTCCGTGGCCGAGTACGACGTCGCGGATATCCGCTCACTCACCTGACGCCCCCCGTACCCGGCCATGCCCTGCCTGCCCGCCATAAGCTGGACGCCTAGGGCCCGCATCGGACAGTGCTCAGTACTCACCGTGTCCGTGACGGGAGAACAGGAACTGGAGCAGATCTCGATGGCTGAGCGAGGACGCCGCGTGCCGATCGGCGAGCGGGTGACCCAGGCTCACCTGGATCATTTCTGCCCCGGCGGGGTCGGCCTCCCGGTGACCGATTCCGGGCCGATTGGCCTAGGCCCCGTCGGCGACCCCCCACTCGGCTCGGATGCCAGCGCGCGCTCCGCCAGCCAGCCCTGCGCCCGCTGCGGACACCCGATAACCCCCGCCCAGGACGCCCGCCGCCGCGTCACCGGCGCCTGGGTCCACGAAACCTGCCCGCCCTGACCCTCCCCGCCCCGACCCTCCCCGCCCGACCCTCCCCGCCCATTAGCGCGTGCCGCCTTTTGGATCGTGACTGTTAGCCGTGCTGGTACGAGCGCTGCCCCGCACCACCGCTCACGCGGGCATCGCGGTGCACACAGGCATCATCCATGCCTCGGCGAGAACCGCCACGATGTCTCATCGTGGCGGTCCTGACCGCATCAATGTCACATCGTTGCGGTTCGGCAGCGCGGGCCGCGCGTGCCGCAGTGAATAGAGTGTCGGCTGGGAATTAGCCGGGCTTGAGCGGACGTGGCCGTCCGGTGGGCCCACCAGGCCGCGGTCACCGTGCTGACGTTCGTGCTCGGCCACGCTCTCGGCGCCGCGGCGGAGGCCTCGCTAACCAGGAAGCTCGGCCAGGACGGCGGCGACGGCTCGGCGCTGCTCCGTGACCGCATGGCCGATGCCCACGAGATCGCGGCCCGGTTCCCGCGGCTGCGCGCCCGCCTGGACACGGCCGCGGCGGGTTACGGCGCGTCGCCTGAGGACAGCTTCGAGTTCGGCCTGCAGGCCATCCTCGACGGCCTGCAGGCCAAGCTGGCCAGCCGCCGGTGACCCGCCCGGGCTCCTCCATGCCTGCCGCCTACGCGACTGACCGTAATCATGACGATGCGCTTACGGTCGGCATCGCGTCCCCATTGCCGCCCGCCCACGCGGAACAATCGTCACATCTCGTGTATGTACGAACACGTGCGGCTGCCGGGGCTGACGTTACTGCGGTTAGGACTTGGGGTGATGAGCGTGCTGTCCTGGCTCAGGCTCGCCGTGACCTTGTGGCTGCTGCGCCGGGCGGCCAGGCTGGCCGGGTGGCTCCTGCTGGCCGCGGCCGCCGTGGCGGCGTGGCCGGTGACGGCCGTCGGCTACACCGCCGCTTGGCTGCGCGGCTGGCCCGCGGCCACGGTCACCGGGCTGGCCGCGTTCGCCGCGTCGCCGTCGACGGCAGAATGCTCGTCATACCCGCATAAAGCCGGCGTGTCGCGCGTGACGGGTATTCTTCGTGCGGCACAATGCAACAAGGCCCCCTTCATGTATGAGATGAAGGGGGCCTTGTCCGGCTATGGCCCCGGATCAGCCAGTTTCCCGGCCTCACGGCTCCGGGTCCGCCAGTCGCCCGGCCTCACCGTTCCCGATCGGCTGGTTTCCCAGCTTCACCGGTCCAGCTCGACCGGTCGCCCGGCTTCGCTGTTCCGGTTCGCCCAGTTGCCAGGTTCTCCGGACTCCCGGTTCGCCCGGTTGCCCAGGTTCCCCGGAATGCCGGTTCGCCCGGTTACCCGGACACCCCGGCGCCACGCGCCGCCCGCCGGTGCCAGGCACCTGCGGTAAATACCGGTTTCCCGGCCTTTCCCGCGCCCCGGGGGAACCCCCAGATGGTGCCCGTTTCCTGCGGTGAAAGTATTTCTACGCCCTTCGCCCGCGTCGCGCAAGAGCCCGCCGGAATTCATTTAAAGTTTTTTCCCGTCCACACGTTGTCCACAGAATTCCGCGCGTTATCCGCACGTCGCGGTGGTTATCCACCGCCTTATGCACAGCTACTCCACAGATCACAAGACGTGACTCAGAGAATACCAGCGCGTGATCGCCCAACGTATTCACTGTGTCTTTTCCCGACGACCCTCCGTTAATCCCGAATTCCGTCTCCGCCCGCCCCTCGCGTCGCCATGCCCCGCGCCCGGCCGCCCCCGCGCCCCGCCGCCCTCGCAACCCGCCGCCCTCGCAACCCGCCACCGGCCGGTGCCCGGGCCCTCCGCAACCTGCCGCTCTGACGCTTCAATCCAGCCCCACCAGCCACGCCAGGGCCGCCGCGATACCCGCAGAATGCGCAGAAAATACAATTGCCCCGTTTCATGGCATCGGCTTACCATGGATACATGACGATACGCCAGGCACCGAAGCGACCCGGGTACATGAATCCGGCGCCGCGGCTTTCGGCTGCCCTGACCGGCGGAGTGGTCGCCGGGTAAGCGCGAACAGGCACTTACAGGCAGCCGCCCCAGGGAAAAGTCCCCACGGGGCGGTTTTCGTTTACTTCAAGACGAATTGACCGTCCCGAAAAGCCTCTCGTACAGGCTGGATAATTGACACATCCATAGCGTGAGCACCATGAAAGCGGCAGGCTGAAGCAAATGATGCCGAAGCATGCCGGCGGGGGTGACAGCTAAGGTAGCGGCGCGCCCTGCAAGCGTTGCCGCAGCCGGTTCGATTCCGGCCATCTCCACTGTGCTGTCTCCACTGTGCTGTCTCCACACAACCATCGGGATGTGGTGTAAGGGTTAGCGCTCCGGTTTTGGGAACCGGCGGATGGGGTTCGAGTCCCTGCTTCCCGACTAACGGTCACGCATGAGAAGCCCGTGTCCACCGAGATCCTCGAGATCGCCCAGGACAACGCCGAGGTCCCTGAGTACTAACCAACGCGCCGCTAGCTCAACGGTCAGAGCAACAGCCTCTTAAGCTGTCGGTTCGGGGTTCAAATCCCTGGCGGCGCACGATGCGGGAGTGACGGGAACCGGTATACCTCGCGAGCTCAGACCTCGCGGCCTGCGCGTTCGAATCGCGCCTTCCGCACCCAAGACCGGGGTCGCTAACCTCAGCTCATGCCCTTCGGACCGGCGGTACGGCAGGTGGATGAGGACGCAGAGCAGCGCCCGACCAAGCAGGTCATCGTCATCCGGCGCGACCTGAGGATGCGTCGCGGCAAGGAGATCGCCCAGGGCGCGCACGCCTCGATGGCGTGGCTGAGGCAGCGGGTCATGCCGCACCTCACGCCGGCCGGGACGGCGGACCAGGTCCGGTTCAATGCGGCCGAACGGGTGTGGCTAGAAGGCAGCCTGCGCAAGGTCACCGTCAAAGTGGGTTCGGAAGCCGAGCTCCTGGCGGTCTACGACAAGGCGCTCGAAGCCGGCGTGCTGGTCCACCTCATCACTGATCGCGGCCTGACGGAGTTCGGCGGCACCCCCACCCGAACCTGCCTGGCCGTCGGCCCCGACTACGACGATCGCATCGACCCGGTGACCGGAGACCTCGAGCTGTACTGAACCCCGGCCCGCAGCGAGATAGCTCAGATGGTCAGAGCGGCGGGCTCATAACCCGCAGGTCGTGAGTTCGAGTCTCACTCTCGCTACCAGGTCAGCGGCAGACGAACACGCCGCTGCGGTTGACGGCCCGGAACGTGCCCCGCTCGCGGATGACCTCCTTGACGCGCGCGGCCACCTCGCCGAGTACGGCGTCGAAGTCGAGGGGCTCGCCGATGTACCTGAGGACCGGCTCACGGATGCTACCGAGGTAGGCGACCAGCGGCTCCGCCGAGGGGATGGCAAGCGGCACTTCGTGCCGGAGCAGCGTCACGTCGGAGAACCCGGTGGCCAGGACCGCCGTACCGGTCTCGGTGGTGAAGCTCAGCCCGGGCTGGGTCCGGATCGGCCGGCCGAGAACGTCCGAGACGCAGCGTCAAGCAGGTCGTGTACCTTGGCCATTCCGCCGCCGCTCGGCGACCGCGGCCGGGACGTCGGCCACGCGGTAGAGCATGTGCATGGCCAGGGCCACGTCCACGCCGCCGTCGGCCGCCGCAAAATGGGCATGGAACGTGCTTACACGGGTCTGCGTAGCAGGCGGCGCAGTACCGGGACCGGTTAGAGCCGTCGCACGACGGTCGGCCGCATGGGCGCAATTTCAATGGCACGTCGTTCAACGGCAGGACGCCTTCCCGTTAAGAAGGTCATAGGAGTTCGAATCTCCTCGTGCCAGCCTAATCGGTGGGTATGACATTTCTTATCACCGCGCCCGCAAGCCCGGGCCATGGTATCGCACGGGACCGCGATCGAGGCCACGTTCACGGTGTGACCCGTCGCCGCGGGCACGGTCGGCAGGCGCGGCCATCTGGGGCTTGTGGCACACAGGCCCCGGTAGAGGGGAACACGCCAGCTCTGGAAACTCCCGCCTATCCGGCGACTGACCATCGAAGCCACGATGAACTTGTAAGCATTTAGGGCGGGCCTGGGTCTGGCCGCTTCCCAGAGCGTAGCGGGGACCGGTCCGCCTGGGCGGCGGGTCGGGTGATGGTCAGTGCGCAGCGCGGGGCGCGCCTGGCCGCGCCCGCCGCAACCCCGGCCCGGCGTGCGGGGCGGCGCCCGGCTTGTCGTCCTGAGCCGCTGACCTGCGCATTACGAGCGTGTTCCCGTGTGTTGCTCGCGGGTCCAATGCCCGCGCTGGCTTCAGGTTCGCACGGTGCTGCCGGTCATGACTGGACCGGAGTGGACGGCGGAATACGGTTCCCGGTCCGGGTGAAGCCTCCTAGCTGCGCCGTTACCCGACCGCTTACCCAGCTGGTCAGCTACGGATCTGAGCCCGGCTGGTAGCGCTCGAATGCCGGTCACCCTAGCCGGGTGAGGCGTGTTACCGCCGCGGACGTCAGGGTGGAGAATGACGGGCTGGGCCGCGGGATGAACCAACGGGCAGGGGAACGGTGAGTGATGACCTGGCGGCGCTTGCCGCTGACGCCTACGTATACGGTTTTCCGCTGATCTTCGACTTGGACGAGGTTGGCAGCGTTGCACGTGAGGGTCTGGGGTCGCTTGCGCCCGCTCCGTTCAACAGCTTCGGCCATGCGTCAAAACTGGCGGGGCCCGAGGACCGGTTCGTGTCGATCAACAACGACACCATCTATTCCATCGCACAGGTCGATGTGAGAGGCGGGCCGCTGCTGTTGCGCGTGCCGGATGCGGCCGGGCGCTATTACGTGCTGCAGTTCGTTGATGCGTGGACCAATAACTTCGCCTACGTGGGCCGGCGGGCGACCGGGACTGCGGCCGGGTCGTTCCTGCTGACCCCGCCGGGATGGAAGTCCGAGGCACCCAGCGAGGCCAAGGTAATCGAGTTCCCGACGAACATGGGCACGATCGTGGGCCGCTGGGCTTGCGATGGCCCGGGCGACCTCGATGCCGTTCGGGAATTGCAGAAGGGCCTGACCCTTGAGCCGTACGGCACCGCGGCGCCGCCCGCGGGAATCCCTGCCCCCGCAGCGGTCCCCACCGAACTCGCCTTCTTCGAGCAGATGCGGACCTGGATGCAGGCCTTCCCGCCGTCCGGCCCGGACCGCGCCTACCAGCAGCGGTTCGCCCCCCTGGGCCTCCTCGACCCGGCCACCCCCTACACCGACTGCCCGCCCCGGCTGGCGGACGCATTGACGGCGGGCGCGGACGCCGCCAAGCAGAACATAGAAGCAACCCTCAAGGCAGGCGGGCCGACGCCGGTCGTCAACGGCTGGCGGCTCACCTTCCACATGTTCGACTACAACCTGGACCACCTCGGCCCGGGCACCATCGATGACCCGGCCTGGAAGATCGGCGACCGGGATACGAGCTACCTGGCCCGGGCCCTGGCCGCCCGCGGCGGCCTGTGGGGCAACCACGGATACGAGGCCGCCTACCCCATGACCTATGTCGACGCTGACGGCGACCAGCTCGACGGGCGAACCCAGTACACCTTGCGGTTCGACCAGGACCCGCCAGTGGACGCGTTCTGGTCCATCACCATGTACGACCTGCCTGACTTCTACCTTGTCGCCAACCCGATCGACCGCTACTCCATCGGCGACCGCACCCCCGGCCTGCGCCGCGACGCCGACGGATCGCTCACCATCGTGATCCAGCACGAGCAGCCTGCCGACACCAGCAACTGGCTGCCCGCCCCGGCCGCGCCATTCCGGCCCATCATGCGCCTGTACCAGCCGCAAGCCGCCGTCCTGGACGGAACCTACAAGATCGCACCCATCGTCAAGACGGCGAGTTAGACCCGCACCACCCGCGAACAGGACACCCGGGAGCGAGCAAGCGGCGACGCTGACGCCGGGCCCGCGGCGCCTTGACTAAGAAACACGGCCAGATCCGGCAGCGCGAAGGCTTTGGTCATCTGTGTGCAAGCCCGGTTCAGGATACGCGGGCCCACGCACCCCCAGCCGGGACGCGCGATCCTGGCGAGGAAACGGCTCTCTGCCCGGAAGATTCGGTAGAACACCACAACCATTGAATACCGCATGACACCACTGGCCTGTTTCCCGACAGGCGTACAGACTCCGCCGGGCTACGTGGTTTCCCGGCGAGGATGGATGGCCGCTACTCGCGCGCCGCCGGAGCGGCCGCCGCCGAGCCCGTCCCCGCCGAGCCCGTCCCCGCCGCAGCAGCCGACGCGACCGCGACCGTACGACGCGACCGCCGCAACCCGAACCCCCCGGCGAAGGCCAGCAGCACCCCGCCCGCCAGCGTGCCCAGCCACGGCGCCAGACCCGGCCCGGCTCGCGGGGCCATCCCGCCGAACCCGGTAGCCGCACCGCCCTTCGGCGAGTCCGTGCTCCCCGCCGCGTCCGTCAGGTTGTCGATCTTGAGCCCGGAGGACCCGTCCAGCACCACCAGGGTGTGCACCGAACCAGCCATGAGCGTGACGGCCATGGCCGCGTGCCCGCCCGGCGCGCTGAACGTCACGGTCGGCGAACCCGGCCGGACCGACTGGTACGACGAGGCCGACCCGAAGGCCAGCTCCCGGGCCAGCACATCCGACCCGACGCTGACCGTGACCTGCGGCTGCCTGACTGACGCCTGGATGACCCTGACCAGCGACTTCGACCCGGCCGCCGCGGCCATCTGGTCGTCGAGTACCTTCAGCCGCCGCGCCGAAGCGGAGCCGAGGCTGGCCACGGTGTAGTTCGACCCGGCGCTCACCATGAAGCTGGTCGAGACCGTCGGCGGGCTGGAGGCCGACGCGCCGGGCGGGCGCATCGCCAGCGTGTACTGCCCGGCGCTGACCGGCATGTACTCGGAGACGCTGCCGTAGCCCTGGTGCATCAGCATCATCGGATGCGACGGATCGCCGAACGGGTACAGGTACACGTTCTCCGGCGTCCCGGGCGACAGGTCGGCGCAGCGCACCCAGCCCTGGCCCGCCGCCGCGGAACCCGAGGCGGAGGCCGCCGAAGCCGTGGCCACGACCGGCCCGCCGAGCAGGGCAGTAACCGCGGTGACCAGGACGAGACGCCTACCGAGCCTCATCGTCGTCTCCCTTCACCCCGAAGCTCATCCGGAAGCACCGCCCGTCAGCAGCCCCGGCGGGCTCGGCGCGGTGAAGTCGATACGCAGTGCCAGCTGACCGCCCGGGGCCGTCTGGCCGCCGGGCAGGCGGACGATGACGGCCTGGGCGGGCTGGTAGGGGGCGCGCTGCGCGCGCACCAGGGCGAGCGACGCGGTCAGGTCTGCGGCGTCCGGGCCGGTGATGACGACCTGCCGGAACGGCGCCTCGGTGAGCGGCAGCCCGGGGAGCCGGCGGAGAAGCCGACCACCCGCCAGGGATGCTGCGAGGCCAGCATCGCGAGCATGATCAGCAGGCGGGTGTCCACCTGGCCCGCCTGGAGCTGTCCCGCGGCCCGGCTGTCAACCTGGATCCGCTGGCTGTGCAGCAACTGCGTGCCCGCGGACCGGCGTGCGGTCACGTCGTCCGCCACGGCCCGCTGGTAGGCGGCGGACCCGCCCGGGGGAGCGGTGCGGACCTCGACCACGCTCGCGCCGGACCCGAAGCTGGCCAGCAGCACCGGCGCGTCCCCGGCCGCCGAACCTGACCCGACGGCCACGTCGGCCCCGACCGCGCCCGGCCCGGCCGGCCCGGACGGGACCAGCCGGCTCGCGGCGACCCCGCGCGCGCGCAGCGCGGCGCACATGAGGGGATCGCAGCCGACCGTCTCGGCGCTGCTTAGCTGGCCGGCCACCCAGGTCGCGGCCTGCGCCCGCGCGGCCCCGGCGGGCCCCCGCGCCCACGCGGGCCGCACAGCGTGCGGACGAGGCGCCGAAGCCGTCCGGGACGGCGTCCCGCCGGCCTGAACGATGCTTACGACCGCCGCGGCCGCGACCACCACGCAGATGGTCAGGATCAACGCCAGCCGCGGATGGCGCAGCCGGGCCACCCGGCGCCCTCCCCACAGGCTGACGGTCGTCGCCAGCACCCGCCCCCACGACGGGGCTCCGGGCAGCGTTCGGTGGGCGGCCGGGCTCACCGCCTCCCGGGTCTGCGAACCGGCCAACTGAATCCCAATCCCGCTCGTCCCCCCTGCCGGATCATCTGAGACAGCAGAGCACACACCCAGGGCTTTATCCACCGGAATGCCTGATTGCATCCCTGTCGCTACGGTACGCGGCGGTATCATCCGGTGAGCCGGGCGAAGACCACGACGTTGCTGAGGTAACTGCCGAGCGACCGGTCGAAGACGCCGCCGCAGGTGATTACGCGCAGTTCCGAGTCCGGCACCGGACCGTACACCGCGGCCGTCGGGAACTCGTCCTTGGCGAACTTCCTGATGCGGGTGACGGTGAAGACCGCCATCGTGCCGTCGGCACGCCCCACGTAGATGCGGTCGCCGCGGTGCAGGGTCCGCAGCCAGAAGAAGATCCCCGGGCCGGTGCGGGAGTCGACGTGCCCGGCGATGATGGCGGAGCCGACCGTGCCCGGCCGCGGGCTTCCGGTGTACCAGCCCGCCACCGTGGTGCTCGACGGCACCTGGAGCGTGCCGTCGGAGTTGACGCCGAGGTGGATCAGCTTGGTCCTGATTCCGAGCGACGGGATACTCAGCCAGGTCGGACGGGCCGCCTGCTGGCCCGCCGTCAGCGAGGCCGGCAGCAGCGTCCGCCCGGTCGGAGCCGGGATCGGCACCGGCCGCGCGGGCAGCGGCACCGCGTGCGCGGGGGACAGGGTGGACACGGCCAGCCCGGCGGCGCCGACTCCCACCGCGGCCAGCCCGGCGCCGAGCGCCACGGTCGCGACCAGTCGTCGCGAGGACCGGCGCACCCAGGGCAGGTGCCGCGACGTCCACAGCCCGAAGGTGGTCCCGACGACCCGGCGCCACGACGGCGGCTCCGCGGCGGGTGCCCCGGGCTCGACCGGACCAGCCGCGGGCGCCTCCACCATGCCCCGCCCTGGCACGGTGACGCCCGGGGTTTGCATCGCCTGCCAGGCCGGATCCCACCAGTCCTCGGGCAGGCAGGTGAGCACGGGCATGGGACCTGTCGGCCCGCTGTACCCCATCGTGCTCCCCTATCCCCACCGGCATTTCTGGGATAGCAGGCTACACCTGTTATGCCTGTATACAAGGGAACGAAATATTACGTCCCATCCACGGCGATCCGTCCGCACCGGTCCCGCCCGTCATAGTCCCGAACGAACCCGGTTCCCGCCCCAGCGCCACCCCCAGCCGCCCCAGCGGTAACGTTCCCGGAACGCGCCAGCCAGCACAGCCGCCGGCACCGGTCGGCCGGGCTGGCCTGCTCGCGCAGCGCCCGCGCATAGAGAACAGCGGCGTCCTCCGAGGCCGGCCAGGCCATCGCCGCCGACGCCGCCGCTCAGCCCAGGACGCGGCCTTGCCCGCATCCCCGATCGGCAGCGACTCCAGCAGGTGGTGCGGCACCACCGCGGGCGCCGCGTCCGCCTGTCCGTGGAGATACCGCCCCTGGAGATAGGAGCCCATCCGGGCGTGCACGGCCAGCCGGTCCGCGGTCGGCAGCTCCAGCCGCGCCGTGCACCGCCCGGGACCGCACGCACCGCATGCCCGCCGCGGCCGCGCGGGCGGCCGGCCGAAGAGCGGGACGCCTGATCCTATTCTGCAAAGGTACGCTCACCTGGCCAGATGCGCGTGTCTTGGCGGTTCCGTCGCTGCCGCTGATGCGGGCAGGGTAGTCTTCCCTGCCGGTGATCTAGTTGGTGCGGGGTTCACGTAGCGATCGGTGGCCGGTACCGTCGAATCACCCCGGATCGAGATGGAGCTCCCAAAACATGCGCGTTCTGGTACTTGGCGGAGACGGGTTCTGCGGCTGGCCTACGTCGCTGTACCTGTCGGACAACGGTCATGATGTCACGATCCTCGACAACCTGAGCCGTCGGAAGATCGACATCGAGCTCGAGGTGGAGTCGCTGACTCCGATCCAGCCCATCGGGCAGCGGCTTCGGGCGTGGAAGGAAGTCTCCGGCCGCGAGATCGGGTTCGTGAACGTCGACATCGCCACCGAGTACGACCGGCTGGTGGACGTCCTGCTGGAGAAGCGGCCGGACGCGATCGTGCACTTCGCCGAGCAGCGGGCCGCCCCGTACTCGATGCGCACCCCAGCCACCAAGCGGTACACGGTCGACAACAACATCCGCGCCACGCACAACCTGCTCGTCGCGCTGGTCGACACCGGCATCGACGCGGCGCTGGCGCACCTGGGCACGATGGGCGTCTACGGCTACGGCTGGTCCGGCAGCGCGCCGATCCCCGAGGGCTACCTGACCGTGAAGCTGACCACCCCGGACGGCGAGCTGGAGCGGGAGATCCTGCACCCGGCCAACCCCGGGTCGGTCTACCACATGACCAAGACCCTGGACCAGCTGCTGTTCTCGTTCTACGCCAAGAACGACGGGCTGCGGATCACCGACCTGCATCAGGGCATCGTCTGGGGCACCCAGACCGACCAGACCGCCCGCGACGTCGCCCTGATCAACCGGTTCGACTACGACGGCGACTACGGCACCGTGCTGAACCGGTTCCTCATGCAGGCCGCGATCGGCCACCCGCTGACCGTGCACGGTACCGGCGGGCAGACCCGCGCCTTCATCCACATCCGCGACACCGTCCGGTGCATCGAGCTCGCCCTGGAGAACCCGCCGCAGGCCGGCGAGCGGCCCCAGGTGCTCAACCAGGTCACCGAGACGCACCAGGTGGGCGGGCTGGCCAAGCTGGTCGCCGACATTATGGGCGCGGACATCGCCTACCTGCCGAACCCGCGGCGGGAGGCAGACGAGAACGACCTGATCGTCCGCAACGACCAGTTCCTCGCCCTGGGCCTGGAGCCCACCAAGCTGTCCGACGGCCTGCTCGAGGAGGGCCGGGAGATCGCCCAGCGCTACCGCGACCGGGTCGACCCCGGCAAGATCATCGCCCGGTCGGTCTGGCGCAAGGGCATGGAGACCGCCGAGGACCTCCTCACCGACCTTCCCACCGAGGACTAACCTCCTCGCCGACCATCATGCTTTGGGTCGATGTCCCGTTGGTCCGGTTCTAGCCTGACCAACGGCCCATCGGCTCGATTCCATGAGTGAGCGGTGCGGGCTCTGGCTGTGCTCCTGGTGCCGCCCGGCGTGGTGAGCGGCGGCCCGGCCGCGACGATCGTCGGCAGCCCCGGCCGGCCGCGCAGCCCGAGCGACAGGTAGCCGCGGTCGCCCAGGTCCCGGACGGTGGTGACGCCGCCGCGCAGCGCGGCCTGCCCGGCCTGGATCATCGCCCGCGCCGCGGCCTGCTCGTCGTCCCGGCTGGCCAGGCGTCACCCGCAAAAGTACTCACTTGCGGTACTCATTTCCCGCGCTGCCCCCAGGCACACCGCCGAGCGGCACACCTCTTCCGTCAGGTCGTAACGATCCCGGAACGCAGCGCGCGTAGGTTGGGTCGCAGCGGTCCATTCGGCGGAGGGGCGCATTTCGATGAGCGTGATCTCGCGGACGTCACAGGCGGCGCCTGCTACCGCAGTCGCTCTCGGCGTCCTCACGCTCGCGGCCGGACTGGCTAACGCGCCGCTCGACAGCCTGATCCATCAGTCCGGTCCCGGGGGGCCAATCGCTGACCTGCTCTTTACTTCGGCCGTGATGGTGCCCGCAGCGGGCGTCGGCACTCTGCTGGCGGCCCGCCGGCCAGGTAATCCTCTCGGCTGGATCCTGCTTGCGATCTTTCTCATCTCTGTTGCGCCCGTTAATCAATACGCAGCCCTGGACTACCGGATACATCACGGGACGCTGCCGCTTGGCTGGCTGGCCGCAGTGATCGGGGAAATCTGGCCGTTGTTCCTGCTCCTTATCGCGGTGCTGCTGTGGCTGTTCCCCGACGGGAGGCTACCGGCAGGCCGATGGCGGAGGACGGCGGTTGTGGCTCTCGTTGCCGGAGCGCTGCTGGCACTGGCAGCCTCCGGTAGCGGCGTCGCGGCCGCCGCCGGGCACGACATCCACGTCAATGCCAGCGGCAGCCTCACCACCGAGCAGAACGGCATCTGGAACATCCTGCACAGCGCGCTGGCGTTCGGCGTCCTGGCCAGCTGGCTCGTCTGGCTTGCCGTGCAAGTACCCAGGTATCGCCGTGCCGCGGGCGAGCGCCGCCAGCAGCTCAAATGGCTGTACAGCGGCGCCGTCGTCTTGGTGATCTCCGTGTTCGCCGGGGCCCTGGCCTCGGGCGATTCGTCAGGCCTGGCGAAAGTGGTGGAAACCCTGATCACCCCGCTCGGTTTCGCGGCGTTCGCGGCCTGCTTCGCGGTGGCGGTGCTGAAGTACCGGCTGTATGAGATCGACCGCATCATCAGCCGGGTGATCTCCTATGCCATCCTCACGGCGGTGCTGGCCGGCCTGTTCGCCGGGATCGTGGTGCTGGCCACCGTGGCGCTCCCGGTCAGGGGCCCGGTGACCGTGGCCGCCTCCACCTTGATCGTCGCGGCGCTGTTCAACCCCTTGCGCAGGCTGGTGCAGCACGCCGTCGACCGCCGATTCAACCGGGCGCGCTACAACGCCGAGGCGGTCGTGACCGCTTTTACCGCGCGGCTGCGCCAGACTGTCGACTTCGATACGGTGCGGGGGGATCTGGTGGGCGTGGTCCATCAAGCGTTCCAGCCCGCCCACGTCTCGGTGTGGCTCGCCGCTGCCGGGCAGCCCGCAACCGTGTCAGGGCGGCCCGCGGTGCTCAGCGCGGACCGGGACCCTGACCCGCCCGGCTGAACCGGGCGCCCCAGTCCCGCACCCAGTCGATCAGCTCGGGGGGCGAGATCACCTGGAAGTCGGCGCCGGTCAGGCCCAGCCCCATGATCGGCCACTCCAGCATGTCGGCGGTCATCCGGACCCGGCAGCGGCTGGCGCTGATCTCCGTAACCGAAGCCCACCGGCCGATCCGCTCCCGTACCGCCTCGGCGGACGCCTCGACGATGGCCTCGACGTCGTATCCGGCCCTGGCGCTCTGGATGCCGGCCCGGACGAACGCGGCGGCGTCGGCGGCGGGCAGCTCGCGCGGCCGGAACCGGGTCCCGGTTCCGGCCGGCGAGGCGAGCCGGTCCAGCCGGTATCTCCGCCACCCGTTGCGGTCCAGGTCGTAGCCGGCCAGGTACCAGCGGCGGCCGAGCAGCACGAGGCGGTGCGGTTCTACGTGCCGCCCGGTGGGCTCGCCGCCGGCCGCGGTGTAGGAGAACCGGATCCGTTCGGTATCCCGGCAAGCGAGGGCCAGGGTGGTGAGCACCTCCGGATCCACGCTCGCGCCGGCCGCGCCCTCCCAGCTGGCCGGCACGGTCATCGCGCCCAGCGCCTGCACCCGGCGCCTCAGCCGGGCCGGCATCACCTGCACGACCTTGGCCAGCGCGCGCACCGACGACTCGGCGATGCCCTCGACCGCGCCCTGCGCGGCCGCCTGCAGGCCCAGGGCCAGGGCGACCGCCTCCTCGTCGTCGACCACCAGCGGCGGCAGCGCCGTACCCGCGGCCAGCTGGTAGCCGCCCGCCACGCCGCGATGCGCCTGGATCGGGTAGCCGAGCTCGCGCAGCCGGTCGATGTCCCGGCGCAGCGTGCGCGGCGAGACCCGCAGCTGCCCGGCCAGTTCCTCGCCCGGCCAGTACCGGCGCGTCTGCAGCAGGGACAGCAGCCGCAGCGTTCGGGAGCTGGTATTCGCCATATTTCCATCCTCGCTCAATTCAGGTCAGGAACCGGCCGCTATTCCCCATAGCCTGAGCTCAGAGCCGACAAACGAGGAGAGGCGAAGACCCATGACGACGAGCAACCAGAACCGCGGCGGGCACCTCGACGGCGAGCGCGCCGATCTGCTGGCGGGGCTGGCCTCAGCCCGGCACTTCCTGCGCTTCGCCGTCCGGGACCTGACCGACGAGCAAGCCCGGCAGCGCACCACCGCGAGCGAGCTGTGCCTGGGCGGCCTGATCAAGCACGTCTCGGCCACCGAGCAGGGCTGGGTGGACTTCATCCTCGATGGCCCGTCGGCGATGAGCGACTTCTCCGCCATGACCGACGAGGACGTGGCCCGGTGGACCGACGGGTTCCGGCTGCTGCCGGACGAGACCCTGGCCGGCATCCTGGCCGACTACGAGAAGGTCGCCCAGCGGACCGACGAGCTGGTCGCCAGCCTCCCCGACCTGGACATCGCCCACCCGCTGCCGAACGCCCCCTGGTTCCCGCCCGGCGAAAAGCGCTCGGCCCGCCGGGTGTTCCTGCACCTCATCGCCGAGACCGCGCAGCACGCCGGGCACGCCGACATCATCCGCGAGTCCCTGGACGGCGCCAAGTCCATGGGCTGACGATGCGCCGGGCCCGTACCAGCTCTGGGCGGCGATCGCCGCCTGCCACTCGACCGCCGCCAGCGCCGCCGTCCGCACAGTCGATTACCCGGCAGGTAATCGCGTGGCCTGACCGGCGGTGCCTACGATGACATGCATGACCGCAGTGGCTACGGCGGCAGTAACCCAGGAGCCCGTTGGCCGGCTCTTGCGCGACTGGCGGCAGCGGCGCAGGCTCAGCCAGCTCGAGCTCGCGCTGAGCGCCGAGATCTCCTCACGTCACCTGTCATTCGTGGAAACCGGCCGGTCCCGGCCGACTAGCGACATGATCCTCCGCCTCGCCCAGCAGCTCGACATTCCCTTGCGCGACCGCAACGTCCTGCTGCTCGCGGGCGGCTACGCACCTGCATATCCGGCCAACAGCCTGACCGAACCGACGATGTCGGCGGTCAACGACGCCATCGAGCAGATCCTGCAAGCGCACGAGCCCTTCCCGGCCGTGGTCATCGACGCCCGCTGGGACCTGGTCGCCGCCAACAACGCTGTCACGCTCATCACCGCTGGCGCGGCCGCTGCCCTGCTCGAGCCGCCTGTCAACGTACTGCGCCTCAGCCTGCACCCCGACGGCTTGGCCCCGCGCATCGTCAACCTCCCCGAATGGAGAGCCCACCTCCTCGACCGCCTCGACCGGGACATCAGCTCGGCCGCTGACCACACCCTCATCGAGCTCCGCGACGAGCTGCTCACCTATCCCTGCCCTCCCGCCGTCCCGCGCCCCGACACCAGCGCAATCCTCGTCCCGATGAAACTCCGCCTGCAGGACGCGACCTTGTCCCTATTCAGCACCACCACCGTCTTCGGCACCCCCCGCGACATCACCCTGTCCGAACTTGCCATCGAGTCCTTTTATCCAGCAGACCGCGAGTCAGGCAGATACCTCACCGACCGCGCGACCGCCGATCGCGTCCGAGACCCGTCGGGAGGTTGAGGGCCGGCAGCGGACCCCGCCCGCTAGCCTGGTTTCGTGACCACGCCCGCGCTACAGCAGCCCCAGTGGCCTGATCATGCTGGCCTCGACACGGTGCTGCGCCGCATGGAAGGCCTGCCGCCGCTGGTGCTCGCGGCCGAGTGCGACCAGCTGAAGGAGCGGCTGGCCTCGGTGGCCAGGGGCGAGGCGTTCCTGCTTCAGGGCGGCGACTGCGCGGAGACCTTCGCCGGTACGACGGCCGAAACCATCCGGGGTAAGTTCCGCACCCTGCTCCAGATGGCCGTCGTCCTCACCTACGCGGCCAGCGTGCCGGTGGTGAAGGTCGGCCGGATGGCGGGCCAGTTCGGCAAGCCGCGCTCGGCGGCCACCGAGGTAAGGGACGGAGTGGAGCTCCCGTGCTACCGGGGCGACGCGGTGAACGCGCTCGAGTTCACCGCCGCCGCGCGGACGCCGGACCCGCGCCGTCTGCTCGACGCCTACCACTGCTCGTCGGCCACGCTGAATGTCTGCCGCGCCTTCGCCGGCGGCGGGTACGCCGACCTGCGCCAGGTTCACGCCTGGAACCAGGACTTCGTAGCCGGCAGCCCGGCCGGGCAGCGCTACGAGCGGCTGGCCGACGAGATCGACCGGGCGATCGCGTTCATGCACGCCTGCGGGGCCGATCCCGACCAGTTCCGCGCGGTGGAGTTCTTTTCCAGCCACGAGGCCCTGCTCCTGGACTACGAGCAGGCCCTCACCCGGACCGACGCGCGCAGCGGGCAGGCCTATGACTCGTCTGCGCACCTGCTGTGGATCGGGGAGCGGACCCGTGATCCCGGCGGCGCCCACGTCGAGTTCGCGCGGCAGATCCGCAACCCCGTCGCCGTCAAGATCGGCCCGGCCGTCACCGCCCAGGACGTGCTCGCGCTGATCAAGGCCCTCGACCCGGACGACGAGCCGGGCCGCCTCACGCTGATCACCCGGATGGGCGCGGGCCGGATCCGCCAGGCGCTGCCGCCGCTGGCCGAGGCGGTCGCGGCCAGCGGGACCGCCGTCGTGTGGGTGTGCGACCCGATGCACGGCAACACGGTCGAGGTGGCCAGCGGCCACAAGACCAGGTACTTCGACGACGTGCTGGACGAGGTCACCGGCTTCTTCGAGGTGCACCGCGCGCTCGGCACGCATCCGGGCGGCATCCACATCGAGTTCACCGGCGACGACGTCACCGAGTGCATCGGCGGCGGCCAGCACATCGCCGAGAGTGACCTGCGTCAGCGGTACGAGACGGCGTGCGACCCCAGGCTGAACCGCAGCCAGTCCCTGGACCTGGCCTTCCGCGTCGCCGACCTGTACCGCCCGTTCAGCCGCCCCTGACGTCGACGATCGGGCCGAACGGGTGCGGCTGAAACGCACCCCCGCCCGTCAGGCGCTGAAGCCGCAGGCCGGGCGGCATGCGGATCTCGACGGCGTGGCCCTTGCTGACCACCAGATTCTTAGCGTCTGCGACCTGCCAGAAAAATCGCTGGCATGGCTGATTCATCAGACCGTAGCCTGATTAGGCACCGTTGTGGCGGCAGAGCTAAACGCGGGATCGAGCCGTTCGCGCTGTCGGCAGCGTCACCGGTGTCGCGGTCACGAGGGAGTACGCCGCAGGGTGTACGGGCCGTGAAAGTTCATCCGTCAGGCGGACGCCGCCCGCCGTCATTTTCCATAGCGTCATACATGGGGGGCAGATCAGTCAGGGGGCTGAGATGCAGCTAACCATCTACCATCCCGGTACTAGCGCGGCCTGGGCCGACGCCTTGTTCGCGTCAGTCCTGCAGCGCTCCGATAACCCCAGCGCGGGTCAGGTCCGGAAGGCCATCGCCGCGGCCGTGCGTGCCTACGGCGACTTGGGGTGCGTCCAGCGCGTGGCCCAGGAGTTCGGCCACCACCCGGAGGCTGCGGTGGACCGGATGCGCTGGGTTCGTGCGGTAGCCGACGAACTGTTCGCCTCACCGTCGGTGCCTGCGCAGCAGAGCCTGCGGATCCTGCAGAGACAGCCGGGACCGCCCGTGGCCAGCCTCCCGAGATGGCGGCTGGCCGGGTGATGAAGCTGTGGTCCGGACCAAGGCGCTGGCCCGTGCCCGGTTGACCGGCTCGTCCCGGGCCAGCCAGGCTCAGTCGGCGAACACCTGCGGCCCTGGGGCGACCACCCGGGGCCTGGGGCAGGGCCGTACACCACGGGGCGTAGGGGGCCGGTGAAGGTTCATCTGTCAGGCGGACGCCGCCCGCCGTCGCTATCCATAGCGTCGTAAGTGCCGGGCAGACCGGTCCAGACGACAAGGCAAGGTTGGGGCGACCGCAGTCCACAATTGAGGAAGTGCGTTATGAAGAACTTGATGACGCCGAACACTACGATGGCCATTTTCCTTTTGGCGGCGATGGCCGCGGTTGCGCTCCGGGCTGCGGCCAGGCGGCCAGAGCCACGGTGGGCGCCCGGCGCCGAATCCGCGCCGACCGCGGTGAGGACACCCGGCTACCCCGGCCAGGCCAATGCCGTTGAGCAGATGCAAGACATATTCCACGAACTGCACGCCGATGGGCGCAATGCTGCTTGCACGGTCTGCGACAGCCAGTACTGGCTGGCGTAATGCCATTAGCGAACCGGAGCCAGAACCTCTGATCCTTTAGGTTCACCGCGCCGGGATCGCGGCGCCCGCGCCGGGAGATGATCCGGTCGATGTCGTACAGACGGAACTTGAGGATCCCCAGCCCCAGGCTGACCGGGCCGAACGGGTGCGGCTGAAACGCATCCCGTACCCTCAGCCCGCCGCTTCGCGGACCTGCGGGTGCCCTTGGTCGCGGTGTTCTGCTCAGTCATGATGCCTTCCTTCCCTAACGCCGGCCGTCCCAGGCTCACGCGGGGTTTCCCAGGCAAAACCGTCCGGGTCAGTGAAGGGCCCGGCGTCGCTGGTGATGGTGATCCGGTGCGATCCGGTGCCCTCCGGGGGGACTCCGGCGTCTTTGGCCAGGGCACGGCGCCGGTAGAGCGCCAGCTTGACGTGCGACGCCGGAGTGTCGAACTCGACGTACCTGCTGCCGAAGCTCCGCGCCACCGTCAGGCCCTGCTCGACGTAGAACTGCTTGCTCGCGGCGACGTCCTCGGTCCCCAGCAGGAGCACGATGTCGTCGATCTGCCGGGTGGCCGGGCCGGTGTCCTTCCTCGCCGACGTCGCGATCTTCCAGATCGTCCCGTCGGGGGCGCGTACCACGCCGCCGTAGCCCCAGAACCCCTTCCTGACGGGCTTGATCGTCGTCGCGCCCGCGTCGAGGGCGGCGCCGACGAGCGTGTCGACCGTGGACGGCTGCGACACCACGAGCGACAGCGTGAACCCGCGGAAGCCGGTCGTCGGCGCCTGCGATGCGCGGAGGCGCACCTGGATGCCCAGGCCGAACGCGGCGCGGTAGAAGGCGCCGGCGGCGACGGGATCGGGCACTTCGAGGGTGACGGACGTGATGGCGGCAGCCGTCTTGACGGAGGTGGTGGACGTGCTGGTCATGGTCGCTCCTCAGGATCGCGTGAACCGAATATTCATGGTAGTTGGACTACCGTTTTGGTAGTAGTACTATCACCAATATGGATCGAGATGTCAAGCCCCGCCGCCGCTACGAGGGAGCCGCCCGCCAGGCGCGTACCCGCCGCACCAAGGCGGCCGTCGCCGAGGCGGCCCAGAGCCTGTTCGTCGAGCGCGGCTACGCCGCGACGACCATCGATGCGATCAGCGACCGCTCGGACACCCCGCCGACGACGGTCTACCGGCTGTTCTCTTCCAAACTCGGGATCCTCAAGGCCCTGCTGGACGTCTCCATCGGAGGTGACGACGAGGCGGTGGCGATGGCGGACCGCCCGCAGGTCCGTGCGCTGTTCTCAGCCGAGGACCCGAAGGGCCAGCTGGCGGGGTTCGCCGCGCTGCTCCACGAGGTCTTGGCCCGCGTCGGCCCCGTTCACCGCATCCTCGCCGACGCGGCCAGATCCGACCAGGACGCGGCTTCGCTGCTCACCGAGATCGCCCGGCAACGTCACGAGGGCCAGCGGCGTATCGCACGCTCACTCGCTCGTTCGGACGCCCTGCGGCCTGGGCTTCGCGAGCGCGACGCCGCCGACATCATCCACGCCCTTGCCTCTCCCGAGGTGTACGGCTTGCTTGTCTTCGACCGAGGCTGGAGCGGCGAGCGGTATGAGAAGTGGTTGACGTCGATCCTCATCGACCAGCTTCTCCCGCCGTGAGGTGTCCGGCTCAGGGTTTGACCTTGCCCGTAGGGCCGCTCCTAGCATGGGCGACTGGATACCAGGCGACGCTGAGGAGGCCCCATCATGGTGATTCGTGCGGTGGTATTCGACATTGGCGGTGTCCTCGAGATAACCCCGGATCTTGGCGTGCACCAGCTGTGGGAGACCCGGCTGGGGTTGCCGGATGGAGAAATTCTCGAGCGCATGCGCGACGTCTGGCAGGGCGGCAGCATCGGCACGATCACCCTGGATGACGTGCACGAGGCCCTCAGGGACCGCCTCGGTCTTGATGACCAGAAGCTCGCACGGTACATGGCTGACCTGTGGCGCGAATATCTCGGCACCGCCAATACCGAACTGATTGAGTACGCCCGCCGCTGCGCCCGCAGTATCGCACCGGGATCGTGAGCAACAGCTTCGTCGGCGCCCGGGAACGCGAACAGGCGGCATACGGGTTCGAAGACCTGGTTGAGGAGATCGTCTATTCGCACGAGGCCGGGTTCAGCAAGCCTGATCCTCGCATCTACGCGCTTATCTGCACCCGCCTGAACGTTCCTCCCGAGGAGATGATCTTCCTCGATGACGCCGACGTATGCGTGGCCGGCGCACGCGACGCGGGCATCCACGCGACCCGCTACCAGGACAATGCCCAGGCCATCGCCGAGATCGAGGAGCTCCTGACCAGCCCATAAGCACACCTGGCCGATCAGGCGGAGCGGACGGCGATCATGAGGTAGCCGCCCAGCACGACCGCGGCGAAGGCCACCTGAGCGCCGAACGTGCTGGCGTGAACGTGACCGGCGTACACGGCCCGCAGCGTCGGCCAGGCCGCGACCAGGCCGAGCAGCACGCTGCCCGCGCGAGTCAGCAGCCAGGGCTGCGCCGTCACCGCCGCATCGGCGCCCTGATCCGCCGGGTTGATCGGCGCCGTGCGGGCGATCCGCACCGCGGCTGCCGCCACCCCGGGCCCGGCGGCCAGCCCGAGTACCGGCCACAGCGCACCGGGCAGTTCCCCGGTCAGCGCGAGCAGTGCCAGCGCGAGGGCCAGCCACGCGGCGCCGAGCAGGGCGGGCAGTACGGCGCGCGCGGCCAGGGCGGCCCCGGCGTCCACGCCGAGCAGTCGCCGCAGCGCCGGGTCATTGGTGTCGCGCCGGGTGGCGGCGGTGCCCTGGGTGCCCGCCGCCATCGCCCCGGCCAGCAGCACCGCCACCGTGACCCAGCCGTGCGCCCGCCCGGTAAAGGCCGCCCCGGCCAGCGCGGGAGCCAGGGCGCTGACCGCCAGCGCGGCCAGCACCGCGGGACGGCGGCCCAGCCGCCGCCAGTCGGCCCAGGACAGCACGAAGGCCGGCCCCAGCCGCGGTGAGAAGGCGGCCAGCCGCGGCCAGGGCCGCGAGTCCAGCCGCCGCCCGCGCCAGTGGCTATCCTCGGCGATCCAGGTCAGCAGGGGTACGTTGAGGAACGCCGCGGCCAGCAGGACGGTCCCGGCCCGCGCCGAGCCGGCCCGCACCACACCGGCCGGAAAGTGCGGCAGCATCCGCCGCACCAGCAGCGCGGCGGTGCCCGCGGCGGCCACCGCCACGACCGCGATCAGGCCGAACGACCCGGTGTTCAGCTCCGCGAACCTGTCCGTGACCGCCCGTGAGACGACATTCCAGCGTTCCCCGGCCACCGCACCCACCGTGGCCGCCACGCCGACAACCGCGCCGACCGCCCGCAGCCGGACCCGCCACCGCGGCCGGGGCTGGGCCAGCACCCCCGCCATCATGGCGGCTGCGAAGAACCCGGCGCCGCCGACGGCGGAGAGCACCAGCCAGGTCCACGGCACCCGGTGCGCCCCGGCTCCGGTCGGCAGCCGCAGGAACGGCCCGGCCATGGCCAGCGCCAGCACGCCGAGCACCCCGCCGGCGGCGACCGCGATGCCCGCGGTCGCCGCCGCGGGCCGCCGCAGCACGTCCCGGCGGTCCAGCGGCGTCAGCAGCAACCAGGCGGCGTCGGCGGGGGAGAGCGCCAGTGGGCCGAGCGCCTGGGCCAGCACGAGCAGCCCAGCCGCCGCCCCGATTACGAGTGCGCCGCCCGCCGCCGCCTGGGTCGGCTCCGTCCCGCCGACCCCGCCGACCCCGCCGGCGCCGCCCAGTCGGCCGAACGGCTGCGCCAGCAGGTCCCACAACAAGATCACGGCCAGCACCACGGCGAAGCCCGTGGAATACCAGTCGTACCAGGGCCGACGACGCCGCCTGCGGATGAACGACCTGATCGCCGCCACCCGCGGCGGACCGGCCGCGGCGGCCGACGCGATCACGGGGCCGTCCCGGGCGTGACCACCCGCCCCTCGGAGATCAGCACCAGCCGCGCCCCGGCGGCCGCGGCGAAGTCGAGGTCGTGGGTTGCCATGACCACGGTCCCACCCTCCCCGGCGTACTCGCGCAGCAGGCCCGCCAGTTGTATCCGGAACCCGGGGTCCAGGCTCTGCTCCGGCTCGTCGAGCAGCAACAGCCGGCTGGGCCGGGCCAGCGCGGCCGCCAGCGACAGCCGCTGCCGCTGGCCGGAGGACAGGTCGGTCGGGACCGCGTCCGCGCGCCCCGGCAGTCCGAACACTTCGATGAGCTCGTCTGTCGGCAGGCACCAACCTCGGACCGGCTCGTGGGTGAGCCGGACCAGTTCCAGGTGCTCCCGCAGGGTCAGCCCTGGATACCAGGTCGGCTGATCGGCGACCAGGGCGACCGCCCGCCAGAAGGCTGCATCGTCGCGCGGCGGCCCGGCGAGCACGCTCACCGTCCCGGCCGTCGGCCGGTGCAGCCCTGCCAGGCAGGACAGCAGCGTCGACTTGCCGGCGCCGTTGACCCCGGTCACGGCGACGATCTCGCCGCCAGCCACGGTCAGGTCCACGTCTTGGAGCACCACGAAGCTGCCGTAGCCCACCCGCACGCTGCTCACCGCCACCGCCGGCCCAGCCACTCCCTCACCGTATCGCCACGTCCCACGTCGCGCGGAAGGTGGCACCCTGAGGCCGATAATGGATTGCGGGCGATGTGCCAGTAGCGAAATTGCATCTACATCTGGTCTGCTCAGGACCACGGGACCTCATTGCCAGACGGCTGCCGAAATTCGCCTGCGGTCAGCAGGGCGTGCTGTGCTCCGATGATGGTGGCGGCGCCCACGATCTCCCCGGTGGTGATCAGCCCGGGCAGCTCACCGAGCGGGATCCAGCGCACCTCCTCGGCCTCATCGGCTAGCGGCGCTCCTACCCGGTCCGCGCCGCGCGCCAGGTACAGCTCGTGCGCGCTGTCGGCCGAACCCGCCATCGGCTGGAACGTCAGCACCGGCTCGATCGAGCGGGGCCGGTACCCGGTCTCCTCCTCGACCTCCCGGGCCGCGGCCGCGATGCCGTCCTCGCCTGGGTCGATGTAGCCGCCGGGCAGCTCCCACATCCACCGGTCGATGATGAACCGGTGCCGCCAGATCAGCAGGATCCGCTCGGCGGGCTCGTCCAGCACGACCGTCATCGCGCACCGCGGCAGCCGCATCACGTACTGGTCGAACAGCGTGCCGTCGGCCAGCTCCAGCGACGCGATGCTCAGCCGGATACGCGGATTCTCGTCCACCGTCCGGTCACCGCGAATCTTCCATCTGGTCCGTTCGGCACCATTGGTCACCAGCCCGAGGCTACCGGCACCCCCATGGCCCGGGCGTTGGTCGTGGGGGTGGGGTCGGTGGCGGTGATGTCGTGACCCGGCCTGGCTCAGGCGGTGTAGTACGCGACCGGGTTACCCGCGGCCGGCGCGCCGTCCCCCATGATGGTGCCCCCCTGGTAAGCCGGGTATCGACTGATATCCTGGTTTCCACTATATTGGCGGTATGGCGGTCAAGCCGATGACTGGGCAGGCGTTCTTCGTGCTCACCGCGCTGGCCGACGGCCCGCGGCACGGGTACGGCATCGTGGGTGAGGTCGCCGAGCTGTCGCAGGGCCGGGTTCAGCTGAAGATCGGCGGCCTGTACGGGGTGCTGGACCGGCTCGCCGCCGAGGGGCTGATCGAGCCCGACCGGGAAGAAGCCCACGATGGCCGGCTGCGCCGCTACTACCGGCTGACCCGGGACGGGCGGCGCGCGCTGGCCGCCGAAGCCGAGCTTCGGGCCGCCACCGCCCGGGTTGTACGGGTGCGACTGGGCCTGAACGGTGCGGAGGCAGCCGGATGAGCGGCGACCTGGATCTGGAGCAGCGGTACCGGCGGGTGCTGCGGCTGCTGCCCGGCTACTACCGGGACACGTGGGAAGAGGACATGGTCGCCGCGTTCCTGGACAGCTGGCTGACCGGCGACCCGGACGAAGACTCGGTCACCATGGAGTACGCCCGCCCCACCTGGCCGGAGATCGCCAGCGTGATCGGCCTGGCCGCCCGGCTGGACCTGGGCGGCGCGGGCGCCCCGCGCCGGTACTTCGCCTGGGGCCAGGCCGTTCGGCTCGCGGTGCTCGCGGTGGTGCTGGTGCACGCGACGCAGGGCCTGTCCCTCCTCACGCTCCTGGCCTGGCGCCGCCATCTGGCCGGCTGGTTCCCCGCGCTGCCCGCGAGCCTGGCCGGCCCCCTGCAGGACGGTGCCTGGCCCACCGTGATGAACGTCGTTGACTGCGTCTGGATCGTGATTTTCGTGGCGCTGGTGCTCGGGTATCACCGGATGGCCCGGGTCGTCGCGGCCCTGGCCATCACCGCCGACCTGGTCGTCCTGCTGCAGGCCCAGTTCGCCGGCCTCTTGCTGAGGCCCCTCGGAACGTGGAGCTCCTTTTTCCTGCTCGACTTCGCCCTGGTCCTGGCCATGGCCGCGTTCCACCGGGACGCCCCGCCGGCCGCGCGCCGACCCTGGCTGCTGGCCCTGCCCGGCTACTACCTCCTGGTGCCCGTGCCGGTGCTGGTGCTCCAGGCGACCGGGAACCTGGCCTGGCTGCCGGACTCGGCCGGGCTGGGCTGCCTGGTGGTCAGCCTCTTCTGCCTGGCGCACGCGCCGCGGGCCCTGTCCCGGTCCCGCCGGGGTGCCGACTCGGGCGTGTGGTCGCTCGCCCTGCTGCTGCTCGCCGGGGTCACCGGGGTGTGGCGGATCGTCTCGCTCGGCAGCTACGTGCACGACCCGCACCTGATCAAGGTGAGCCTGGCCGAACTGCTCATCCTGCTGGCCGCCGCCGCGCTAGTCGCCCCCGACGCCGCCCGCGCCCAGACCGCCGCGCCCGCACCGCCGCTGTATCCGCAACCGGGCTGAGGAGGACCACGAACAATGTCGTTCGAGTTCCGGCCGCGCCCGGCGTCCGTCCTGGTCGGCATGCTCGTCGCAGGCCTCATGCTCACCGTCGCCGGCTGCGGCCACCTGACCCCGCTCGGGCCGTACGTGCCTGCCGCCGCGCCGCCGCCGAGCCACCTGCGGTCACCGCTCGTCCTGCGAGCCATGAGCGTCCAGCCACCCACGCCGGCAGGCGGGTGCCCGGCCCATTTCACCATGCTCTCCGTGCCGGGCACCTACCCCGGCGAGTGCGCCCGCTCGCTCGGTACCCCGGTCACCATCACCTCCGCGGCCGTCTCCGCCGTCTCGTCATTCCAGCCGAAGACCCCCTCGGGCCAGGCGGCGCCAGGGCCGCCCTCATACCAGATCATGATCACCCTGCCCGCTGCCGACGTGGCCGCGGCGACAGCGGTCGTCACGACGGCCTATGACTCCCAGGGCGGTGTCGACTTCAGCGTCGCCGGCCGGACCTGGGCTCTCCCTATGGTGTTCAGGCCATTCCGAAGCCAGCAGCTCCCCATCGATCTGCCCAGCAAGAATCAGGCTCTCCAGCTTCACCGCCTGCTGGTCTCGTCCGGCTGACGGGCTCGGAAGCATTGCTGGGCACCTTGCTTGGTGAGTCCGTAGCACGCGCCGATCTCGATCCACGTGGCCCGTTCGGCCCCTTTTGGCCACCGACCCAGGCCGGCCGGCGCTGGCTGGTCAGCTCTATAGCGGTCGGCGTCCGGGTATTGGTCAAGGCCTCGGTGCCGGTTCGGGCTCCGGCCCGAGCCCGGCGGCTACCGCGAGGGTGGCGTGGACCTGGGCGACGGCGGCCCACACGGCGGCGGTGTCCTGGCCGTCTCCGTGGCCGAGGTATTCGGCGGCTTTCTCCGCGAACTGCTCGGCTTTGCGGAAATGAGCTCGGCCATCCATCGCAGCTCCAGGTGTCTCGTTGTCTGTTACCGGAGTGATACCGCGTTCGGCCGCCGGGTGAACCGGTGGCCGAACGCAATCGGAATTCGCGTCGCCGCCTGTCCCCGATACGGCTTCCCGCTCGTCTGGAAGGCAACCAGCGAAGGAGGACGAAAATGAGCCGAGTTATCGTCATCGAGTTCGTGTCCCTGGACGGGGTCATGCACGACCCGGACGGGAGCGACGGATCCGCGCAGGGAGGATGGGCGTTCCGGTACGGCCGGGAGGCGGTGGCCGGGGATAAGTTCGGCCTCGGGGAGGTGCTCGATACCGGCGCCATGCTGCTCGGCCGCCGCACCTGGCAGCTGTTCGCCAAGATCTGGCCGGGCCGGGACGACCCGTTTTCGGCCAAGCTGAACGCCATGCCCAAGCTCGTGGTGTCACGTTCCCTGGATCAGGCCGCCGACTGGCAGAACTCCGCCGTGCTGCAGGGCGACCTGGTTGCGGAGGTAGGAAAGCGCAAGCAGGAGCAAGACATCGTGGTCACGGGCAGCGCCAGCGTCATCCGCACGCTGATGGCTCACGACCTGGTCGATCAGTACCGGCTCATCGTGTTCCCGCTGGTACTCGGCGAGGGCACGCGCGTGTTCCCTGACGGCACCGCACCGGTAAACCTGGTCCTGGAATCGGCCCAGACCACCGGCCCGGCCGTCCGCCTCATCTACACCCGGTCATAAGGAGCGCAGACGTTAGCGGCTTATGCGGTTGCGAGCAGGTCTACGCCCTGGTCGGCCGCGTGGGTGACGAGCAGGCGGCTGACGATCCTGGTCAGGGCTTCGCGTTCCCGTGGCGGCAGGCGGGAGAGCAGTGCCGAGACGTCCCCCTCGAAGGCGGCCGCGGCCTGGGATACCAGCGCCCGGCCGTCGTCGGTGAGGCTGACCAGTACCGCCCGCCGGTCCGTCGCCGAGGGCACGCGTGCGACCAGGCCGCGGCGCTCGGCGCGGTCGACTAGGCCGGTAACGCTGGACTTGTCGAGTCCCAGGAACCGGGCCAGCTCGTTCATTGTCGGCTTGCGGTCCCGGAGCACGCCCAGCAGGCGCGTCTGGATGATCGAAAGGTCGTGCTCGGCGGCCCGGCGCTCGAGCAAACCCTGGATCAGGAAGGAGAGCTGGGCCAATCCGTCGACGGGGCTCAGCTGCTCACGCGCGGCTGGCGCGCCGCCCGTTCGGGTCGTCATGGTTGGAGTCTACTTGATTTAGTACGTGTCACCAACTAAATTGGTACGTGACACCAACTAAACGCCCGGGAACAGGCTACCCTGGGAACTCCTTCTGGCTGGTCCGCCGCAGCGCCGCCTGACCCGCAGGGCTCGATCTGCAGTAAAACAGTAACTACTGCATATTCGGCTGAACGACGGTTGGGGGTGCGCCGACGCGGCCAGCAGGGTGCAGGCTTGGAGGGTGGGCGACGACCGGGCCGAGATCTACCTGCGGGTTCTGGCCGAGGCCGAGCTACGGCGGGTGGGTGATCAGCTCCGTCGCCTCGACGCCGCGGCCGGGACAGATGTCTGGTCGCGTCCGGACATGTCGCTGTTCGGCACCGCGGAGGGCGCACAGTGGAAAGTCGCCCGGACGGCCCGGATCCTCGTCGCGGCCGGCGTGCTCGACCAGGAATGCCTCGCCGGCGTCACGGAGGTTTTTTTTGCGGCCATCCAGGTCCGGTCACGGCTCCTGCTGAACTGGTATCGCAGGCGAGGCGTGCTGCACCGCAGCATATTCGGGCCCACTATCCTCCAGCCGCCGCCGTCTCGGCCGGCCAGCCCGGCCATGCGGGTCACGCCCATCGGGCGGGCGGTCAATGTGGCCAGCGACCGCGCGCCGTCCACGCTGCACCTCATATCCCTCGTGGCGACCGAAACCGAGGCCCTGATCACTGTCGTCATGCGCATGCGCTGGCCCCCGGACGGGTCGAGCACGGACCTGGAGATCACCGGGGCCGGACCGCATCACCTGCCGTACGACCAGCTCTGGGCGGTGGACGACGAGGGGACTCGCTACACGGTACGATTCGAGGCCGGCCAGGGCGGGACGGCTGCCTGGCGGGGCGTCATCCAGCTTTCACCCGTGCCCCCGCGCCGCGTCCGGTCGCTGGACCTAATCGGCGACGGTACCCGCCTCCTCCGGCTTCCCCTCCACCTTGCCGCCGCGCGTGGCCGCCGGCCCGCGCCGCCGTCGACCGAGCCCACGGCCATCCCGGCCGCCGACCGCCTGCTCATGCTGGAAGCCGAACGCATCCTGGCCACCGGCGACCCCAAAGGACCGGTCGAGGGCCCCGACCCTGGCGAGATCATCACCGTACTCACCGAGGTCGGAGCGATCGCCGCCGAGAGCCCGCTCCCCGGTCAGCTGGCCGCGCTGTGCCTGCGACTCGGCGCGGCCGGGCACGGCATCACCGTCCCGCCAGCGCCGGACATTCCGGCGGAGTGGGCCAGCGTCGTCGCGCACCGGGACACGCCGCCGGCCGGCGCCCGCGAGCTGTTCGCCCCGCTGGCTGCTCTCCTGCCAGACGTCGACGGGGCGTCGTTCGCCCTGGCCGGCCTGAGTTCGGCCGAGGGCGAGAGCCACCTGCACGTGGTGTGCATCGGCCTGCCGCCGCTCGCGGACCGGTTCGCATACAACTGGACGCCGGGCTTCTCCTGGTGGCTCACCGACGGCAGCGGAAACTGGCACGTGGCGACGGCAGGTGAGCCGTGGACGTTCGATGACGGCACCCAGGCGTTCTGGCTACGGCTGACCCCGCCGCTCACCGCGATCCCGGACATGGCCGAACTCGTGCTGACCGGCCCGTCGACCCGGGTCCGCGTCAGGTTTCCCGTGCCTCCCTGATCGCTGCCGCGATCTCGTCAGTAGGCGCGGCCCACCACTGCGACGAGGCCCGGCTCATCCTCCGAGCCGGGCACGCCGCCGTCGGCGCGCACCAGGCAGCGCACCGTGATGCCCCGGGCGTTCAATTCGGCCTCGCCCTCGCTGCCGACTACGGACCAGGGCAGCCTGGCCCAGCCGTTGCCCGCCGCTTCGATGGCTTCTGGAACCGAGGTAACTTCGGCGGTGCGCTGCCTCTGCTGCGCGAGCGCCTCCTCGTAGAGCGTCTTCTGGTCGGCTTCGAGCGCCGTCGTCACCCGGCTCACCACGCTGTCGATCGGGACCGAGACCCTCTCTCCGGTCACCCGGCGTACCATCACGACCCGGCTTTCCGCGATATCGCGCGGTCCGACCTCGATACGGACCGGGTAGCCCTTGAGCTCGGCATCGATCGCGCGACGGCCGAAAGGCACGCCGATCCGTTCGTCGAGCTTGGCCCGCACGCCGGCGCCCTGCAGTGCGGCCGTCAGCTTGTGCGCAATCTCGGCGACGCCGTTGCCCTCCCTGACCATCAGGACAGCGGCCTGCACCGGGGCCAGACGGGGCGGCACGCGCAGTCCGAGGTCGTCACCATGAGCCATGACCAGGCCGCCGATAAGTCGGGTCGTGATTCCCCACGAGGTGGTCCACGCCAGTTCTCGCTGCCCGGAAGCGGCGAGATAGTCGATCGAGAAGGCGCGCGCGAAGTTCTGGCCCAGCTCATGGCTGGTTCCCATCTGGAGCGCCTTACCGTCGCCCATCATCGCCTCGAGCGTGTAGGTCGACGTGGCACCCGCGAAGCGTTCCCGCACGGTTTTCCGGCCCACGACAACCGGCATGCTCAGGACGTTGACCAGCACGTCCTCGTAGACATCGTGCAGGATCTGGTGAGCGTAGTCGTGCGCATCCGCCTCGCTGATATGCGCCGTGTGGCCCTCTTGCCAGAGAAACTCGGTGGTACGCAGGAACAAGCGAGGCCGCAATTCCCAGCGCACCACGTTTGACCACTGGTTGAGCAGCAGCGGCAGGTCGCGGTAGCTCTCGATCCATCTGGCCATCGACTCACCGATGACGGTCTCGCTGGTAGGCCTGATGACCAGCGGCTCCTCGAGTTGCTTGCCTCCGCCGATCGTGACGATCGCCAGTTCGGGACTGAACCCCTCGACGTGCTCGGCCTCGCGTCGCAGGTAGGACTCCGGGATAAGCAGCGGGAAGTACGCGTTGTCGGCGCCAGCCGCCTTGATCCGGTCGTCAAGCTCGCGCTGGATTCGCTCCCACAATGCGTAACCGGTAGGCCTGATCACCATCGAACCGCGGGCCGGCCCGTTCTCGGCCAGTTCGGCCTTGGCGATCACGTCCAGATACCAGCGGGGAAAATCTACCGCCCGCGGAGTCAGCAGCGCCTTTGCCATTTCGTGGTCGGGGCACGATACCGCAAGCGGTCCGCTCCCTCCTCCTTTCTCAGGACTGGCGATCAGGAGCAACGGCCGACGCGATGCAGCCGTCCGCTCCGGTTACGGTCCGTGCGCTGTGGGCTTCCGCGGGCCGCATCGCAGATCGTTGCCAGCGTCAGCAGGCCATGCCACCCGGCTCACCCGCCGGGCCCGGCACGCACTACCGCAAAGGGAGCCTGCCTCCTGCTCCCGGATGCAAACCCAGTCTGCTCCGGGCCTGTAGCCCCAGTCATTTCAATTTTGCCAGAGGCTGTAGACGGTGCATGGCCTGCCCACCGCGATGGTGCCGGTCAGCCGGCCCGGGCATGTCGATGCCCCGCCAATCCAGGACACTGGCGGGGCATCACACGCCTTCAGGCGCGCTCACCATCGTAGCGATACCCCCGCATACGGGGCCAGAATGCATGCGATATATCCAAGGTCCCGATATCGATAATCCGGTGCCCCCGCGGCTATGAGGACGGGGAGGCCGGGGCGGACGTGGCCGAGCTCGCCGACGTGGACGCGGGCGCCGACGAAGTTGAGCCAGAAGACGCGGGCGTGCTGGCCGGCGCGGACGTCGACGTCGACGTGGTGGGCGTCGTGGACGTGGTCGGTGTCGTGGACGTGGTCGGTGTTGTGGACGTGGTCGGTGTTGTGGACGTGGTGGGCGTCGTGGACGTGGTCGGTGTCGTCGACGCGTGCGTGGGCGAGGAAGGTGTGTAGGCCGGCTGAGACGTGCCCGCGTACGGTGACGTGCTGGCCGAGGCGGACGGGCTCGGCGAGGCGGACGGAGACACCCCGCTCGGTTCCGACGAAGGCGGCGACGGTGACGACGTTGCGGCAGCGGGCGCTTCCTGCAGCTGTGTTGGCGAGTGCCCGAACGAGCTCACCGCGAACGCGGTCGCGCCGCCCGCCCCGACGATGCCGCCGAGGATCAGCGCCAGCACCAGCGGCTTGACCCGCCGGCGGCGCCGCGGCGGCGGCTGACTCCAGCCAGCCGGCGCGGGCGGGTGAGTAGCCGGAGGATACGCCCCCATGGGCGGGGTCGGCGGCGCTCCGCCGGCGGCGGTCAGCGCACCGTCCGCGGCGTGCGGCCAGCTGCTCGGGCTCGAGGCCGGGGCCGGGGTCTGCGGGCCGGATGGCCCGGACCCGGCCGCGGTGGTCCGCGTAGCCCTCAGGCCAGTCGGGGGCGGGGCGTACGCCGAGGCTGTCCCGGCGAGCGCGGGATCCGACCCGGCGACCACCAGGCCTGACGCCGCAGCCACCGGACCTGACCACGCGAAGCCCGGATGGGATGGGGTGCCCTGGGCGAACGTGCGGGTGAGCGAGTCGGGCAGCCAGTTCCCGCTCGGCTGCAGCGCGCCCACACCGGCCAGCAGCCCGCCGGCGGTGGGGCGCTGCCCCGGGTCCTTGGCCAGGCAGTGCTCGATCAGCGGCCGCACCGCCGGCGGCACCCGGTCCAGGCTGGGCGCCCCGTGCACCACGCGGTACAGCAGCGCCGCCGTCGTCCCGGTTCCGAACGGTCCCTCTCCGGTCGCGGCGAAGGCGAGCACGGCGCCCAGGTTGAAGATGTCGCTCGGCGGTCCGACCTCGTAGCCCGTGGCCTGCTCGGGGGACATGAACCCGGGCGACCCGACCACCAGGCCCGCCTGGGTCAGCATGGTGGATTCCGCCGCCCGGGAGATGCCGAAGTCGATGACCCGCGGGCCGTCCTCGGCCAGCAGCACGTTCGACGGCTTGAGGTCGCGGTGCACCACGCCCGCGACGTGGATCGCGTTGAGGCTCTCCGCCAGGCCCGCGGCCAGCGCCAGCAGCGATGTCTCCGGCAGCGGCCCGTGCGTGTCCACCGCCTCGGCCAGCGAAGGCCCGGGCACGTAGGCCGTCGCCATCCACGCCACCGGGCCGTCGACGTCCGCGTCCACCACCTGGGCGGTGAACACCCCGCTCACCCGCCGCGCCGCCGAGACCTCCCGGCCGAACCTCATCCGGAACTCCGGATTCGCAGCCAGCTCGTCCCGGATGGCCTTCACCGCCACCGGCCGGCCGCCCGGAGAGACACCGAGGAACACCCGCCCCATGCCGCCCTGGCCCAGTTGTCCTACCAGCCGGTACGGCCCTATCGTCTGCGGATCCCCAGGCTGCAGTTCCCTGACCAAAGCTAAAACCCCCACCAGACGTATCGCGGTCGGCCCGTTCTCCCTACGGAGCCGTCAGCACCACCATAAATACGTGGTACGGGAAAGAACATGCCTCCGAGCCCCTTTTTGGGCGATTCGCCCCAGGCGTACCTGCCGTCAGACCTTTGACGTGACGCTGGTCGGCGCCTGCAAGATGGCGAGGATGGTGTCCACCAGGTTGACGGTGAAGTCCTCGACGGACAGCACCGGCCTGGCGGGCGTGTCGCTGTCCATCAGGCGGGACTGGTCGCTGCAGGCCCGGATGACGAACCCGGTCACCTGGCTGGTCCGCTCGGCGATGACCGGCACCGGGAGATGGTCGAGGCTGGGGAGGAGGTACGCGGCGCACCGGGAGACGCTGGTGTTGACCGTGATGGCTTCCCCGGCATCGGTAATGAACCGCGGGTGGTTGATGAGCTGAGCGCCGATCCGGAAGTACCGCCGCCCTTCCGGGGTGCGCAGCTGGCGAGTGAGGGGCAGGACGAGGACCTCGAGCACGCCGCGGGTAGTGAGCGTGGTGCCGGTGCTTTCCAGGTGATCCAGGAGCAGGTTGCGTTCCGCGTCGATCGGCTCCATGTTCCGGCTGATCACGGCCCGGATCACCGCTTCGCGCGATCCGAAGTGGTACTGCACGGCGGAGCGGTTGCGGTGGCCGCTCGCCTGGCTGATGTCCTGGACCGTGACGTTGTCGACGCCGCGCTCGTCCATGAGGACGGCGGCGGCGTCGAGAAGCGCCTGCTTTCCTAGCTGGCGGGTCATAGTGCTGCCGATCACCCCCTTGACATCAGACTATATGCTGGGTTAATAATCACAAAGTATTAGATCGTAATACCAAAAGCCTAGTACTAGGTCTGGATTCCCGGATACCCGGGGGGGCGGGAATCCCGACCTATGTCCTGGGGTGGCGGGTACCCGTAGCCCGCCACCCCAGGACGGAAATCCGGTGATCGCTCCGCGCCCGCCGAGCCCCGGCCGAACCCTCCAGGGGAGTTCATGGCTGAGCGGACGAGGTCCGCGTAGCGTTCGGTCAGGCCGTCGGCCTGCCTGCGGTAGCGGACGGGCGGAAGGTCGCCTGGGCCGAGTTGCGGGAGGCGGAGAAACTCCAGGACTCGGTTCGTGACCACGAGCCTGTCCCGTGACAGGTCCTCGTAGAGGACTTCGCAGGGCTGGATCCGGGTTGATGCGAACCACTGCCGCCAGCCATCCTCGCACCGCTGCGCGAACCGGACGAGTTGCACGATCTGCTCCACGTCGGGTGCTGGCTGCCCGGGCTCCTGGCCCGGCCGCAGGGCCCACTGATCTGTCACGACCGCCCGCCACCACGAGATTCCCTGCCGTACCTTGTCCTGGCGCCGCAGCCAGACGAACTGGGCGTGCGGGAACGTCGTCCGCATGAACCCAAGGCCCGCATCGGTCCCGGCGGGCGGGCGGGGCGATGACCGGAGCCAGTCAAAATCGTTCCACATCATCTTCGAGCCGAGCACCCTGTTCGGCGTCGTGGCCTTATCCCGCATGGCACGGACATAGGCGGCCAGGTGGCCCGCTGGCAGGCCCCACTCCCGCGTGTGGTTCTCCCGCTCCGCCTCGTCGAAGTAGTAGTCAGATGGCCGCCCGGCGTACCCCGTATCGGTCAGCGTGTGAGCCAGGAGCCAGCTTCCCGTTCGCTGGACACAGCAGATTACGTAGCTCCTCACCGGCTCCACGAACGGAGTCTGACCCGCTCCACCCCGCTGGTAAAGCGGATTTCGCAGGCCCGGCGACGCGGTTACCGGGCCAGATGGGCGTCGTCCAGGGCGTGGCCGTCGTCTAGGGGGTGGCCGCCAGGCCCCGGGCGGGGTGGCAGTCAGGAGGCGTCTCGGGGCCAGCGGGAGAGTCAACTTAATCGTTTCCTCAACACATCACAAACCACATTTCAATCATGCGTACCGACTTCGCGGAGGGGCGTGTTTCTCCCAGGAAATGTCGTAGCCCGGCGATAGAATCGAAATCAGATCCTAGAGACTTTCCTGGAAAGACGAGAACCGCCAGCAACAGCGACCAGCCCCGGTGGAGGAGGTGACCCGGATGGGTGACGCCCCGGCCTTTGCCAGTGTCGGCGAGGCGCTGGACATGGTCCGCGCCGGGCTCGGGTACCTGGCCGCCGCCGACGCTAACCAGCTCGCCGCCGCGACCCAGGCCGAGTGCCTGGAGGGAACTCGAGCAAGCCGATGCGGTCGCCACCGCGGCGCGGGCCTCGATCCTGGCCGGGTTCACCGCCGGGCAGGACTGCGCCGATGACGCGGAGTACAGCGCGGTGTCGTGGCTGATGCACCGGACCGGGATCACCCGGGGCGCCGCCGTCGGGCACGCCGCCTGGGCAAAGCGGACCCGCACCCACCCGCAGGTGGTCGCGGCGCTGGCGGCCCGGCGGGTCTCGGAGTCGGTGGGGCGGCTGATCTGCTTGTGGACGAACCGGCTGCCGGAGAAGTTCCGGGAGGAGTCCGACGAGCTGTTGCTGGCGGCCGCGGCGGCGGGGCTGGGGGTGGAGGAGCTGGCGTCGCTGGCCGCGCAGATGTACGAGCAGGCCCGGTCCGAGCTGCCCGATGAGGACCCGGACGCCGGGTTCACGGACCGCGGCCTGAAGCTGGCCACCACGTTCGGCGGCGCCGGGGTGGTGCACGGGGACCTGACGCCGGAGTGCGCGGAGGTGGTCGGGCGGGTGCTGGACGCGCTATCAGCCCCCGCCGGGAAAGAGGATGACCGGACCCGGGAGCAGCGGTACCACGACGCGCTGGCCGAGGCGATGCGCCGGCTGGTCGCCGGTAACCTGCTCCCGGAGCGGGCGGGTCAGCCGGTGAAGGCCTGGGTGCACATCTCGCTAGCGGACCTGCTCCGGCTCGAGGGCAGCTCGGCCCTACAGGAGCAGTGGACCGCGCAGGTCCGCGCGAAGTGGGCCGCGCACCGCGCGGCCGCCTCTGAGACCGGCGCGTCCGACGGGGCCTGGCTGGACGGCGACGCCGCCGAGGCGATCGCCTGCGACGCCGCGATGGCGCCCATCGTCACCGGCGACCTGGACCCCGGCGTCCTCGATGATCTAGTCCGGCTCTGCGTGGAACTGGACCGGCTCCGCCGCGACGGCCAGCCCCGGCCCGACACCACCAAGGCGTGGGCGGCGCTGGAGCAGGCCGTCATCGGCAAGGCCGTCGACCTGCTCTCCGGCCCCGGCGGGCTCGCCTCCTTCCTGCGCCGCCGCCAGCTCGGCGCCCGCCTCGGCGGGCCGAGCCTGCCGCTGGACATCGGCTACTCCGAGACCATCCCCGCGGGCATCCGCAACGCAGTCATGCTGCGGGACAAGCACTGCCAGTGGGCCGGCGGCTGCCACCAGCCCGCCTCAGCCTGTGAGGTCCACCACACCCGGCACAAGGCCAACGGCGGCAAGACCTCCGTCAAAGACTGCGTCCTGCTCTGCCCGTTCCACCACCAGATCGCCATCCACCGCCGGGGCTGGACCCTGGTCCTGAACCCCGACGGCACCACGACCGCCTGGAACAAGGACAAGACCAAAGTCCTCCACAGCCACGGACCACCGGTCCTCCCGGGGTGACACCCCCGGCCCGGGGGACGCCATCCCAGGGCAGTCAACTGGCGCGACCATGTGACGCGTCCGGTAATTCCCCGAGCGGTCCGACAGCTTCGTCACCCGTAAGCGGTGCCGCCGCGGGCATCGCGACGCCCCCGGGACGGTTCTCGGTGATCCACTCATCGATCCGCTCCCACCAGCCGTACAGCCACTGGACCTGGGCCTCATGGTCGGCCGAGCGGGGCACGGATTCACCCGGCACCCGCCACCACCGAGCCCGGATGACCTGATCGATCGGGAACTTCGCCCACACGTCGCCGATCGTGACGATGTTGTCGAGCCCGGCGTGCGCCACGAAGATCACGTCGGCGTCCGGGCAGGCCGCGATGGCGGCGAGCGCCCCGCCCGGGCGAGGAGGAAGCAGGTTGGGCATGTCCCGGGCCCGTTCGGCCAGATCCGGGCGCCCCAGGTGCTCCAGCCGCCGGATCCCGCGGCGCCACCGGCCCTGGGTCCAGTTCCCGCCCTCCGGAAAGATGACCAGCGCGCTGCGCTCATCGAGCCCCCGGGCCAGCCGCGCGATCTGCTCGGTGAAGATGTGCTCGCCCGCCTGGCGGGACCTGATCCACACGTTCGGCAGCCGGTTGCCCACGATGTCCACGCTGGGGTCGAGCTGCAGGGCGGCCTTCATCACCACCCGCGGCCGCCGGTTGTAGACGCTGAGCAGCTGGTGCACCAGCAGGAACGAGTCACCCGGCCCGGCGTGCCTGCTGAGCACGATGACCGGCCGTGTCAGCCGCGCGGCCAGCTCGTCGCCGGTGAGGTCGGGCTCGTCCACCTCGACCCGCAGCCCGTAGGTCCTGGCCGCCCCGTCGTACAGCACGTCGAGGAACCAGCGCATGACCGCGTAGTGGCGGCTCTGGTACGGCTCGGTGCGCAGCCGCCCGCCGAACCCGCTCACCACCCACAGCCCGGCCAGCACCACCAGCGCCAGCGCCTCGGCCACCAGCCAGACCAGCGCGAAGCCGACCAGCCGCAGGCTGCGCATGTGCCCGGCCCGCGCCCGCGCCAGCAACCCGAACACCAGGGCCAGCAGCGCCAGGAACGGCGAGAGCACGATGAAGCCGAACGCGATGACGATCACCAGCGGCGCCAGCACGAGGCGCCGGATCAATCTGGGTGGGAGCATCCGCCCCTCCCGCCATCGGAGGCAAGGGCCAGGCCGTTCCTGGTCAGCGTCAGAGTAGCTCTTACCCCCGTGGCGGGCCCGTCCACCTGATCCCGCACTGCCGTCTCGCCAGGTCCGCGGCGCTGAGCTGCCGGGTTCTCCGTGCTTATACTCACCAGCGTGGCGGGGATCAGAGTGGCCGAGGTGCTAGCGGCCGTGTCGCTGACCACCGACCTCGCCTCGGGGGTGGCGTTCGAGAAGGGGCTGCGGACCTGCGCCGTGGCCACTGCCTTCGGCCGGGAGCTCGGCCTGCCGCAGGACGACCTCTCGGTCGTGTTCCATGCCGCGCTCGTCCGCGCGATCGGGTGCACGTCTACGAGCGCTGGGACCGGCGCGGAATCCCGGGGATCGCCCGCCAGCCCCGCCCGCCCCTAGCGCCGCGGGCGGGCCAGCCGCTCGGCAGCGCTCACCACGCTGGCGCGGCGCCGGGCGTGCTCGGCCGGGTCGCTGTCGTCGGCGCCGGTGAGCATGCGGGCGAGCTGCGGCGCGGAGATCCACCACGCGGCCAGCCCGATGATCATGAACACGAGGTGCTCGGGAGAAAGCCCGCCGTCGAGGACACCCTCGCGCTGGGCCGCCGCGTAGGCCTGCGCCTTCTTCTTGTAGTGCGCGGTGCGGTTCGCCTCGTCCGCCACCCCGCCGGACAGTCCCTCCCACAGCAGCAGCCGAACCAGCTGGGGATGGGCGGCCTGGTAGTCGAAGGTGCGCCCGGCGAACTCGCCGATCTCCTCGAAGCCGGAAGGAACAGGCGCCACCGAGGCGGCGAGCTTGTCGAGCTCATCGGTGAGCACGGTCTCGAACAGCGCCTGCTTGTCGCCGAAGTACTTGTACAGGCGCTCCTTGTTGATCCCGGCCCGTTCGGCGATGCGGGCCATGGTCGTGCCGTCCGGCCCGTGCTCGGCGAACTCCGCCGTGGCCGCCTCCTTGAGGCGCCGGCGTGTTCCCTCGGTGTCCCAGGCCATGCCCAGCATTCTACGCTAATCCAACTACAACGTTGCGGTTGGGAATCAATCGCGCTAGCATCGAGAATTACAACCACAACGTTGGAGATGGAGATACGGACATGGCTGACAGCGCCCCCGGCGGCGTCCTCAAGCTCGCCGGCGACCTCGTCCTCAGCCGCATGGGCTTCGGCGCCATGCAGCTCGCCGGGCCCGGGGTCTTCGGCCCGCCCCGGGACCGCGACCAGGCCCTCGCCGTGCTGCGCGAGGCCGTCGAGAACGGCGTCACCCACATCGACACCAGCGACTTCTACGGACCCGTGGTGGTCAACGAGCTGATCAGGGAGGCGCTCCGCCCGTACCCGGCGGACCTGCGCATCGTCACCAAGGTCGGCGCCCGCCGTGGCGCCGACGGCAGCTGGCGCCCCTCGCTGGACCCCGCCGACCTCAAGGCCCAGGTCCGGGAGAACCTCGCGCACCTCGGTGTGGACGCCCTCGACGTCGTCAACCTGCGCCTGCGGGCCGAAGGCACCGGGCGGGAGCCCGTCGCCGAGCCGTTCGGCGCCCTGGCCGAACTCCAGAAGGAGGGCCTGATCCGTCACCTCGGCCTCAGCGAGGCGTCTGACACCCAGCTCACCGAGGCGCAGGCCGTCGCGCCCGTCGTCACCGTGCAGAACCTCTACAACGTGGCCAGCCGGCGCGACGACGCCCTGGTCGACCGGTGCGCGGCCGAGGGCATCGCCTACGCCGCGTACTTCCCGCTCGGCGGCTTCACCCCGCTCCAGTCGGCGGCGCTGGACGGCGTGGCCGCCCGGCTCGGCGCGTCCCCGCAGCAGGTCGCGCTGGCCTGGCTGCTGCAGCGCTCGCCCGCGATGGTCCTCATCCCCGGCACCTCGTCCCTGGCCCACCTCCGGGAGAACATCGCGGCGGCCGATCTGGTCCTGCCGCCCGAGGCCGTCGCCGAACTCGACGCCATCGGCCGCTAACCAGCGACGCGCCTGGGAGAATCGCCGGGTGGTCCCTGACAACGTCAATGGTTTCTTCGTAGCCTCCGCCGGGGTGGCGGGCGCGCTGATCGGGCTGCTGTTCGTGGCCATCTCGGTCGCCTCCGAACGGCTCGCCCGGGAAGAGGACGGCGCGCAGGTGCACCGGATCCGTGCGTCCGCGGCGCTGACGGCGTTCACCAACGCGCTGGCGGTTTCGCTGTTCGCCCTGGTCCCGGGGCACAAGATCGGCTGGGCCGCGGTGTCCGTGTCCGCCGCAGGGCTGGCGTTCGTCGCGGCCGCGCTGCTGTCACTGGTCCGGCTGGGTCGGCTGCGCCGGGGCCAGGTGCGGTGGAGCACCGTGCGGGACGCGGTGTTCCTGTTCACGCTGGCGGTCACGTTCGTGATCCAGCTGGCCGAAGCCGTCCTGATCGTCACCAGTTCCAGCAACCCCGGCGCGGTGGACACGATCGCGATCCTGGTGATCGTCTGCTTCCTGATCGGCATCAGCCGGGCCTGGGAACTGATCGGCGGCCCGTCGTTCGGCATCGCGCACGAGGTCACCGCGCTGGTCCGCGGCCGCGCGACCGAGCCGCCCGACGAGGAAAAGCCGGCCAGCGGGGAAGAGCCGGCCTAGGCCGAAGCGAACGATCGGGAAACAACGCCGCCAATCTTCCGCAAGCCCTTGCGCAATCATGTTACTAATGAGTAACGTGACGGATTACTCGCGAGTAACTTGACTGGCTTCGTCGTCGCGGAAGGAGTCCGCATCGTGTCACGACTGCCTCGAAGATCGCTCGCAAGGCGCCTGGCGGCGCTTGCCGCCGGAACCAGCCTGCTCACCGCCGCCGGTATCGCGGCCACCGCGAGCAGCGCGTCTGCCGATACCGTGCTCAACGTGCACTAGGCCCAGAACGGCCCGGCCAGCGGCACCGTCAACACCACCACCAACACGATCACGAGCACCGCGAGCGTGACTCTCAAGATCACGAGCCTAACGGTCTCCGGTATCCGCCTCCCCGTCGGCAATAGCTGCCAGACCTCGCCGTTCTCCGTCACCCTCAGCTCGGGTTCCGGCTTCACCGTGGGCGGCGGCGGACCGATCTCCGGCAGCTACACGATCCCCGCGTTCCACCATTGCCTGCTCAGCACATTGCTCCTCAACCTCACCATTCCCGGCCCGGGTAACACGCTCAACCTGACCCTGGGCCAGCTCCAGCTCGGCTGACCCCAGCCGCCAGACGGCCGGCGGGGATCGTTGCTCCCCGGTTTATCCGGAGATCCCCGCCGGGCCCTGGCCCATGGGGTCTGACAAGCTGTGATTCCATGGCGGACTCCTACCTGACCTTCGCGGCGGACTACGACTGGCTGTTCGACGACGACGTGCTGACGGACGGGGGCGCGATCAACTACCCCGCCGCGGCACGCCTGTTCCAGCGGATCAGCGGCGCCGACCGGACCAGCGCCGTGCTCGACGCGTCCTGCGGCACCGGCATCAACGCGGCGGTGCTCGCCCGCCGCGGCTTCGACGTCTGGGCGACCGACGGGAGCGAGGCGATGATCACCGAATCGGCCGCCCGGTTCTGCCGCGAGCACCTGGCGATCCCCGTGCGGCACTGCCTGTGGGCGGATCTGCCCCGCACCCTGACCGAACGCTTCGACGTCGTGATCTGCGTCGGGAACTCGCTGGTCCACGCCGCGGGCCGGGACGCAATGGTGGAGGCGCTCGCCGGGCTGAGGCAGATGGCCCGGCCGGGGGGACACGTGGTGATCGACTCCCGCAACTGGGAGAAGCTGCACGCCGAGCGCCGGATCGTGCGGGTCGCGAACCGGGTGGTAGCCAGGGACGGCCGGCGGTGCCTGAGTTTCTACGCCTGGGAGATACCCGAACGCCTGCAGGACGAGCACGTCGCCCACATCGTGTTCGCCTTCGAGGACGCCGAACGGGTCGAGACGCACGAATACCCGGTCTCGTTCCGTCCCTTCACGCTCGCCGAGCTGCGCGAACGACTCGAGCTCGCCGGCCTGAGGGAAGTCGACACCGACTTCGACGCCTCCCGCGACCAGTACTGCCTGATCGCCGAAGCGACCCGGGCATGACCGAGCTGCGCACCGCCCACACCGCCGACCTGGGGGCCGAGGAGAAGGCCGCCATCCGCAGCCTGATGGACGCCGCCTTCTACGGCGTCTCGGACGACACCTTCGACAACGTGCTCGGCGGCGTGCACGCGCTGATCCTGGATGACGGCGAGCTGATCGGCCATGGCAGCGTCGTCCAGCGTCGCCTGCTGCACGCAGGCCGGGCGCTGCGCACCGGCTACATCGAGGGCGTCGCGGTGCGCGCCGACCGGCGCCGCCAGAGGCACGGCGCCCTGCTGATGGCCGCGCTCGAACGCGTCGTGCGGTCCGCGTACCAGCTCGGCGCGCTCGGCGCTAGCGCCGAGGGCGGCCGCCTCTACGCCTCGCGCGGCTGGCAGCTCTGGCGCGGCCCCTCCTCGGCCATGACCCCGGACGGCATCAGGCGCACCGCGGACAAGGACGGCATCATCTACGTCTTGCCGGTGTCGGTCCCGGTCGACGTGTCCGGCGAGCTCAGCTGCGACTGGCGGCCCGGCGCCCTGTGGTGAACCAGGCCGCTAGACGGCGGCGACCCCGCCGTAGGCCCAGGCCCGGTCGGCGTCCGGCCCCGGATCGCCGCCCTCAGGCCGCCAGTAGGAGACCAGGACAAGCCCGGGTTCGACCAGCTCGCGCCCGTTGAACATGCGCAGGACCGCGTCCCGGCCGCGCGGGATGAGGACGGCGCCGCTGCTCTCGGCCACCTCCGAGTTCGCCCGCATCTTCTCGGCCGAACGGTCGTCGGTGACATGCGAGATGACCAGGTAGCTGCCCGGTGCCAGCGCCGCCAGGTAGCGGGCCACCAGCCCGGCCGGGTCATCGGCGTCCACGATGTGGTGCAGGCATCCCACGAACAGCAGCCCGGCCGGCTGGCTGAGGTCGAGCAGTTCCCCGGCCCGGGCCAGGATCCCGTCCACCTCGCGCAGGTCGGCCTGCACCACGCTCACGCGGTCCGCGGCGGCCAGCGGGCTGGCCCGCGAGAACACCAGCGGGTCGTTGTCCACGTACACCACGCGCGCGCCCGTCTCGCCGGCCTGGGCCACCTCGTGCACGTTCGGGCTGCTCGGCAGCCCGCTGCCGATGTCGATGAACTGGCGGATCCCGGCGTCGCGCAAGAAGGCGACCGCGCGCGCCAGGAACCGGCGGTTGCCGCGCACGGTGTCCAGGATCTCCGGCATGAACTGCATCACCTGCTCGGCGGCCGCCCTGTCCGCGGCGAAGTTGTCCGTACCGCCCAGCCAGTAGTCGTAGACCCTGGCCGGATGCGCGAAGTCCGCGCCGACGTCCTCCTCGGTCATGCCTCGATCCTGCCCCTTCCGGGCCGGGACATCTAGCCGGGCAGGTCCGTCCCGTCGTTGCGGGCCATCTGCGCGGCGCGGAGCCCGGCGTGCATCTCCCACGGCGCGCGCGGCAGCACGTGGCCGGTCTCCAGTAGCGACTTGAGGTTGGCGAACACGGCGGGCCAGCCGGCCGAGATCGCCTCCAGCGCGCTCTCGTCGGCCACGTTCTCGTGCGTGACGGTGAGCCGCACGATCTCGTGGTACGGCTCGATGTCGAAGGTCACCCGGGAGGGGCCCTGCGGCGGGGCCGCGCCCGGGGCGTCGAACGTCATCGCGAGCCGCCGGGGCGGCGCTGACTCCAGCACGGTGCCGGCCACGTCGGCGATGCCCGAGCCGTCGACCCGGCGGTGCTCCCACGGCGAGCCTGCCTGCCAGTCGGAGACGTTGGCGTGACCCCAGTACCGGGCGGACAGGTCCGCGTCGGTGAGCGCTTCCCACACCCGCTCCGGGGTGCTCTCGATGTATGTCACGTACACGTAGCTCGGCCGGTCGGCCATGGTGTCCTCCTCGGCCCGGTGCCTGATGGCGCTCAGCGCGCGCAGGCGCGGGCGTTCGAATCTCTCTATCCAGCGTTCGGTGATGTCCCACAGCGGGACCGGGTTGAGATAGTGCAGCTTCTCCCGGCCCCGGCGGACCGTGGTGATGAGGTTGGCCGCCTCGAGCAGGCCCAGATGCTGGGTCGCCGACTGCCGCGCCATGTCGAGCGGCTCGCACAGCTCCCCGAGGGTCTGCCCGTTGCGTTCGCGCAGCCGGTCCAGCAGCGCCCGCCGGGTCGGATCGGCCAGCGCCTTGAACACCGCGTCGTCCTCGGCCACTCCCACATTATGCAGGTATTTACCTGCATAAGTCAAGGCGGCCCTGAACTAGCGGCACTGAACTAGCGGCCCTGAACTAGCGGCACTGGGCTAGCGGCGCTGGCTAATCCCCTTGCCGGGGCCCGGCGCCGCCTGAAATCCTGCCCGGATGGAGTTGCGACTAGGAGCCTTGCAGACGGCCCGGCTGCGCCTGGACCCGCTGACCGCCGAGACGGCGCGGGCCATCGTGGCCGGTGACCTGTCCTGGCTCACCGCCGCCGGGCTGGCTGCCGCTGACGGCTGGCCGCACGAGGACACCGCGGACGGCCTGGCCATGGCGGGCAAGGCCGGGTACCCGCCCGGCTGGCTCGTCACGGTCGGCGGCGAGGTCATCGGCGACATCGGCACCCACGGGCCGGTCGACGAGGCGGGCCGCGTGGAGATCGGCTACGGCCTGGCCGCGCCCAGCCGCGGCCAGGGCTACGGCAGCGAGGCGGTGGCCGCGGTCACCGAATGGCTGCTGAGCCAGCCCGGCGTCCGCCAGGTCCGCGCGCACACGCTGACCTCGAACGCTCCTAGCCGCCGCGTCCTGGAGAAGGCGGGCTTCACCTACGTCGGCCTCGACGAAGGCGAGGCCCTCTACCAGCGCGATTAGCCGGACGGTGGCAGCTCAAGGCCGTGATCGGGCAGGGCGGGGGAGAGCACCCAGAGCACCCGGGCCCGGTCCGCGCCGGCCTGGAAGGTGTGCTCCATGTCGGCTGTGAACGTGAGCGCGTCCCCCTCCTCCAGCACAATGCGCTCGCCGGCCACGGTGACCTGCAACTGCCCGGCCAGGATGAACACGAACTCCACCCCGGCGGGCAGCCGGTAGGGCTCGGCTCCGCTGCCGCCGCCAGGCTCGATATCACTCAAAATGGCCTGCACCCGCTTCTCGCCGGCCGGCGTGAGCAGGTACTCGGTCATCTTCCTTCCGCCGAAGTTGATCCGCGGCCGGGCGTCGTGCCGCACCACCTCGCCCTTCGGCGCCTGGAACAGCGAGCCGACCGAGATGCCCAGCGCGTCGCACAGCCGGATCAGCGAGGCCACCGAGACGTTGGCCAGGTCCCGCTCCAGCTTGGACACGAAGCCCTTGGTCAGGCCGGCCTGCTCGGCGACCTCGGCCATGCTCATCCGGGCCGCTAGCCGGGCCGCGCGCAGCTGCGCCCCGATCCGCGTGCCGTCCGGGGCCGCGTCCGGGACGGCGTCAGGGCTGGACATCGGCTCTCCTTCATGAAACCCGAGAACACGTTTATGAAACAAGGGTTGACAGCCAGGAAACCCGTCTCGATCATAGCTCGCAAGGCAGGTCACGAAATTCGGAGGCGGCGATGGCCACACAGTCCCGCGAGCCCACGTCAGAGGCCGAACTCGCCCCCGGCCTGCTCGGCCAGATCGAGGTGCACTCGATCGACTGGATCCCGGACACCGAGCGGCACGGCAAGACCTGGCAGCAGACCATGCTCTGGTTCCTGGGCAACTTCCAGTACTTCACGATCCCGATCGGCTTCGTCGGCCCAGCCCTGGGCCTGTCCCTGGGCTGGTCGATCCTGGCCGGCGTGCTGGGCATCTGGTTCGGCACGCTGTTCATGGCGTTCCACGCCACCCAGGGCCCGGTGTTCGGCCTGCCCCAGATGATCCAGACCCGCGCCCAGCTCGGCTACCGCGGCGTCGTCGTCGCGCTGTTCGCCGTGCTGTTCACCTACATGGCCTTCAACGTGGCCGACCAGGTCCTGCTGGCCAGCGGGCTGAACGGCGCGTTCGGCTGGAACCCGACGCTGGTCGCCATCGTCACCGCGATCCTGGCCGCGGCGCTGGCCATCTTCGGCTACGACTGGGTGCACCGGGTGTTCCGGTTCCTGCTGGTCATCTCGTTCCCGTGCTACGCGATCATCTCGGTCGCCATCCTGGTCGGACACGCCGGCGGGCACGCGCCTGCGCACCCCGGCGGCTTCATCTTCGCCGCGTTCATGTCCCAGTTCTCGGTGGCCGCCGCCTACAACATCACCTACGCGCCGTACGTCTCGGACTACTCCCGCTACATGCCGCGCGACACCCGGCCGCGCAGCATCATCGCCGCGGTCTTCTTCGGCGCCTCCAGCTCGGCCATCTGGCTGATCGCGCTGGGCGCCTGGCTGGCCACCCGGCTGAACATCACCGACGGCCTGGTCGGCCTGCAGAAGTCCGGCGACAACGTGGCCGCCCCGCTCGGCTCGATCACCGCGTTCCTGTCCGCGACCGCCCTGCTGGCCACGATGGGGATGAACGCGTACGGGGGAATGCTGACCGTCCTCACCGGCATCGACTCGTTCAAGACGATCCGAACGAGCCGGGCCTGGCGCGCCGCCACCGTCATCGCGCTCGCCGCGATCTGGTACGGCATCGGCCAGAGCATCTCCACCAGCGGGTCGAACACCGCGGTCAGCGCGGTGCTGAACTCGCTCACGCTGATGCTGTACCTGCTGGTGCCGTGGACCGCGCTGAATCTGGTGGACTTCTTCTTCGTCCGCCGCGGGCACTACGCGATCACGGACATCTTCCGGCCGGACGGGGTCTACGGCGCCTGGGGCTGGCGCGGCCTGACCGCGTACTTCGCCGGGTTCGCGGCCGAGATCCCGTTCATGGTGCTGCCGCCGATCGCCGGCTTCTCCTACACCGGGTACTTCCCCAACCACGTGACCAACGGCGTGGACTACTCCTGGGTGGTCGGCCTGGTCGTCGCCGGGCTGGTATACCTGGTCCTGTCCCGCTCCCTGGACTTGGCGTCCGAGCAGGCTGCCATCAGCGCGTCCGAGCAGGAGTTGCAGATCATCGACGAGGGGTGAGATGACCGAGCCCGTTCGGCGGATTATCACCGGTGACACCGTCGGACCGGTGGACGCCACCGCGGTTCCCCGCTACGGCGGGGAGGCCACCTTCGCCCGCCTGCCCCGGCTGCAGGACGTGGAGCGGGCCGATGTGGCCATCATCGGCGTGCCGTTCGACAGCGGGGTCAGCTACCGGCCCGGCGCCCGCTTCGGCCCGTCCCACATCAGGGAGTCCTCCCGCCTGCTCCGGCCGTACAACCCGGCCCTGCAGGTCCCGGTGTTCGCCAGCCAGCAGGTGGCCGACGCGGGGGACATGGCGGTCAACCCGTTCAGCATCGACGAGGCGATCGCCACCGTCGAGCGGGGCGCGCGGGCCCTGGCCGAACGTGCCCCGTTCGTGCTGACGCTGGGCGGCGACCACACCGTGGCGCTGCCCATGCTCCGCGCGGTGTCCGCGGTGCACGGCCCGGTGGCCGTGGTCCACTTCGACGCGCACCTGGACACCTGGGACACCTACTTCGGCGCCGCGTACACGCACGGCACCCCGTTCCGCCGGGCGTCCGAGGAGGGCCTGCTGGACCGGACCGGTTGCCTGCACGCCGGGATCCGCGGCCCGCTGTACACCGACGCCGACCTGACCGAGGACTCCGAACTCGGCTTCCAGGTAGTGTCCGCCCCCGAGGTCGAGCACCTCGGGGTGACCGGCCTGGTCGAGCGGATCGCCGCCCGGGTCGGTGACCGCCCGGTGTACGTCTCTGTCGACATCGACGTGCTCGACCCGGCGCACGCGCCCGGCACCGGCACCCCCGAGGCCGGCGGGCTGACCAGCAGGGAACTGCTGGCCACGCTGCGCTCGTTCGCGAAGCTCAACCTGGTCGGCGCCGACATCGTCGAGGTCGCGCCCGCCTACGACCACGCCCAGATCACCGGCATCGCCGCCGCCCACGTCGGCTACGAGCTCCTGTCCGCCCTCGCCGCCCGCAAGGCCGCGCCCTGAGCGACGACCGGCACCGCGTGGACCGCGAGCCTGAAGCCCCAGGCGGCGGACGCGTGGAAAACCCGATCAGCCGCTCACCCGGACCGGCGTGCTTCAACAGTAAGCCCATGAATCCCACGTGCCACAGCAGCTACCTTTGCCCGGTCCCGCGAATTCAATGAGAGTGGCGTTCTACCCATTAGATTCGGTAGAGCGCCACGTTCATTGACTTTCTCGTGACACCCGTTCGGTGGGATAGGGCCGGTCCTCCACGACGCGCTTCATCACGATGGTGGAGGTGAGCCGCTGCACACCGGGCAGCGCGGCGAGCTTCTCGTCCCGCAGCGCCTGGTAGGCGGCCAGGCTGGCGGTGGCCACCCGGACCAGGTAGTCGGGGTCGCCGAACAGCCGTTCCGCGTGCCGGACCTCCGGGATGCCGGCCAGGGCGCGCTCGAATTCGGTGATCGTGGACGCGTCCTCGCGATCCATGGTCACCTGCACGAGCACCTCGAAGCCGAGGCCGATCGCCTCCGGGTCGATGACGGCCCGGTACCCGCGGATCGCCCCGGTGCGCTCCAGGTCGCGCAGCCGCCGATGGCATGGGGCCACGCTGAGCGCGACCCGCTGCGCGAGCTCGGTGACGGTGAGCCGACCCTCCGCCTGAAGCTCGGCAAGGATCTTCCGATCGATCGCATCCATTACGAAGATTATTGCCCATAATCCGCGCTACTGGCATAGATAAGCAACCATATTTGGGCTGTTCCGGCGTATTTTTGCTCATATGATCGATCTGTTCGGCTACGCTCCCATCGCCGCCGCCGGATTCGCCGTCCCGCAGTTCCTCCCGCAGATCCGCAAGCTGCGGGCGACCGGGGACAGCGTTGGCGTCTCCCCGTCGTGGGCGGCGCTGACCAGCGTCAACAACGCCGCCTGGATCGCCTACTTCACCATGGCCCGGTACTGGACCGCGCTGGTCCCGTCCTCCTCCGCCACGCTCCTGGCCGGCACGCTCGCCGTCATGCTCCTCCGCCGCCAGCAACCCGCGCCGCGACCGGGGCCGCAACCCGCGCCGCAACCCGGCCTGGCCGCCGCACTGATCGGCGCGTGGGCCGTGCTGCTCACCGCGGCGGGCGTGGCCGGCGGCCGGGCCGGCCTGGGCGCGCTGCTCACCGTGGCGTTCCTGCTTCAGGTCACGCCCTCAGTCTGGACGGCGTACCGAACGGCCCGGCCCACCGGCATCTCCTCCGGAACGTGGCTGCTGATTCTGGGCGAACTCACCTGCTGGATGATCTTCGGCCTGCACACCGCCGACCCGCGGCTGATCACCCTGGGCGCCAGCGGGATAATCGTCAGCGTCCTCATGCTCGCCCGGATCCACCGGACCACGGGACGCCGGCGGTCCGCCCTGCCCGCGAACGGATAATCCTGGAGTTGCCATGCAGATCAGCGGATCGGTCGCCCTGGTCAGCGGGGCCAACCGGGGACTGGGCCGGGCCTTCGCCCGGGAACTGGTCCAACGGGGCGCGGCCAAGGTCTACGGGGCCGCGCGCGATCCCGCCGCGGTCACCGAACCCGGCGTGCTGCCGGTCGCCCTGGACATCACCGACGCCGATCAGGTCGCCCGGGTCGCCGTGCAGTGCGCGGACGTCAGCCTGCTGGTGAACAACGCCGGGGTGATGCGGGCCAGCACGTTCACCAGCGCGCCAGACCTGGACGCGGCCCGGCTGGAGATGGAGACCAACTACTTCGGCACGCTGCGCATGTGCCGGGCGTTCGCGCCGGTGCTGGCCGGGGCCGGCGGCGGCGCGATCGTCAACATGCTCTCGATAACCAGCTTCTTCACCAATCCCTTCAACGCGTCCTACGGTGCCTCCAAGGCCGCGGAGTGGTCGCTGACCAACGGCGTCAGGATCGAACTCCACCACCAGGGCACCCTGGTGGTCGCCGTGCACGCGGGCTTCATCGACACCGAGATGGCCGCGCTGGCGAACGCGCCGAAGATCAGCCCGGAATCGGTCGCCCGGCAGGCCTTCGACGCGGTCGAGGCCGGCCAGATCGAGGTGCTGGCCGACGAGCGGACCCGGGACGTCAAGGCCTCGCTGTCCCGCGACCACGAGCTCATCTACCCGCCCATCCAGGAATTCTGGGACGCCGCGGTCTCCGGCACCAGCTGACCCTGCCCTCGTAATCAAGGCCGTGCGCCCGGCTGGCCCGGCTGAAAGACGAGCAGGACCCGGCCGATGAAGCCGGTCACCCTCGGTCAGTTCCCGCCCGGACTGCCCGAGGGTGGCCGGTCGTCCGGGATCAGGCCCCGCCGGAGCCGCGATCGTCCAGCTCCAGCTTGGCCCGGCCGCCGACCGCGTAGCGGACGTGCGTCACCTCGGGTGTCTCGATCACCCGGACCGGGGTGAGCTCGATGCCCTCGCGGCTGTCCAGCCCGAGGCTGGCGTCAAACAGCCGCATGCCGTCGCCGAGCAGCACCGGCGCGATGTGCAGCTCGAGCTCGTCGAGCAGCCCGGCCGCCAGGACCTGGCGCAGCAGCGTGCCCCCGCCGGACACGGCGACGTCCTTGCCGCCGGCCGCCTCCCTGGCCAGGGACACGGCTCGCTCGATCCCGCCGGTGACGAACGTGAAGGAGGTCCCGCCCTGTCGTTCCAGGACCTCCCGCGGCCGGTGGGTCACGACGAACACCGGCGCCCGGAACGGCGGTTCATCACCCCACGGGATCTCACCCCCGTCGAACATGCGCCGGCCCATGACGTAGGCGCCGGCCGCGGCGAACGTCTCCTCGACGATCTGCGAGCTGACCGACTGCTCGCCGCCGGCGAAACCTTGCCGCTCCCGCCACGCCATGGCGTCGATGACCCACCGGGTCACCCGGAAGAAGCCAGGCCCTTCCGTGCTTTCCATCCAGGCCGCCATGTCGTGCGGGTCGGTCGAGGTGCGCGGCCCGGCGTAGTAACCGTCGAGCGAAACGGACATCTGCGCGGTGACCTTGGTCATTCCATCTCCTACGGGCGGGGCGGCCCTGATGGCCGCCGACACCTGTTAGTCGGAGCCACCCGGGCCGCCTCGACACGCGGCAAGGAATTAACTGCGGAAACTGGCCGTGGTGGTGATGAGCATCCCCTGCAACGTCAGCACGTGGTGCCCGTGGCTCAGGCCCAGCGCGGCCGGGTTGAGCGTGTAGCTGACCACGCCCTTATCGCTGGCCGTGAGCGTGGTGATCACGGTGCCGTCGATGGCGAGCTTGACCGGGTGGCGGGGCAGGAACCCGGTGCTGGTCACCGAGGTGGTCCCGCCGGCGCCGGCCGAGAGCCGGATGCTGCGCTCGAGCCGGCTGAGCTCCCGGCTGGCTTCATTACGAGCCGAACGGGCCAGGCCAGACGCCCTCGTCGCGGCGACAAGCGCCGGCACGAACTTACTCGCGTCGACGGTGCCCCAGCCGCTCGCGACGTCGAATCCGGGCGCCGCGGTGAAGCCCTGCACCAGGACCTTGCCGGTCGTCGGGTCGATCACCGAGTTGTTCCCGCTCACCACGTCGGAGATTCCTGCGTGCGTGCCGCGCGGGCCGAGGATGTCGTAGAGGACCGGGTTGATCGGGCCGAGGTTGCGGCCGTGGTTGAGCTGGGTCGCCAGCGCGAGCACCCCGGCCACCATGGGGGCCGACTCGGACGTGCCGGACTGGGAGTCCATCGTGATGTCCGGCACAGAACGCATCCGCGAGCCGGTGATCCGGGCCACCCCGTTCTGGTAGGACGGCCGCGGGAAGACGGCGGAGAACCCGGCGCCCTCGGAGAAGATGCCGCCCTCGTGCCAGATCGGGTCCGGTCCGAGCTTGCTTCCGTCGGTCTTGCTGACGTTCGGCACGGTCCCGCCCACGGCCGTGACCCACGGGTTGTCGTCCCAGGTGGCTGTCTGCGGTCCGGCGCTGGTGTTGCCGCACTGGGCGTTGGCGACCGCGAGGTTCTGCACCACGCCGCAGTCACCGGTCGCGTTCAGCACCGGGATGCCCGACGCGGCCGCCGCCAGCGGGCCCGGGTCGTTGGCGTGGATCTGGGCGGTCCCGAAGGAGTAGGTGCCCTCGCCGGTGCCGTCGCTGATCGAGATCGCGTTGGCGATGTGGCGGGCGCCGATGTACTCCAGTGCGTGCATCATCTCCGGCGGCGCCACGTTGCTCGCCGCGTCGTCGGTGATCTCGCTGTCGGCCGGCGTGGCCGAGATGACGATCTTGGCGTAGGGCGCGATCAGGTGCACGGTGAGCACGTCGAGCTCGAGCTCCCCCTGCCAGGCGTCGCACGACCCGTAGCTGCCGAGCGCCACCATGCCGGGCGGGCACTGCGCGGGCAGCGGGCCGGACGGGTAGATGGTCTGGATGACCGGATCGGGCAGCCCGTACCGCACGTCCCTGACGTGGATGAACGCGGCAACATTGGGGTCGTCCCAGCCCTCGATCACGGCCACCGTGGTCCCGCTGCCGTCGATGCCCTTGAGCCAGAGGTTGCCGATGTTGTAGTCGAAGATGTCCTGCGGGCCGGGCGTGAAGTTCGCGAACGAGGCGTAGTTGTCGTGCATCTTCTGCAGCGCGGCCGCGAGCACCTTGACGTGATCGGGGTTGACCGTCGGCTGGGCCGGGGCAGCTTGCGCGGAGGTGACCAGCGGACCTGTCAGCAGGGCGACCGCGGCCAGCAGTGGCAGCCCTCTTCTGATGAGACGTTTCTGGATCACGATGTACCAGACCTCTCGTGAAGGATGAGTACGCCTATGCGACGGTTAGGCCGCCTTTCGCAGTCTTCCAAACCGCGCAATCCCGAACAACCCCACCTCACCCCTGCGCAAAACAGCACTTGTTCGCAACCCGACTACTCGCTGGCCTTCTCCGCCGAACGCGCCGCGGGCAGCAGGGCGACCAGGATCAGCAGCCCGGTGAGGCCGAACGCCGCCGGGTAGCCGGTGTGCGCCACGAACACTCCGAACACGATGGGGCCGGTGCCGTAGCCGGCGTCGTAAGCCAGGTTCCACAGGGCGCTGGCGGTGCCGTAGCCGCCAGCGGGGGCGCGGTCGATCATCAGCGCGAAGGTGGCGTTCTGGGCGATCCCGAACCCGATCCCGAACAGGCACATCCCCGCGATCACCGCGACCGGGGCGGAGACCCAGACCAGGCTGGCCATGCCGGCGGCGGCGATCAGCAGCCCGGGGATCAGCAGGCCGGCGTGACCGTGCCGGTCACCGTGGCGGCCGGCCCACCAGCGGCTGGCGGTGGCGGTCAGGGCCTGCGCGAACAGCCCGACGGTGGCGACACCGGCGGACACGCCCGCCGCCAGTGGCAGGAACGAGGCCACCACGCCGGCCGACACGGTGGTCGCCGCGAAGACCAGACCGGGCCGCAGCATGCCGCCGGAGCGCAGGCTGCCCAGCAGGCCGGGCGCGGTCCCGGCTTCGCCGCTCGCGGCCGGGTCGGCCAGCCAGGGGGTCGCCGCCAGCGGGGCCAGCGCGCTGATGGCCGTGATCGCGATGACGACGGCGTACCCGGTGTTCTGGGCCAGCCAGACCCCGGACGGCAGGGCCACGATCGCGGGCACGCACGCCACGACCCCGGCCAGGCCGATCCCCTCGCCGCGGCGCTCGGCCGGCACCGACGCGGCCACCAGGGCCCCGATCACGACGGTGGCGAGGCCGAAGCCGAAGCCGCGGGCGATGCTGACCGCGATGATCGTGACCATGCTGTGCGGGAGCAGCAGCGCCGGGGCGGGGCCGCCGAGCAGCAGCGCGCCGGCCGCGAACACCGCGCGGTAGCCGAAGCGTGCCAGCAGCCGGGGCGAGGCGAACTCGGCCAGCACGGTGGTCAGCATGAGCGAGCCGGTCACCAGGCCGGCCCCGGCGCTGCCGGCACCCGCCGACACGGCGTACATCGGTGTCACCGACAGCAGGAGGTAGAAGCTCGTCAGCGCGCCGAAGGAGGCCAGAAGCGCCGCCGCGAAGCGGCCGCTGACCAGTCGCGGACGCGAGGCCGGGATGTCGTAGCGGGTGGCGCTGAGGGTCTGGGTCATGGTGCTCATGTACTTGACCGTAGGGGCCAACTGGAGCACCGGTTAGATCCAATTACATGGCGATCGAGTGATCCAGTTGGCGCGAGGCTCCCCGCAGCAGCCCTTCGGCCTGCTCGATGATCCGGGCCACCAGGAACCCGGCCGACTCGACGGCGGTGATGAGGTCGGTCCCTTCCCCCGCCCAGACCAGGCCGACATCGGGATCCCCGGCCTGATGGCCGAGGGCGAACCGCTCCCGGGCCTCCGGGCTGGCTCGCAGTTCCTCTTCGCGGCCGTCCCAGGCGTCGACGAAGGCGTTGCGCAGGGCCCGGCCCGTGTAGGGGCCCGGCCAGTCCAGGCCCCGGGCGATGTCGAACACCTGGGTCCGGCTGGTCTCGTCCCCGTAGCCCGCCACCAGCTGTTTCTTGGCCCAGTCCGGGTAGAGCGCCTCGGGCGTGGCGCAGAACCTGGTGCCCAGCACGACGCCCTGGGCGCCGAGCATCAGGGCCGCCGCCACCCCCCGCCCATCGGTGATCCCGCCGGCCGCGAGCACCGGCACCGGGGCGACGGCGTCGGCGACCGCCGGCACCAGCGGCAGGGTCGACCGGCGACTTCCGTGCCCGCCCGCCTCGGTGCCCTGGGCCACGATCACGTCGGCCCCGGCCGCGGCCGCCTGCCGCGCCCCGGCCACATCCTGCACCTGGCAGATCAGCTTGACCCCGGCCTGCCTGACCAGCGCGCCGTACGGCGCGGGATCGCCGAAAGACAAGAACACGGCCGCGGGCCGGTAGGACAGCGCCAGCCGGACGGCCTCCTCGCTGGCCGCCCAGGTGATAACCCCGACCCCCCACGGCTTGTCCGTGGCGCCGGCCACCGTCCGCAACTCGCGCTCCAGCCAGCCCGGATCAGCGTAGCCGCCGCCCACCAGGCCGAGGCCACCCGCCTCGGAGACCGCGGCGGCCAGCGCCCCGCCGGACACCCCGCCCATCGGCGCCAGCACCAGCGGATGGGCGACCTCGAAAAGCTCGGTAAAAGACGTCCGGATTGCCATCCGGCCAGCCTCCCACACGATCATGGCCGCGCTAACTGGGCATGGGAAAGACGACGCGCTCAGGTGGCCGCCGGCCGCGCCCAGTAGTCGTCGGATGCCTTGGCCGCGGCGAGTTTCTCCGCCGTGCCGAACCCGGGCGCCATCGAGGCGCCGGTCCCGGGCAGCACCTCGTGGTGCTCGATGTCGAGCAGCCGCAGCCAGCTCTGCTGGCCCATGGTCAAGGCGACGAAGCAGCCGAGCTCGACCAGTTCGGGCTCGGAGAAATGCCGGTGCAGCCGCTCCCACAGGGCGTCATCGGGGTCCAGCCGCCAGGTGATCGCCTCGGCGTAGGCCAGCGCCGCCTTCTCCCGTTCCCCGAGCCTGGCCGAGGTCTCGAAGTTGAGCAGGTCGTCGTACTGCCCCTCGCTCAGGCCCTGTGTCCTGGCCTGCTCCGAGCGCTGGTTTCCGCAGTATTCGCACTTCACCGAGCGCGACACGTAGACCCGGCAGAGTTCCTTGATGGCGTGGTCGCAGACGCCGTCGCGGAAGATCGCCTTCCACGACCGGGCGAACGCCCAGAAGCAAGCGGGAACGTGCGCCCGCACCGCCGAACTCTCCGGCCGCGGCGTGCCCTCCCGCCGGCATCGCTCCATCTCGGCCCGCATCTCGTCGTCCATCGCCTCGAGCGGCAGGTAGCTGATCCGCTGTTTGCGGCCCATCGCGTCTCCCTAGAGCATCCGTTACCGGTTAGCCCCCTCAGGACTAGGATGCCCCATTGCCGGCGACGACCCGTTCGGCCTGACCGTTCCCGGCGCTCATGCTTACCCTGCAGTGTGGAAACCGCAACGCAGACGCTACACCGGCTGACCTCCTACCAGCCCGGCCGGGAATGGGACGAAGCCGTCGACGACCCCCGGATCGTGCAGGGCTTGGTAGCCAACGACATGTCCCGCCTCCCGTGGTTCGTCAAGCGGTACGCCGAACGGCTGCCTGTCGCGCCGCTGCCCAGGGAACTGCCCGCGACCACCGAACCGGCCGTGGCCGTGCTGGCGGGCACCGCGGAGGTCAGGCCCGCGCGCCTGGACCTGCCGAACCTTTCCCGCCTGCTCTACCTGTCCGCCGGCGTGGTGCGCGTCATGGAACGGGACTACGGGATCCACCCGTTCCGCGCCGCCGGGTCGGCGGGCGGCCGCTTCCCGCTCGAGCTGTACGTCGCGGTGCCGCCGGGCGGCGCGCTGCCCGCCGGCGTGCACTGGTACGACCCGCTCGAGCACGCGCTCGTACAGATCGGCCCGCCACCGGCCGGCGGCGGGCCGGCCGTGCTGGTCACCGGTATCCCGTGGCGCACCGGCTGGCGCTACCGGGAACGCGGCTACCGGCACATTTACTGGGACGCCGGCACGATGCTGGCCCAGTTCCTGGCGCTCGCCGACTCGGCCGGCCTGCCCGCCAGGCTGTACACCCGCTTCCCCGACGCGGAGGTGGCCGCGCTGACCGGCGCGGACCGGGTGCACGAGTTTCCGGTGGCGGTCGTCGCCCTGGACGGCACGCCGCCCGCCCTCGACCCGGCCGGCCCGGCAGCCCGCGGCGAGGTGGACGCCGCTCCGCTGGAGTTCCCCCTGGTCACGGCGGCTCAGCGGGCCGGTGAGAGCGACCGGCTCGGATCTGGCTGGGACCGTGGCCGCCCGGTGAACGTGCCCCTAATCCCCGACATGCCGATAGAGCGCGTCATCGCCGCGCGCGGGTCCCAGCGGCAGATGGACGCGAGCCGCGGCCTGTCCCTGGACCTGCTCCGCACCTGCATGAGCGTGGCCGTGCGCGGCCTCGGCGTGCCGCACTGGGTCGTGGTGCACGACGTCGGCGGCCTGGCCCCCGGCGTGTACCGCTGGCCCGATCTGACGGCTCCGGTGCGCCCGGGTGCGCTGCGGGACGAGCTGTACCGGGTATGCCTGGAGCAGGCGCTGGGCCGCGACGCCGCGTTCGTCGCGGTCGCCGCCGCCGACATGGCCAGGCTCAGCGACGCGGAATACCGCGACGCGCAGCTGGCCGCCGGGCTGGCCGAAGGCCGGCTGCACCTGGCCGCCTACGCGCTCGGCGCCAGCGCGTCCGGGATGACCTTCGACGACAGCCAGGTGCCCGCGCTCCTCGGCGAGCGCCTCGACGGCCTGCTGTTCACCTGCGTCGGCGTACCCCTGTACCCGAACGCCCCGGCCGGCCCGCCCGGCGCCCCCAGCCGCGTCCGCCGGGTCACGCCCGCGCCGTAGCACCCCGCCCGCGTTGCATGTTCATGCATCTCTATGCATATACTTGCAGTCATGTCCAAGGTGCTCTGCTCCCTGCCCGTCGGCGAACGCGTCGGCATCGCCTTCTCCGGCGGTCTCGACACCTCGGTAGCGGTCGCGTGGATGCGCGAGAAGGGTGCCGTGCCGTGCACCTATACCGCTGACATCGGCCAGTACGACGAGCCCGACATCGCGTCGGTGCCGGGCCGCGCCACCGCGTACGGCGCGGAGGCCGCGCGGCTGGTCGACTGCCGTGCCGCCCTGGTCGAGGAGGGGCTCGCCGCGCTGGCTTGCGGGGCTTTCCACATCCGTTCGGGTGGTAGGGCCTATTTCAATACCACCCCGCTCGGGCGGGCCGTCGCGGGCACGCTGCTGGTGCGGGCGATGCTCGAGGACGACGTGCAGATCTGGGGCGACGGCTCCACCTTCAAGGGCAACGACATCGAGCGGTTCTACCGGTACGGCCTGCTCGCCAACCCTTCGCTGCGGATCTACAAGCCATGGCTGGACGCCAGCTTCGTCAGCGAGCTCGGCGGCCGCAAGGAGATGTCCGAGTGGCTGCTCGCCCGCGGCCTGCCCTACCGGGACAGCACGGAGAAGGCCTACTCGACCGACGCGAACATCTGGGGCGCGACGCACGAGGCCAAGTCGCTCGAGCACCTCGACGCCTGCATCGAGATCGTCGACCCGATCATGGGCGTGCCGTTCTGGGACTCGTACGTCGAGATCGCCGCCGAGGATGTCACAGTCGGCTTCGTGCAGGGGCGGCCGGTGGCCATCAACGGCAAGGAGTTCGCCTCCGCCGTCGACCTGGTGCTTGAGGCCAACGCCATCGGCGGTCGGCACGGCCTGGGCATGTCCGACCAGATCGAGAACCGGGTCATCGAGGCCAAGAGCCGCGGCATCTATGAGGCGCCGGGCATGGCGCTGCTGCACGCCTGCTACGAGCGCCTGGTCAACGCGATCCACAACGAGGACACCCTGGCCAGCTACCACAACGAGGGCCGGCGGCTGGGCCGGCTCCTGTACGAGGGCCGCTGGCTGGACCCGCAGGCGCTGATGCTGCGCGAGTCGCTGCAGCGCTGGGTCGGGATGGCGGTCACCGGCGAGGTGACCCTGCGGCTGCGCCGCGGCGAGGACTACTCGGTCCTGGACAGCACCGGGCCGGCCTTCAGCTACCACCCGGACAAGCTCTCCATGGAGCGGACCGAGGACTCCGCGTTCGGCCCGACCGACAGGATCGGCCAGCTGACCATGCGCAACCTCGACATCGCCGACTCCCGCGCCAAGCTGGAGCACTACGCCGGCATGGGCATGCTCGGCAGCGCGCACCCGGCGCTGGCCGGCTCGGGCCCGACCGGGCTGGTCGACGCGCTGCCCGAGGGCGGGGCCGAGGCGATCGCCTCCCGCGGCCAGGTCGCCGGCGACGACGAGCTGCTCGACCGCGCCGCGATGGAGTCCGGCACCGACTAGGAGCGCCCCTACCTCAGCGCCCCTACCTCAGCGCCCCTACCTCAGCGCCCCTACCTCAGCGCACTGCCGCGAACCTGATCCGGTCACCCGCCACGTCCACCCGGGCCCGGCCGAATCCCGCCGTGCGGAGCCTGGCCTCCAGCGTGCCCGGGTCGACCGGGACGAACACGTCGTCCACGTGCAGCTCCCGCCGCGCCGGCGTGTCAAGCCCGTCCGAGCCCGCCAGCACCCCGCCGGGCCGCAGCACCCGGGCGAGTTCGGCCAGCGCGGCGTCCTGCAGCGCGGGGGAGGGGATGTGGTGCAGCATCGTCAGGCAGGCCGCGGCGGAGAACCGGCCGGCCGGGAACGGCAGCCGGGTCACGTCCCCCGCGATCACCCGAACGTTGCTGCCCGCCAGCCGCGCCGCCAGCTTCCACGCCAGGGAGAGGTCGAGTTCGACCGCCGTGACGCGGGCCGCCTGGCGCCGCAGCACGTCGGTGGTCAGCCCGGGCCCCGGCCCGACCTCGAGCAGGTCGTCACCGAGCTCGCAGCCGTCCAGGACCCAGGGGAGCAGCTCGTCCTCGACCAGGCGGGCCCATTCCGGGCTGGAGCAGAACTCCAGATGCGCCTTGTTCACCGTTGCCACGCTATATCGCCGGATCCGGCTTGACCCTCACGTTGCGTGAGGCCTGCATGCTGGTGTCATGTTCAGCATCGGCGAGTTCTCAAGGCTCGGCGGCGTCTCCGTCCGCACGCTGAGGCACTACGACGAAATCGGCCTGCTGCGCCCGGCCACGGTCGACCTGGATACGGGGTACCGCGGCTATTCGGCAGACCAGCTGGGACAGCTCAACCGGATCATGGCCCTGAAGGAGCTCGGGCTCTCCCTCACCCAGGCCAGGCGGCTGCTGGACGGGATCACGCTCGACGAGCTCCACGGCATGCTCATCCTGCGCCGCGCCCAGCTGGAGCACGAACTGCTCGAGCACCAGAACCAGCTGCTCGGGATCGAAGCGCGGCTCCGCCACATCGCACAGGAGGGCGCCATGCCAGCCGACGACATCGTGATCAAGAAGGTTCCGGCCATGGGCGTGGTCGTCATCGCCGGGAAGGCCCCGGAGTTCGGCCCGGCGAACATCGTGCCCGTCGTCAACCACCTGGTCGGTGAGTTCGAGCGGCTGGGGATCGGCGACCGGGTCAAGGAATCGGGAACCCGGATGATCTTTTACGACGCACACGGCGAGGGCGTCACGGTTTACCTGGCCCAGCCGGTGGCCGAACCGCCGGGCGAGCTGCCCGCACCGGCCCAGTACCGGGTCCTGCCGGAGATCGAGGCCGCCGTGGCGGTGCGCAGCGGCCCGGCCGCGAGCATCTTCCCGATGGTGTACCACGACCTGGTCCGGTGGATCGACGAGCGGGGCTACCGGGCCGTCATTGGTTCCAACCGCGAGGTGTGGGTGAACGAAGTGGACGACATCGCCGACGTGGCCCAGCAGGTCTTCGAGACCCAGCTGCCGTTCACCCGCCCCTACGCCCCGCCCGCGGGCTAGCCATGCATCCCGCCGAACAGCTCGCGGCCGAGCGTACTCGCGGTCACCTGAAGCTGGCCGAGCAGCTGCGATGCGCCCGCAGGCTGCGCACGCTGCGCCGGGCCCGGCGGATGGAGCTCAGGGCCGAACGCCGGCTGATCGCAGCCTGGCGCCGCGCCGCGGAACTCCGCGACGCAGCCGACACGGCCGAGCCAGCGCCGGCTCGGCCCGGACTGAAGCCCCGCCTCATCGCCCTCCTGATCGCCTCGTCTCATCGTGTGCCCGCCGATTCCAGCTCTGCCCTGACCCGCCTCAGCTCGTCGGTCACTGTCGGGCCTGGCACGCCGAATTCCGTCACCGACCGGGTGGCCGCGGCGACCGCGTAGGCCAGGGCCTGGTCCTCCGCCAGCCCTCGGGCCTGCAGGGCGAGAAATGATCCGGCGAGTATCTCCCCGGCTCCGATCGGGTCCACCTCGTCGGCGCGCGGGGCGGGAATCCGGTGCCGGACACCACGCCCGAGGAACTCCGCGCCACCGGGTCCGTGCTTGAGAACAATGGGCGCCGAAGGATGCGGCCGCCCGCGATAAAGGTCCCGGTGCTCGGCTTCGTTCAGGAAGATGAGGTCCGCGCGATCGCAGATCTCGCGACAGGCGCCCGGATCCGTCGCCACGAAAGGCTCGAACATATCGACCGAGACCTGCGCGTGGCACCCCTTGTCGCGGAGGTATTTCAGCCACGCCAGTTGCTGGCGCGGCGGCGCGGTCCCCAGGTGCATGTATCTCGCGTGAAAATAGGCTGCCGGATACGAGGCGAAGCTCGGCTCGGCCGCGACTCCCAGGTCGGACCCGAACGAAATGGTGCCATCGCTCGCCTGATCGATGCGGAGCCGGGCCGAGGCACCCGGCCGCACGGCTATCCCGTTCATGTCAATAGGGAGCCGCCGGAGGATGTCCAGATCGAAGTCCTCGCCGACCTGCGCCACCAGTCCGACGCCGTCCAGCAGGGCTGAGGCGGCGAAGGCCACGACGAAGCCGGATCCGCCGACGTAGCTGATGCTGCCATTCGCCGTCCGGTCGGTGGCGAAGCCAACGTGCCCGATGAGGACCAAATCGGCCGGGCGCTGTTTCCAGTGCCACATGTAACCGTGTGCCGTCGGCTAGCTGAGGACGGAGAGCCAGCGCTTGTTGTTGATAATCGCCGACCGTGCCGGGCTTTGCGCCCAGATGCGGTCCAGTGGTTCCTCCAGGCAGTTTCCGCACCGGAGGTACCTGGCGCCGGCCGGCTGGAGAACATTGCCGGACGGGTCGACGATGAGACAGCCCTCGGTCTCGGCTTCGGTGGACGGTGCCGTCGGCACCGGTGCCGCCAGCGCTGCGGCCTGGCTGGCCAGGCGGCCGAACTCATCGTCCGGTAGCCAGTGCCGCTGCTGGCCTGAGTTCTGGTCCCCCCGGCTGCTGTACTGGTAGAGCCTCCAGATGTCGGGAGCGAGGTCGCGGACGATCGCCGCCAGCGCGGGCAGGTTGTCCCGGTTCACCGCGCTGACCACCGTGGCCAGCTTCAGCCTGACGCCAGGTTCCCTGGCGACCAACCGGGCCGCCTCGATCACCTCGTCCAGATCGGCCTTCTCGCCCCGCATCGCGCGATGGACAGCCGCCGTCGAGCCCTCGACGGAGATGCCGACCATGGCGAAGTCGGCCAGGCTGAGCCCCTGGTCGAGGCGCCTGCGCAGGAGTTCGCCGTTGGTGTTGAGCACGATGGACTTGCCGCGCTGCCGCAGCGTGGCCGCGTACTCGCCGATCTTGCGGATCAGCAGCGGTTCTCCGCCGCACAGTGTCACCACGCGCGCGGAGGAGGCCGCGAGCGACTGGAGAATCTCGGGCCGGCGCTCGACCGGGTCCTTGCCCGGCACGGGCCCGTAGCAGAAGTCGCACGCGAGGTTGCAGTGACTCGTCATCCACCAGTCGACCGACGGGATCTCAGCCTTCGGCCCTGCCGGCAGCGACGTATCCACCGCCTCAGCCAAGGTTCCGCCAGCGTTCAACGAGCGTCCTTCCCCGAACCTGAAAAGTGCCCGCCGACGGACGGCCGGGGGCATTCGATAAGCTAAGTGCGCGTTTTATTGAGTTGTAGGTACTAATGCAACCCGTCCGGCTTGGTGTCCCTTTTGGGGACTTTTGTCCCGTATAGCCGAGCAGATGCCTTTCGATCCGGGGGTAGTTAGCCGTTGGCGACGCCCGGCGAAATGCCTCGCGCCAGGTGCGGCTAGCAGATCGTAGCGCCTTATAGTTGCGAGAAAGATGACTCCGCTATTACGGCCTGATCAAGTTGTTGGTTTGCCCCGCCTGAATTAAGTTCTTTACGCCGTAACTGCGAAGACCAGCCAGGCCGGACCGGGACGGCCAGGTTCGCAAGCCTGAGCGCATCGATGGCGTCGAAGGTCATCCAGATCGGCAGGTCCCCGTTATCCCAGGCCCACAGGGCCGCGCTGTCGCCGCCGTAGCTGCTCCAGATCTGGGCTACCGCATTAGCCACCGACGGGTGCGCGGCCGGCATGCCCGCCGAAACCAGGGCTTTCACCACCCACGCGGCCGTGAAGTGCCGGATGTGCACGAGTTCGAGCCCGCCGTTGACCGGCCGCTCGGTGGCCTCGTACGCGTTGTGCAGATCACGCTGCTCGGCCAGCCAGGCCACGGCCTGCTCCAGGGCCTCCTGCACCTGGCCGGACGGCTGTATCGCCTCCACGCTGGCCAGCACCCAGGCCGCCCGCGCCGTGTGCGCCACCGACGGGGCGGGGGTGATGAGCAAGGGCTCGGCCTTTTCCGGCCACAGCAGGACGTCGCCGTAGGGTCGGCGCGCGGCCAGCAGGCTATCGACCAGGATCTCCACGAACCTGGTCCCGGGCTTGATGAGCAGGCTGGTCTCCAGCATCGTGGTGAGGATGAAGGGCCGGGCCTTCTCGAAGTCGCCCAGGCCCCGTTCCATCTGGGCGATGTGAGCGTCGAAGTCTTCCGTGGCGGCGATCCGGTGCAGCGCGTTCAGCACCGCCGCGGTTGCCTCCGGGCGCGGCCCGGCCTGCTCGCGGCCCGCGTATCCGCCGCCGCGAAGAGACATCTTCCGCAGGCTGTCCGCGACCGGAACCAGGTCAGCCGTCAGGCCGTCCTCAAGCAGCAGCATCGCCTTGATGCCGTAGGCGGTGGACGTCGGCGTCGCCTCACCCGGTAGTTCCGGTAGTTCGCGCAGGTCACGCGGCCATCCCATCGGCCTGCCGTCGACATCGGCGACGAGGCAGCCCCGCAGAGCCGCGGCGACATTCTGGAACGTCTGCAGCAGGGTCGCCGCCGGCGGGCCGGGGCCGCGGCGATCCGGCCCGGACAGCAGTTCGATAACGAGGTTCTGGATGGCGCCCCGGGCCGTGAGGTATTCGTCCAGCAGGCGGGCATTCCGCTCGGACGGCAGATCCTCGCCCGCGGCCCACCGCGTGACTTCCGCGGCGGGGACGGAGAGCCTGGCGGCGGCCTGCTCGATGGTGCTGCGCCGCATGGCCAGCGTCTTGGTCAGTTCCGCGCCGAAGACCCCCAGCTCCGCCGGGCTGACCGCGGAGACACGGTTCTGCCCCGGCCGGGCCTCGGCAGGCGCACCGGAGTTGGTGCCCCAGGTCAGCGCCACCGCGAGCGCCGTGAGCGCTTCGGCCTCCACCTCCAGCCGCAGCGCGCGAGGTGACGGCGCCTTACCGGCGGGCGCGGACCGCAGTTCATGCAGCCGGTCCCAGTTCCGCAGCAGGGCCTTCCGGCGCTGGCCGAGGTCCTGCGCATATAGATCGGTGTCCGGCACCAGGTCGGCGGACAACTCCAGGCGGAGGCTCGCGTCAGCGACGATGCTCATCGTCGGCTCCAGCGTGCCGGCGGCCGCGCGAACGGCGTGCACGATGGCTCGTTCCGGGGATTCTCCGGTGTTGATCAGCGCCCGGACACTATCCAGTCCGGTCAGCGTGTCCAGCGCCAGCTCGGTGCCGTGGAGCCGATCTTCCCGCAGGCCAGCCCGCGTCCGCAGGCTCTTCAGAGCGGATGCCACGCCGAGGGCGGCAGGGTCCAGTGGCTCGGCCATCTTCCCTTCTTCGACGGGTACACGACCGTCAAAGATCGTTACCGACAGCTTAGCCGACAAAAGTCGCTAATGCACGCATGACAATTGTCCGACACGGGTATGACGCATACGTCAGTTGTCATGCGAAGCATCAGCCTAGTACGACAAACACCGACAAAGACGTTGGTGGCAGTTGTCGCACCCGCCGTCCACGCAGGAGAAGCGATGACCACCATCAGGGACCGCGGCGCCCCCGCAGAGCCGGGAAGCCCGCTGGCCCACCTGTCCCGTGGCGTCCATCTCATCGGTCTCGTAACGTCCGGCGCGATCCGCTGGACTCGTCACGAGCTTCCTGTCGCCGTCAGCCCGGATCCGGGCCGCGGCCTCCGCGCCCATTAGCTCCCCACAGGGAGGATCGATGTCCCGATACGCTCAGCCGCGCCCGGCCCGGCGGTTCCTGTCCCTGACAATTGTCGCCAGCTCGGCGTGGAAACGGTCGGATCAGGCCGGAAATACCGGCAACTGCAGCGCTAAACCGTAACGGCGCGCTGGTATGAGAATGGAACCGGTCCTGGCGGCTGGCCTGCCGCGTTACCGTGCCATCCTGGCGCTGGATATCGAGCGTTCCACCAGCCGGCCCAATCCCATCAAGGGCGAACTGCGGAACAAGATCTACGAGCTGTTCGAGGCGGCGCTGCGCCTGACGGGCATCAGCACGAGCCATCGCGACCAGTTCATCGACCGGGGTGATGGCATCCTGGCCCTTATCCACCCGGTTGACCAGGCGCCCAAGGCGCTGCTGCTGAACCGCGCAGTCCCGGTCCTCAGCCGGCTCCTCGCCGACTACAACGCCAGCCTTCCTCGTTTCAGCCATCCTGAACGGCAACTGCGGATCCGCGTCGTCATGCACGCCGGCGAGGTTCACTATGACGCCAACGGATGCTTCGGTGAGGCGCTGGATGTCGCCTTCCGCCTGCTCGACGCCGTTCGGGTCAAGCGGGCCCTCCGGGATGCGACCGGCCCGCTCATCCTGGTCATATCGGGGGACGTGTACAACTCGGTCGTGCGCCATGGTTACGACGGCATCGACCGGCAGACCTTCCACCCGCTCGTGCGCG
>CAVWBQ010000052.1:0-193699 GCA_963753225.1 uncultured Actinomycetota bacterium | reverse complement strand
GGTTAAGCAGCAGCGTGACAGCGCGGCCTTGACCCGCGATTAAGGCGTCATCGCGTAAATGTCCCCACGGCCCCGTCTCCAGCGGGCAGACAGCCTGCATCCCGCGGTTGACGATGACCACGTGGTCCACCACGACGCGGGAGCGGGAAGGAAGGTGCAGGGCCATGGTGAGGCTAGGGTCGGAATGGCCTGCGAAGTGGGCGTGTCCGCCCTTCCAGCATCAAGCGCCACTGTAACCGCAGCACTACACGCACAGGTGAAGGTGCCTGGTCAACGTACATGCGAAGTGACGCTTGACGCTGGAGTCTCTGCGGGCACTCTGGTCAGAAACCAAGGGCCAGGCCGGAGCCTGCCCGGAACAGGCGCAGGCCATTTCCCTGCAACGTGCCCGCTGCGTGCCCCGATGAGGTGGTCGATCGAGGGCTACGACGGCCACTGCCGGACAACACCACAGGCATCGCGACCTGACCTTACGCAACGTGAACCTGCTCGCCAAGGAGACCTGATAAGGAAGAGGTCAACGGTGCCGCGGTGCTGTCCACCTGACCACGCCAGCCTGGGTCATGGTGCCAGCCTGAAGGGCGGGTACCGATCCGTGACCAGGGTGAACGCGTAAGCGACGACGCGGTTGTGCCAGCGGAAAACGCCTTCGGCGAAGCTGAATATGCCGCGGGGGTAGCGGCCGGTGAACAAGATGGCGAACCAGGTCACGATCAGTGCGAAGAACGCCGCGATGTCCAGGAAGAACAGCACGATGTAGTGCGGGATGGCCAACAGCCATTTGACCAGCGGGAGCCACCGGTTGAGGTCGGCGGCCGCGTCCGGGAAGGCATAGTCCAGCTCGACCCACTGATGGTCGTCAGTGGACGGGTAGCGGTCATTCATCAGGGCCAGGTAGGTTCCGACCCGGTTGCCGAACCGCTGCAGCTCGAGATTCCAGTCGAACCACCACCGGGGATACTTCTGCCTGAACAAGATCATCAGCAGCGGGCCGAGGAACAGCAGCCCGCCCGCGGCCGCGCCCCGCACGCGCGGTCGCGCTCGACGTTTCGGTTGTCGCCGGCCTGGACGCGGTGCCCGATGTGCACGATGCCCTTGCCTCAAGGCGGGGCACCGGCAAGTACGTCGCACGATTGACCTGACGCGCACCTGAGCACGGCGATGCAGGGAAGCACGCGACGGATCCACCGGCACGTGGCCGGCAGTACTGGCTCTCTGACAGGACTAGCGCTTTCCTCGCCGCCTTGTCTCGGCGCGACATGACCGATGCGGCGCGCCACGTGGACGACAATGTGGTTGTGGGTGACCACGAAGCACGGGGTATCGCCGCGAGGGCCGCTGTCGCCCCACCCGCCGTCGCCCTCGGCGTTGCCGAACGACTTGCGGCCCATCACCAGCGTGCCGGCGCCGTCGAGTATCTCCTGCAGGATGGCCGGTCGTCGTCGGTCGTCGCGTCGAACATCCAGTCGTGCAGCATTCCGGCGCCGTCGCCGAATGGATTCTCGCGGCTGTCATTCGGGCCGGTGACGTACCCGTCGAGCGAGATGGGCATGTCGCAGATCACGAGTGCCATGGGTAGCTTCCTCTCTGTGCGGCCCGCAGGGCCCTGGACGTGATGAGACTTCGTCGTTCCTTCATGGTCGGCAGGCGGCGAAAGCGGTAGCGCAGGCAGGCCAGCCGCGTGCCCGGGGTGACAAGCCGATGGGAGCGCAGCACGGCTGGCAGATGCCGGGCCAGCGCCGCCAGGACCGCCCGGTCGGCCCAGTCCGGCTTGGACCAGGCGACCTGACGCTGAAGCGCCGCAACCTCATGACGGAGCATCACGATCTCCGCGTCTTTGGAAGCCTGGCAGCGGCCGAGCAGCATCAGCCAGCCAAAATACCCGGATCGCGATCAGGTAGAGCAAAAAACGTAAGGCACGAGCCACGATCCTGGCGCAGCCGGCCTCCAGGCCAAGTCCCGCAAGCATCCCGAGATCCCCGCCAAGACGCGCCGGGACGCCCGCCGCGAGTTCGAGTACGTCCAGCACGGCACCATCTTCATCATCGCCACCATGAACGTCACCACCGGCCAGGTCATCGCGGGGCCGACGGGCGGGGCGGCGCCGATCACTGGCGACGCTTCGCAGCGGCTTAGAATGGAACCATCACCCGGACGGAGCATCGCTGGACAGCTGAAGGTGCGGGAACCGATGGCCGAGCCGCCTGCAAGAACCGCGACCGCCCAGCGGGCTGATGCCGGCAGGGCGGATGTCCTGCTAGCCACCAAGCTATATGTGCCCCGCCCGCGGCCGGGTTTTGTGCCCCGTCCGTGCCTGGTGGCCCGGCTCGACGAAGGGCTGGCCAGGGGGGTGCTACTGATCTGTGCGCCGGCCGGGTTCGGCAAGACCAGCCTGCTGGCCGACTGGACCCAGCGTGGCCAGCGGCCGGTTGCCTGGCTGTCGCTAGACGCAGGCGACAACGACCCGGCGCGGTTTTGGCGGCACGTGGTCGCCGCGCTGGACCAGGTTCAGCCGGAGGTCGCCGAGCGGGTAGAACCGCTGCTCGGCCCGCCGGCGCCACCCTCCTTCAATGAGCTGGTCACCGCCCTGATCAACGAACTGGCCGCCCAATCCGGTGAGGGCCAGGTGGTGCTCGTACTCGACGACTACCACCTGATCGACGCCCAGTCGGTGCATGCGTCGATTGAGTTCCTGCTTGAGCACCGGCCGCCAAGCCTGCAGGTGGTGCTGGCCAGCCGCGCCGAGCCGCCGCTGCCCCTGGCACGGCTGAGGGCCCGCGGCCAGCTACTCGAACTGCGCGTCGCCCAGCTGCGCTTCACTTCAGAGGAAGCCGCGGCGCTGCTGCGCGAGGCAGCCGGGCCCGACCTGGATGTGCCTGATGCCGCTGTGGCGGCGCTGACGGCGCGGACCGAGGGGTGGGTGGCTGGCCTGCAGCTGGCCGGGCTGTCGCTGCGGGGGCAGCCCGAGGTGGCCGGGTTCGTGGCGTCGTTCTCCGGCAGCCACCGCTATGTGCTGGATTTCCTGACCGAGGAGGTGCTGGACCGGCAGCCAGGTGAGGTGCGCGACTTCCTGCTGGAGACGTCGGTGCTGGAGCGGCTGTCGGGGGAGCTGTGCGATGCGGTCACTGGGCGCACCGAGAGTCGGCGACTGCTGGAGTGGATAGAGCGGGCTAACCTGTTCTTGGTGCCGCTGGATGAGGTACGCGGCTGGTGGCGTTACCATCAGCTATTCGCCGACCTGCTGCGGGTGCGCCTGCAAGACGAGCGGCCCGAACGGGTGCAGGCGCTGCACCGCAATGCCGCCGCATGGTGCCGGGAGCATCAACTGGCCGATGACGCCGTGCGCCACGCGCTGGCCGCCGGGGATACCACCCAAGCCGCGCGGGTGGTCGAGCAGCACGTGGACGGGCTCATCCTGCGCGGCGAAGCGGCGACCCTGGCCCGGTGGCTTACGGTCCTGCCGAGCCAGCTCATATCCTCCCGCCCGCGGCTCTGCCTCGCGCAGACGTTCGTGGCGGTCACCGACAGCGACCTGGATGCAGCAGAACCGCCGCTCGACGCCGCGGAGCGCGCGTTCGCGCATGCTGCCGATGAGCCCTTCGAGCCTTCCGTTGGCAAGGGCGCGAGCCTGCTGACTAACGTCCCCGCGACGATCGCGCTCGAACGCGCCGTCCTCGCCCACCTCCGCGGCGACGCCGAGGGGACAGCCGCGTTCGCTTCGCAGGCCCTGGCCGTGATCGGCGACGGCGAATGGATGCTGGACTCCATCACCCACTGGCACCTGGCCGTGGCCCAGTGGCTCTGCGGCCGGCTGCCCGAGGCCGAACATGCCTTTGCCACCAGCATCGCCCGATGGCGGCAGGCCGGCGAGCCGATCCTGGCCGCCTGGGGCGGCCATCACCTCGGTCAGGTCCAGCGCGCCCAAGCCCGGCTGGACGCGGCGCTTGACACCTACCAGCAGACGCTGGAGATCACCGCCGTGCCCGGCCAGCCGGCACTGCCCGCTGCGGGCATCGGACATGTGGGCATAGCCGAGGTGGCCTGCCAGCGGAACGAGCTCGACACTGCTCTCCAGCACCTAACGGACGGCATCGCGCTGTGCCGCCAGTTTAACTACACTCAGCCGCTGGCCACCGGCCTGGCCACCCTGGCGTGGATCCGGCAGGCTCAGGGTGATGTCGCCGGGGGGATGGCGGCGATCGGCGAGGCCGAGCGGGCCGCGCCGGGCTCGGCCGTGCCCGGCCTGCTCAACCCGGTCCCTTCGGAGCGGGCGCGGCTGCTGCTGGCGCAGGGTGACGTCGCGGCGGCGGCCCGCTGGACGGAGGAGTGCGGCCTCGGTGCTGACGACGAGCCGACCTATCAGCGGGAGCGGGAGTATCTGGTGCTGGCGCGGGTGCTGCTCGCCCAAGACCGCCCCGGCGCGGCGCTTGGGCTGCTGGAGCGGCTGCTCGCAGCGGCGGTCGCCCAGGACCGGGCTGGCAGCGTCATCGAGATCCAGGCGCTGCAGGCACTCGCGTTCGCAGCCACAGGCGACCAGAACGCCGCGGTGGATGTCCTGGCCGGGGCGCTCGTGCTCGCCTGCCCGCACGGTTATGTCCGGGTGTTCGCCGACGAGGGGCCGCCGATGGCCGCGCTGCTGGGCCGGCTGGTCGCAGCCCAGAAGGCAGACCAGACCGCCGCCCGCGATGTCCCGCTCGGCTGCCTGGCCCGGCTTCTGCGCGCCTTTGACCAGCCTCTCGCCGTGCGGGGCGCCGGGCGAGCCGCCGCCGCGGCGGTGCCGGGCCTGGTCGAGCAGCTGACCCCCCGTGAGCTGGAAATCCTGGTGCTGCTGGCAGCTGGCACGCCGAACCCGCGCATCGCCGAGGAGTTGGTGGTCAGCCTCGACACCGTGAAAAAGCACGTCAGTCATCTGCTGGGTAAGCTGGGGGCGGCCAATCGCACCAAGGCCGTCAACCGGGCCCGCCAGCTCGGCCTGATCTCCTAGCAAGCCAGCGCACGGCCACGGCCGCTTCGAGCAGCACGTCGCTACCATGCGCTGGAACGAGGAGCATGTGCTGACCGCCCAGGGTCTGGACGGCATCGCGCTGCGCTGCAGCCTGCTCTACGAGCCGGCGCTGGCCAGCGACGCCCTCATCGACGGGCTGCGTAAGCGCAAGCTTCCCGTCGTGCGCAACTCCGGGCGATGCGGCAAGGTTTCCCGGTATCCCCGGTCAGGGGCTGGATCGCGGGTGGAGATGGTCATGTACCTCTCGTGGACCGGCCATGCACCTGTCATGTACCCGTCGTACACCTGTGCTGGTGACGCGCCGGATCGAGAGGCCGTGATGCCTGCTTCCGGCTGCTGTGAGCGAGGTGCTGCCGTGCGGCCGGCGGTCGCGTTCCGGCCCGGGCGCTGGCGGGCAGGGCAGGGGAGCTCCTTGTGGGCGATGACGCTCATGACCGGCCGATCAGCCTGCCCGCAGCAGCATTCCTCGCGCGCTCCGTGCGGGCCGTGCAGCGGGCGTGCATCGTATCTGGGCCGGTGGCAACGTCCGCGGTCATCTCCTGGCCGGCCGGTGTTGTCCGCCGGCCCGCGGCTGGATGGTCCCATCCGGTGACCGGTGGGCATTCCGTCGCCCGGGGACCGTCATCTGTTCCTCGCCAAGCGCCGTCGTGTCAGCCGGGGCCGGCGAGGTGGGCTGTTTACCGTCGGGCGCCCCGGAGCACCGTCTGGTACCGGCGGCGCGCTTGGATGAACTGCTCGGCCATGCCGCCACGGTCGGGGTGAGCGGCGGCCATGGCGCGGCGTAGCGCCTTGGTGGGTGGTGCTTGCGGCGCGGCCCGTCCGGCTCGCTTGCGGTCCCCGCGGTACAGGTGGTCTTCAGCGGCCCGGCGGGTGGCGAAGAATAGCCGGCCGGCCGGTCCGGGGCGGTGGCGGTCACCGGGAACCAGGATCACGCCGGCCGGGTGTCCATGACGGCACCGATCTTCCCCGTGCGGGCAGTGCTGCCACGTGTACCCGTGACGTGCACACCGCACGCCGCGGATGTCTGCCGGGCAGTCTTCCCCGCAGCCGCCAGGCGCGTCGCAGTGACGGCCCGGGGCCAGGAAATGCACGCAGTGGCGGTGGCCGCGGCCGTGCGGCGCGCACACCAGGCCAGCGGCGATATCCCGTGGGCACTTATCGTGGCACCGGGTGTCGGTCTCGAACTGTTCGCGGCTGATGCAGCCGGGGCTGACCACGGCCTCGCGTCGGTCCCAGCTGTTGCTGGTGTAGTAGATCAGCTTGGCCGTCGCCTTGACGATCGGCACCTCTTGGACCCAGCGGCGAGTCTTGGCCGAGTAGCCGTGGTAGGGGATGCGGGTGCAGGGGACGTACAGGAATCCGGCGGGGGCGGCGTCATCAGGGCCGAATGCCGGCGGCGCGGCCGTCCGCCCGGCGGCGCCGATCCGCTTCCGCGCATCTGCGCGTGCCCGCGGCCCCCCAGCGTGGCGGCGGCCGGACCGGCTGCCAGCGACGAAAGGCAGGGTGATGCCGGTGAACAGGGCAATCAGGGTCATGATGGGCATGACGGCAACGATCAAGCTCGACCCGTCCATGGCGCCGGGCCTCCTCCCGTGACCTGTTGTGCGGGCCGCGGTCGGCGGGCGGTCGCCGGCCTGGGCGGATCGGCGCCAGGCGGCACCGCCCGGTGGGCTGGCTCGCGGATTTCGTCATAGCCGCCTTGCGGGTTCATCACGATCCGCCCGGTTTCCCGGCCGTGCCGTTCCTCGTCACGTCGCCGGCCGGCCAGCGCTCGGGAGATGACCCGGGTGAGGAGGAACGCCAGCGCCGGCCCGGCCAGCACGAGCACCCGGAATATCCACGTGACCATGTAGAGGTCCAGGTGCAGGTGGTAGGCGATCTGGTCATTGGCCGCCGCGGCCCACAGCAGCCCGTAGAACGTGAGGCCGGCCACGCCGGCCGCGGTGCGGTTGGCCAGGTCGGCTGGCGCGGGCGGCAGCAGCCCGCGCGGCGGCCGCCCGCCGGCGATCCGCCTGTCCGCCAGCGGGTAGAGGGCCAGGCAGGTGAAGAACAGGGCGGGCACGACCAGGCCCGGGATCAGCACGCCGAGAGCCAGCGGATGCCCGCCTATCGACAACTCCCAGGCCGGCATGATCCGCAGCGCGCCATCGAGGAACGCCATGTACCAGTCCGGCGCCGAACCGGAGCTGATGCTGCCCGGCTGGGACGGCCCGATCAGCCACACCGGGTTGATCTGCGCGATCGTGCCGAGCAGGACCAGCACCGCGCAGGTGAACAGCAGCAGCGGATCCAGCCGCACCCGGCGCGGCCACCGCAGCCACGGCCGGAAGCTGGCCAGGAGCAGCGCGCCGGCCAGGACCGGGAAGACGAGGATGTGCACCCAGTAGTCGCTGCCGATGATCTGATGCCCGGGGGGAGCACCCCCGAAGATCCAGAACACCAGGTGCGTCCCGATCACCGGCACGGACAGCAGCACGCCGGTGATCACGCCAAGGCTGCCGCCGGAGAGCCCGTCGTCGGGCAAGATTGTGCCGGTGTAGGCCGCCAGCATGCCCAGCGGCAGCAGTGTCACCCAGATCAGCCAGTCCGGCAGCGCCCGGCCGGAGAACCGGCCGCGGAAGAACACCCGCAGCAGCCGCAGGATTATCGCCGCGACAAACAGGTCCGCCGACCAGTGATGCACCTGCCGGATCAGCAGCCCGCCGCGGACGTCGAAGCTGATGGCCAGCACGGATTGGTACGCGTGGCTCATGGTGGCGCCGTCCAGCAACCTGTATGAGCCGTGGTACACACCGGTGGCCATCGAAGGGCGGAAGAACGGCAGCAGGAGCACGCCGCTGATCAGCGCCACGATGAACGAGTAGACCGCGATCCGGCCGAATACGGCCGACCAGCGATCTTCCGGGTCTCGCCGCAGCGCATCAGGAACGAGGCGGCGCGTCCCCGCAGCCAGCCGCTTCACGGCAGGGCCACCGCTTCGCGGCGGATGACGCCGGCCGGCCACTACCATCAGATGCTCCTCACCGGGCGAGCAGGCCGGTGACCTGGACCGCTGGCGTCATCGGAGGTTCCTCGTGGGTTGCTTGATGTCCGGTGCCGCATGAGCTCCTGCTCGGGATGCTCAAGGTCGCTGAGCGGGATCGTGTCGGCGTGGAAGAACATCGAAATGGCCCAGTCGGCCAGGATGCGGGCCTTGTGGTTCAGCGTCGGCACCCAGGCCAGGTGGTATCCGCGGGCGATGAGCCAGGCGATGAAGCCGTGCAGCCTGAGCCGGCTTACCTGGGTGACGCCCTGACGGCGGCCGAGCGTGGCCACCGAGCCCAGGTACCGGTGGCGGTAGGGCCGCGGCGGCTGGCCGCGCAGTCCGGCGACGATGTTGCGGGCGAGCGTCTTGGCCTGCCTGGCGGCGTGCTGGGCGTTGGGTCCGCAGATCGCGCCGGGCTGGGTAAGGTCCGGTACCGCGGCGCTGTCGCCCGCCGCGTAAGCATCCGGGACGCCGGTGACCGACAGGCGCTCGGTGACGCGGACACGGCCGGCTTCGTCCACCGGGAGGTCGCTGGCGCTGGCCAGCGGGTTCGCGGTTCCGCCCACGGTCCACACCAGGGTGCCCGCGGCCAGTTCCGTTCCGTTACCCAGGACGATGTGGCCGCCCTCGGCGGAGACCAGCTTCGTGCCGAGGCGGACCTGGATGCCCCGGCGGCGCAAGGTACGGATCGTCCACCGCCCCAGCGCCAGGTCCAGGTCCGGCAGGATCCGGCTGGTCGCCTCCACCAGCAGCCACCGCATCTGGCGGGGTGACAGCGAGGGGTAATACTTGTACGCCCGCTCGGCCATGGCCTGCAGCTCGGCGAGTGCCTCAACGCCGGCGAACCCGCCGCCGATCACGACGAACGTCAGCGCCCGCTGCCGCTGCTGCGGATCCTGGACCGACGCGGCGTTATCGAGTTGTGCGAGCACGTGGTTGCGCAGGTGTATTGCCTCGGCCAGGTTCTTGAAGCCAACCGCGTTCTCGGCCAGGCCCGGGATGGGCAGCGTCCTGGAAACCGAACCCGGGACTAGCACCAGGACGTCGTAGCTCAGCGTGTATGCGGTGCCGTCCTGCGGCTGGAAGCAGGCCCGCCGGGCAGCATGGTCGATACGGGTGATCCGGCCGGTGAGTACCTCGGCGCCGGGCAGCACCCGCCGTAGCGACGTGACGGCGTGCCGCGGCTCAATGGCGTCGGCCGCCGCCTCGGCCAGGAACGGCTGGAAGGTCATGAAGCCACGCGGATCCACGAGCGTGACGACCGCTTCGCCGCGCCGGAGCCGACGGCGGAGATGCCGGGCGGTGTACATCCCGACAAATCCGCCGCCCACAATGAGGATGCGCGGCGGCTCGCCGCTCACCGGCCCGGCGCTGCGCTGGGACCGGCCGCTCCCAGTCTTCGTGGAGCGGATCGGGCCCGGCTCCTGCTCGGCGGCCATCCTGTCCCAGCCGATTCGGGTAAACATGCGCATCTGCCTTTCCTCCTTGCTCCTGTGCTGACGGTGGCTATTGGCTCCTGGGTGCCTGGTATCTCACCGCTGGTCCGTTTTTCCGGGTTCATCGGGATCCAGCTGGCGGACCGAGATCAGGCACAGCCCGAGGTCGCGGAACTTGGCCAGCAGCCCGTATAGCGCGGGCTGATCAGGGAGCAGGCCGGAGATGATGGTCTGCGTGCCTTCGCTTTTGACCTGCAGGCCGCCGAGCCAGGCCTCCCAGTGGCTATCCAGGAGGCCCTCGACGCGGATTTCGTAAATGGCCGCTGCCCGGCTCGCCGCCGGCGAACAGCCGCCGCGCCGCGGCCGCGACCAGGTCCGGACGTTCGGCCGGCAGGAACTGGCCGGCATCGGGGACCACCTCAACCCTCAGGTCGCTGGCGTGCCGCTCGCCGCCTGCCAGCACCGCGGGCGGGTTGACCGGATCGCGGGCGCCGGCCAGGACCAGGGTCGGGACTGTCAGCCGACTCTTGCGGTCCCGGCCCGTCACCAGGGCGGGGATGTCGTGCAGCACGAACTGCCAGTGCAGCTGCTCGCCGGCGCGGGCCCGGGCCGGATCGCCGAAAGCGGCCGCGTACTCATCGATCTCGCCGTCCTGCCAGGCCGCGGGGTCAGCGACCCCGCGGCGGAGCAGGAAGGCGGTGAAAGCGGGCCAGTGCCGCAGCACCCGTCGGCCGATTCCCGGGTATTCCAGCAGCGCCGTGTACCAGTAGCGCCATGCGCGCGGCAGCAGCCGCCGCTGCAGCGGCCACGGGTGCACCGTGTTGAGGGCGAGGAACCGGCTGACCCGTTCTGGCGCTGCCAGGCTTATCCGGAAACCGAGCACGCCGCCGCCGTTGTGGCCGATCAGCCGTACCCGCGGCAGGGCAAGGGCGTCCATGAGGGCGAGCACGTCCCGCACCTGGCTGGCGCTGTCGTAGCCGCGCGCCGGGGCATCGGACCAGCCGAAGCCGCGCAGGTCCGCACAGATCAGCCGGTACTCGCCGGCCAGCAGGCCGATGACGTGCCGCCAGGCATACCAGTGCTGCGGGAAGCCGTGTAGCAGCAGCACCGGGTCACCGGTGCCTGCGGCCGGGCCCGCGGGCCCGGCTTCGGCGACGTGCAGCCGCACGCCGCCGATGTCCACCATGCGGTGGCTCACTCCGGGAATGTCGGGGAGCGGGCGGTTCGGGCGTGCCCGTGCTGTGGCTGGGCTGCTCGCTGGTGTGATGGTCATGTCACCTCCTTGGGCAGCAGATGGGCATCGCGCCCGTCATTGCCGGTGCTGACCGACGACAGCGCGATGGTCGCGGTCGCCGTGGACCGGGACGGGTCAGAGTCGGTCACGATCTGCCCGCTGATCTCGCTGAAGGTTCCGCGGACCCGGCTCATCAGGTGCCGCACCGCAAAACCGGCATTGGTATGCGCCGGGTCGATCTTCCAGGTTCCCGTCGTCCAGCGCGCAGGCACGGGCGCTCCGGGGACAGTGACGGCATCAGTTGCAGCGGTCATTGGTTGTTGTCCTTCGTTGATGGGCTAGCAAGAGGTCTTTGCCGGTAGCACCTGGAACCGGGGCGGAACTAATCTCCGCTGGCTCGGCCCGGTGCGTAAGAGAGGTCCGGAACATCCCGACCCCTCCGGTCGGCAGTTTGGCCGATATGGCGAGTTCGAGGGCCGCGACGGCGAGCAGGGTGGCGGTGAGGGCCTGGTAGCCGCCCAGCATGATGACCGTGCCGGCGATGAGCGGGAAACGGTCCGCGGGGTGACGGATCTGGCCTGAGACATGAGGGTTTCTCCTGAAGGGCCTGTCCCGACCCGTCGGTGAGGTGCGGTCACTGAGCACGGTAGGAACCAGAGCCATGGGAGGGCGTCACCCGGTGGTGTACTTAGCGGTGGAATGTTCCCTGGCGAGACATGGCACGACAGTGCCGCCCGGGACGGCCGCCCTGTCAGGGGATCAGGCCGAGCTGCGGGCCCGGGTGACGGCCTCGGTGCGTTGGCCGCGCCGAGCTTGCCCAGCAGGTGGCTGACGTGCTTTTTGACCGTATCGAGGCTGACCACCAGCTCTTGGGCGATCCGCGGGTTGGGCATGCGCGCCGCTAGCAGTGCTAGGATCTCCAGCTCCCGGGCGGTCAGCTCCTGGCCGAAGACCCGCAAGAGCCGGGCCAGACAGGGTGGAGAGACGCCGCGCGCGGCGGCCTGTACTGTCTTCTGGGCCGCGACCAGTCGGCCCAGCAGCGCGCCCACCGGCGGACCCTCGTCGGCGAACACTCGGGCATAGCCCTGCGGGCAAGCGAGGGTGAGCACCCGGCCAAGACGTCCACCGCGCCGGCCTCCTCGCCGCTGGCAGCCAGAGCCAGCGCCCGCAGCGCCTGGGTCTCGATGACGCTGCCGGCCCGGTTCTGGGCGGCCGCCGCCGCGTGCAGCCGCTCCAGCAAGGCGACTGCCTGGGCGGGGCGGTCCTGGGCGAGCACCACCCGCGCCAGCACCGGATACTCCCGCTCCCGCTGATATGTCGGCTCGTCGCCAGCGGCGAGGCCTCGCTCCTCGGTCCAGCGGGCGCAGTGACGCTGTCAAGGACGCGGAGGTCCTTATCCTTCGGCATGAGGTCGCCGTGCTGCGGCGGCAGGTAGCCTGCCCGACGCCAGACTGGGCTGACCGGGCCGTGCTCGCTGCCCTGGCTAGGCTGCTACCCGGGCACCTGCGGCTGCACCGGATCGTGACCCCGGGAACCCTGCTGGCCTGGCACCGGCGCCTGGTCAAGAGGAAATGGACTTACCCAGGCACGCCAGGACGGCCGTCGGTTCCAGCCGAGGTGCGGGCACTGGTGGAGCAGCTGGCGCGGCGGAACCCGCGCTGGGGCTACCGCAGGATTCAGGGCGAACTGCTCGGCCTTGGCTACCGGGTGGGGGAGGTACGATCCGTCGGATCCTGGCCGCTGCCGGGCTAGGACCCGCGCCACGCCGGGCGTCGCCGACCTGGCGGCAGTTCCTGGCAACCCAGGCATCCGGCATTCTTGCCTGCGACTTTCTGCACGTCGACACCGTGCTGCTGCAGCGCGTGTATGTATCTTGTTCATGATGGAGATCCAGACCCGGACGGTGCACATCCTCGGCGTCACTGCTCATCCGACCGGGATTTGGACCGCTCAGCAAGCCCGCAACCTCCTGATGGACCTCGGCGAGCGCGCCAGTGGGTTGCCGGGTAGCCCCGGTGCATTGCTGCACCGAGGCCCCCTCAGGATCGCGCATGCACGTTCCCGCGCACGCGGCCCAGGCAAGCCGCTAGGGCGGTTCAGTTCGTCTGCTGCATCACGGTGTTTCTCGCCGTCCGGGGCTGGTTTCTGCTCCGGTGGCAGGTGTCGTGTACGAGGTGTGTTCGGTTGCTGCGCGCGGCACTGAGCGTGTCGTGGTGGACCAGGTAGTCCGCCTTGATCGCCTGCCTGGTGACCTGAAGGAACCAGCGTTCCCAGCCCTGGGGGGACTGCGGGGGCTGGTCGCGGGTCAGCAGGTTCTCCCCGCATAGGCTGCACCGCCCGTCCTGCCTGGACAGCAGGCGCACGGTGTAGGAGTCCAGCGGGGGTTTCACCTTCCGGCGGCGTTGCGCCCAGTACCGGGCCTGGGCGGGGTCATCGGGTGATGCCCCGCTTTTGACCAGGGTGTGCCGCACGATATCAGTCCAGGACGGTTTCGGCAGGTAGGCGCCGGTGTCCCGGTCACCGAATACCCACCGGTCGTTCCTGAACTTATTGAACTTCCCGAAGTACCGGCCGGTGATCCAGCGTTTCGGCTTGTTCGGGTGGCTCCAGCATGCCCGCTTGTAGGTGAGTTTCCATAGGTAATCGGTCAGGGCAGCGAACACCCTGGACGACACCACGGTCCGGTAGTAGGCGACCCAGCCCCGTGTGATCGGGACGATCTTCGCCAGTACCGCTGCGATGTTGGCCCCGCGGAGTGCGCGGAACTCCTTCGCAAGCCTCTCCCGGAACCTCTTGATGGCCGTGGCGCCCGGCTTGATCAGCAGCTTGCCGTTGGGGTAGAGGCGGAGATTGAATCCGAGGAAATCAAACCCGTCAGTAACGGGGACGATCCGGGTTTTGGCTTCGTTAAAAGCCAGCCCTCTCGGCTCCAGCCACTCGGCCAGCCGTGCCCGGACCTGCTCGGCCTGCTGCCTGGAATGACAGCATACGACCAGGTCATCGGCGTACCTGATAAGCGCCGGGCAGCCGTCCTTCACCGTTCCGGCATGAATGCCGCCCCGGTATCGGACGCCTGCGGCCTCCTCCAGCCCGTGCAATGCGATATTCAACAGCAAAGGCGAAATGATACCGCCCTGGGGAGTTCCCTCCCCGGTCGGCGCGAACCCTTTCCCGGCCTCGAAAATCCCTGCCTTCAGCCACCCGGCGATCATCTCCCTCGCGGGGAAACCGCCGAGCATTTCCAGCAAGTGCCCGTGGCTGATCTTGTCGAATGCGCCTGCCAGATCAGCATCAAGAATCCACACCCGATTGGATTTCCCGCACAAGGTGCCGAACAACGACTCTATCGCGTCGTGACAGCCGCGACCCGGCCGGAACCCATAAGAACGGGGCTCGAACCCAATGCCAGCGGCTTTACGGGGAAACGGTTGAGGGCTGGCCCTGTTTCTAGTTGCGCTGTGTGATTGCCCCTGGCTGCGGGCTTGTTGTTCAGGTTTCCTGCGAGGTGGGTGAGGCTCCGGCTAGAAGTGTGATTGTCGACGTCCCACTTCTTGACCGGAGCCTCACGTGTCTTCTTCTTACCCTGTCCCGTCGTGTGCCGTGCCCGTCTCGGGCGGGATGATGGTCGCGGTGCCGCTGGAGCTGCTGGCATCGCCGCTGAAGAGCGGCAGGGACCTGGGCGGCGGTGACCGGTCCGCGCTGGTGATCGGGGGGACGGAGAAGGTCGGCACGGGCGGCGCTGTCGTGTTCTGCAAGGTGGTCGCGGTCGCGGAGGCGCGGGTCAGGCGGGACGGGCAGGTCCGGGCGAAGGGCAGCCCGGTGCATCATGCGACGCTGGGGCCGCTGGAGGAGAAGGCCGGGCCGGGCGTGGCCGGCGGGATCGGCGGGATCGCGGGGCGGGCGCCGCTGGGCGCCCGGTTCGTGAAGGGCCAGCGGGAAAGGCTGCTGGCCAGGGCGTTCATGATCCGGGTGATCGTTTTGATGACGCTGATGCCGGACTCCCGGGTCCAGGACGTGATCGCGGCGCTGGCCGGGGACCTGGCGCTGGTGCCGTGGGCGCGGCCGTGGCGGCCGGCGTCGGCGCGGGCGGCCGGGGACTGGCGGAACGCGCTCGGCCCGGTCCCCCTGGAAGAGCTGCGGGACCTGGTCCTGGGCTCGGCCTGGCGGGAGCACGCCGGCGAGGGCTGCCCGGGTGCGGTGACCATCGGGAAGAAGAGGCCGCTGACGGCGGGGTCGCTGGACGGGACGCTGGTCCGGGTCCCGGACACGCCCGTGAACAGGGCGTTCTTCGGCACCGTGGGCACGGGCGATGATTCCGGCCCGTACCCGTGCCTGCGGGCGCTGCCGCTGACCTGCTGCTCGTGCCGGGCGCTGTTCGCGATGCCGCACGGGCCGGCCGGCACGGGCAAGGCAGGATCGGAGCAGGCCCTGCTCGATGAGGCCATGGAACAGTTCCCGTTCCTGTTCGCGCCGGACTGGATCTGGCTGATGGACCGCAACTACCACGGGGCCGCCCGGATCGCCCGGATGATCCGGTCCGCGCACGTGCTGATCAGGCTCAAGAGCGACATCCCGCTGAGGCGGACCTCGCCGATCCTGCCCGACGGCTCGTACCGGGCGGAGCTGTCCGGCGACGGCGTCACGGTCGCGGTCCGCGTCATCGAGTACTGGGTCACGGTGGAGGGCCAGGAGGTCCCGGAGATGTTCTGCCTGGTCACCGACCTGATGGACTGGGAGGACTACCCCGGCCCCGAGCTCGCCTCGCTCTATAAATGGCGGTGGGACGGGTCGGAGACCGCGCTGCGGGAGGCCAAGGCCCCGCTGCGCGGCGCCGGCCCCGGCACGGGGCCGATGCTGCGCTCCGGGTCCCCGGATCTCGTCCGGCAGGAACTCGCGGCCTGGGCCGCAGGGACCGGGATGACCCGGGGCGCCGTCCTCGATGCCGCGCTCGCCGCCGCGCCCGCGAGGAAGGGACGCCGTGCCGGGCTCCCGGTCCGGCCCCGTGACCTGTCCTTCGCCCGCGCCCTGCGGTCGGTCCTGTCCGCGATCCGCCTCGGGAACACCTGCTACCAGGCCGTGACCAGCGAGATCGGGAAATACCGGAACGTCGTCGGCCGGGACCGGCACCGCGCCCGCAAGTCCAAGTCCCCGTCCTGTTTCGCGCACGCCACCGCGAAGGACACCGGCACCCGCATCGCCCCCGCCATCATCACCATGGCCAACACGCCAGCCTGACCAGCGCAAGCATCGCGAACCAGTCCGGAAAGGAACCTTGCCGGACCGTGGACCCGGCCGTCCCGGCGCGACACGCCGGCCTTCGGCATTCCCGCCGGAAGGCGACTACCAGCAGTAACCAAAAACAGGAACTACCCACAACCAGTCAAACATCTAAAGCCCGTGGCATTGGGGCTCGAACCGGGCCTCCCACTCGGGCTCCAGCGCATTACGTACCCGTGCCTGATGACACCGATCCGAAAGAACCGGAATTCCGAGCGGCCGCATTTTTGTCTTATCACTGGCTTTCGGTACATACACACGCCGGACCGGGGACGGCCGGTGCGAGCCGATGCTAGCGTGCACCTGCACCGCCATCTCGGCCCTGGCCTGGCTGGTCAGCGCGACCAGCCCGTCGATTCCCGCGGTCCTGCGGCCCGTGTTACGCTGCGTCACCTGCCGCACGCTGACTAGCGTATTGCTCCAGCTCCGCAGCGCGAGCTTCTGCAGGTTCCTGGCCAGCGGCCAGTCACCCGCCTGCACCGCCTTGAAGATCCGCCCGCGCAGCCGCCGTACCTGCTCCTCGTGGAACCGCCAGTCCACACGCTCCCAGGCGTCACCATCGAACGAGGGCAGGCCCTCAGGTCCGTTCACCGAAGTGTCCAACGTGCCCGTCAGTTCCGGCATTTACGCTCGCTTCGCCTCGAAGGCTCACCTGCCCACGTCAGCGCCCTTGCGGGCCCGAGCATCAAGCTCGTTATCCGGCCAGTTATACGGGCACCTCCCGGGAGGAGACCCGGCCCTGCGGCACTCGCCTTCCTGCTGCCTTTCGGCCGCCGGCATTTGCTTCCTGGGCACCCTGTCCCGCCAGGGGCTTCCGCCCCTCTTACGATCGGCCTACCGACCGGCCTGCACCTACCCGTGCCTGCCGGGCGGACCCTGGCGAGGTTTCCATGTTCCGCACGCATGAGACCCGGACCGGGCCGGGCGCCCTCTATACCCCGGGGACGGCGGTGTTCGCTGGCCGTCGACCTGTCCGCGGCCGCCGCCTGCCGCCTCTCAGCGGCCGGTCCCTGGCACCCCGGTACAAAGACCCAACCCGGGATGTATCAGTGACGAGGCATCAGCAAGGGTTCCCTGATAGTCGCCCTGTTCCGGCCCTTCCCCTCACCTGTGACCGCCATGGCTGGGACAGCGGCCCTTGGGCTTTCCCGTGAGCTCCGCACCCAGCCGGTCAGGAACCGGCCACGCACGTCACGGCGGGGACAGGTCGAACACAGACCTGTAGCTATGTCACCGGCATCAAGCCGACCTCCTCGACAAGCTCACTCACAACGTGCGACCTCGTGTCGCAACAGGCTCCTGATCCGCGACCGGGACAGCAAGTTCACCATGGCATTCGACAATGTCTTCGCCGGGAACGGCACGCGGGTGATCAGGACTCCTGTCCGATCGCCGCGGGCGAAACCTCGGGTTGCATACTGCACCTCTTCGGGTCGATGCGCGGTGTTCTGGTGTCGTCCCGCTCAGACGGTACTGGTGGGGTCTGACATTTTGCTGGCCGCGTTAGGTGTGAGCGGGTGTGGTGAGGCGTCGCTGGCTGAGCTTGCGTCCTTGTGCGCGGACTGGGGGGTTGGGGCCTGGCGGGGAGTAGAGGCACTGGCCTTTGTCGTAATGCCGACCGTCCACTCGGCTTCTTGCCTCTGACCTGCAATTTCCGGATGCTTGCTCACTGGCGTCGTCTCCCTGGTGCGCTCATCGCCTGCTTCGCGGTGCTGCATCTGACGGTCGCGGTGCGTTCCCGGGCGCCGGAGGCCGCGTTCCTGGTGGCCGTGGCGGCGATGCTCGTGATCGTGTTCGCGCCGGATGGCCGGGTGACCGGCCACGTGCCGGGCGGCCCCATCCATGTGCCGGCGCTGTTCCTGCCGTCGAGCCTGGTGTTCCTGCTCGTCCTGTACTCCGCCGCGTCGCGGCTGGCGGCCGTTCGCAGCCGCGTCGCTCTTGCGATCGCGCTCGCTGGCGTGGCGATCGCAACCCGCTTGACGACCGGTGCGCTCGGCCAGTTCACCGCCGGCGGCTGGCTGGTCGGGTTCTATACCGGGCTTGGCCTGGCGACGGCGGTGCTCGTGACGTGGAACCTGGGCCGGCTCGCGCAGGTGCGCAGGCGGCGCGCGCTCACCGAGCGGGCCGAGTCGGCGCGGCTGGCTGTCCTGGAGGAGCGCGCGCGGATCGCCCGGGAGATGCACGACATCGTGGCCCACTCGCTCGCGGTTATCGTGCGGCAGGCCGAGGGCGGCGCGTTCGTCGCCGAGCGGGATCCGGGCCGGGCCGGGCAGACCCTGCGGACGATCGCCGGCACCGGGCGGGGCGCGCTGGCCGACATGCGCGGCCTGCTCGGCGTGCTGCGCGATCCGGCCAGCGGCGTCGCCGACGCGCCGCAGCCGACGCTGGCCGACCTGCCGCGGCTGGTTGCCGGCGTGCGGGACACTGGCCTTGACGCCGAGCTCACCCAGTCGGGGGAGGCGTTCCCGCTCAGCGCGGCGACCGAGCTGGCCGTCTACCGCCTGGCCCAGGAGGGGCTGACGAACGCGGTGAAGTACGCCGGACCGCGGGCCCGGGTCGCGGTCGAGTTGCGGTGGGAGCCGGCCGAGCTCACCGTCCAGGTCACCGACGACGGCCGCGGCACCACCGAAGCCGTCCCGGGAGCCGGCGCCGGGCTGCAGGGCCTGCGCGACCGGGTCGGCGCCGTGGGCGGGACGTTCACCGCCGGCCGGCTCGAGCATGGCTTCCGGGTCCGGGCCCGCTTCGCCCGGCTGGCGGCGGAGGCCCGCCGGTGAGGATCCGGGTGGCGCTGGTCGACGACCAGGAACTGGTCCGCACCGGGCTGGCCATGGTGATCGACGCGTGCGACGACATGACCGTCGTGGCCCAGGCCAGCGACGGTGCCGAGGCGCTCGGCCGGCTGACCCGCACCGCGGTCGACGTGGTGTTGATGGATGTCCAGATGCCGCGCGTGAACGGCGTCGACGCGACGGCCGCGATCGCCGCGAAGCACGGCGCGCCGAAGGTGATTGTGCTGACGACGTTCGACCTAGACGAGTACGCGTACGCTGCGTTGCGCGCCGGCGCGAGCGGGTTCCTGCTGAAGGACGCGTCGGCGGCCGACGTGATCGCGGCGATCCGGGCGGTGCACTCCGGCGACGCGGTGGTTGCGCCGTCCACGACGCGGCGGATGCTGGATCATCTGGCCGCTGCCGAACCGCGCGCGACCGACGACGGGGCTGTCGCGGTGCTTACCGGGCGCGAGCGCGAGGTGCTGGTGGAGATCGCGCAGGGTCATGCCAATCCGGAGATCGCGCGGCGTCTGTACCTGTCCGAGGCCACGGTGAAGACGCACGTCGGGCGGATCCTGGCCAAGCTCGGCCTGCGGGACCGGGTGCACGCGGTGATCTTCGCGTACGACCACGGTATCGTCCGGCCCCGGTAGGAAGTCATCCCGTCGGTGGACGCCGACGAGACCGGGCTCCGACGCGCGCGACCGGGGCGGTGCCGCACGCTGGGGACATGATTACCGCAACCGCACCCGTCCGCACGATCCGCACCGACGTCGGCGTCAGCCGGCGGGCGGCCTACGCTGCGTTCGGCTGGGTGCTGGCCTTCGTCGCCTGGCACGTCGTCTGGGCCGTCACGGGTCTCCCATTCCCGCATCACCACTACCACGGTGCCGCACGGATGCTCATGTGGGGGGTCGACGCGATCATGGTCGTGATGTGGGCCGTCGGGATCGTGCTGCCGCTGGCGCTCGCGCGGCCCTGGGGGCGCCGGGTCCCCCGGTGGATGCTGCTGTGGGCGGCCTGGACCGGGTGCGCGCTGCTCGGCGCACGCGGGATCGCCGGTGTCGCCGACGACGTGGCGCGCGCGATCGGGTTCTCCCGGGGGCTCACCGGGATGACGACCGCACAGGTGACGGGCACCGCGCATCCGTCGGCCTGGATGTGGATCGCGGGTACGGCGACCGATGTGCTCTTCGCCGCCGGCGGCCTGATGTTCGGCCTCGCCGCCCTGAGGTACCAGCGCGCCTTCCCGCGCCGCCGCCGCGCGGGACACCCCGCGCGCTGAGCCGGCCGGTTCCCCGGGCGTGCCGCACGCCACTTGACGTGGCGTCACGCCAGGCCGGGTGCACGAGTCATAGAGAGTGGTACGGGAGGAGCTTGTCGTGGAGATCTTGATCGTGGGTGGCGGTTACGTCGGGATGTACGCGGCGCGGCGGCTGGAGCGGCTGCTGCGGCGGGGCGAGGCCGCGGTGACCGTGGTGGACCCGCGCGGGTACATGACCTATCAGCCGTTCCTGGCCGAGGCGGCCGGCGGCCCGGTCGAGCCGCGGCACGTGATCGCGCCGCTGCCGCGGGTGCTGCGGCACACCCGGGTGCTGACCGGGAAGATCGCCAGCATTGATCACGCCAGCCGTCAGGCGGTGTTCGCGCCGCCCCGCGGCCCGGAACGGGCGCTGCACCATGACATGCTGGTGCTGGCGGCCGGGTCGGTATCGCGGGTGCTGCCGGTCGAAGGGCTGGCCGAATACGGCGCCGGGTTCAAGACGATCAGCGAGGACCCGAAGCCCGCGCCACGGCCGGGGAGGCGCTGCAGCTTTCCCGGCAGGCCGGTGACCCGGCAACCGAGGCACACGCGCTGATCACGCTGGCCGGGCTGAACTTCAGCGAGCGCGGTGCGGTGTCCCTGGAGTTGCTCGAGCAAGCGCGGAACGTCGCCGGGAAGGCGCACGTCCACGATGCCCTGCTGCGGGCCGCGGTCTACGAGTCTCACCTGCTGGAAGGGGCCGGGGAGCATGAGCGGGCCGCGCAGGCGGCCGCGCGCGCGGGAGTACGGGCACGCCCGCGGCACCGGGATGGTCCTGGCGATCAACCTGGCCGAATCGCTGCTGTCGCTCGGCCGGTGGGACGAGGCAGCCGAGGTGATCGAGCACGCCCTGGAACTGTCCCCGCCGCCGGGTCGCCGCGCGCCGCGCTGCTGCAGCTGGCCGGCGAGCTGGCGTTGGCCCGCGGTGACCTGCCCCGGGCCGCGGAGTCGGCCGCTGCCAGCCGCGACGCACTGGCCGGGTGCGGGTACCAGGACCAGTATCACCTGCCGCTGGCCCGGCTCGAGATCGAGCTGCACCTGGCGCAGGACCGCGCGCGAGGTCGAGGTGCTGCGCCTGGTCGCTGCGGTCCGCAGCAACCGTGACATTGCGGCCGAACTGTTCATCTCGGCCAAGACCGCCAGCGTCCACGTGTCGAACGTCCTGGCCAAGCTCAACGCCGCCAGCCGCGCCGAAGCCGCGGCCATCGCCGTCCGGGCCGGCCTCGCCGCCGAGGACTCCTGAGCACCTGACGCCAAGAATGCGTTACCGGCCGGCGGCCGCGGCTTCCCGGCTATAAGATCCCCGCCCCGATGACAGCCCCCTGAAACTCCGGGGGTTCATCCCGGCCAAGCTCAATGGCCTAGCGGCCGACGCATCCGACCAATAACGGGCGTTCTGTGGTCGCCTCGTCCGGAGCGTGACAGCCACCGGACCACGCCCGATTCGGCGGCGCCGTGCGAGGGTCCAGCGACAGTGCTCGTGCGCCAGAGCTAGATTCCGCTGGCGACGGCGTCAGGACAGAAACGATCGCCGCCAGAGACCACCGGCCAGGAAGAAGGCCGGCAGAAGACCGGTAGCTCCGGTGCAAGAACGGGGCCCCCGCACAGCGCGTTCACGCAACTCGTCGGGGTACGTCTCTGGAGCAGCCATCGGTGATCGGATTCCCGTCAAGCTCGGGGCGGCTCACGTGGAAGGCCCTCGCCACGGTTGGCTGCGGCTGCGCCGCGGCCGGGGCGTACTCGGGCAATGTCGGCAGTCGCTTGGCTGGCATTAGACGTTGCACTGCCCCCATCACCCGCGTTATCGGCAGCCGGGCGAAGGCGTTGCGGAACCACCTGCCGGCTGCGGTCCTGGGCACCATGAGGCGGACATTGGTCCTGATCTTCTGCTTCTCGCGGACCAGCGCACGGTGGCTGTCCTGATAACGGGGGAAGGCGACCTGGTGGTTCCCGCCGGCCGCGGCGAGTTCCCCGGCCAGCCGGTACGCGCCGACCAGGGCGAGCTCCGCGCCCGCGCCCGAGGCGGGTGAGGCGCACCAGGCGGCGTCACCCACTAGCGCCACCCGGCCCGAGAACCAGGAGTCCATGTGCACCTGGCTCAGCGCGTCGAAGTAGAAGTCCGGGTCGGCCAGGGCCGCGGCGAGCAGTTCCTTGATCCGCCACGACGTCTCGCTGGCAAACGCATCCCGCACCAGGCGCTTGTGCTGGTCGACATCGCGGTAGTCGTAGGCCAGGGTGGGCGAACGGAAGACAAAGTACGCCTTGGCCTGGGCGTGGTTGCCTGAGCGGTAGATCCCGGCCATCTTGCCCGGCAGGTTGTACATCGTCACCCAGCGGTTTTCGCTCAGCGCCGCGTCGGCGTTGGCGAACGCGAAGTAGTGGTCTTTGTGCCGGATGTACCGCGATTCTGGGCCGAAGGCCAGCTGGCGGACCGTGGAGTGCAGGCCGTCGGCCCCGATGACCAGCTCGAAGCGGCGGGTGTCCGCGCGGTCAAAGGAGACCGTCACGCCGTCGCCGTCTTGCTCCAGATAGCGGATGGAGTCGCCGAAGACGTACTCCACGCCGGGGCCGGTTGCCTGGTGCAACAGCGCTACCAGGTCGCCGCGCATGATCTCGGCCTCGCTGGCGCCTGTGGTGTCGATGCGCGCGACACTGCGGTCGCTGGCGTCGACGAACTTCATGCCCTGCACGTCGGTGGCCGCCGCCCGGACCTGCGGCATGATGCCCATGCCTTCGGCGACGTCGACGGCCTGGCCGCGCAGGTCGACGCCGTTGCCGCCGGGGCGCAGCCCGGGTGCCCGCTCGACGACGGTGGGGTGGAAGCCGTATCGGGCCAGCCAGTTCGCGACAGTCAGCCCGGCGATGCTCGCGCCCGAGATCAGAATCCGCTCGTTCATCTGAGTTCTCCCTTGCGGTACGATAACTGAAATGTACGTTCCAGTTAACTATATGGAAGGGACGTTCCAGATGTCAACTCCCGGCGGGAGGGGGCGCAGAGCCGATGCCGTGCGCAACAGGCGGCTCGCCCTGCAGGCGGCCACGGCGCTGCTGGCCGAGCCGGGCATCCCGCTCACGGTCGAGGCCATCGCCGCGAAGGCCGGCCTGGGCGCGGGGACCGTTGTGCGCGCCTTCGGCGGCAAGGACGCGCTCCTCGACGCCGCGGTGTCCGGCCTGCTCGAACCGGTTGTCCGGCGCGGCAGGGCGCTGCTGGAGGAGACCAGCCCGGAAGAGGCCCTGCGCACCTTCCTCGCCGAGCTGATGGCCTTCCAGTCCGCGCACCACGCCATCAGCGACCAACTGGGCGGTCTCAACCTGCCGGCCACCAGCGCCCTGCGGGCAGAACTGGCACGGGTCTCACAGGAGATGATCTTGGGGGCGCGGCGGGATGGCAAGATCCGCACCGACATCGATCCCACCGTCACCGCCACTTTGATCGGCGAGGCCGCCTACGCGATCGCGCGCACGCGGCCCGCATCCCAGGAACTTGCTGGCGCCTTCATCACCGTCCTGATGGACGGTCTGCGCCCGCAACCGCCCACGCAGGAGAGCAGCCCATCCCGCCGCTCACCACATGGCTCAGCCCTTCGGCGCTCCGCCCCCGGTAGGGCGGGCCAGCCCGGCCAAGGGGCGGGAGACCGAACCGGTGCAGGAACTGGTTGAGCTGTGCGCGGGAGATCTCGTCGCGGTGAAATCGCTCGATCATGTGGGAGCGCAGGTCCGCGCGGAACTCGTCCAGCGCGAAGGCGGCGACACTGTCGTCTTCCTCATTGGCCAGCCGCCGCGCTGCCCGGCCACGCGGATCACGAGCTCCGGATCCAAACAAACCGCGCCAGAACAGGGCGATCTGTGCTCGATATGAAGCTGCGTCGAGCGGGGTGGTCTCGTCTGCGCAGGTCAGGCACGTTGCGCTGACGCTGTCCGTGGCTATCCGTGCGGCAGGGCGGCCAGGAGCCCGCGGGCACGGACATATAGCGGACAGCGTCCGGGCGAAACTAGCGGTGTGTATAACCGCTCGCTTTGCGATCTGATGGCCGTGAGCGGTGGTGGAGACGGTGAGCTGCATGCCGGAGCTAGGTGACACTGGCTTGCGGATGCGCCGCGCGGTGGAGGTGAGCAATTGCCGGCGGCGTGCTGACGGCAGGGCCCGGTTAGGGCCGCTTCGGATGCTCATGTCTCAGCCGACGGGAAGCTGGTATTACCGGCTGCCCGAAGGCGACAGTCGAGATGGCTCACCGCCGGCCGGCAGCGGCATGTACCTCGCATGCACCTCCTGTACACCTTTCGTGTCCCTCCGATGGATGTAGACCATGTCCAGGTACAAGCCACGCGGCGACCGGGCCGGAGATGACGGTTTCCTCCCCGTCGCTGGTGACCTGGAGGTCCTCGAACCAGGCGGTCCACCGCCCGTCGAAGATGCCCTTGACCCGGATCTCGTAGCGCGAATTCACGCCCAGGTACCGTCCTTCGGTTCAGGTCCGTGAATCTGCATCCTCCGAACCCGGGACGGGATCGGCGTCACCCGAAGGTGGCCCATCCGGGTGGAATCTTCTCGCGACGGCGGCAGCACGATGGCACCGCCCGGATCAGGGCCCCGGGTTCAGGCCGGGCGGCTCACGATTACGATGGGCTTCGGACAGCGACGCAAGTTCGCTGGAGGCGCCGATCGTGCAGGTTACCATGAGTGAGCCGGCCGCCCGGGGCGTGCCGACACTCGCTGGCGGTCACCGACTTGGATCGCTCGCTCGCCTATCCCGAGGGGCGGGTCATCTACCTGCGCACCCCGGGCGCCAGTGTGGGCCGCGCCTCTATCATGCCGACGATCTTCAGGCGGCGCAGGGCCTCCCGGACCGGCTGGCGGCTCACGCCAAACCGCTCCGTGAGATGGCCCTGCCGCAGCCGGGTGCCCAGCGGGTACTCGCCCACCATGATCGCGTCAGCGATCTCGTCGGCGAGCCGATCAGCGACCGACGGACCGTCGCCCTCACTGCCTCTGCTCATCGGGACCTGGCCGCCATCGCACGTGCTGCTCGGCGGCCCGCCATGCGCGGTCCACCGCCTCCCAGGCTCCTCTCACCCCAGCCAGCCGCGCCGCGCGTGCTGGCGTATCGGTCTCAAGCGCCGCAGCGAGCCGGGCCCGCGCACCTGCGGCGGCGTTGCTGCGGGTGGTGCGGCGCCCGGCGACCCAGGTCGCCGCGACAGATTCGCGGGTAGCGTGCTCGATCACGTACCCGACAGGATCGGCTGCCTCGGCCACGCCAGGCAAGTTCAGCGCCAAGACATCGGCGGCCGCCCCAGGGCGCAGCGTGCCGAGATCCGGACGGGCCAGCGCCCGTGCCCCGCCAGTGGTGGCCATGGCCAGCACTTCCGCGGTGGTCAGCGGTGACCCGGCTGAGATAGACACCTGCAGCGCACGCCGCATCTCGGCAAACATGTCCGGCTCCTGAGTGGTTCCGTTGGAGTCCAGGCCTAGCGCCACGCTTACACCGGCGCTCAGCAGACGGCGCACCGGGCAGGTGCCCGCGCCTAGTCGGCGATTCGAGCCCGGGCAGTGAATGATCGTAGCGCCCGCCCGGGCGAGCCGCCTCATCTGCGCATCGTCCAGCCAGATTCCGTGAGCGAACGAGCTGGCCGGTGACAGCAGGCCTGCCTGTTCCAGGCGCGCAACCGGGTCGTGGGCAAGCCGCTGGCGGGCGCTCTCCAGAAGATGTGCGTGCACCCGCCGGGCGCCATGCACCGCCGCGATCGCCTGCAGAGCATCATCGCTGCACCACTGCGGGGCGACGGGCCCGACGCCGTCAATGCTGACAAGACCGTGTTCGCCGAGCAGCTGAGATGCAAGCCCGGGGAAGCCCGCTGGGGTGACGCCGCGGCTGGGAGTCAGTACGCCTTCCTTATGGCGATGCAGGCCTTTCGTGGCCGGTGCGTACTCATCCTGGTCGGTCAGGCCGAGAGCGATGAACGCCCGGATCCCGGCCTCGCTGCATCCCTCAGCGATAGCGCGGGCCCGCTCTGCATAAGCTGCCGCGTCACCAAAATCATGGTGGAATACCTGCACCGAGGTGATTCCGGTCGCCAGCGCGGCGTCGGCGGCCGCCAGCGCCTCGTCCTCGGGTGGTAGCGGGGTGAGCGCACGAACCTCGATCAGGAACCGTTCCAGCGGGCCCGCGCCGATGCCGTGGGCGGCCAGCTGGACGCCGCGCGCGTGTGAATGTGCATCGATCAAGCCGGGCAGGACGACGTCATAGACCGGCCCGTGGTCGCCCGGTGGTGCGTTATAGAGAGCGGTAACCCGGTCGCCGCCGAGCTGAACCACCGCGGCGGGGTGGTTTGGCCCTCCCGCCTCCGCGATCACTACCTTCCCGCGGATGGTGTCGCTCATAGCCGGAACACCTTCGCCGCAGTGCCACCCGGGCAGTGGCTGAGCCCACCAGGGCTCAGCCCCAAGGCATGGTGCTTGGCGATCTCTGCTCCCAGGTCCTGCGCACCGTCCGAGCCGAGCATGAGCCGATCCGGGCCGGCCATCTCCGCCAGCATCGCGGTGTCCAGAATCCCGCACCACGAGGTCTCCAGGCAGACTTTCGGGCACGGCTGGGCGACCAGCCAGTCTCCCTGGCCGCCACCCCCATGCCCGCGTGCGCGAGCACAACAGGCAGATCTGGCCACTCCCGGGCCAGCGGGAGCACATGGCTGGGGCTGGCGAACGGCTGCCCGGCGCCCCCCGTATGCGCAATCACCAGCACTCCAAGCCTGGCTGCCTCCGCGAACACAATCCACCTGTCGGCCGACGACGGCTCCACCGCATGCCTGAGCGTGTGCAGCTTCAGCGCCACAAAACCCAGCCCGGACACGCAACTCTCCGCCTCCGCGGCGTTGGCGGCGGCGCGCTCCTGGTGCGGGCGTAGGTTCACCATGCCGCGGGCCCGCCCGGCCGTCTCCTCCGGTACTTCCCGGTCGAACACCCGGCAGCCGCCTAGGTGCTGGTGCGCATCGATCAGCACAAGAAGAGAATACCCATCATCTGGATCGAATTTGAGAGCCGAAAGTCTGCCGGTGATGCTGTCTGAGGCTCTGGTTGGGTGGCTCTGGTTCCACTTGTGCCACCGAGAAACATCTGACACTGGCGTCTAGCATTCCAGCCGGACCATCTGGCCGGTCGGCCGGGGTTCGGTGCGAAATGCCGGGGAAGGTACCGAGTTGGCTGGTGGCTGCCGGAGGTGGCGGCCGGCCATGCGATCGTGCCGTCGCGGCGGCGGCTAGATGCCAAGTCCTTTCAGCAACGGCACGCAGGATCGCGGGAGGTGACGAGGGTGCAGGTCAGCGATGACTGAACTACCTGCGGTGGCCTCACCGCCGGCTGCCGGGTCCGAGCGGGACGTGCTGCTGGCCACCAAGCTGCATGTGCCCGGCTCGCGGCCGGGCCTGGTGCGGCGGCCGCGGCTGACCGGACGGCTTGATGAAGGACTAGAGCGCGGGCTGGTGCTGGTCAGTGCGCCGGCCGGGTGCGGCAAGACGGTCCTGCTAGCTGACTGGGCCCAGCGCAGCCAGTACCCGGCCGGGTGGGTGTCCCTAGATGCAGGGGATAACGACCCGGCCCGGTTCTGGCGCCACGTGGTGGCCGCGCTGGACCGGGCGCGTCCTGCGATTGGCGAGCGGGTTGCCCCGTTGCTCGGCCCGCCCGCCCCGTCGTCGTTCGAACCGCTGGTGACAGCCCTGATCAACGAACTGGCCGGCTCGCTAGGTGACGACAAGATGCTGCTGGTCCTCGATGACTACCACGTGATCGGCTCTCAGCCGGTGCACGATTCGCTCAGGTTCCTGCTGGAGCACCGGCCGGCGGGGATATGCGTGGTACTGGCGAGCCGTAGTGACCCGCCGCTGGCGCTAGCGCGGTCGCGCGCGCGCGGACAGCTGGCTGAGCTGCGTGCGGCCGAGCTGCGGTTCACCGTTGGCGAGGCGGCGGCGCTGCTGCAGCAGGTGGCGGCCGGGCCGGGCGCGGCCCTGCCCGATGCGGCGGTGGCGGCGCTGGCGGCACGCACTGAGGGGTGGGCGGCTGGCCTGCAGCTGGCCGCGCTGTCGCTGCATGGGAAGCGCGATATCGCCGGGTTCGTGGCGGCGTTCACCGGCAGCCACCGGTACGTGCTGGACTACCTGGCCGAGGAAGTGCTGGAGCGCCAGAGCGAGCAGGTGCGCGCGTTCTTGCTGGAAACCTCGGTGCTGGAGCGGCTCAGCGGTACGCTGTGCGATGCGGTGACCGGCCGCGCCGGAAGCCAGGCGCTGCTGGAGCAGGTGGAGCGCGCGGGCCTGTTCCTGGTGCCGCTGGATGAGGTGCGCGGCTGGTGGCGCTACCATCACCTGTTCGCCGACCTGCTGCGCGCCCGCCTGCAAGACCAGCAGCCCGCCCGGGTGGCGCAGCTGCACCGCAACGCTGCGGCCTGGTGCGAGGAGCATGAGCTGGCCGATGACGCAATCGGGCATGCGGTAGCTGCCGGGGACACTACCTGGGCCGCCCGGCTGATCGAGCGGCACTTTGACGCGGTCTATAGTCTGCGCGGCGAAGCGGCGACGATCCAGCAATGGCTGTCGGCGCTTCCCGCCGACCTGATCCGGTCCCGTCCCCGGCTGCTGCTGGCGCAGGGGCTTCTGGCAGCCTGGAGCGGCCGCCCAGAGGCGGTGGAGCCGCTGCTCGACGCGGCGGAGCGCGCGTCCGCAGGCACGGGCGAGGAGCCGTTCGAGCCTACTGTCGGCAGGGCCGACAGCATGCTGGTGAACGTCCCCGCGCTGATCGCGCTCCATCGTGCTTCCCTCGCCCAGCTCCGTGGTGACGCCGAGGGCACGGCCGCGTTCGCCGAGCGGGCCCTGGCCGAGCTCGGCGAAGGCGAGCGGCTGCTGGAGTCCCTCACCCGGTGGGACCTGGGCGTGGCCCAGTGGCTCCGCGGCCAGCTCGCGGAGGCCGAGCGTGCCTTCGTGTCCAGCATCGCCAGCTGGCGGGCGGCCGGCCTGCTCACAGTGACCGCATGGAGCCGCTATGAACTCGGCCAGGTTCAGCGTGGCCTGGGCCGCCTGGAGGCGGCCGTCCTGACCTGCCAGCAAGCTCTGGAGTTCACCGCGACGCCGAGTCGGCCGCCGCCGCCGACCGCGGGCCCGGCGTATGTGGGCCTGGGCGAGGTCGCCTACCAGCGGAACGAAATGGAAATTGCACTCCAGCATGTCACCACGGGCATCGCGCTGTGCCGCCAGTTCGTCTACACCCCGCCGCTGGCCGCGGGCCTGGCCACGCTGGCGTGGATCCGGCAGGCGACCGGTGACCGGGCCGCGGCCCGGGACGCGATGGGCGAGGCCGGGCAGGTCTCGCTGGGCCCGCCCGGCCTGTTCAACCCGGTCCCGGCGCAGCGGGCGCGGCTGCTGCTGGCCCAGGGCGACCCGGCCGAAGCCGCGCGCTGGACGAGCGAGTGCGGCCTGACGGCCGACGACGAGCCAGACTACCCCCGCGAGCCGGGGCACCTGGTGCTGACCAGGGTCCTGCTCGCCCAAGGCCAGCCCACCCAGGCACTTGCGCTGCTGGACCGGCTGCACGCGGCGGCCGCCGCCCAGGACCGGGCCGGCAGCCTCATCGAGATCGGCGCACTGCGGGCGCTGGCGCTGGCGGCCAGCGGAAAGGAGGCCGCCGCGGTAGCCGCCCTGGCCGGGGCGCTCACGCTCGCCAGCCCGCAAGGCTATGTCAGGGTCTTCACCGACGAGGGCCCGCCGATGGCCGCGCTGCTGGGCCCGCTGGTCGCGGCCCAGCGGGCAGAACACGCCGCCGCCCGCCGCGTCCCGCTCGGCTGCCTGGCCCGGCTCCGGCAAGCGTTCGACGCCGGGCATCCTGTGCCAGGCCATGGGCGGGCCACTGCCTCGCAGGGCATCGTCGAGCCGCTGACCAGACGGGAGCTGGAAGTACTGGGAATGCTGGCAGCTGGCCGGTCGAACCGGGCTATCGCCGACCAGCTCGTGGTCACCCTCGACACCGTCAAAAAGCACGTCAGCCATGTCCTGGACAAACTCGGCGCGGCCAACCGCACCGAAGCCGTCGCCCGGGCCCAGCAGCTGGGCTTGATCCCCTAGCCTGCGTTCCGCGTAACTCCTCGGCCTCGACTATCAGGTTGCGGGTGTGAGCTGGGGCAGCGTTCCGGGACGCCGGATGGGGGCGTTTCTTTAGGCTTCGGGGCGTTCGGCCGCCGGGGACGGCGGCCCCGGTGGCGCGGGTTGCAGGTCGATGATCTGCCTGGGCGGGGATGGCGAGCTGGGCGAGCGCTGGTAGGTCAGGGCGGCGAGGCCGAACATCAGGCCGCCGGCGGCGAAGAGCACATCGGTCGCCGTACTGGCGAACGACAGCCAGGCCGTCGGGTGCGCGGTGCCCATCACCTGTGCGGTCGTCATCCCGGTGAGCCCCCGGGAGAACCCGATCGCGCGCGCCACGTCGTCGGCAGCACCCGCGATCCCGCGTGCGCCGAGCAGCGCGCACCCGGTCCAGGCTGCCGACAGCAGCATCCACCGGGGGACCCGGCGTCCCCAGGGCTGGGCGAGCGCCGGCTGCAGCGCGATTCCGACGGCCCATATCACGGCCATGATCGCATCGAACCCCCACATGAGGATCCGTGCGGCACCAGACCAGTGGTGATGCGGGAATGGGAGACCCGTGACGGCCCAGACGACGTGCCAGGCGAGGAAGGCCAGCACCCAGCCGAACGCCGCGTAGGCCGCCCGCCGGCTGACGTCGGCGTCGTCCTTCGCGCGCCCGGCGAGGCGCCCGGCCGGTGTCCCGCCCCTGCGCGGCCGGGAGCGGGTGTCGCGTCCAGCAGCACCATCAGCTCCGCGGTCGCGATGACGAGCAGGGCCAGGCCGAGGCGGGAACTGGTTGCCCCGGCTCCCGCGGTACGCGGGGCAACCGTCCGCCTGGCCGCGGTTCTCGCTTGGGACATGAGAGTTTCTCCTAGTGGGTGTGGGCACGGTATTTCCGTGCCGCACGGCAGGCGCCGCTTGCGTGTGCGGTCACCTGGCACGTTATGAACGGGCGCTCCGGAAGGCGTCACCCGAGGGTGGACGGGGGGTGGGAGCTTCCGTGGCGGCACGGGGTACCACGGTGCCGCCGGGCCGGTTTAGTGGCTGGCCGGGAGATGTCACGGCTTGCGGCCGCCCGCCCGCCGGCTGCCGGGATACGTCCCGGTCCCGGCCCGGGCCGCCCGGGGGCGGCGGGCGAGGGCGGCTGCCACCGCGGTCCCGGCGGCGCCAACGGCCCAGCACCCGGCCACCCGGTAGATGATGACCGCGGCGGCCGCCGCGGCCGGCGGGGTGCCGGTGAGGCTGAGCGCGCCGAGCATGCCGCCTTCCAGGCCGCCGATCCCGCCGGGCAGCGGGACGAGCCGCCCGGCCAGCTGCCCGGCTGCGTAGGCGAACAGCAGGCCCCGCCAGGGGACCGGCAGCCCGGCCAGCCCGAAACAGGCAGCCAGCACCCCCGCGTCGGCGAGCAGGCCCGTCCCGGTGCACGCCACCACCCCGGCGGCCCAGCCGGGCCCGGCGGGGTGCTGGCGGGACAGCCCGGCCGCGGCCGCGGCCAGCCCGGCGATCGTGCGCGAACGGCGGGGACGGCGGCCCAGCCAGCGGGCGAGCGCGCGGGCGCGGCGGGCCGCGGCGAACAGCCCGGCCGCGCCGGCGGCCAGCAGCCCGGCCGCACAGGCCAGCAGCGGGATCGGGCCGATGCCCGCGGCGGCGGCCCCGGCCAGCAGCAGGGCCAGCAGCACCACCGTGGAGGTGACCCCACCGGCCAGCACCGCCCACACCCCCGGGCCGGTTCCGGCGCCGCGGCGGCGGTACTCCCGGACCTGCCAGGCGCCGCCGGTGACCGGCCCGGCCGGCATGACCCTGGCCAGCCCGGTGGAGGCGAGCACCAGGCCGAACACGGTCCGCCACCGCAACCACGCGCCGCCAGCGGCCAGCAACTGGCGCTGCGCCGCCGTGCCGCCGGCCAGCGCCACGCCCTGCGCGGCAACGGCCGCACCCAGCCAGGCCGGCCGCAGCCCGCCCAGGTGGGCGGCCGCGGCCCGCAGATCACCGGCCGCGCCCGGGGCGCGGACCGCGGCCGCCGCCAGCACGCCCGCTGCCAGCACCCACACCCAGGCCCGGCCCCGGCGGGAAGCCGGCCACGCCGGGCAGGTCATCATGATTCCCGCCGCGCCTTCACCGGCGCCAGACGGCGCACCCGCGCCGGGGAACCCGCCGGGCGCCAGGCCGTGGTGTAAAGCCCGATGGCGGCGGCGGCCGACAGCCCGTCAACGGCCATCCACGGCCCGCCGGCCATCGCGGGCTGTCCCGTGCCGCGTCGCCCGCGCGAGAAGGTGACCGCGGGCCGGCTGGCGGCGAGCAGGCCCAGGCCCGCGACGGCGAGCCCGGCGGCCGCATCCAGCAGGAAATGGTTGGCCGAGCCCAGCACCGCCAGCGTGGTGACGGCCGGGTACAGCCAGGCCAGGCGGCGCCACCGGCTGCGGCAAGCGGTGACGACCGCGAGGGCGCACCAGGCGGCCCACGCGACGTGCAGGCTGGGCATCGCGGCGTACAGGTTCACCAGGCTGGTGGCGCCGTGCGGGTGGGCGGCGCCGAGGATGTCGCGGGTGACCAGGATGTCGGTCATCCCCGGCACCGAGAACCGGGGCGGCGCGGCCGGCCATGCCCAGAACACGACGTTCGCGGCGGCGGTGGCCAGCACCAGGCCCGAGCGCAGCCGCGGAAACGCCGCCGGCCGGCGCAGGTACAGCCAGGCCAGCACCAGCGGGGTGACCAGGAAATGGGCCAGCCCGTAGTAGTACCCGGCCGCGTCGGCGAGCACAGGGTGGACGGCGGCGAGGTGATTGAGGTAGGGCTCGACGGTCAGGTGCAGCCGCCGCTCGGCCTGCCATAGCTCGGCTGAGTGCGCGAACGCGGCCAGGCCTGGCCCGGATGGCCAGGCGTACCAGGGAATATGCTGCGTAACCAGCGCCGATGGTGGCCAGTTCGGCCGCCGCGGGCAGCCGCGGCCATGTCAGCCCGGGCCGGCGTACCGGGGCCGGTGCGGTCACCGGCCGGACGTGCGCCGGTGATGCCTCTAGGCGGGCTGCCATCGTAGGTCCTGCCTGCGGCCGTGGGTGCTGGCCGACCCGGTAGCCTACTCCTTCGCCCGTACCGGGCTGGGCCTTGAGGACGCGGGTCACCGCGGCCGCCCGGCGTCAGCCGTCCCTGGGACGGCATCGCGGCGTGGCGCCGTCGTGGCCGGGCGGCGCGTGGCGGCGCTGTCCTGAAGCAGATTACGCAGCTGCCGGCGGCCGCGGTGGAGCCGTGAGGTCACGGTCCCGATCGGTGTTCCCGTGATCCCGGCGATCTCTCTGTAGGCGTAGCCCTCGACGTCGGCGAGGTACACCGCGGTGCGGAAGTCTTCGGGGAGCTGGCCGAGCGCGCGCTTGACGTGAGGGTCGGGCAGGTGTTCCAGGACCTCGGTGTCCGCAGGCTTCAGCCCGGAGGAGGGATGAGACGCGGCGCGGGCCAGCTGCCAGTCCTGGAACTCGGCGGCTGGCACGGGGCCGCGTCGCTGTTTCCAGTAACTGGTGATGAACGTGTTGGTGAGGATGCGGTACAGCCACGCCTTCAGGTTCGTGCCGGGCTCGAACTGCCCGAACGAGGCATACGCCCTGGTGAACGTGTCCTGGACCAGATCTTCGGCGTCTGCCCGGTTGCGGGTCATGTGCAGCGCCGCAGGATACAGCTGCGCCAGGTAGGGCAGCGCGTCGCGCTCGAACCGCGCGGCCCGCTGCCTGGGCGTTTCCGCGACGGAATCTGCTTCCCGGCGGCGCCGGACAGGCATGGTTCCGCCCGAACGGTCCGCATTGCTCTGCCCGCCCGCGCCGTTCATGCTTGCGCTGGCGGGCGGGCTGTCCCTCATGCTCCCGCGGGACGGGGAACGGGGACAGCCCGGCCCGGAACCTGCCGGCGCGGGTGGCCAGAGCGGGCGAGCGCCTTGGCCCGGACGACATCGGGGTCTCGCGGGTCGGGCGGAAGAGCTTCACGCCAGGAGCGCTCGCGCCGAGCCCTCGGCCCCTGGATACGGGTTTGCTTCACTGTCATCTCCTTGGCCAGTCGCCATGTCCAGGCCCGGCGGCAGGAAGTGCCCCGCCGTGTTCGGGTGGACCGTTCCCGAGGACGGTATGAGCCGGGGCCGCCACGGGGCGTCACCCGAAGGTGGGCATGCCGGTGGAATCTTCCGCAGTGCCGTGCCCGGCACGGCAGTGCCGCCGAGCCGGCCCCGGGGCACGGCGGTGCTGCCCGGGGTCGGCTGTGGTGTCTTGCTAGGGTTGGGGGCACCCGCGGCCAGGACGGGCGGCTGCTGCCGGGCGCGAGCGCCAGCGAACCCGGTGCGGAAAGCCCGGGCTTGACGATCAGCATTGGCCTCCTTCGCTGGTCGCCCGCTGGTGCTCTCGGCGGGAGGCACAGGCGGCGGCTGGGTCGGGTAGTGCTCACAGCGGCGGGATGTTGCAGGTGAAGCGCGGCAGCCAGACCTTCCGGTAGAGCAAACGGGAGGGTGCGGGCAGTTGGCGCAGTACCTGGGTGCAGATGTGCGGGCTGGCGTGGGCGAGTGCCCACGGGAGCGTGCATTCTGCGGGCCCGCCGCGGATGGCCCTGGCGATGGCGCCGAGCTCGGGAGGGGACATGATGTGGCCGATGAGCGGCAGCGCGTCGGCCTCCTCATGGGCGAGATGGCTGGTCAGCCTCGTCCGCAGCCTGGTCAGCAGGTGGCGGAGCCGCCCGGGGTCGGCGCCCATGGTGAACGCGTCGTCGGTCACCGCCCGCAGCGGGCCGATCAGCTGGTGCTCGTCTTCCATCGCCTCCAGCAGGGCCTGGCCGCGCGGGTCGCCGGTGAGCTTGGTCCGGGCCGGCCGCCACATGGCCGTGTGCTCGGCGGCGAGGTGGAGGTGCAGCTAGTCGCGGAACACGATCCAGCGGGCCCGGGCCGCCGTGCGGCTGGCCGTGGTGTGGATCAGCTGGTCCAGGTCGCGGCGCAGCGCGTCGTGGATCGCGGTCATCAGCGCCCAGTCGGCCTGGCTATTGCGCTGGATGACGGGGGGTGAGGCCATGGGGCTGTTCTCCTTCGCTGGCCAGGAAAGGGACCCGGTTAGTAACGGTCGGCTGAAGCCGAGGCGGCGCATGAGCGGCAGGCCCGGCACCGGCCAGCGGCCACCGGCCACCGGCCCGGGAAGCATGTGCTGCACGGTGGGCGTCGACGTCGCCACGTCGTGGGCGGCTTGCCTCACCACTGGCGAGGCCGTCCCACCGGGGAATGCGCGATGACTGCGGCGACGGGCAAGACGACGCTGCTGGCTTACAGCTCCCGCTGAAAAGCCCGAGGTGAGCACACTGGATGCGGTTCACTGTCACCTCCTCGGCCATGTCCGGGCCAGGTGTGAGAAGCCGGACGTGTTCGGGCGGGTTCTTCGAGGGACGCTACGAACGGGCGCCGGCGTGGGGCATCACCCGACGGTGCACATGCCGGTGGAATCTTCTGCGGCCGGCCCTGGCACGACCGTGCCGCCGGGTGGGCCCTGGGCATGACGGTGCCGCCCGGGATCGGGTGCCGGGCTATAAGGGGATCAGGCCGAGCTGGCGGGCCCGGGTGACGGCCTCGGTGCGGTTGGCCGCCCCCAACTTGCCCAGGATGTGGCTGACGTGCTTTTTCACCGTGTCGAGGCTGACGACCAGCTCCGCAGCGATGCGCGGGTTCGGCGTGCCCGCGGCCAGCAGCACCAGGATCTCCCGCTCCCTGGCGGTCAGCTGCTCGACCAAGCCCGGCACCGCCGCGATGGCGCTTCGCCCGGCGCCTTGCCCGTCGTCTTTGCCGGCGAACGCACGCAGCACCTGGGCTAGGCAGCCGAGCGGGATACAGCGGGTGGCGGGCGGTTCGGCCTTTTGGGCCGCGACCAGTCGGGCAAGCAGCGCCACCATCGGCGGACCCTCGTCGGCGAACACCCGGACGTAGCCCTGCGGGCAGGCCAGGGTGAGCGCCTGGGCCAGGGCGTTCACTGCGGCGGTGTCGTCGCCCCCGGCCGCCAGGGCCAGCGCCCGCAGCGCCTGGATCTCGATGACACTGGCGGTGCGGCCCTGGGCGATGGCCGCGGCGTGCAGCCGCCCCAGCAGGGCGAGTGCCTGGGCGGGGCGGTCTTGGGCGAGCAGCACGCGGGCCAGCACCAGATACTCAGACTCCCGCGGGTAGCTGGGCTCGTCGTCCGGGCCGAGGGCGCGCTGCTTCGTCCAGCAGACGGCTGCGGCGACGTCGCCCTGTGCCAGCTGCAGCCGAGCCCGCTGCGCAGGGACGGGGTTGAGTAGGCCAGCTACCGCCGGGCCCGGCGCCGCCCGCCCGGCCTCGTCCATCGCTTCTCGGGCCCCGGCTGGATCGCCCCCGGCCTGCCGGATCCAAGCCAGAGTGGCCAGGCCGGTGGCAAGCGGCTGGGTGTAGTTGAACTGGCGACACAGCGGGATGCCGTCGATTAGGTGCTGCAGCGCGGTGTCATGCTCGTTCCGCTGGTAGGCCACCTCGGCCAGGCCCACATGCCCGATGCCAGCGCCGGGCAGCGCTGGCTGGCCTGGCGGCGCGGTGATCTCTACCGCCTGCTGGTAAGTGTCGAGCGCTGCGTCCAGGCGCCCCTGGGCTCGCTGGACCTGGCCGAGGTGATGGCACCCGTAGGCGACCGAGAAGCGCTCGCCCGCCGCCCGCCATCCGGTGATGCTGGCGGCGAAGGCGCGCTCGGCCTCCGCCACCCGGCCGCGCAGCCACTCCGCCACGCTCAGTAGCCATCTAGCGGTCGAGTCCAGCATCAACTCGCCCTCGCCGATCTTGGCCAAGGCCTGGGACGAGAACGCGGCCGTGCCTTCGGCGTCGCCGTGGAGCTGGGCCAGGGCAGCACGATTGAGCGCGAGCATCGCGGGCACGTTCGCCAGCCAGCTCAAGGCTCTGCCGGCCGATGGCTCGTATGGCTCATCGGAGGCATTCGCGGACGCGCGCTCAGCGGCATCCAGCGGCGGTCCAGCGGCTTCCACCTGGCCACCAACCAGCGCCATCCACGCCTGCACCAGCAAGAGCCGCGGGCGAGACCGGACCAACTCCGCAGGCAGCGCCGCAAGCCACCGCTGCACGGTTACAGTCTCGGCACGCAGGAGATGCGCATCGGCATGCCGCTCGATCAGCCGGGCGGCCCACGTGCTGTCCCCCGCCCCCAATGCGTGGTGGACGGCGGCGTCGGCGAGCCCATGTTCATCACACCAGGCCACCGCGTTACGGTGCAGCGCCGCGACCCGGCCGGGCTGTTCTTGCTGCAGCCGGGCGCGGAGCAGGTCGGCGAACAGGTGGTGGTAGCGCCACCAGCCGCGCACCTCATCCAGCGGCACCAGGAACAGGTTCGCCCGTTCCACCTGCTCGAGCATCGGCTGGCTATCGGTCCGGCCGGTGACTGCATCGCACAGCTTGCCGGACAGCCGCTCAAGGATGGAGGTCTCCAGCAGAAACTCGCGTACCCGGTCGCTCTGGCCCCCCAGTACCTCCCCGGCCAGATAGTCCAGGACATAGCGGTGGCTGCCGCTGAAGGCCGCCACGAACCCGGTCACGTCGGGCTGCCCGCGCAGTGACAGGGCGGCCAGCTGCAGCCCGGCCGCCCAGCCTTCGGTGCGTGCCGCCAGCGCCGCCACCGTAGTGCCGGGCAGGTCAGCGTCAACCGCCTCGCGCAGTAGCGCCGCCGCCTCTTCAGCGGTAAACCGCAGATCGTCGGCGCGCAGCTCGGCAAGCTGCGCCCCGGCCCGAAACCGCGCCAGCGGCAGCGGCGGGTCGGACCGGCTGGCCAGCACCAGGTGCAGGCCCGGTGGCAGATGCTCCAGCAGGAACACCAGAGAATCGTGCACCTGCCGAGTGTCGATCAGGTGGTAATCGTCGAGCACCAGTAGCAGCTCGTCGTCGCCGGGCCCGGCGGCCAGCTCGTTGATCAGGGCTGTCACCAGGCCCTCGAATGACGGCGGTGCCGGCGGGCCGAGCAGCGGGCCGGCCCGCTCGCCGATCCCCGGCCGCGCCTGGTCCAGTGCGGCGACCGCGTGCCGCCAAAACCGTGCCGGGTCATTGTCACCCGCGTCCAGCGACAGCCAGGCCACCGGCGGGCCGCCGCGGCGGGCCCAGTCGGCCAGCAGGGCCGTCTTGCCGAACCCGGCCGGGCCGCACACCAGGATGAGCCGCCGGGCTAGCCCCTCATCGAGGGCTTCCACCAGGCGAGGACGGGGCACAAAGCCCCGTCGCAGGCGGGGCACGTGCAGCTTGGTGGCCAGCAGGACATCCCGCTCGGAGGCGGCAACCCCGACAGGGGCCGCCGCAGATAGCTCGGCCATCGGCGACCTACCGCTCAGCGCGTCCAGCGTGGGCCAGCGTCGCTGCTGGTTTGGCCATTCTAACGACCGGTCGGCGGCCGCGCTGTTGCCTGCTGCTAGCAGCCACCGCCCGGCCCGCCTGCTGCTGGCTGGGCTCTGCACTGGCCTGCTGCGTGATCATCGCCGGCCAGTAATGGCTGCGGCTGTTGGCGCCCGGCCTGACCGCCGGATGCGGATGCGGGGATCGGCGCCGGAGAAACCTTTCCGCCCACGCGGCGCTGCCAGACCATGGCATGGCTCCCGGGCGGCACTGTGGTGTCCGGCGCCTCGACGGAAGATTCCACCCGCATCGGCACCGTCGGGTGACGCGCAGACCAGGGGTCGTTCGTAGCGTGCCAGGAGAAACGAAACATGCACCAGCTTCAGATGGTGCTTTGTCTTCAGGGGAATGCACCACACGGGAAGGAAAGATCATGCGAGTCTTCGTCACGGGGGCGACCGGGGCACTGGGACGGCACCTGGTTCCGGGGCTGGTCGCGGCGGGTCATGAGGTCACCGCTACCACCAGGACGCCCGGCAAGGTCGCGCGGTTGCGCGAGGCGGGCACGGAGCCGGTGATCCTGGACGGGCTGGATCGCGAGGCGGTGATCGCGGCGGTGCTGGCCGCCGCGCCGGAAGTGATCCTGCACCAGATGACCGCGCTGGCGGACATGCGGAGCCTCCGCAATCCCGACAAGGCGTTCGCCGCCACCAGCGAGCTCCGGACCCGGGGCACCGACAACCTGCTAGCCGCCGCGAAGCGGGCGGGCACCCGCCGGGTCATCGCGCAAGGCTACGCGGGCGCCGGGCCGGACAAGCCGTCCGGCGGTGCGCTGAAGACCGAAGAAGATCCGCTCGACTGGCAGCCCATCGCGTCCGCAGCGCGGATGGCGGCGGCGATCAGGCATGTGGACAAGGCCGTACCGCTGGAGGCGCCGGAGGGAATCGTGCTGCGCTACGGCGCCTTCTACGGGCCGGGCGCCTCGGATTTCCTGCTGGAGATGCTCCGGAAACGGCAGCTGCCGGTAATTGGCGGCGGGACCGGGATCTGGTCGTTCATCGAGATCACCGACGCCGCGGCCGCGACGCTCGCCGCGGTCGAGCGCGGCGCGCCTGGCGTCTACAACGTCGTGGACAGCGACCCGGCGCCGGTCGCGCAGTGGCTGCCGTACCTGGCCGGGGTCGCGGACGCCAGACCGCCGCTGCGGGTGCCCGCCTGGCTCGGGCGGCTGCTCGCCGGGGAGTTCGCCGTGGCCCAGATGATCACCTCGCGCGGGTACTCGAACGAGAAGGCCAGGAAGGAGCTCGGCTGGGAGCCGCGGTACGCGAGCTGGCGGGAGGGGTTCCGTGCCTGGGTCAGCCGATGAAGGGCCGCACGGCGGAGGCGGAGTACCGGCCGCTGCTGTTCTCCATCGCCTACGGGATGACTGGGTCCGTAGGCGACGCCGAGGACAGGGTGCAGCACGCGTCGCTCGGCCTCACCGGGGCCCGCCAGGCGGGGACCACGATCGCCGATCCGAAAGCAAACCTGACGACCACGGTGACACGGCTGGGAATCAACCACCTGTATTCGGCGCGGATGCGGCGGAAGACGTACGTGGGGGACTGGCTGCCCGAGCCGGTCGTCGTCCCAGCCGCCGGACCCGGACCCGGTCGGCCGGGTTGGCAGGAAGCAGCCCGAGCTCGACCGCGTAGCCGATGGCGCCATGGAACACCGCCCGCTTGCGGGTGATCGTGTTCGTCGCCGCGGGCGAGCCGACCAGCCGCACGCACAGCCCATCCAGGGCAGCCCTGATGACCTGTGGGTCATTGAGCTGGCCGACCCGGCAGCGACGCGCGTTCCAGCCAGGCCAGAGCGCTGGCGGTAGCCGGGTCCGGGATGCGGAGGCGCTGCTGCGGGTTGAAGGCTTGACCATACAGGGCAGCGCGCAGCTCTCGGGTCACCGGCCTGCGGCCGGTTTCCCTGGCCAGCAGCGGAGCGACGGTCGGCAGCGCGTCAGCCATGCTGGCCCGGGAATGCGCAGCCAGGTGCCGTGTTCCATCCGGGACACGCGGGCCTGGCTGACGCCCATCGCCCGGGCCACCTCGGCCTGGGTCATGCCGCGCTGCTTGCGCATCTGGGCCAGGTGGTAGCCGACGGCGAGGCCCTGCTGCGCAAGCACAAGCCATGGTGCTTCGGAGCCGAGCCGCATCCTCCCGTCACGCCGCTGAGCAGCGAGCTCGCCAAGGCTCTCCCATCATCGGTGTAGGTTGCCTGCCGTTCCCAGACGCGGCTCGGCAGCGCCATCCCTGCCCCCTGCGGTCAGCCTGGGATCATGTGCACGAAGTCGTAGTTCCCGTCGCCAAGGCCGCGGCGCAGCTTGCGGATGATCCTCTCCCCGTCGTCGTCCGGGCCGGAGATATACATCGGCTTCCCGTCCCGGCCGAAGGTCAGCTCGCACTCCCCGTCCCATTCCCCCAGGTACCCGGCGGCCCGCCCGAAGTCCGCGTGCGGCTCGAATCCCAGCTCGCGTGCGTACCCGATCGCGCCGTGGACGACCTGCCGCCCCAGTTCGAGCGGCACCTGCACGGCCGGATCGTCCCAGGCGCTGAAGATCTGCTGGATGAACCCGCTCAGCCGCCGGCGGTCCATCGATCGCGGCCCGGCCGCGTTCTTCAGCCCCAGGCACCAGGTGTCCACCAGATAGCAGCACACCCCGGCGGTGGACCCGCCCCGGTCCCGGGCGACCAGCACGGTCACCAGCCCCGAGTGCCCGGTTCGTTCCGATGGGGCTGACCCCGGCCAGTCCGGCCGTTCCGGCGCCAGGACACTGGATGACCAGCCCGGACTGATCCAGCACCCGATCAGCGCGTCCTCCCGGGTCCGCCCTTGGGCGGCGGCGACCGATCTGATGAGCGGCGCGACCGCGCTCGGCGGCATCTTCAGCGCCCGGGCGATCTCCTTCGGCGTGCGCCCGGCCGCCCGCAGTTCACGAACACGGTCAAGCAACTGCTGCGTTGGCATAAGGAATATTGTGCCCCGAAGCGGCCGCGCGCCTGGCTGACACGACGGGGTTCTGAGAGTTCGCACGCGGCGTAGCACCCTGGCCGTTCGGATGTATGCCATCCCCTGCCCCGGTAGCCTGGCTGACTGACCGCAGGAGGTTCAGGGATGCCGATCACGCCAGGGGAGCGGCTGGCCGGGGTGCTCGACGGCTCGCAGGCGCCTGGCGCGTTCAGCGCGCAGCTGTCCGTGCCCGCGAGGGACGTCCGGCTCACGGTGGCGGGCGCGGGGCCGGTCAGCTTCCCGGTCAGGGCGCCGCAGGCTAAGCGGATGATCGCCTGCGCGCGGCCGGCATGGCGGGCGCGGGGGACCCGCCACCGCGCCGTGGGCTCGTCCTGATCGAGCAGGTGACTGACCAGCGACTCCGCCGCCGCCGAGTGCGGGTAGGTGAGGGCGTGCCACGGGCGGACGAGCGGCGTGTGCGGGACCGTCAGCGGGATCAGCTCGCCGGCGTTCAGCCGGCCGCGGACGGCGTCCCGGGACACCAGGGTGACGCCCAGCCCGGCGACGGCGCCCGCGACGACCGCCCCGTTCGAACCTAGCGTCAGCGACGGGGGGTCGACGTCGAGCTCGGCGAGCAGCGCCTCGCAGGTGGCCCTGGTGCCTGAGCCGGGTTCTCGCATCAGCCAGCGGGCGCCCAGGACGCCGGAGGGCAGCGGCAAATCAGGGGTGCCGACCACGATGAGCTCGTTGCGGCGGACCGCGCGGACCACTACCTCCAGCGATCTCGGCGGGCGGCCCGCGATGACCAGGTTGGCTTCGTGCGCGGCGAGCATGGCCCACACCTGCTCCCGGGTCCCCACCTCGAGGGCCAGGTCGATGTCCGGGTAGCGGCGGAGGAAGGTGGCGAGCAGCGGCGGCAGCACGTGCTCCCCTGCCGTGGTCACTGCCGCGACCCGCAGCCGTCCGTGCCCGGAATGGCCGTGGCTGCGGGCGGCGGCGAGAGCCTCCTGCTGCAGGCCGAGGATGGTCCGCGCGTACCCGGCGAAGGTATGGCCGGCGGCGGTGAGGCGCAACCCCCGGCCGTGCCGCTCGGCCAGCGGCACGCCGACCTCCGCGGTGAGCGCGGTCACCGCTGCGGACACGGCCGATTCGGTCACGACGAGCCGCTCGGCGGCGGCCCGTACCGAGCCGGTCTCCGCCACCGAGAGGAACGCGCGCAGTCGCGCCTCGGTCGCCATCAGGCCTCCAATCTTAACTTATTAGTTTACTTTCCTCGAAAATAGTTGATAGACAATGCGATATTCAACGGCGCATGCTGGAGATCACGGGTCCTAACGAGGATCCGCTGCGGCCCGATGGCGAGGAGGCACCGTGAGCGAACGCTGGAACGCCGGCGTGATCCCCTATGCGGAGATGGGTTACTGGAAGCCGGACTACGAGCCGAAGGACACTGACGTGCTGGCCGCGTTCCGGATAACGCCGCAGCCCGGCGTCCCGCCGGAGGAGGCGGGCGCCGCGGTGGCCGGGGAGTCATCCACCGCGACCTGGACGGTGGTGTGGACGGACCGGCTAACGGCGCACGAGAATTATCAGGCCAAGTGCTACTCGGTGCAGCCGGTGCCCGGGCAGCCGGAGCAGTTCATCGCCCGGATCGCCTACGACCTGGACCTGTTCGAGGAGGGATCGATCGCCAACCTCACCTCCTCGATCATCGGCAACGTGTTCGGCTTCAAGGCGCTGAAGGCGCTGCGTCTGGAGGACATGCGGATACCGGCGCATTACGTCAAGACCTTCCAGGGCCCGGCGCACGGCATCGTGATGGAGCGCGAGTACCTGAATAAGTACGGCCGCCCGCTGCTCGGAGCGACCACTAAGCCGAAACTGGGCCTGTCGGCCCGCAACTACGGCCGGGTTGTCTACGAGGCGCTGCGCGGCGGCCTGGACTTCACCAAGGACGACGAGAACATCAACTCCCAGCCGTTCATGCGCTGGCGAGACCGCTTCCTGTTCACGATGGAGGCCGTCAACCGGGCCCAGGCGGCCACCGGCGAGATTAAGGGGCACTACCTGAACGTCACCGCGGCGACGATGGAGGACATGTACGAGCGGGCCGAGTTCGCCAAGGATCTGGGCAGCGTGATCGTCATGATCGACCTGACCGTCGGGTACACGGCGATCCAGTCGATGGCGAAGTGGGCCCGGGCCAACGGGGTGCTCCTGCACCTGCACCGGGCCGGGCACGGCACCTACACGCGGCAGAAGAACCACGGGGTGAACTTCCGCGTGATCGCCAAGTGGATGCGGCTGGCGGGAGTGGACCACATTCACGCCGGCACGGTGGTAGGGAAGCTGGAAGGCGACCCGCACGCCACCGCCGGCTACTACGACACCCTGCGGCTGAACCACACGCCCGCGGACCCGGTCAAGGGCCTGTACTTCGACCAGGACTGGGCGTCGCTGCCTGGCACCATGCCGGTGGCCTCGGGCGGAATCCACGCCGGGCAGATGCACCAGCTGCTGCACTACCTCGGCGAGGACGTGGTGCTCCAGTTCGGCGGCGGCACGATCGGTCACCCGATGGGTATCGCGGCCGGCGCGACGGCGAACCGGGTGGCGCTGGAGGCGATGATCAAGGCCAGGAACGAGGGCCGCGAGCTGATGGCCGAGGGCCAGTCGATCCTCAAGGCCGCCGCCGCCCGCAGCCGCGAACTCGACATGGCCCTGTCCACCTGGGGCGAGATCGCGTTCAACTACGAGTCAACCGATGTTCCCGACGCCGTCCCTACGCCGACGAGCTATTAACCGCCAGGAGGATGATGATGCGGATAACCCAGGGTACGTTCTCCTACCTGCCCGACCTGTCCGACGACGAGATCAGGGCTCAGATCCAGTACGCCCTGGACCGGGGCTGGCCGCTGTCGGTGGAGTTCACCGACGACCCGCACCCGCGCAACACCTACTGGGAGATGTGGGGCCTGCCCATGTTCGACCTGCACGACGCGGGCAGCGTGCTGTACGAGGTCAACGAGTGCCGCAAGGCCTACCCGGAACATTACATCCGGGTCGACGCCTATGACGCGACCAAGGGCCGGCAGACGATCGCGCTGTCGTTTATCGTCAACCGGCCTGCCGGCGAGCCCGGGTTCCGGGTCGACCGGCAGGAGGTGGCCGACCGGCGCATCCGGTACACCACCCATTCCTACGCGACCGGGCGGCCTGAGGGGGCCCGGTACGGCACACCATGACCGTCAACCCGGGAGATGCGCCCGCCCGGCTGGCGTTCGGTACCAGGGGGCCGTCGGCGGAGGTCCCGGCACCCGGGCGGGAAGGCCCAGAGCCGGTCCCCGAGGACGGCACCGTGAACCTGAGCGAGGCACGCAAGCAGTCCGGCGTGGACGACATGCTGGACGCGCTGGACGCCGAGCTGGTCGGGCTGGTCCCGGTGAAGACCAGGATCCGGGAGATCGCCGCGCTGCTGCTGGTCGACTCCCAGCGCGCCCGGTTCGGCCTGACCACGGTCAGGCCGAACCTGCACATGTGCTTCACCGGCGGCCCTGGCACCGGGAAGACCACGGTCGCGATGCGCATGGCCGAGTTGCTGCGGCGCCTCGGCTACCTCAAGCGCGGCCACCTGGTCGCGGTCACCCGAGAAGAACTGGTCGGCCAGTATGTCGGGCACACCGCACCCAAGACCAGAGAGGTCCTCAAGCGGGCCATGGGCGGGGTGCTGTTCATCGACGAGGCGTACTACCTGTACCGCGCGGAGAACGAGCGCGACTACGGTCAGGAATCGATCGAGATCCTGCTCCAGGTGATGGAGAACCAGCGCGAGGACCTAGTCGTCATCCTGGCTGGCTACAAGGACCGGATGGATTCCTTCTTCCAGTCCAATCCCGGGATGAGTTCCCGGATCGCGCACCACATAGACTTCCCCGACTACACCGTCGACGAGCTGGCGGCTATCGGGGACCTGATGATCGGGGAAACCGGGTACGAGCTGTCCCTGGCGGGACGGGACACGTTCCGGGACTACCTGACCCGGCGCAGCCGCCAGCCCCGGTTCGCCAACGCGCGCAGCGTCCGCAACGCCGTGGAACGAGCGCGGCTGCGGCACGCCAACCGCCTGTTCAGCCTGGACGACAAAGAGGTGACCAAAGATGATCTCATGCGGCTCGAGCCCGCCGACTTCCTCACCAGCCGGGTGTTCTCGCAGCCAGATCCAGGGGATCCCGTGCAACACGGCGAACAGTAACGCCGCCGCCCGCGTCCTCGCGGCGAGAAGCTAGCATGTCAGCCCTGCCGGAGGTCGCCGCCGGGACGGCGCGTAAGACCCTGACCCGTTTCACCATCGAGAAGGAGCACGAGAACCGGGACAAGGACCCGACCGGCGAGTTCTCCGGGCTGCTCAACGCCGTGGCCACTGCGGTCAAGGTGATCGCCAACCAGGTCGGCAAGGGGGCACTGGCCGGCCTGCCCGGCGACATGGGCGCGGTCAACGTGCAGGGCGAGGCGCAGAAGAAACTCGATGTCGTCAGCAACACGGTGATGATCGGCGAGACCGAGTGGACCGGGCACCTGGCCGGGATGGTGTCTGAGGAGATGCCCGGCGTCCACCCGATCCCCGCCGCCTACCGCCGCGGCAAGTACCTGCTGGTGTTCGACCCGCTGGACGGATCCAGCAACCTGGACGTGAACATCACGGTGGGCACGATCTTCTCCATCCTGCGCAGTCCCCGTCCCGGCGCCGCCCCCGTCGTCGGCGATTTCCTCCAGCCGGGCACCGAGCAGGTCTGCGCGGGCTTCGCCCTGTACGGTCCCGCTACCATGCTCGTGCTGACCACCGGCAGCGGCGTGGACGGCTTTACCTTGGACCGGGACATCGGCGCCTTCATCCTCACCCATCCCCAGATGCGGATCCCGGAGGAGACGACCGAGTTCGCGATCAACTCCTCCAACGAGCGGCACTGGGAACCCCCGGTCCGCCGCTACGTCCAGGAGTGCCTGGCTGGGAAGGCCGGGCGGCGGGGCAAGGACTTCAACATGCGCTGGATCGCCTCGCTAGTGGCCGAGGCCTTCCGCATCCTGACCCGCGGCGGCGTCTTCCTCCACCCGGCTGATAGCAACCAGCCCGGCCGTACCGGGCGGCCGCGGCTGCTGTACGAGGCCAACCCGGTCGCGTTCCTCATCGAGCAGGCCGGCGGCCTGGCCAGCACCGGCTACGAGCGGGTGATGGGGCTGACCCCCGACGGGCTGCACCAGCGGGTACCTTTCGTCTTCGGTTCCCGCCGGGAAGTCGAGCGGATCGAGCAGTATCACCACGAGCACCTCGAGCCGCATGAGCAGGCCTACGACGCATCGCTTTTCAACACCCGATCTTTGTTCCGCAGCTGAGCGCGAAGGAGGCCGTCATGTCGGTCAGGCATCCGGTCATCGCCATCACCGGCTCATCGGGTGCGGGCACCACCTCGGTCACCCGGGCCGTGCAGCATATCTTCCGGCGGGAGAATATCGCCGCGGCATTCGTCGAGGGGGACTCGTTTCACCGTTACAACCGCCAGGCGATGCTGGACGCGACCGCGGAGGCGGAGGCCTCGGGCAACCACCACTTCTGTCATTTCAGCCCGGAAGCAAACCTGCTGGAAGAACTCGCCGCCCTATTCCGCGACTACGGGGAGAAAGGCACCGGCCGGGTCAGGAAATACCTGCACAACGCAGCCGAAGCCGAGCCGTACGGCCAGAAGGCCGGCACCTTCACCCCCTGGCAGGACATCCCGCCCGGCACCGACCTGCTGTGCTACGAAGGCCTGCATGGGGCGGTCGTAACCCCCACCGTGGACGTCGCCCAGGCTGCGGACCTGCTGGTGGGGGTCGTGCCGATCATCAACCTGGAGTGGATCCAGAAGGCCTGGCGGGACAAGAACGAGCGCGGTTACTCCGCCGAGGCCGTGGCGAACACGATCCTGCGGCGGATGCCCGACTACGTCAACTACATCTGCCCGCAGTTCTCCCGGACCTATATCAACTTCCAGCGGGTGCCAACCGTCGATACCTCCAACCCCTTCATCGCCCGGGATATCCCCACCGCGGACGAGAGCTTCGTCATCATCCGCTTCGCCAACCCCCACGGCATCGATTTCCCCTACCTGCTGTCCATGCTGCACGACTCGTTCATGTCCCGGCCGAACATCATCGTGGTCCCGGGCGGCAAGATGGCCCTCGCCATGCAGCTCATCCTGACCCCGCTCGTGCTGCGGCTGATGGAGCGCCGGCCACCTGCCCTGTCCGGCAGGCAGCGGCCCGGGACGGCCGCCAGGGCCAGCCCGACCGGGGCCAAGCTAACCTGACAGGTCCCCCGAGGACCTGTTTCCGGCGGATCCCGCGGGCAGCAGCCCGAGCTCGACGGCGTAGCCGAGGGCGCCCGGCCGCATCGCCATCTGGGCCACCAGGCGCCACATGACATCTGCCGCGGGCTTCGATGCTCATCCGCGGACGGCGCCGGCAGAGCCCGGTGAGGGCAGCCCCTCGACGCCGACCATCCGTGCATAACTGACCTCATCGCGCAGCGCATGGAGGTCCTGATACGCGGGGCTGTGGTAGAAGCCCTCGAAGGCCTCCCGCGAGGGGAACTCCAGCAGCACGAGCCGGTACGGCGACCAGTCGCCCTCATATACGGTGTGCGGCCCGCCGCGCGCCAGGTACTTGCCGCCCGCTGCTTCGATCTGGGGCAGGACGTGCGCCATGTACTCCCCGTAACGCGGGGCGTCACGTACGTCGACGTCGAAGACGACGTAGTACGGGGCTGGGGCGGCCTGCCCGGCGATTCCTGCGTCGGTCATGACGGTCTCCGATCAGTCAAAGCCCGGGCAGGGGTTAAAGGTCCCCGGCCCCTGACAGACTGAATATAGGGCCCATCCCGCCCGGCCCCGGCGAGCCCGGCGGGGGCGGTGAACGGTTACTGAGGCACGCGCCCGGCACGTTCGGCTGACTATTATCCCGAACGGGCTGGGGCGCGTGCCGTCATGCGGCCAGGTGCGCGGGCCGCGTCCGGTGCAAGCCCATCGCGGGTGCGGCAGGTAGGCCGGCGTCCCGGCGAACCTCAGGCGAAGCCACGTGTCCGGGTGGCGGGGCCGGACTATGTCCCGCCCGCCCCGCTTGGCCACCTCGATCAGCACCTCACCCCAGCTCGCGTTGACCCCGCCCCGCTCGGAAATCACGCCGAACGAGTGCCGGCCGCGCACGACGGCACCGCCGATCACCAGACGGGCGAATGGGTCGAGCATCTCGCGGTAGACGGCTGCCTGCGGGCCATGCTCGCGCAGGTCGGAGTGGAGGCCGACGCGCAGCCCGGGACGTGCGGTCACGCGCCGCTTCCGGCGGATCGCGCGGCCCGGTCACGGTACCGGGGTTGCCGAGGTGCCCCGGCGGCCTGGCGGCCGCGGCCGTCGCGAAACCGGAGTCCCGCCGGGGTTCACCGGGGCGGTGAAGCCGCCGCCGCGGTCCAGGGCCTGGACCCGCCGATGAAGATGCTGGCCACGCGTCATGTGACAGCGGCTCATGTTGATAAATTCCGGCTGATTAGCAGGAATTGCGCTGCCAAGGAGGTTCCGACGTGGACCAGCCCGCTTACCCGGCTTCCCGCGACCCGGCGTTCAACCTGACCGGCGGCCCGGCCGGAGCGACCCCGGCCACTCTGGCCGCCCTGGGCCGGCCGGTCCTGCATCACCTGGACCCCGCCTTCGGCGCGCTGTACCAGCGGACGGCGGAACTGCTGCAGCAGGCGTTCGGCACCAGGGAGAGCCCGGTCATCCTGCCGGGCGAGGCCGTAGTCGGGCTCGAGGCCGCCGCGGCCTCGCTGATCGGCGCCGAGGACATCGTGCTGAACCTGGTGTCAGGCATCTACGGCCGCGGCTACGGCGCATGGGCACGCCGGTACGCCCGGGAAGTCGTCGAGATCGAGGTGCCCTACGACAGCGCCGTGCCGGCCTCGGCCGTCGCCGACGCCATGCGCGTCCGGCCCGACATCACCGTGGTCAGCGTGGTGCACTGCGAGACGCCCACCGGTACCGCCAACGACCTCGACGCGATCTCGGCGGTGACGGCCGAGCACGACGCGCTGCTCATCGTCGACGCCGTTTCCTCCTTCGGCGGCATCCGCTGCGACTTCACCTCCTGGCAGGCCGACCTGGTGGTGACTGCGCCGCAGAAATGCCTGGGCGGCACGCCCGGCCTGTCCCTGCTCCATGTCAGCGAGGCCGCCTGGGCACGGATGGAGGCGAACCCGGCCGCGCCGCGCGACTCGGCGCTTTCCATCCTCGACTGGCGCGACGCGCACCTGGCCGACCGGCCCTTCCCGTTCACGCCGCCGGTCACCGACATCTACGGCCTGCACTCCTGCCTGGAGCAGTATCTCAGGGAGGGAGCCGAGGCGGTACTCCGGCGGCACCAAACCGCCGCCCGGGCCGCCCGGGCCGGCGCCGAGGCCCTGGGCCTCACCCTGTGGGCCCGGGACCCGCTGGTCCGCTCCGACACCGTCACCGCCGTCAGGATGCCCGACGAGATAGACGAGCAGGACGTACGAGCCCTGGCGCGGGCGGACTCCGGCGTCATGCTGTCCGGCGGGCAGGGTGACCTCGCCCGGATCGTCCTGCAGATCGGTCACATGGGCACCGGCGCCTTCCCGCTCGGCCCGGTCATCGCGGTCACGGCGCTCGGCCGGGCCCTGCGTTCCCTCGGCGTCCGGGCGGACATCGGCGCCGCCGTGGAGGCCGCGGTGTCGGCCCTGGATGTGTGACCATTTTCTAGTATTCCGATCGATATTGACGACATACGGGCACTCTATAGCGTTCTGATGGTCATGAGTGTCGAGGCCTGGCTCTGGCACCCCAGGCGTGGGGTGCTGGGCGGGGTGGCGGACGTTAGGGGGGTGCGGCTGGGAGTGTGAAGGTGATGGTGGTGCCGTGGCCGGGTGTGCCGTCGGCGTAGGTCTCGCCGTGGTGGCGGCGGATGATCTGGCGGACGGTGGCGAGGCCGATGCCGGTGCCGGGAAACTCGGTTGTGGTGTGGAGGCGCTGGAAGGGCTGGAAGAGCTTGTCTTTGTAGGCGGGGTCGAAGCCGACGCCGTTGTCGCGGACGTAGAAGGCGGTGCGGGCCGGGTCGGCGCTGGGGGTGGTGCCGAACGCGATGTCGGCGCCGGCGGTGCGGCTGGTGAATTTCCATGCGTTGTCGAGGAGGTTGTGGAGGACGGCGCGGATGAGGACCGGGTCGGCGAGGGCGATGGCGGGCTGCTGGATGGTGAGGCGGGGACGGCGGGCGGGGTCCTGGCGCTGGAGGTCGGCGGTGATGGCGGCGGCCAGGGCGCCGAGGTCGACGGGCCGGATGGTGATGGGGGCGCGGGCGGCGGTGGCCAGGTTCAGGATGTCGTCGATGAGCGCTGCCATGTGCTCGCTGGCGGCCTCGATGCGGCTGGCGTAGCCGCGCCCGGTGTCGCCGAGGGCGTCGGCGTATTCCTCGATGAGGGCGGCGCTGAAGCCGGCCAGGGAGCGCAGCGGGGTGCGCAGGTCGTGGGCGACGGAGTGGGCGAACGCCTCGAGGTTCTCGTTGCTGCGCTGGAGCTCGGCCAGGGCCTCGCGCTGGGCGGTGACGTCGCGGACGGCGGCCATGATGACGATGTCCGGGCCGGCGTGGATGGCGGACAGGGCGATCTCGGCGGGGAAAGTGGTGCCGTCGCGGCGGAGAGCGGACAGGTCCAGGCTGGCGTCGATCGGGCGGGGCCGGGGGTCCTGCACGTACCGGGCGCGGCGGGCGGGGTGGCCGGCCCGGGCGCCCTCGGGGATGAGGATCTCGATGGGCTGGCCGGTCAGCTCGGCGCGCTGGTACCCGAACAGGCGCTCGGCCTGGGCGTTGGCTAGCTCGATGCGGCCGTCCCGGTTGACGAACAGGGTCGCGTCCGGTGCTGCGTCGAGCAGCTCGGCCAGCACGGGGTCAGCAAAGGGCAGCATGGCATCATCACTTTTCGTGTTCATCTGACTACGTGCAGCCATCGTCTCATGTCCCGCCCACCTGGCGCGGCGAGCCTCTCAGGTCGGTGTCCTGCCGCCTTCCTTGCGCCTGACTGTCCTGGTCGCGGTGGCCAGGTCAACGGCGTGCTGCGCGCGTCGCGGCCGGGCTGGCCGTCCGCTTCGTGACCTGCTGCTGGTATGGTCGGCCGGATTAGCGGCGGGCAGCATCGGCCTCACCCCGGCGGGCAAGGCGAACCACTGCGTAAACCGTGTGCCGCCCCGGCGGCGCCCGCAGGCCGGACTGATCCTCCGCGGCTACGCTGGCCAGGTCGAGCTCGTCTGTCAGTTGCTCGAATCGGTGGGCAGCGGCAGCCTGCGATAGGCGCCGCGGACGAACGCGCCCGGAGCGCCGGCTCGTCAGCTAAGGCTTCCACGGCGCGGTTGACGGCCATCATCCCGGCCTGGTCGGCCATGACGCGGACGAAGGTCGCCTGCGCGATCTGACCAGATGATCCTCACCTTGAGCCGCCGAACACCTCAGCCATGAACTCCTCGTGCGACTTCAGGCCCGGCCGCCTTCCACGCCCCGTGCTCGGCGATGGCAGCGTCGAGCTCGCCTTCCTCGACCTGCTCGGCGGATGCGCGGTCCCGCAGGGCCTTCAGCGTGTGGTACTCGTGCATCGGAACCACGACAGCGGTTTCGCCGCCGAGGCGGATGACGTCGTGACCGTCATGCCCTGAAGGCTGCGCGCTCGTGCCATGATGCTAACTGGCCGCAGAACAACTTCGCACCGGCGGTAGAGCCTGAGGCGCTCGACGAGCTACGCCTGCCAGCGCCACGCTCGCGGAAGCGGGCGAGGACGTCGATCCCGAAGGGAGGTACCTGCTTGCCTGGCTCCACCTGTATCGCTCCTGCGCCCTGCCAGCGGGCGGGACCCGACTTTGATCAGGCTAGTGCGCACTCCGGCTGGCGTTATTGATCTTGGTTAGGACTGCTCCAGCCGGCGAACGGTCGATACCGCCCGGCGCACGGGCGCCGCGCGGGTCACCCACAGTATGAGAAGGCGCGGTGCTCCCAGGCATGACGGCGACCAGCGACAGCACACGGGTCACACACGCGGCGCACGCCGGCGTGCTCGCCGGCATCGCCTCGTAGTAACAAGACAGGCATTCCGGGGTAGGGAGGAAAGCAGTCATCATGATGACACGCGGACGGGAAAAAGGTCATGAACGATGAAAGTGCGCCAGACGCCTCGTCGGCCGGCGGGCTGCCCCGCTACCAGCCGGCAGCCGGCGGGCCAGGTGTCGTGGTGCGCGGCCTGCGGAAGAAGTTCGGTGACAAGGAAGCGGTAGCCGGCATCGACCTGGAGATCGCGGCGGGTTCCCTCGCCGGGCTCGTCGGGCCGAACGGAGCCGGGAAGACAACATCACTGTCGATGATGACCGGGTTGCTGCGTCCGGACGGAGGGCAGGTCCTGGTCAACGGGCTGGACGTATGGGCGGACCCGCCCGCGGCCAAGGCGATCATGGGCGTCGTTCCCGCCGAGGTCAGGCTGTTCGAGCGGCTGAGCGGCGAGGAATTGCTGGAATACTCGGGCCGGCTGCGCGGCCTGCCGGCCGCCGAGGCGCGGTCGCGTGCCGCGCAGCTGCTTGGCGTGCTGGACCTGACCGAAGACGCCAACCGGCTGGTTGCCGATTACTCCACCGGCATGCGGAAGAAGGCTGCGCTTGGCTGCGCGCTGATCCACAATCCGTCAATGCTGTTCCTGGACGAGCCGCTGGAGGGCGTTGACCCGGTGTCCGCAGACGTGATCCGCCGGCTGCTGACACGGTTTGTCGCGTCCGGCTCGACGGTGCTGTTCTCCAGTCATGTCATGGAACTGGTCGAGCAGGTCTGCGATCACGTGTCGATCATCGACAAGGGCAAGATCGTGGTGAGCGGCACCACGGACCAGGTGCGCGGCGGCAAGACGCTGCAGCGCGCATTCATCGATCTGGTCGGCCCCCGGGCACACGACGAGGAGGTGCTGTCATGGCTCGGCTCCTCGTCCAGCTGAAACTGCGCCTGCTGCTCAACGCGCTGCGGTCGTCCAGGGGCGCTAAGGTCTCCTTCATCATCAGCACGATATTCGCCGTGCTGCTGGCGGTCGGCACGTTCCTCGTCCTGGCTTCGTTCCGCGGCAAGAGCACGTCCGTGGACCTGACCGCGGTCATCTTCACCGTGTTCGCGTTCGGCTGGCTGATAGCGCCGATCATGGTCTTCGGCGTGGACAGCACTCTAGACCCGTCCACGCTGGCCCTCTACCCGCTGCGCACCCGCAAGCTCATCACCGGGCTGCTGGCAGCTTCGGCTACCGGCGCCTGGCCATTGGCCAACGTGATCGGCCTGCTCGGCGTCACCGTCGGACTGGCCAGCGGCGCGCTCGGCCTGATCGTCGCGGTGATCGCTGTGGGGTTGCAGGTACTGTTCTGCATCGCCCTATCCCGGTTCGTGACGACCTCCCTGGCCAGCTTGCTGCGCTCGCGTCGCGGCCGGGACCTCGCCGCGTTCATGATCATCCCGCTGTTCGCGCTGTACGAGTTCTTCGCCCAGGTGGTGCCCAAGGCCGCCGGCGAGGGCAAGATCACCGCGGCGAGCTTCACCGGCTTCGACTCATGGATGCGCTGGCTGCCGCCGGGCCTGGCCGCGCACGCGATCCAGGATGCATCGGACGGGAGTCCCGGCATTGCGTTCGCCCGCCTGGGGGCGCTGGCCGCCGTCATAGCCGTATTCGGCTGGCTGTGGGTCAGGGCGCTGAGCCGGGCTCTGGTGACCGCCGACACGACGACCCAGGCAGCACGGGTCCGCGGCGCCAAGCTGCCGCTGGCTGGCCTCGGCATCCGCGGCGCTGTTGCCGCGCGGTTCTGGCTCTACCAGCGCCGCGACCCGACCTCAATCATTTACTGGGCGCTGGTCGCGGTGATCACGGCCGCGGTGTCGGCCAGTTCCATCATCGGCCAGAACCGTCATCCGGGGATCATCCTGGCGAGCGCGGTATTCGGTGCCGCGTTCGTCGGGATCTTCCACGCCAACTCGGCCGGGCTGACGGGACCGCCGTTCTTCCTCGAGGCAACGGCGCTGAGCAGCCGTCGCGACCTGCGTGCCTACTTCTCCGGCCAGAACCTCGCGCTCTGCGTGATCGGAGCACCGCTGGTCGTCGCGGTCTGCTTCGGGCTGGCCGCCGCGGCCGGCCTGCCGGGATTCGGGATCGAGGCGGGCCCGATTGTGCTGGCCGGGCTCGGCGCGGCCCTGGGGCTGAGCAACCTGTTCACCGCGGTGCTGCCATACCCGATGGTTAAGCGAACGGGCTTTCCGATTCTGGTGAACGCACAGGGATACGGCGCCTACCGGTTCGGCGGCGTCCTGGGTACTCTCGCGGGCACTGCGGTGGCGGCCACCCCAGTGATCATCGCGGTGGTGCAGACCGCGACCGATTCGGACGCGATCCGGATCGGGGTTATCTGGCCCTGCGCGGCTGTGTACGGTTTCGCGCTCGCGCTGGCCGGCGTGCGGCTAGCTGCGGTGGCGGCCGCCGGCAAGATACCGGAGCTGTGCCAGGTCGCTGTGCGCAGCGAAATGACCTGAGTCGACGCCTGTGGGTGCTGGCGGTGCTGCGCATGCTCGGCTGGCTTGCCTGGCTCGCCCGCTCCGACCGGGCCAAGGACGCGGAGATCCCAGGCCGTCCGTATTCCGTCCTGATCACCAGGCATCACAAAGCGCGTCCCGAGCCGCCTCGGCCAGCCGGACGCCGGCACCGGCGCGTTCGTCCGCCTGCGTCAGGTAGCCGTCGTCGGCCATGTGACCGGCTAGGTAGCGCGCCCGCACGCCGGCGCCGATACAGGCCGAACGCCACCGGGCGAAAGCAACCCAGTACGGCAGGTCCGACACATCCCGGCCGGACAGCCGGGCGTAGCGGTCCATCACAAGCGCGCGGGCCGGGAACCCGGGAGCCGTGCTCGGCCCCGGCGTCACCGGCGGCACGTCTTCCCCGGGGTCCTGCCAGCTCGCGGCCAGCCAGCCGAGATCGGCCATCGGGTCGCCCGTGGTCGCGAGCTCCCAGTCGAATACCGCGCGCACGGTACCGTCCGGCCCGAACGTCAGGTTCCCCGGCCGGTAGTCGCCATGCACGATGCCGGTGCGCTGCGCCGGGACGCGCCGGGCGAGCAGATCATGCACCTCGTCGAGCAAAGCGAGCAGGGCCAGGTCCCCAGAGACGGAAGAGACGGAGGCGTGCACCTGGGCGTGCCAGCGCCGGAGCTGCCGTTCGACGTATCCGGTGCGGCGCACCAGCTCGCCCAGGCCGGCCGAGCCGGGACCGACAGAGACGGGGTCGAGCGAGTGCAGCGCGACGAGCACGTCGATCACCTGGTCCGCGGCCCGGAGCCGGGCAGACGGCGGGAGCTGGAATCCGGCCGCACGATCCGCGAGCACCAGGCCGTCGACGAACCCCATCACGTAGAACTCGGCTCCGGTGACGGCGGTGTCCGGGCAGTACGCCAGGGGCTGCGCGACAGGAACCGGCGTCGGTGCCAGCGCCGAGATGAAACGCCACTCCCGGCTCATGTCGTGCGCCGTGCTGAGTACTCCGCCCAGCGGCGGGCGGCGCAGCGCGTACACCGCGCCACCCGCGTCGGTGAGCCGGTACGTCAGGTTCGAGCGCCCACCGGAGACCAGCTCGAACTCCACCGGCAAGGTCAGGCCCTCGACGTGCGAGGCGAGCCAGCGCCCCACCCGGCCCGAGTCGACGCCAGCCGCAGCTGCGGGCGCGACGTCAGCCATCGCGCAGCTCGGAAGCGATTGCCGAACCCAGGTCACGCCTGAGCACCTTGCCGCTTTGCGTGCGCGGCAGCGGGGCGGAACGGAACACCACGTGGGCGGGCACCTTGAACGAAGCCAGCCGTCCGGCGACGTGCCGCTGCACGTCGGCGGCTGCCAGGCGAGCGCCGTCGCGCGGAACGACGATCGCGGGATGCTCGGACAGCACCGCCTCAACCTCGGCGCAGTGGATGTTCTCTCCGGTCAGGACGCTATAAGCGGTGCTGGCCGAATTCAAGATCAAAGACTTCATGACGGCACCGGCACGTCCTCTGCGTAAAGCTGCGCGGCCGCGGTGGCCGAGAGCTAGTGACGTTCAGTCCATGGTCTCCGGCCGGAGCGGCCACAACGGGACGACACCGGCGAAATCAGCGACCCGGCCGGGGAACCTCGGCGGGCGTTTCTCCAGGAACGAGGTGACGCCCTCCACGACATCCGCGCTCTGCCCGAGCCGGAACATGGCGAGCGAGTCGAGCCGGTGCGCCTCCCACGGGGTGGCGGTGCCGAGCATCGACCACATGAGCTGCCTGGCAAGCGCCACCGAGACTGCCGAGGTGTTCTGGGCGATCTCAGCGGCGAGTGCCCGCGCGGCGGGCAGCAGTTCGTCGTCGGGCACTACGCGGGAGACGAGCCGGCCGCCGAGCGCTTCTGCCGCGTCGAACACCCGGCCCGTGGCTACCCACTCCATCGCCTGCGAGATGCCGACAACCCTGGGCAGGAACCAGCTCGACGCGGCCTCCGGGACCAGGCCGCGTCGCGCGAACACGAACCCGAACCGCGCCGACTGCCCGGCCACCCGCACGTCTGCAGGCAGCGTCATCGTCGCGCCGACCCCGACGGCGGGCCCGTTGACGGCGACGATCACGGGTTTGCGTGACGCGGCGATCCGCAGCGAGACCGTGCCGCCCCCGTCGCGCGGCACCCCGCCGATCGTCTCGAAACCGGCGCGCTCGGCGGCCCGGACCGGATCGGTGGCGTCGAACGTGCTCGCCCCTCGCCCGAGGTCGGCCCCGGCGCAGAAGGCGCGGCCGGCGCCGGTCATCAGCACCACGCGCACGTCGTCGTCGGCGTCGGCAGCGTCGAAGGCGGCGACAAGCTCACGGGCCATCGTCGTGGTGAACGCGTTGAGCCGGTCGGGCCGGTGCAGCGTGATCGTGGCGACGCGGTTGGCGCTCTCGTAGCGTATCTGGCTGAACTCGCTCATCACACGGCCCCATCCGGCGCTGATCGAATGCTCAGCAATGTAACCGCGCGCCGCCAGCGCTCGCAACGCCCGCCCGAGTCAACTGCCGTTATGGCAATGATGCCGGTCACCAAGCCAGGCACGCATGACCTCAGCGTGGACGGGGAAGTGCTCGTGCTCAAGGCGGCAAAGCCGCTTCCCGCGAGAGACTAACCTGCCAGAGTGAAAGAGGTCGCCCAGGCCCTGCGCGCGTTCACCCGCATTGCCGTCCCGCTGGACGGCCGGCGCGCTGCGGCGGTTGCGATCGCTATCAGCGACAGCGAGGACGGTCCGGCCTTCTGGCTGACCCGCCGCGCGGCCCGGCTGCGCGGGCACCCCGGCCAGTTCGCCCTGCCAGGAGGCCGCCTGGACCGGGGCGAGGACGCGATGGCCGCCGCGCTGCGTGAGCTGCGTGAGGAGATAGGCGCGACCGCCGGCCGGGAACAGTGCCTGGGCCTGCTGGACGACTACCCGACCCGCTCCGGCTACGTCATCACGCCGGTCGTGGTGAAGCTGAGTGACGGGCAGCGGATGACACCCAATCCCGCCGAGGTCGCGGAGCTGTACCGGATCCCGTTCAGCGAACTGGACGTCCCGCCCATATTCCGCACCATTCCCGAGTCGGACCGCCCGGTCATCCAGATCCCGCTGGCCGGTCACCTCGTGCACGCCCCCACCGCGGCAGTCCTCTACCAGTTCCGCGAGGTTGCCCTGCATAACCGCGAAACCCGGGTTGCCCACCTGGAACAACCCGTCTTCGCCTGGCGCTAGCGCTCGCCGGACGTGCGCATCCGCCTGTCGAAGTGACCGGTATGCGCATTCTGCGCCGGGACCGGCTCGGCCATCGCGTGATGCTGGCAGCGAGGGTACGCTCGGCCAGCGGCCGCGGTGACCGGCGACCGGCGCGTAGACTGTCCGCGTCCAGCAGGGACGCTGGCTGCGGCAGGACGCCTAAGGGGAATGGGTCGCCGATGGCTGAGCTATCTGCGGCGGCCTCGGCCGGGGTTGTCGCGTCCGAGCGGGATGTCCTGCTGGCCACCAAGCTACACGTGCCTGGCCCGCGGCCGGGGTTCGTGGCGCGGCCGCGGCTGGCGGGGGCGCTCGGCGAGGGGCTGGCCCGGGGGCTTGTCTTGGTGTGTGCCCCAGCCGGGTTCGGCAAGACGGCGCTGCTGGCCGACTGGGTCCGGTCTGGCGATCGTCGGGTGGCGTGGCTGTCGCTGGACCATGCCGATGACGACCCGGTGCGGTTCTGGCGGCATGTGGTTGCCGCGCTGGACCGGGCGCGGCCGGGGATCGGCGAGCGGGTCGCCCCGCTGCTCGGCCCGCCGGCACCGCCGTCCTTCGAGGGACTGGTGACGGCGCTGATCAACGAGCTGGCCGCCCAGCCCGGTGCGGACGAGGTGCTGCTGATCCTCGATGACTACCACCTGATCGGCTCCCAGCCAGTGCAAGCGTCGTTGACGTTTCTACTCGAGCACCTGCCGCCGGAGCTGCACTTGGTGCTGGCCAGCCGGTCCGACCCGCCGCTGCCGCTGGCGCGGCTGCGGGCCCGCGGTCAGATGGCCGAGCTGCGCGCCGCCGAGCTGCGCTTCACGGAGGACGAGGCGGCGGCCCTGCTGCGCGAGGCGGCCGGGCCCGGCCTGCCCGGCCCGGCGGTGGCGGCGCTGGCGGCCCGCACCGAGGGGTGGGCGGCGGGCCTGCAGCTGGCCGCCCTGTCGCTGCGGGAGCAGACGGATGTCGCCGGTTTCGTGGCGGCGTTCAGCGGCAGCCATCGTTTCGTGCTGGACTACCTGGCCGGAGAGGTGCTTGACCGCCAGCCGGAGGAGGTGCGCACCTTCCTGCTGCAGACCTCGGTGCTGGAGCGGCTGTCCGGGGAGCTGTGTGATGCGGTCACCGGCCGGACAGGTGGCCAGGTGATGCTGGAGCAGGTGGAGCGGGCAGGCCTGTTTCTGGTGCCGCTGGATGAGGTGCGCGGCTGGTGGCGCTACCACCACCTGTTCGCCGACCTGCTCCGTGCCCGCCTCCAGCAGCAACATCCCGATCGGGTCGCGGCACTGCACCGTAACGCTGCTGCCTGGTCAGATGAGCGTGGGCTGGCCGGCGACGCGGTGCGCCACGCGGTAGCCGCCGGGGAGATGACCTGGGCAGCCCGGCTGATCGAGCAGTATTTCGACGCGGCCTACAATCTGCGCGGCGAGCGGGCGACGGTGCAGCGGTGGCTTGCGTCGCTGCCCACTGAGCTGGTCCAGTCCCGGCCTCGGCTGTTGCTGGCGCAGGCGTTGCTGGCAGCCACCAGCGGCCGCGCAGAGGCGGTGGAGCCGCCGCTGGACGCGGCCGAGCGCGCGCTGGCTGGCGCTGCGCGTGCGGTCGATGAGCCGTTCGAGCCATCGGCCGGCCGGGCCGCCAGCATGCTGGTGAATGTCCCCGCGCTGATCGCGCTCCATCGCAGCTATCTCGCTCAGTTCCGCGGTGACGCCGAGGCCACGGCCGCGTTCGCGTCGCAGGCCCTGGCCGAGCTTAGCGGGGATGAGCGGCTGCTGAGCTCTACCGTCCAGGGTTTTCTGGCCGCGGCTGAATGGCTCCGCGGCCGGCTCGCGGAGGCCGAGCGGGCGTTCGTGTCCGGCATCGCCGGGTGGCGCGCGGCGGACCAGCCCCTTCTCACCGCATGGGGCGTCTACCAGCTCGGCCAGGTCCAGTGCGCCCAGGGCCGGCTGGACGCGGCCGTCCGGACCTACCGGCAGACGCTGGACATTGCTGCAGTGTCCGGGACGCCGCTCGCGCCACCTGCCGGCGCCGCGTACGTGGGCCTGGGCGAGGTGGCCTACCAGCGGAACGATCTCGACAGCGCCCTCCGGCAGGTCACCGAGGGCATCGCGCTGTGCCGGCGGTTTCTCAACCCCGCGCCGTTGGCCACTGGCCTGGTGACCCTGGCGTGGATCCGGCAGGCCCGGGGTGATCCGGGCGGGGCCCGGGAGGCGATGGGCGAGGCCGGGCGGGCCGCACTGGGCCCGGGCGTGACCGGGCTGCTCGACCCGGTCCCGGCGCAGCGGGCGCGGCTGGTGCTGGCCCAGGGCGATGTCGCCGCGGCCGCCCGCTGGACACGCGAACGCGGCATCGATGCGGACGACGAACCGTCCTACCCACTGGAACCGGAGCATCTGGTGCTGGCGCGGGTGCTGCTCGCCGAGAACCGCCCAGGCCCGGCGCTCGGGCTGCTGGAGCGGCTGCACGCGGCGGCGGCCGCCCAGGGCCGGGCGGGCAGCGTCATCGAGATCCAGGCGTTGCAGGCGCTAGCGCTGGCAGCCGCAGGCGAGAAGGACGCCGCGGTGGACGCCCTGGCCCGGGTGCTGATACTGGGGTGCCCGCAGGGCTACGTGCGGGTGTTCGCCGACGAGGGCGCGCCGATGGCCGCGCTGCTGGCCCGGCTGGTCGCGGCCCAGAAGGCAGGCCAGGGCGCCGCCAGCGGCGTCCCGCTCGGCAGCCTGGCCATGGTGCTACGGGCCTTCGGCGGCAACAACTACGTAAAAGGCACCGGGCGCGGCGCCGCGTCGGCGGTGCCGGGCCTGGTCGAGCAGTTGACCGCTCGCGAGCTGGAAATCCTGATGCTGCTGGCGGCCGGCGCGCCGAACCCGCGCATCGCCGAGCAGTTGGTGATCAGCCTCGACACGGTCAAAAAGCACGTCAGCCACGTCCTGGGCAAGCTGGGGGCGGCCAACCGCACCGAGGCCGTCACCCGGGCCCGCCAGCTCGGCCTGATCCCCTAGCACGGCATCAGCAGCCGATCCCCCGGGAGGCACCGTCGTGCCCCGGTCCTGCTCGGCGGCACGACAGTGCCACGGGGCCGACGGGAGAAGATTCCACCGGCATGCGCACCGTCGGGTGACGCCCCATGGCGGTGCCGGCTCGTACCGTCCTGGAGAACGGTCCCCGAACACGGCCGTACGCACGCGGCCCAGCCGTGGCAAGCCGAGCACGTCACCTGGCTTGGCTCTACCCGGCCGCTCCCACGCTGGTGGTGCTGGCCTCGGCCAGCCACTTCCTGCTGGACGTGGCCGGCGGCCTCGCCGTCGCGGGCCTGGACATGCTCGCTACCAGCCGGCCCAGCCAGCTGCTGACACGCCCGGCCCGCGTCGGTTCAGGCCGCGGCTCGCCCGGCAGATCCTGGAAGGAGACCCGGTGCCATGGACAGGTCGAGCTTGTTCGTTGCCATCATGCCCACCGTGACCCTGATTGCCCTGTTCACGGGCATAGCCCTGCCTTTCATCGCTGCCGGCCGGGCCGGGCACAGCCACCCGGGGGGGCCGCTGGCACGCGCAGATGCGCGGAAGCGGACCGGCGCCGCCGGGCGGAAGGCCCGGCCGCGGAAACCCGGCGCTGATGACGCCGCCCCCGGATACCTGTACGTCCCCTGCGCCCGCATCCGCTACCACGGCTACCCGGCCCAGACACGCCGCTGGGTCCGACAGGTGCCGATCGTCAAGAAGACGGCAAAATGGATCTACTACACCAGCGACAGCTGGGATCGACGCGAGGCCGTTGTCAGCCCCGGCTGCATCAGCCGCGAGCAGTTCGAGACCGACACCCGGTGCCACGATGAATACCCGGCAGACAGCCGCGGCGTGCGGTGCGCAAGGTGCGGGTACACGTGGGAGCACTGCCCACACGGGGAAGATCGGTGCCGTCACGGATACCCGGCCGGCGTGATCCCGATTCCCGGTGACCGCCACCGCCCGGGATCGGCGGGCCGGCTATTCTTCGCCACTCGCGAGGCCGCCGAAGCCGCCCTGTACCGCGGGGAACGCGAGCGAGCCGGACAGGCCGCGCCGCAAGCACCACCCATCGAGCAGCTGCGCCGCGCCATGGCCGACGCCCACCCCGACCGTGGCGGCACGGCCGGGCAGTTCATCCAAGCGCGCCGCCGGTACCAGACGGCGCTTCGGCACGCGCGAGGGTAACGTGCCCACCTCCCCGGTCCCCGGCTGACACGACGGCCCTTCACGAGGAACAGATGACAGCCCCGGCGAAGGAATGCCCACCGGTCACCGGATGGGACCATGCGGCCGTGGCCCCGTGGACAACATCGACCGGTCTGGTCCGCGCATACCGCTCATGATCATCCGGCCCGCAGGCCCGGTCCCGGCCCGGGGAGGGGGAGGGGGTCTTGGGCCGGGTACCTTGCTCCCGTAGCGTTGTCTCACTGGACCTTTTACCGCAGTGACACCGGACACCGGGAGCAGGCATGACGCAGACCCCGCCTTATCAGGTAACCGACCCGGCGACCGGAGAGGTGACCGAGGCTTTCCCCTTCGCCACGGACGCGGAGGTAGCGGAGGCGCTCGCCGCCGCGACCGAGGCGTTCGCGGCATGGAGGCTGCGCCCGGTCGCCGACCGCGCCGCGGTCGTGAAGCGGATCGCCGAGCTGTTCACCGAGCGCGCCGCCGACCTGGCCGCGCTGATCACCAAGGAGATGGGCAAGCGGCCCGCGCAGGCCGTCGGCGAGGCCGAGTTCTGCACCGACATCTTCAACTACTACGCCGACAACGGCCCCGGGCTCATCGCCGACAAGCCGCTGCCCGGCCATGACACCGCGCGCGTCGAGTACCGGCCCGTCGGCCCGGTACTCGGCGTGATGCCGTGGAACTACCCGTATTACCAGGTGACCAGGTTCGCCGCGCCCAACCTGATGGTCGGCAACACCGTCATACTCAAGCACGCAGAAAACTGCCCCACCTCGGCCCTGGCGATCGCGCAGATCATGAAGGACGCGGGCGTGCCGGACGGCGTGTACGTCAACCTCTTCGCGACCCACGAGCAGGTCGCCGCGATGATCGCCGACCCGCGGCTGCGCGGCGTGTCGCTGACCGGCTCCGAGCGGGCCGGCACCGTAGTCGCCGAGACGGCCGGCCGCAACCTGAAGAAGGTCGTCCTCGAGCTTGGCGGCTCCGACCCGTACATCATCCTCGACACCGGCGACGTCGAGGCCGCGGCTAAGACCGCCTGGGTCACCCGGATGGAGAACGTCGGCCAGGCATGCAACTCCAACAAGCGGATGATCGTCATGGACGACATCTACGACGACTTCGTGGCCGCACTGGTCAAGCGGGCCACCGCGATGTCACCGCGCCAGCCGGGCGATGACTCCCCGCGCTCCTACAGCCCGATGGTCTCCCGAAAGGCAGCGGAGAACCTCCTCGCCCAGGTGCAGGACGCCGTATCGAAGGGCGCCACGCTGCACGTCGGCGGCACGCTCGACGACGGCAAGGGCGCTTACTTCGCCCCGGCGGTGCTCACCGGCGTGACCCCGGAAATGCGGGCCTACCGCGAGGAGCTGTTCGGCCCGGTCGCCGTCGTCTACAAGGTCAGCACCGACGACGAGGCGGTCCAGCTCGCCAACGTGGTGGACTTCGGCCTTGGCGGCGCGGTCTGGTCGACCGACGAGGAGCGGGCGGTCAAGGTCGCCGAGCAGTTGGAGGTCGGCATGGCCAACGTGAACACCCCGGCAGGCGAGGGCGCGGACCTGCCGTTCGGCGGTACCAAGCGCTCCGGCTTCGGCCGCGAGCTGGGCCCCCTCGGCATCGACGAATTCGTCAACAAGCGCCTCTTCTACGTCGAGAAGTAGCGCTTGACAAGCAACGCCCCGGTGTCGCCCCGGCAGGCCACTCCCGGTGGCCCGCGGTCAGGGCTCTGGCGTGTTCCGTGAACGGGCGCATCTGTCCTAGCCGAGGCCGTGGAGGGGATGGTGTGGTCGCGGCGCCCTTCGGGATGTGCAGGCAGCCGGCGTCTTTGATGGCCGCGGGTGGTCTTGCTGGTGGCGGTGTCCTAGCGCCAGCGGGTGATCTTGATAGCCTGGCAGGCGCCGCGGCACGGCCGCCGACCCGATTCCGATCAGAAGATGGCATCTCGCCTGTGCTTCGCACCGGACAGGCTGCCGCTTCCGTGACCGCATCACCGGGCACGCCGCCGGTCCCGGGCATATCGGGCACACCGGAACTACATCAGAGCCGGGCCCTACGTAACCAGCACGACACGCTGAGCCGACCGGCGAAGCTTCCTGAACACTGCTCCCGAACGCCAGCGCCGACACGTGACCTCGGCCCTCCCCGGCGCAGCGAGCTGCGATTACCGCTGGAGCGCCGCGACGTGTAACCGGCGAGGAGCCGCGAAGCGCCGTTGACGCCGGCCCCGCGGCGTGGACAATTGGGCTGAGGGAGCGAGGTACTGAACGACGGGCATTACCGGCCAGCGACGGCGGCAGATGCCACGAGCAGAGCTCTGGTTGCGCTTTGACGATTCCCACCCCGGAGGCCATGATGCCCGGCCCTTGTCTTGCGATGCCGGCGGCATCACGGTGCCGCCGGGCCGAGTTGAGCTTAAGCGCCGATGTCCTCCACGCCCGTGGTCCACGACCAGGCCTTTCCGGACCGCCCGGTACGGATCATCGATCCGTTCGGGGCCGGCGGGGGCGTCGATGTCATCGCCCGGGCTCTTGCCAGGAGGCTGGCGGCGGCGTGGGGTCAGCCGGCGATCGTGGAGAACCACCCGGGCGCCGGCAGCACCGCAGCGCCCGCGCTGGTCGCACATGCGCCCCCCGACGGGTACACGCTGCTGATCAACACCAGCGCCCAGGCTTACAGCGCCGCCCGGGCAGGCGCGCTGCCGTACGACCCCCTCCGGGACTTCGTTCCCGTCGCTGCGCTCACCAGCCAGCCGTACGTACTCGCCGTCGGCGCGCAGTCCGGCATCACCACCATCGACGAGCTCGCCGCCGCGGCCAGCGACCGGCCCGGCGAGATCCGCTTCGCCTCCGCCGGCACCGGCACCGGTACCCACCTCGCGGTGGCGAAGCTCAATCGCGACCTCGGCATCTCCGCAGTGCACACGCCGCCTGCAGCCACGGACGCAATCACCGATGTGATCGCCGGCACGGCGGCCGGACACACCACATACGCGATGCTGCCGATCCCGCCCGCCGCTCCCTACCTTCAGGACGGCGGGCTCGTCGCGCTCGGGGTCAGCACAGCGCGCCGCTCGCGCCTGCTGCCGGACGTACCGCCGCTCACAGAAGCTGGCGTCGACGGCTTCGATTTCCCGATCTGGTACGGGATCTGGGCGCCAGCGCAGACACCGGCCGACATCGTCAGCACGCTCGCCCGCGACATCGCGGACACCCTCGCCACGCCAGAACTGTCGGAATGGCTGACCCAGCATGACGCGGATCCCATGCACATGAGCCCCGCCGAGTTCGGGGCCTTCGTAGTCAGCGAAGCCGAACGCGCCGCGGTGCTGCTATCGACTTCCTGAGCCCAGGGCCACATAGTTCCCCGCAACCGAGCCATGGAACTGCGATGGCGCCCGCGGTGCTGGCCGGCCTTTCCCTCGCACGGGAGACGCGCCCGCCCGGCCCGCCGGGAACGGAACGGCAAGGCGGGTCCGAGCCTGGCACGTGACCTAACTGCACCCAACACCATCCCGGAATTACCGGCGAGGCTGCTATCGATAACGGCTGCCGAGACAGGAGCACCACATGTCAAAAGTTCCCCGGCTGGCTGCCGGAGGCCTGCGGAATTTCATGTTAAGCGATTTAGCCAGCCTGGCACACGACTGTCAGCATGCCCTCGGCCGTGATGTTTTCTCCGGTGTGCGACTTGCTGCTGTTGTAATTGACGGAGCTGATCCAGTTCCCCGCGCCCTCAAGCTGGCACCCGTTGCTGGCCTTCCCGCCGAGCAGGAAGGTGCCGTGAGCCCGCCGCCCGGTAACGGCGCCATGCTGGGAGTCGAGCACGACCGTGAACACCCCGCCATCCCCGCCGCCGATATGGGCGGCAAGCAGCGCATCCTCCTCACCATTGCGGTACTCGATGGGCTGGACCTCGCCGCTGCCCGACAGGAGTGTCCCCGCCGTGACGTCGATCGTCCCCGGCTTCAGTTTGCCCGGCAGTCGCAGCGACAGCCGTATCGAGTGGACCTCTACGCCGGTCTTGAAAGCCACCCGAGCCGCCGCCGAACTGGCCGGCAGCAGCCCCACGGCGAGCCCGGCGGCCAGGGTAATTCCGGCAATCCCGGCGTAAATCCTGTTTATCGTCATTTGAATGCCCCCGGAACGGGGGTGTTCCCCCGCTTGCCTCACGGTACCATGCCGTTTGCGGTGTCTGTATTTCCTGGCGGAGTTGCCGTGGAATTTCTGGCAGGCCCGGGAATGCCCCCGCCTGGCTGCCAATTAGGCCTTGAATATCCCGAGCGTCAGCGGGGGAGGCATCTCAGTCAGCGGCAGGTCGCCGGGGCGTGCATGCCCCGATATGCACTTCCTATCACGAATATCCTTTAATATGGTCTGCACCCAGCACCAGGCACCAGCCACACTGAACCCTCTTCATCCCGATGGTGATGGGTTCGTCACGGTCTGGTGAAGCTGGGGCGTGTCGCCGCTGGTAGCGATACCCCACCCGGACGGCCTGCGACGGGACGAGCGCCATCATCGGCATGCCGAGCCGCGCGCCCCATTGCGCCTTCGCCAGCGTCCGGGTGCCGTGCCACAGCGGCGGGTACGGTCGCTGCACCGGGCGCGAGGTGCGGCGCGCCCCGGGGATGCGGAGGCACTGCTGCGGGCGGCCTGGGATACCCACGACCCGGTACGCGACGCTGGCGTGGGCGGGGAGGCGGCTCTCGGGCTCGGCATGACCCGGAGGTGCCTCGCAAGCCGGGCCTGGAAACGGCGTCGACCTAGACCGGATCACCGATGAAAAAGACTGGTCGTAACGACGGCGTGAAATATGGGGACAACTGCGGCCGAATGTGGGGAGCTTCTCCCGTGGCGCAGGCCGCTCGCCTGGGCGCATTCTCACATCAAGCAGCTAGCGATGAGCAGCTGGCGCCTGGCCTGGGTAGCCCGCGGAGTCGTCAAACCCGGCGTCGGCCCAGATAGCCGCCGGGTTCCAGTTCAGCCTGGCCTGTCACCAGACCGCGCTCATCCAACTGCCGGGACTGCGAGGGAGGTTGCGAAATGAGTATCTGGCGGGCGGTGCGGTACCGGGTCCTATTCAGCGACTGCGGAGGAAACCATGACACTGCGTGATTCGATGCGTGATTCGGCTGCTGAGTACCTGCGGCCCGGCGAGACCGTGCAAGCGGTGCTCGGCGCCCAGACCGCCAGCCAGCTGCTGGCCGCGGTCAACGGCTTCTTCTTGTTCCTTCGCCTGAACCGCTACCGGATCGTCGCGGTCACCTCGCAGCGGGTGCTGATCCTGGATGCGGGCCGGGCCGGCATGAAGGCAGCCTGCGGCGTCGTGGCCGAGCTGCCGCGGTCGACCCGGCTCGGCCCGGCAACAGGCCTGTGGCACGTGATCCCGGCAGCCGGGGAGAACCTGCGGGTGCACCGCCGCTTCTTCAAGGACATCGAGGCCGCCGATACCGAACGGGCAGTCTCGCGGGTGACGTAAGCCGACCCGCCCAGGTCGCCGCCGGGCTGCGCATCATCTACACCGTGCCGACCGCCGAGGCCCCCGCCTCTAGCTGCCCGCACCTGTCGCCCCTTGGTCACCCCAGTCGCGCTCGACGCCGGGGTGGCGGACACTGGGAACATGACGCTGCTAGAGCGGGAATCGTCTCTGGCGTCGCTGGCCGAGTACGCGCGGGAGGCTCGCCGGGGCGAGGGACGTCTGGTCCTGGTCGCCGGAGAAGCCGGCGTCGGCAAGTCGGCGCTGGTGGAGCAGCTGGCATGTGATGTGCCAGGTGCCCGCTGGTTCTGGGGGGCCTGTGATGGCCTGTTCACTCCCCGCCCGCTCGGTCCGCTGTTCGACCTCGCGGATCAACTCGGTGGCGAGTTGCTGGACCTATGCCGCGCCGGGGCTCCCCGCGAGCAGTTGTTCGGTGCGCTGCTGCGCCGGGTCAGCGAGCCTGGCCCGCTGAATGTGGCCGTCATCGAGGATGTCCACTGGGCGGATGAGGCGACCATCGATCTGCTGCGGTTCCTGGGCCGCCGGGTCCGGAACGCCGCGATGTTGCTCATTGTCACCTACCGTGATGACGGCTCGGTGGCGAGTGATCCGCTTCGTCTGGCCCTAGGTGAACTGGCGCGGCAACGGACGACCAGGCGGATCGCCCTGGCGCCCCTTTCGGCGGAGGCGGTCCGGGTCCTGGCCGCAGGAAGCGGGCTTGAGGCGACCGCGCTGTTCCGGCTTACCGGCGGAAACCCGTTCTATGTCTGCGAGGTGGTGCGGGCCGGGATGGGTGAGGTTCCGGCTTCTGCCCGCGACGCGGTGCTCGCTCGTGCCGTGAGCCTGAGCGGCGAGTCCCGCGATCTTCTGGATATCGCGGCGCTGATCGGCGCGCGGGTCGAGCTGAGGCTGCTGGAGTCGGTCATGTCCTGTCGGTCATCGTCCGTCGATAAGCTGACCGCATCCGGGCTGCTCGCCGGCGATGGCAGGTGGCTGAAGTTCCGGCATGAGATCGCCAGGCTGACGGTCGAGCAGGCGATCGCGGCGCATCGCCGTGGCGTCCTTCATGCCCGGATCCTGGCCGCCCTGCAGGCTCAGGGATGTGACGACGACGCCCGGATGGCCTTTCACGCCGAGGCGGCCGCGGACGGCCCGGCGGTGTTGCGCTACGCGCCGTCGGCCGCCCGGCGGGCGACGGAACTGGGGTCACACCGCGAAGCGGCGGCGCAGTTCGAACGAGCGCTCCGCTTCGCGGCTGAGGCCGATCCGGCCACCGCCGCCGAGTTGTATGACGGGCTCGCCTATGAGGTGTCGCTGCTCGACCGCCTGCAGGACGCCGCCGATGCCCGCCAGCGCGCGCTGGAGTTGTGGCGTGCGGCCGGTGACCAGCTGCGCGAGGGCGACACCATGCGCCGTCTGTCCCGCACGATGGGCCGCCTGTGCCGCGGCAGTGAGGCGGTCGCCGCGGCCGAGGACGCGGTGTCGATTCTCGAACCGCTGGGACCGAGTACCGAGCTGGCCTGGGCATACGCCGGCCTGGCCACCCAGCGCCTGATGGACGCCGAGCGTCCTGCCGCGATCGAACTGGCGCTGCGCGCACAGGCGATCGCCGAACCGCTGGACGTACCCGAAGTGCTCAGCGACGCTCTCAATACCCAGGGGTGCGCCTCCGCCTGCCTGGGCCGGGAGTGGAGCGGGCTGCTGGGCCGGGCGCTGGAGATCGCGCTGTCCGAAGGCCTTGAGGAGCAGGCGGCCCGCGCCTTCACGAACTTCTACGGCACATACAGCGTGCAGCGGAGATTCACCGAAGGCGAACAGTATTACCTGGACGGCATCGCCTATTGCGATGAGCGCGATATCACCACCTGGGCGACCAGTCTGCGGGGCGAGCGGACCAGCGTCTTGGAGAAGACGGGCCGCTGGGACGAGGCCGTGGCCTTGAGCATCGAACTGCTCGACCGCGCCGACCCCTCTCCTATAAACCGGGTCTATCCGCTGAGCAAGCTCGGCTTGATCCGGGGCCGCCGGGGTGAGCCCGGAGCGTGGGAACATCTCGACGTGGCCATGACGGCGGCGGACCGGTCCGGCGAGCCGCAGAGGATCGTGCCCGCGCGCCTGGCCCGCGCCGAGCTGTACTGGCTGGAGGGAAAGATGGGCGAAGCCGGGCGCGAGGTCGAGCTGGCCCATGACGGATCGGCCAATTGCGATGCGTGGGATCGCGGCGCGGTCGCTGTCTGGCTACGGCGCACAGCGTCCGCTCGCGAACCGCGCGACGACGTCGCCGAGCCCTACCAGTGCATGCTCGAGGGTGACCCGGCGCGAGCCGCGCAACTGTGGACCGAGCTGGGCTGCCGGTACGAGGCCGCTATGGCTCTCCTCGACGCGACCGATGAGCCAGCGCTGCGCGAAGCCCTGAGCATCTTCACCGGCCTCGGCGCATCAGCCTCGGCGCGTATAACCCGGCAGAAGATGCGCCGCCTCGGCATCCACTCGATTCCTGCTGGACCGCGTACCACGACACGTGCGCATCCGCTCGGGCTGACCCAGCGCGAGCGTGAGGTTCTCGACCTGATCTGCGCTGGACGTACGAACGCCGAGATCGCCGCGCGGCTGTTCATCTCGGCCAAGACCGTCGATCACCATGTTTCCGCTGTGCTCGCGAAACTGGATGCCCCCACCCGTCGTGCCGCCGCGTCGCGAGCCGCCCGGCTTGGACTGGCCGGCACTACCAAAAGCTAGCGAGCGTCCGGGCGGAACGTGCGTTGCGTATAACCGTTCCCTTTGCCGATCCGTGCCCGTTTTGTCCCGTTACCCGGGGGTGCCTGCGGTCCGCGGCGGTGAGTGGAGGTAACGTGCGATGATTTCCAGAAGCTGATGAATGTCGAACGGCTTGACCAGGAAATCCGCAGCGCCCGCCGCGAGGAGTTCGTTGACGGTCACCGGGTCCGAGTCGCCGCTGAGGATGACGACCGGGATCGCGGCGGTGGCTGGGGCGGCGGCGAGCTGGCGCAGGACTTGCTCGCCGTTGGTGTCGGGAAGGCGGTTGTCGAGCAGGATGAGGTCCGGCTGGTCGTCGATCGCCGCCTCGATGCCGTCGCGGCCGGTCATGGCGGTGCGCAGCTGGATGTCCGGGCGCCTGTTCTTGAACAGGCGCTGGAGGAGGAAGACGTTGTCCTGGCTGTCGTCGATGTACAGCACGACGCCGTTCATGGTGCCGGTACCGTCCGGGGGGCCGGGCCGGCCCCATGGTCGTGCCCGGCCATGAAGGAGTCGAGTGGCTGGCCCAGCTCGGTGAGGTCGTCCGTCTCGGCATTCACCGCGTCGGCCAGGATCTGCCGAGCGGCGTAGTCAGGGCGGAGACGGTCAGGGTCACCCTGTGCTCCTGCCGTTCGTTGTACTGCGGCGCAGGCTCGCCGAGGTGACGGCGATCAGGGCGATCAGCGGACCCTCGACGACGATCATTCCCCTGGCCCGCACCGACTGGTCCAGCCACCATCGCCGCAGTCGGCCGGGACGAACCGCCGCAGGTGACGATGAGCGCATCTCGCGTAGTCTCACAGATCCCCCAGGGCAGCGACCACTTAGATGCTTTAAGTAATCATTGCCTTGCACTAAGTTACCTCACGTGCGGGAACTTCGGTAAGTTCAGACCTCAGAAACTGAGCTAGCAGGCGTGGACCGTCGCTGATGCGTCCGCGCGGCGAGCGCGCCGGCGACAACCCCGCAGTCCGGTCGTCCAGCGGCAGGCGGTGCCGGACGTGGGTCCACCGTCACGCCGTCCGGGCTGGTACCACTTCGATGGCGGCAGTCACGGTGTAGCCGCTGTCCCCTTAGGACGCAAGCCCTCAGGATCGGGGTTCTGCGACTCTTGCCTCGCCGCGTGCGGCGGTGAGCAGCTGGCGGATGCGGGTCATCGCCTCTTCGGCTGCGGACAGCTGGCCGAGGCTAGCCAGGCGCTGGGCTTGCAGAAGCTGGTCTTCGAGGTTGGCTAGCCGCGCCCGTTGCTCGACCTCGGCCAGCGCGCGCAGGATCACTGAGGGCAGGCGGGCGGGCCGGTCCTTCAGGACGTAATCGGTGGCCCCCTGCTTGATGAGCTCGACCGCTGCCTCGTCTCCGAGCACGCCGGACCAGATGATGAACGGGATGTCCGGGTGGAGTTCCTGAGCGATCTTGAGAGCCTCCTGGCCGGTGAAGCCGGGCAGGTGGTAATCGGACAGGATTATATCCGGGCGGAAGGCGGCCATCTGCTCGATAAACGACGCCTTGGTGTCGACGACGACGGCGACGAGTTTAAGGCCCGCGCTGACCAGGAGGCGCTGGGCTAGCGCGGCGTCCCAGGCTTCGTCCTCCAGGATCAGGATGCGTGCGCTGCGTCCCGCTGAGTCCGCCCCGCCTCCGGTCTCGGAGTTTGCCTGCTTTGGAACGGTGATTGGCTCCGGCTCGGCCACCTCCGGCTCGTTGGTCTGCTGCTCGTCGCTCATGGACGTCCTACCTCAATCCGATTCCGGCGCGCTGCTGGGCGCGGGTTCATTCAAAAGCAGCCAGAACACGCCGAGGGCGCGGACCGCGTCGGCGAAGTCGGAGAATTTCACCGGCTTGCGCACATACGCATTGGCGCCGCTGCGGTAGCTGTCCAGGATGTCCTCATCCAGTTTGGAGCTGGTCAGGACGACCACCGGGATCAGTCGCGTCCGCTCGTCGGCTCGCATCTTGCGCAAAACCTCTAGCCCGCCGACCTTTGGGAGATTCAGGTCGAGGAGGATGAGCGCCGGACACGGCACGGCGTCGCCGTTGCCGGGGAAGAGGTACGCTAGCGCCTCGGCGCCGTCCCGCAGCACGACGACCTCGTTGCGGATGTTGCTCTTCTCGAAGGCCCGCAGCGTTAGTGCCTCGTCGTCGGGATTGTCCTCTACCAGCAAGATAGTTTGGCTTGTCATGCGCTTTCCTTCTCGTCCAGCGTGAAGTAGAAGGTCGCGCCCGCTCCGACGGCGCCCTCGGCCCGGACATGGCCGCCGTGGCGTTCCACGATCTGCCGCACGCTGGCCAGGCCGGTACCGGTGCCGGGGAAGTCGCGGGCCGCATGCAGCCGCTGGAACGGCTGGAACAGCTTGCCCGCATAGGCGGAATCGAAGCCGACGCCGTTGTCGCGCACGTAACAGCACACGGCGGCGTCCCCGCTCGGTGCCGTCCCGAACTCGATCGACGCGTCGTCCCGGCCGGACGTGAACTTCCAGGCGTTGTCCAGCAGGTTTTGCAGAACCGTGCGGATAAGCCGGCGGTCCGCCAGGGTCTGGACTTGTTTGGCGATGGTGAAGCAGACGTGCCGAAGCGGTTCCCTGCGCTGGATCTCCTCGGTGATCCGGGCCGCCTCCTCGCCGAGATCGACCGGCTGCAGGTGCAACTCGGCCCGCGAGGCGCGCGAATACTGGAGCAGGTACTCAATCATCTGCCCCATCTGCTCGCTGACGGCGACGACCCGTTCGGCATAACCGCGGCCTTCCTCGCCGAGAACCTCCCCGTACTCCTCGAGCAGGAGCCCGCTGTACCCGCTGAGCGCCCTCAGTGGGGCACGCAAGTCGTGGGAAACCGTATAGATGAAACTCTCCATGCCGCGACTAGAACGCTCGAGGTCCCTCACCCTGAGCTGGGCGGTTACGTCTCGGATGGCCGCAGCGACGAGGATGCCTTCACCGGTGTCGATCGCGGACAATGAGATCTCGGCCGGGAAGGTGCTGGCATCTCGGCGGCGCCCGGCGAGCGGCAGGCCCGCGCCCATCGGCCGGTGGCGCGGGTCAGCGACGTACCCGGCCCGGTGCCCCGGGTGCGCGGCGCGGGCGGCGTCTGGGACCAGGATCTCGACCGGCTGGCCGATAAGCTCTGCACGCTCGTAGCCGAACAGTCGTTCCGCCTGGGCGTTGACCAGGACGACCCGGCCGTCGGCGGCTATGCACACCATCGCGTCAGGGGCCGCCTCCAGGAGCGCGACGAACATGCCGTCGGCGAGGGAGGTCGGCTGTGTCACAACCTGTATTGTAGCAGTGACTGAAGGTAATAAAAGTGTGTCATGGTGTCTCTCTTTCGCGTTCAGGATGAAGTAGAAGGTGGCGCCGCGGCCCACAGCGCCTTCGGCCCAGGCGCGCCCGCCGTGGCGTTCGATGATCCGCTGGACGCTGGCCAGGCCGATGCCGGTGCCAGGAAACTCGGTAACCGAATGGAGCCGCTGGAACGGCTGGAACAGTTTGCCCACAAAGGCAGGATCGAAGCCGGCCCCGTTGTCGCGCACATAGCAGCAGACTTCTGCGTCCTCCGCAGGGGTGGTGGCGAACTCGATGGTGGCCTCATCGCGCTTGGCGGTGAACTTCCAGGCGTTTTCGACTAGGTTCTGCAACACGGTGTGGATGAGATTGCGATCCGCGGTTACCCGGACGCCGTTGTCGATGGCGAAGCGAACCCGGCGGCCGGGCTCGCGGGCTTGCAGTTCACCGGCGATGGCGGCGACCTCCGCGCTGAGATCGACCGGTCCGAGGCTCATTTCCGAGCGCGATACCTGTGCCAGGAGAAGCAGGTCATCGATGAGTGCGCCCATCCGCTCGGTGGCCGCCTGGATCCTCTCCACGTACCAATGGCCGGTTTCGTCGAGACGGTCGCCATAGTCCTCCGTCAAGGCTTCGCCGTACCCGCTCAACGCCCGCAGCGGGGAGCGCAGATCGTGGGCGGCCGAGTAGGTGAACGCCTCCAGGTTCTTGTTCGCCACCACCAGCTCAGCCGTACGCTGCTCGACACGGGCCTCGAGCTCCGCGTTGAGCATCTGGATCTCGGCCTGGGCGTTGCTGAGGTCCTCGAGGATGTTCAGGCTCGCCTTGACCGCTGCTTCCGCCCTGAGGCGGTCGGTGGTCGCGTCCTCAAGGATGTTGAGGATAGCAAGCTGCATGTCCTTGAGCTGTTGCCCGTCCTCGGCGAAGTCATCGTGGGTGTTGAGGGCGGCTCGGGCCCGATCCGCTGAATTCAGTTCATAGCCGGGGACCGTTCCCGCCGGTTTGACCGCGCCCATCCGTCAATTACCTCCGGCTGCGGCTCGCAGGTCTTCGATCTCCTTCTTGAGCTCGATCATGCGCAGTTCCCGTCCGACGGTGAGCTTCTGGAAGCGCTCGAGCTCGGCTAGCCGCTCGAGCTCCTGTGCTCTCTGTTTCGCTACTTCGCTCTCGGCTCGCCTCTGGGCGGTGACGTCGCGGGCGGCGGCGAAGGCGCCGAGCACGTGGCCGGCCTCGTCGTTGTATACCGAGGCGTTGTAGAGCACGTTGGTCAGGCCGCCGCCGGTGTGCCTGATGGTCAGCGGGTAGTCGGTGACGAAGCCCTGCGCGAATACCTGGCGGTAACCCTCGCGGGCCCGGTCCGGCTCGGTGAAGTAGTCCGAGAAGTCAGTGCCGACCAACTGCGCCCGCTCCACCCCGGTCACCCGGATCGCCGCCTCGTTCACGTCGGTGATCTTGCCCTCCGGGCTGATCGTCACCAGCGGGTCCAGGCTGGCCTCGATCAGGCTGCGGGAGTACCTAGCCGTCGAACGGAGTCTTTCCTCGGCTAGCACATTCTCCGAGATGTCGTGGCTCATCAAGAGGAAGCCGACCGGGTGTCCCAGGGTGTCGTCGCGCCGGGTCACGACCACGCTGGCGGTAAATCGAGAGCCATCCTTCCTGACACGCTCGAACGTACCCTCGGCCAGATCATCGTTATGTGCAGTAGTCCGCAGGCGGTTGACGGCACCAGACTCCACGTCTTGCGGTGTATGGAGGATGTTCGAGTCCTTGCCGATGACCTCTTGCGCCGCATAGCCGTAGTTACGGGACGCTCCCTTGTTCCAGGAAAGAATATGGTGATCGAGGTCCATCCCGATGATCGAGTACTTCGTGGAGCTCTGCAGGATGTTGTCCAGGTACGCCTTAGTTTCGGAAAACTCTCGCATTTGTCGCTTCAAATCGACGCCGCCGCGGGCGGCGGCGAGCACGCCGAGCACGTGGCCGGCCTTGTCCTTGTGCACCGGGGCGTTGTAGAGCACGTTGGTCAGGCCGCCGCCGGTGTGCCTGATGGTCAGCGGGTAGTCGGTGACGAAGCCCTGCGCGAATACCTGGCGGTAACCCTCGCGGGCCCGGTCCGGCTCGGTGAAGTAGTCCGAGAAGTCAGTGCCGACCAACTGCGCCCGCTCCACCCCGGTCACCCGGATCGCCGCCTCGTTCACGTCGGTGATCTTGCCTTCCGGGCTGATCGTCACCAGCGGGTCCAGGCTGGCCTCGATCAGGCTGCGGGAATACGGCAACGCAGCGCGAGGCTGCGCTCGACCCCGGTCAGATTCGGTGGTGACGTGAGCGATCGATGACGCGCCGACGATTCCGCCAGCCGCATCCTGAATGGGCGAAACGGTGAGCGAGATCGCGATGGTCACGCCATCCTTCCTGCGCTGCGTGGTCTCGTAGTGACCGACCCGCTCACCGATGTGGATCCGGTCAAGGATCTCGGCCATCTCGTCAGGACGGTCTGGCGGCATCAGGAGCGAGACGGAACGCCCGATTATCTCCTCTGCCTGGTAGCCGTAGATCCGCTCCGCCGCCTTGTTCCATGACGTGATGACGCCGTCTAGTGTCTTGCTGAAGATGGCGTCGTCCGATGAGTCGACGATAGAGGCCAGGAGCTTCGCGTGCACCGTCATGAGAACCCCCTGCCGCGAACCAGCACCGATCAAGCCGGTTGGCACTGTGTCGTTCACGTGCCCGCCCCCGAGGCGGTGGTCACGGATCAGCTTTCGTATAATTACATTAACTCGGTTGCGGCAATCCTGGAAGTGCTAAGAATCCTATAGTAATGCGGGTGATCACCTACTAGGGAAATCATACCGGAACTAAAAGGGGTAAGAGCCAACAATTTTCACAAATTGATACTAAAGCGGCTAAACGCGGCAACCAGTACAACCTGAGAATACTTCACTATCCTGTTCTCGTGATAAATTCGATGACTTCCGCCGCCGGTATACCGTAATTATTCCGGGCTATCTCAGTGGACGGTGGTTGTTGCCAGCTCCAGGACAATGATCACGATTATGACAAGGACGACGCTGATCACCACATTTTGCCTGACCTGGCGCAGGCTGATCCTTACTTGCCGCTCGGCCTCCACGGCCGTGCCTGCCGACGCCATGGCCGACTCAGCGGCACGTACCGCGGCCTCGGCCGCAGCTCCGGCCCCGGCCTGCAGTTCAACATACGCCCGGTGAGCGACAGCGATATCTGCCTCCACCTTGGCCGCCGCTGCCTCAATCCGGTCCAGCGCCGCGGCGCTGATGGCCGCTAGCCGCCAGGCCTCCGACTCGGCGGCCACAGGGCTAGCGGCGGAGATCGCCCCCAGGGGCATCGCCTCCGGTTCCGGCGCCGCGATGAGGATCCCATCAGCCATGCTCGCGCCGTCCCCGGCGGTGTTTCCCGCCGCTGCGGTAACGGTGGCCTCGGCGTCGGTCGCAGCAGCGCCCGCTCGTACGGCTTCCCTTTCTGCCGTGGCCTTCGATGCGTCCTGCAGGAAGCTGATCACGGCCTCCTTCGCCAGCGCGGCCACATCAGGAGGTCCGTGCGGAACAGCCCCGGACCCCGGCCGCCGGTCACGACCGAGATGGCGCCGGCCGCTCGTGCCGGTCTGGGTGTTCCTCGTCGCAGGCATGACATCTCCTTGAGGGGAGCCATTTCATATATTCCAAAAATCACTATACGTGATCAAGGATCTACGGATCGGAGTCGGCCGGCCCTATTTTCAGAGCAATTCGACCCAGGCCATCCGACCCAGCCACCCGGTCCCATGGGGTATTCAAGTCCGGCGTTCAATGTCGTGGACGCCGGCGAGGAGGACGCCCATGGCACCCAGGCCGGCCAGGGCGAGGAAAATGATCGCCTCGGCGGGGGCGGACACGTGCCGGAACGCGCCGAACTTGGCGCGGGCGGCAGTTGCCCGCGAGGTTGAGGCAGAGCGTGCCGAACGTGGTTACACCAATAGCGTTAAGTCGTCGTGGTCCGAAGGGTGCCGGACGGCGAAGGCAGCAGCCTCCGCGCGGCGGTGCATGCCAAGCTTGGCTAGCAGCGAGGACACGTAGTTTTTCGCGGTCTTTTCCGCGAGGAACATGCGCTCCGCGATCTGGCGGTTGGTCAGTCCCTGGCCGATCAACTCGAGTACCCGCTTCTCCTGCCCGGTTAGCGCCGCCACCGGGTCTTCGCCGGCCATGCGGTCCCGCAGCCGCGCCACCTGGCGGGACGCGTACGGGTCGAGCATCGACGGGCCGGACGCGGCCTTCCGCACGGCGCTCACGAGGTCGGCTCCACGTGTCTGCTTCGATATGTAGCCCGCGGCACCTGCCATGATCGCACCGAGGACGGCCTGCTGGGCCGGGTCGGCCAGGGCCGGCCACAGGTCGCCGGCGAGGGTCGTGACCAGCTCGACGTGCTCGCCGAGGGCCCGGCGCAGCATCTCCTGCATATCGGTGACGGCATCGTCAAGGTCGACGACCTGCGGGTAGACCACCGCCGGGTGGACCAAGGCAAGCGACTGGCACGTGAGGCTCGCCGCTCGTTCGGCGGCCAGCGTGATCTGCCCGAGGTCGCGTCGGACCGACTCCAGGCGCTCGGGCGAACCGGGTCCGGGTGGGGCGGCGAGTTCCGCCGAGACAAAGGATGCGTAGCCGAGGATCACGGCGAGGAGGTTGTTGAAGTCCTGGACGATCTCGCCCGCGAGTCGGCCGAGGCTTTCCATGCGCTGAGGCTGCTGCAACCGTGCCCGCCGCCGGCCTGCTAGAGATTCTCGGTCTTCGCGGCGCTCGGTACCGGATCTGACTTTGGACCGGTCCTGGAATTCGAGGCGCTCGATGCCCCGATCGACCATAGAAGTCATCCCCCAGTCGCTGCTCAGAAGGCGCTGCGGTGCGGCGAGCCGCCATGCAAGGTGCCTCGATTGCTCACTAAGGGTGACGATATCACACGTTTAGTAGTTACGTACGCTCGCTGCCCGACTGCGCCCCCCGTGGGCGGATGTCCGGGGAGGGCGCTGGGACTGGGGGCGAGGCCGGAGGGTCCGGCGAGCTTAATCGGGCCGACGGGGCCGGCGCACCTGACGTGGCGGGGCCGGCGAGCGGACCGGGGTCGTGAATGTAGCTGCCCTCCACCAGCCCGTTTGATAGCTGCATGGCGGTCCTGAAGCGCGAGATGTTGTTGTCCTTGATGACCATCCGGTTGAGTCGCCGTACACGTCCTTGATCGCCGAGTCGACGCGGCCCGTGGTCGCGTTCTGGCCGCTGATGGTGGAATTCTCGATCGTTACGCCGGTCACGACCTGGACATTCTTGACCGTCACGTTGGAGGCCTTGATCGTGAGGTTGGAGGAAATGCTAAGGCCGCTGAGCACCGTCCCCTTCACGCTCACGACTACGGCCTTACGACATGGTGCGCGATAACGATCGCGGCACTGTCGTGACATGAAGCAGGCCGCGCGGCTTGGGTGATGTTGTGTCGCATTACCTGGGCCGCACGGCCTTGTCCAAGCGTATCTTCACCGGCCTCCAGCCGCGGCGCCTCGGCAAACTCGTCGCTGAGCTGGCTGGCACCTGGATGGCTTCTGAGGAGTCCCGGCTGCGTGAGCGCCGGGGTCACGAGCGTTTGCGTGCGCCTGGAGCAGGCCCGGACCACGAACTCGTATTCGCCGACCGCGTCATCGTGACCCTGGTGACGCTGCGCTTTCAGCTCCCGCACGCGGCACTGGCAGAGCTCTACCGGGTGGACCGCTCCACGGTCACCCGCGCGATCCGCGAGGTCCGGCCGCTGCTGGCCGCCCGCGGGTTCGCTGTGCCCGGTCGCCCCGGCCTGCAGCTTCGCACCCTGGCGGACGTCTTCGCCTACGCCTCGGCCCACGGCGTGGAGCTGCGGCTGGACGGCACCGAAGTCCAGGTCCGCCGCCCGCGGGCCAGCAAGCCAGGCCGCCGCGCGTTCGTCTCGGGCAAGAAGAAGATGAACACCAAGAAGGCCACTGTCGTCACTGACGGCGAGGGGCGCACGCTGTGGGCCGGGGCGTTCCGGCCCGGCCGCATGCACGACCAGACGGCTGTGCGAACCGAGGGCATCGCCGACCTGTTCGAGCAGTTTCCCGAGGTCAAGGCCAAGGTCGACGCCGGGTACCGGGGCCTGGCCAAGGAGTTTCCCGGCCAGGTCCAGGCCCCGCCGCTCAGGCCGAAGAAGGACGCGACACCGGAGGAAGCCGCCGCCTGGGACGCGGCGCGCCACCAGCAGTCATCGGAACGGATCTGCGTGGAGCACGCCAACGCCGAGCACAAGCAGTGGCGGACCCTCCAGCGGTTCCTGGGACGACGCGAAGACTTCGACGAGACCTACATGGCCGTTGCCGGCCTGGTATCCGACCGCGCCGCCGAGAGGTGATCACCAATCCGACAGTCCGCCAGGCCAGCACACCCCGACCTCAATCGCGCACCACGTCGTTAGTCGCGGCGTTGCAGGACCAGCCCGGCCCGCTGGACGCGAGCGGCGCGGCGTGCCCGTTGAAGACACCCACCGCGGCGAGGATGGCAACCACCGTGACGAGCGCCGCGACGCCGAGCACGGCCAAGCTGAGCCTCCGGTTCCGGCGGCCCGCGCCGGTGCGGGCGAGTCGGGCTGCTCCCGTCCGGTACGGATATGGATAGCGCCGTTTCGTTTGGTGTCGTGATTATTACCTTCTCTCATGTGCCTGCTGAGCTGTCATAACCACTATCGGCGATATTCCTCCCGTCCCCCAGAGGCGAATTCCCTGTCTAAAGGGAGGCATGGCATTTTCTCTGTCCTTTAGACCTGGGTCCTTTGGCTCTGGTTTCCTTTCCCGACGGGCCTTCCGGCCCGGGCACTACGCCCCTGCGGCGGTTCCGCGAGATCGGCATCCGCGACTGCCTCCCCGGCAGGGCCTAGTACTACAACAGCGTCCTGTGATTTAGCCTGGGATAGCTATGTGATCTGGGGCTGGCGGGGTCCAGCCTGGTGTGATGCTGGATGTCGTGGATGACGCGCGGGTGCGGGCCGGGGACGGGCATGCCGCGTGGTCGGAGTCGTTTAATGAGATGTTCGCGCAGGTCGCTGGGGTGTTCTCGAACGCGGCGGTGCGCAGGCACGGGCGGTGGTACGTGCTGGGGCTGCTGTCGCATCAAGAGCGGAAGAACTCGTGGTGGCTGGCAGAGTTCGCGGGGGACGTGTCGCCGGACGGGATGCAGCGGCTGCTGAATTTCTCGCCGTGGGACGAGGAAGCGTGCCGGGACGCCGTGCGGCGGTACGTGGTGAGGAATCTCGGGGACCCGGCGGCGGTGCTGGCGGTGGACGAGACGGGGTTCCTGAAAAAAGGAAAGATGTCGGCCGGCGTGGCCAGGCAGTACACGGGCACCGCCGGGCGGATCGAGAACGCGCAGGTCGGCGTGTTCCTGGCCTATGCCGGGCCAGACGGCAGCCGGGCGCTGATCGACCGGGAGCTGTACCTGCCGGAGAAGTGGACGGGTGACCGGGACCGGTGCCGGGCGGCCGGGATCGGCGACGATATCGCGTTCGCGACGAAGCCGGAGCTGGCCCGGAAGATGATCGGGCGCGCCGTCAAGGCGGGAGTGCCGTTCGCGTGGGTGGCCGGCGACGAGGTCTATGGCGGGAACCCGAAGCTGCGCTCCTGGCTGGAAGAGCAGGAGATCCCGTACGTGATGGCAGTGGCGTGCAGCGAGATGATCAGCGTCAAGGCGGGGTCCCGGCGCGCCGGTGAGCTCGCGGCCATGGTCCCGCGGGACGGGTGGCAGCGGCTGAGCTGCGCCGACGGGTCGAAGGGGCCGCGGCTGTATGACTGGGCGCTCATCGGCACCGCGTCGGCGGACCATCAGCTGCTGGTCCGCCGGTCCCTGGCCCCGGATGAGAAGGGCGAGCTTGAGCTGGCGTTCTTCCGCTGCTGGTCGCCCCGCCCGGTCACCCTGCCCGAGCTGGTCGCCGTCGCCGGGGCGCGGTGGGGCATAGAAGACTGCTTCGGCGAGGCGAAGAACGAGGCCGGGCTGGACCACTACCAGGTCCGCAAGTACCGCGCCTGGTACCGGCACGTCACCTTGTCCATGCTCGCGCACGCGTTCCTCGCCGTCACCGCCCGGGCCATGCGGCCGCAACAACCGGAACCCCCTCCCGCCAGCGGGAACGTCGGGAGCCGGCCCGCTGAAAAGGGGGACCTGAAGCCCGCGGAAAAGCTTTCGCGCCGCCAAGGACATACGCCCCGCCGCCATTCATAACCAGTGAAAACGGGCGCGAGCTGATCCCGCTCACCGCCGCCGAGGCCCGCCGCCTGTTCAACCTCCACGTCCACGTCACCCGGCCCCGTGCATTCCATCAGCAGTGGTCAGACTGGCGACGCTACCGCCAGGCCGCCGCCCGAAAATCGCACTACGCGCGCCGAACCAGAAGTAACGAGGCGCTGTTGTAGTACTAGGCGGCTCTCGCGGCGCGTCGCCCGGAGCGCCAATTCGGCTGGGTGGGGTGATAGGCGGATCGCTGCCGGCGTAGACGACTGGCACCGGGGCCATGGCCCGGGCTGTCTCGAGGATGGCGCCGGGGCCTGGCAGGCGGTACCGATGCCGGGATACCGGAGGCAAGGCGATATGCCGGCGCGGCTCGTCGATGACCGGGGGCAGTGCCTGGCCGGCCCGTACGTGGCCGCGGAAGTCATACCAGGACATGTCATTGCCCACTCGGCCCTCGCCCGGGTCCTGGCCGATGCCTCCCCGTGGCCGGGTGGCAGGCCATCGACATGGGCCGCCTGCCCCGTGGGTGGGAGCACTTCGAGCGCGCCGCCGCAGCCCGCGAAGCAGGTGCCCCCTGCCTGGCATGCTCAAGATAACAGGACCCAGGTTATCACTAAAAGTCGCAATTCAACTACTTATTGTGCATCGCGGCGGACGAATGCCGTTGTCCGACACGGTTGAACGACTGTGCGACTGCTTCCTGGATGTTGATCATGGTTACCTGTAGAGTCGCCTCGTGGGGATGCTAAGTGAGGGTACAGAGGCTCGTGCTGCGAGTGTCATCTCGCGTGACGTGGTTCCTCTCGAATTTAAATTTGAGGAAAATAAGCGCGGGTCCGAGGGTCCCCTCGAAAGCTCTCCGTCTTTTACTGGACTGACTTGTCTAGAAATTTGCGCTGGCGGAGGCGGTCAGTCGCTCGGTCTGCACCAAGCTGGGTTTGCTCACGCTGCTGCGGTCGAGATCGACTTGGACGCCTGTGAAACCTTGCGGCTGAATCACAAGGAATGGAATATCGTCGAACGCGATATTCATAATTTCGACGGGACGAGCTATAAAGGCGTAGATCTGCTTGCTGGTGGTGTGCCCTGCCCTCCGTTTTCCATAGCTGGTAAGCAACTCGGCGCGAACGACGAACGCGATCTTTTCCCCAGGGCACTTCGCATTATAGAAGAATGTGAACCTACGGCTATAATGCTAGAAAATGTCCGAGGCCTGTCCACTGCCCGTTTTGCTAGTTATCGAGAACAGGTTCTCGCGCGACTGCGTGACGAGCTTGGGTATGAGGCTGATTGGGAAGTGCTCAACGCATGTGATTTTGGCGTACCGCAGCTACGTCCACGGTTCATTCTCGTTGCCATGAAGGCTCCCGTCTTTAAGTATTTTAAATGGCCAGACGGAATTAAAAACACTCCCACCGTCGGGGAGACCCTTTATGAATACATGGCAGAAGGTGGATGGAAGGGGGCAAAAGCTTGGGCTGAAAAAGCTAACGGCATAGGTCCGACCCTCGTAGGGGGTTCGCGCAAGCATGGAGGACCGGATCTTGGTCCGACACGCGCTAGGAACGACTGGCTCAAGCTTCATGTTGATGGTAAAGGTCTGGCCGATGCGCCGCCTAAAGCTACAGACCCCATCGATCACCTGCCACGACTTACTCTGCCGATGGCCGCCGCAATTCAGGGGTTCCCACCTTCGTGGCGGTTCTATGGACGTAAAACGGCAGCATATCGTCAAATAGGTAATGCTTTTCCGCCTCCCGTAGCGCGAGCAGTTGGTGGAAGTATCCGGTCTGCGATTCTGAGAGCACGTGAAGAGTCAGCAGCTAAGTCTGATCGTCTGCTTCGTGCAGTCTGAGCCTCTGCTGCCTGCCTATTCTGCGTCGCCAGTGCTTGTGCCTTCAGGCGTGCGCTTATAGGCACCAGTTCTGTAACGGGCCTGGTTCCCGCCAAGTCTCGCAGTTTGCAGCGCTCTGCGCTCTCAAGGAATTCAGTAGTAATTTCGAAAATACTCTCTCAGGCAACTTATCGTCCCGTTAGCTGAGGTGGCCTGAAGGAAAACGTTAATGAAACAAGACTCATTGCCCTACATCTACGATGATGACCCTGAGCTAGAGGCTGTCGAAGCTCAGTTGCACGTACTGGACCCCACAGGCGCGCAGGTTGCTGAAGTGCTGCGTGACACGCTCGACCAGATATACGACGGACAGCACACTGGACGTTGGAGCTACGACCAACTGCATAAGACTGAGAAGACTCATGTAGGTACTCTCGTAGAGATCAATCTTCATCGGAGGTTTGGCTTTACGGATGGCGTTGTGACGGATTATCGCATCGCCGGAGTCGAAGTCGACTGTAAATACTCAATGAACTACGGCGGCTGGGAGCTTCCGCCTGAAGCTATGGATCACATTTGTCTCCTCATCACGGCAAGCGATCAACGGAGCTCCTGGCATGCAGGCCTGATTCGCGTAAGAGAGCCGCTTCTCCGTGCTAGATCGAATCGAGACGCCAAACGCCAGCTTTCTGCGAGTAGCCATACTTATATCCGCGAACTGTGGCCGGACAACCGAAAGCTCGCTGAAAACCTGTTCCTCGGCCTGGATGCAGATATTCGGAATCGGATCTTCAGCGCTAAGGCGAACCGCGGGAATCAGCATGGTCAGGCTAGGGTAAACGAGCTTTTCCGCCTAGTGCAGCACCGTATTGTCCGGCGTGCCGAACTGGCTACGGTTGCCCAGCAAGATGACTTCATGAAGCGCGCCCGCGGGAATGGTGGTGCAAGAACTGCGCTAAGAGCTGAAGGCATTCTGGTTCTAGGGCATCAAGATAACGACCCAAGCGTTGCGGCAGCACTTGGTTTGCTAATTCCGAAGAAAGGCGAGTTCGTCTCCGGGCGGGTAATTCCGGCACGAAATGATCGTAATGATGCTGTCGCCATTATCGAAGGAGAACGCTGGGCGCTTGCGCGGCCAGACGACCCTGTTGTCGCGGCACCTATAATCCCTAGATGAGTACTTGTCAGATAATGATGTCGGATTGAACGTTGACAGTTCTCGAAGGAGTGCGTCCGCGAGATCGAGTGTGCCTTCAATGGCGCTGCCCCACCTTTGCGTGACGGTGGGTTTCCAGCCTGGCCCAGGCAAGCGCCCGGCCAGCGTTGTCAGCGGGGCGCGCACCCAGGTACTGAAGTCAGCCGTGCTGGAGCTGGCGGATCATTTGCTTGATCTTGGATAGCTCGGCCATGATCGCATCGAACTGGGCGTCGGGCATCAGGCCATTTTCATGGCCCTCGGTCCAGTACAGCGTCGCCTCGGCTAGCTTCAGCGTCCAGAATCGCTTCTGCGGCCCGGCACCTTCCGGTACATCGAACAGCAGCTGCCTGGCCATCGCTGGGAACCAGCTGTAGCTGCCGGTCTCGTTGATAACCAGCGCGACCAGGCCCACCGGCCTGCCGTGCTCTACCTCGAAGGTCGCGATGTGAAAGAGGGCGTGAGACAGGCCCTTGCAACTGCCGCCGTCGTTCCACCCGAGGCTGCCGTCCGGGTCCAGTTCCTCGGCCAGGGCCTTGTCGTTGATGGTCTGGCCCTCAGTACGCATCCGGCTGATGAGCCAGGGGCGCAGAAGGTCGCTCTCAGCAGGTCTGAGCTTAAGCATTTGATCTTGCTCCCTTGGGAGAAGCCCCGTGGGGCTGCTGGCTGTGTGCCAGATGACAGCAAGTCTATGTGCCAGCCCTGGGGCGTGCTTGTCATCGGGTTTGGCGGATTGCGGCTACGTAAATTGCTGCTGGGTTGCCAGGCTGCCAGCCGGGCAGCGGGTCGATCGTGTCGACATGAATGAAGCCGTTGCGCTCCCAGAAGGCCCGCGTGGCCTCGTAGGGGCGGTAGCCCGACGAGCGGTCCAGGGTCTTGGCTTCCACGAGGCTGATTTCGGCGGTTGCCAGGCAGTTCAGGACGTGGCCGAGCAGTCTGGTTCCGTGCCCGCGGCCGCGCCGGGCAGCGTGGATGGCGATCCACAGGATTTCCGCCGCGCCGGGTGATTTCCGGGCGGCTACGGCGATGCCCGCGACCGTTCCGGAATCGGTGAGGACCCAGGCCTGGTGGCTGGCGGGATCGGTTCCGCAGATCAGTCAATGAGATCCTGGGTGCCGCCGTGTCAATGGCCAAGTTTCGTCACTCTGACCCTTATTTCGGGCAAGAGCCCATGTAACTGGTCAGGTCGGCCTCGTTGCTGGTGTGCCCGGGCGGGGCGGAGCCCGGATGGCCGCACCCCGCGCCTATTGTGACGGCATGGACAACGAGCAGGCGTTCCCGGTCATCCGGCAGACGGTCCTGGACACCACCGACCCGCGGCGCCTGGCCGAGTTCTATCGGCAGCTGTTCGGCCTGCGGTACCACCCGGGCGACGAGCCGCCCGCCCCCGGCCAGCCAGACCCGAAAGGCCAGGACTGGCTGATATTGACGAGCCCGGCTGGCGGCGCGACGCTGGCGTTCCAGAAGGTCGGGCAGCTGTCCGGGGCAACCTGGCCGGACGGCCCGGTCCCGCAGCAGTTGCACCTGGATACCACCGTCCCCACCGAGGCTGACCTCGACGTTGCGCATGAGCGGGCGCTCGCGCTCGGCGCCCGGCTGATCCAGGACCGCTCGGATGACCCGGAGGAGCCGCTGCGGGTCTACGCCGACCCCGCGGGGCACCCGTTTTGCATCATCGCCGCTATTTAGCAGCTCAGTTGCGCCATGAGCCGGGCTGCCGCGGCCGGTGCGCGGCCGTCAGCGGGACAAGACCGGCTGCCGCCGCCGTGCCGACCTGGCCACGCTGACAAGTTACTAGATTCCGGAAAATGCTTGCTAGTATTCTTATGCGGGCGTAGCCTGAGTAAGACACCGGACCTCAGCCGCCTGCGACGGCCAGCTACCCCGGGGCTACCGGAGGAGCTCATGAACATCGGCACGGTCAATATGATCGCTCGCGCTCAAGGAGCTCGTAGTGCCGCGCCTCGGCTGACTCAGCCGGTATCTGATCGTCGCCGCCAGGCCAGGATTCTGGTCTGGCGGCAGCGGTGACAGCCCAAGGCCGCAACCGTCGGCAGCTGACACCCGTTCTGCTAGGAGTCACCTCTCACCGGAGTCCGCGCTGCTCCTTTCTCCGTCGCGGTGTTCCGGCTATCGCTAATCCAGCGGCCCAAGGCGACGCGACGCCTTGACCGCTTGCGAAAGGAAGACACATGTCCGAGCCTGCTGCGCTTCATCCGGATCCGGATACCGCCCGCCCGCTCTCATCCCCTGACCGCGCCATCCCGCCCATGCCATATCCGGACGCCACGTCCGCCCGCCCGCTCTCATCCCCTGACGGCGCCGTCCCCCCCATGCCATCGGAGGCCACGAACACCCGCACGCATAAATCCACCACGTCCGGGCGATGGCTGCGCAAGATGATGCGCCGAACCCCGCCAGGCGCTGTCTAGCCAGCCCGGCAGCCGTGCTCGCGGCTGACGGAAGGCGGCACGCCGTTAGCGAAGGCTTCGATACCGGGCAGCGGACCGAAGAGGGCATCTAGGCACCGGGCCCGGCCGCACAAGCGAAAATCGGATAACCCAGGCGATGCCGGGGGTGCCCGCCCGTCGTTCTGGAGCCGCGCGGCGCTGCTCAGCCCGTGTCGCTACGCTCCGCAAAACCCCCGCAGGTCCTGCCGGCCCGTTAATGCAGCATCGGATCCGTGCCATGGTGTTAAATGAAGGTGGTTGTAGTCGAAGTTCGTGTTCGTGTCACAGCGCCTGCGAATTCTGACCGCGGGCGCCGTTCGATCCCCAAGCCAGGCCTTGGAAGGACAGGCGGTCGCAGCAGCCCAGGATGCACACCCGTGGATCCTGATGATCGCCTTAGCAGGAGAAGCACAGTGGCTCAGGGAACAGTGAAGTGGTTCAACGCGGACAAGGGCTATGGTTTCATCGCCCCGGACGACGGCACCGCCGACGTCTTCGTCCATCACTCCGCCATCGAGGCTAACGGTTACCGCAGCCTTCAGGACAACCAGCGTGTCGAGTACACCCCGGCCCAGGGCGCCAAGGGCCCGCAGGCCGAGCAGGTCCGCCCGATCTGACGGCCAGGTAACACGCGGCACGGGGGGCCCTGCACCCAGGGCCCCCATGTGCTCCGCACCCGGGCCTGGTTTACGGCCCGGGTGCGCTCGCTGCCGCTGCAGGACTGGCTGAGCTGGGTAGGTGCCAGGGACGCGGTTGATCCGGGCCTTGCGCAGTCGGTGCTGCCGCCTCCTACCGGGACCTGCCGCAGGTCACGCGGTTCCCTTTAGCGGCCCGGGATCTGCCCCGCGGAGCGGGGGGCGACCAGGCCCGCCTGGTAGGCGAAGACGACGAGTTGCGCGCGGTCACGGGCGCCGAGCTTGATCATCGACCGGCTGACGTGGGTCTTGGCGGTCGCGGGGCTCAGTACCAGGGCGTCGGCGATCTCGTCGTTGCTAAGCCCGTGCGCGACCAGGGCCACGACCTCGCGTTCCCTGTTGGTGAGCGTCCCCATCCCCGCCGCGGCGACCGCGTCCGGCGGCCGGGCGACGAACTCGCTGATCAGGCGGCGGGTCACCGCCGGGGACAGCAGCGAGTCCCCGCGCGTGACCACGCGCAGAGCCTGCAGCAGCTCGGCCGGCTGGGTGTCCTTCAGCAGGAACCCGCTCGCGCCCGCCCGCAGCGCGGCGAAGATGTACTCGTCGAGCCCGAAGTTCGTGAGAATCACGACGCGCACGCTGTCCAGCCGTTCGTCCGCGACGATCTGCCTGGTGGCCCCGAGCCCGTCGAGCACCGGCATCTGGATGTCGACCAGCGCGATGTCCGGACGGTGCTCGGCGGCCAGCGCCACCGCCTGCCGCCCGTCGGCGGCCTCGCCGACCACCTCGATGTCGTCCTCCGCTTCCAGCAGCGCCCGGATGCCGCTGCGGATAAGCGGCTGGTCGTCGGCCAGCAGGATCCTGATCATGACGATGCCCGCGCGGGGAGCTCGGCGCGTACCCGGAAGCCGCCGCCGTCCTGCGGTCCGGCATGCAGCCGGCCGCCGAGCGCGGACACCCGTTCCCGCATGCCCATAAGGCCAAGCCCGGCCGGCCGGCCGGGCGCTACCGCCCGTGCCGTCGTCGTGGACCTGGACCGTCAGGGCTTCAGGCGTGTATTCCAGGCACACCGACGCATGCGCCAGGCCGGCGTGACGGCTCACGTTGGTGAGCGCTTCCTGCACGATCCGGTAGGCCGCCCGATCCACATCGGGCGGGAGGGGCCGCTCGGCGCCGGTTACGGTCACCGTCACCGGGAGCCCCGCCGCACGTGCGCGTGCCACCAGGCTGTCCAGCTGGCAGAGGCTGCTGCAGTCACCGTCCTCCGTGCTGCGAAGCACGCTGAGCGTCGCGCGCAGCTCCCGCGCCGCGTCCGCGCCGGCCTCCTGGATCGCCAGCAGCGCCGGCGGCACTTCCTCGCCGCGCTTGCGCGCGAGATGTTCCGCCACGCCTGCCTGAACCTGGATCACCGAGATGCTGTGCGTCAGCGAATCGTGCAGCTCTCGGGCGATCCGCAGCCGCTCCTCCATCGCCCTGCGCCGGGCCGCTTCGTCCCTTGTCCGTTCCGCCTCTTCTGCCCGCTGCTCGGCCTCGCGGACGTGCAGCTGCCACATGCGGAACGTCACCACCATGACGCCCGCCGAGATGAGCCATCCGGCTGCGTAGAACCTTTGCCTGCCGCCATCAGCGCGCATTCTTCGAAGCGTACGCGTCCTGCCCGCGAGCGCATCCGCCGACAGTAGCTATTGCCGGCTACTCCCCGCGCAGTACGCCCGCGTCTCGCGGCATCCCCGCTGACCAGGCAGAAGTCGCTTCCGTCGGGCGACGACGGCGGGCCGCCCAGCGGCCAGCATCGCATGTATGGCAACGACTTTTTCCGCGACTGACAAGATCCGCAACCGAAGCGGCGGCCGCCAGCTTGGCGTGGCACTGCTGGTCATCGCGACCGCGCAGCTGATGGTCGTCCTCGACGCGACCGTCGTCAACGTCGCGCTGCCGCACATCCAGACGGCTCTGCGATTCTCCGACAGCAGCCTGGAGTGGGTAGTGAACGGCTATGCCCTGGCACTCGGCGGCCTGCTACTGCTCGGCGGCCGTGCCGGTGACCTGCTCGGCCGGCGCCGGATGTTCGTCACCGGCCTGCTGCTGTTCTCTGCCGCATCCCTGGCCGGCGGCCTCGCCACCTCCCAGGCGTGGCTGCTGGCCGCCCGGGCCGTCCAGGGCGCCGGCGGCGCGATCGTGGCGCCCACCGCGCTGGCGCTGATCGCCACCACGTTCCCCGAGGGCCCGCCCCGCAACCGGGCGATGGGCGTGTACGCCGCGATGAGCGTGGCCGGCGGCGCGGCCGGGCTGCTCGCCGGAGGCCTGCTCGTCGCCTACGCCTCCTGGCGGTGGGTGCTGTTCGTCAACGTGCCGATCGGCATCGGTGCCGCGCTCGCCGCCCTGGTCGTGCTGCCCGGCACCGCGCGCGGGCCGGGCCGATTCGACCTGCCCGGCATCATCACGGGAACCGGCGGAGTGGCCGCGCTCGTCTACGGGCTGTCCAACGCCGCCACGAGCCCGGACGGCATATCCCACTGGGGCGACGCCAAGGTGGTAGCCGCGCTGGCGGTCGGCGCCGTCCTGCTCGCCGCGTTCGCGTTCATCGAGGCGCGCAGCCGCCATGCGCTGCTGCCGGTGCGGCTGCTGCGCAGCCGGGACCGTCTCGGCGCAAACCTCATGATGCTCGCGGTGGGGACCACTGTCTTCGGCGTGTTCTTCTTCCTGACCCTGTTCGTGCAGGACGTGTGGGATTACTCCGCGCTCAGGGCGGGAGTGGCGTTCCTGCCGCTGACCGCCGCGGTGCTGGCGGCCTCCGCCGCCGCCACCCGGCTGGTGCCACGGACCGGCGCGCGCCCGCTGCTGCTAGTCGGCGCCGCCGGCAGCGCTGCGGGCCTGTACTGGCTGTCACGGTTGACCGAGCACGGCACGTACGCGGGCGGGCTGCTCGGGCCGCTCCTGGTGATCGGGGTCGGGCTCGGCCTGCTGTTCGTGCCGTTGTCCCTGGTAGCCCTGGCCCGCGTCGCCGAGACGGACTCGGGGGTTGCCTCAAGCCTGCTCAACACCGGCCGGCAGGTGGGCGGCTCCATCGGCCTCGCAGTGCTCGGCACCGTGGCCTGGACAGTGGTCGCGGACAGCGCCCACGGTGCGGCGTTGCGGTCGGCTGCTTACCAGCACGCGCTGGCGGCCGGCTTCGACCGAGCCTTCCTGGTCGCCGCCGGGATCGCGCTGCTCATGCTGGTGGTCGTGATCGCCGTGATCCGCGTCCGCCGCGCTGACCTGGACGCCGGCTAGGAGCGGTTAGTGTGCGTCAGTTATTAACGCGCGGGTTTGATCTCGGGTGCGAGCGGGCGGGGCGGTAGCCGCGGCGGCGGTACGGGGCGGCGGTACGGGGCGGCGGTGCTGGGCGGCGGTTCTGGGTCAAAGTGCCGGTGGTCCGGTTCTAGCCGGACCAGCGGCACATCGACCCAGCGGTTAGCCCATCAGCGTGCCAGAAATCCCGGAGGCAACGGGTTATTTTAAGACGCGCGCTCAGGACCGCCGCGTTATGGCATCGTGGCGGTTCTCGGCGGGCCGGACGCTGCGCCCGGCGATGCCCGCGTGATCCGTGGTGCCCGCGTGATCCGTGGTGCCCGCGTGATCCGTGGTGCCGAGGCAGGCAGCCCGCCCGTTCGGCTGGAAATGACCGCAAGCCAGCCTGAGCCCGCCCTTCCCCGCCAGACCCGCACAGCCCACCCGTACCAGCCCGGCCACCCGCAACGACCAGCGGGACACGCGCTAACCGCGCGGCACGGCCCGGGCTGGCTTGTAGGAGATCACGAGCTTCAGGAGATCACGAGCAGTCCGGGCCCGCTATATCTAAGCAGAAAACTAGCAATTTTTTTCCGGAATTTGGTATCATGCCAGCGTGGCGAACTGGAGCTTCCTGACCCCTCACGCCCGGGTCCTGCTGTGCGTCGCTCAGGACCCGGGGGTCCGCCTGCGCGACATCGCAGCCAGCCTAGGGATAACTGAACGCAGCGCTTTCGGCATCATCAGCGACCTGGTTGAGGCCGGCTACGTGGCCAAGGAGAAGGACGGCCGCCGCAACCGCTACCACATTCAGGCGCACCTCCCGCTGCCGGAACCAGACGGACGGGAACGTACCATCGGCCAGATCCTGACCCTCCTGCTTGGCAGCGACACAACCGCCACCTGAGCATGGCACGGCAAGCTGCGCATCCCGGGCCCCGCGATCTCGGGACCCGGCGCGTCACAGCTTGGTCAGTTTGGCGTAAGGCCACATGATCCGCACCCGACGCGAGCCGAAGGCGACGACCAAAGCGGAGTCGTCCTCGACCAGCAAGACCCGGCCGAGGCCGTAACTGTCGTGCGTCACCTGATCCTGCGCATCAAACAGCTCAACAGGGGGACAAGCGGGCATGTTGTTGAACGGGCTACCGGGAAGGGAACGCCGGGTCGCGCCGGGGTTGGTCTTCATCCCTACCACTATGCGCCTCTTCGGGTCCCGGTCCGCACTTTTCCGAGGACAATCACGCCCTGATGCGCTGGTCGGCGTCGTCCGTCACACCACCGCGCCGCGCGGAGCCACCTCGACCGTGGCGACACCCCTGCCGTAGAGCACCATGAGCCGGTCGCCGTGCATGCAGCGAAGTGCCCCGCCGTCCTGTGCCAGGGTCGAGATTATGTGCTCAACGATGTCGTCGGTTCCGGCGGCCGTGTCGTGGTAGACGACGTCCAGTTGGTCGCCGCCGACGAGGCGGACCCGCAGCACGATCTTTGCCATGGTCAAGCACCTTAGACATTTCTCCCTCGGCCGCAAGCCTGCGGCAGCCAAGGGCTTGTGCGAGCGGTCAGCGCCAGCGGCGCCCGCGGTTGCCGCCCGATATGCGAGATACCGCGGCCGCGCCGGGTCCGGTGGCGCTGACCGCAGCCAGAGCCTGGCCCTGGCCCTGGCCCTGGGCCTGGCCGCGGTGCCGAGGCGACGGCATGACCCGCTCGGCGGGCGGCCCGGCAATGGACCGGAGTACCGGCGAGTCCGGGCCGGCCGCCACGGCGAGAGGGACCACGCCCGCGCGGCGCATGAGGTGGCGTACCTCGCTGCCCTGGGCCGGGGTCTGCAGGGTGATCACCACGCCCGCTGCGCCCGCGCGGGCGGTGCGCCCGGCCCGGTGCAGGTAGGCCTTGTGCTCGCCCGGCGAATCCGCGTGGATGACCAGGTTGATGCCGTCGACGTGGATGCCGCGTGCGGCGATGTCGGTCGCGACCATTACCCGGACCGCGCCGGAGGAAAACGACGCCAGGTTCCGGGTGCGGGCGCTTTGCGGCAGGTCGCTGTGTAGCTCGGCGGTCGGCACTCCCGCCCCGGCGAGGTGCCGGGCGAGCTTGTGCGCGCCGTGCTTGGTCCGGGTGAAGACGAGCGCCCGGTTATGACCGCCCGCCAGGGCGCAGACAACGGCCAGCCGGTCCGCGGGACTGACGGTGAGCAGGTGATGGCTGATCTGGGCGGGCGGCGCGGCCGAGTCAACGGAGTGCTGCGCGGGCTTGTTCAGGAAGCGCCGTACAAGGACGTTGACCGCGTTGTCGAGTGTCGCCGAGAACAGCATCCGCTGGCCCTCCGGCGGCGTGGCCTCGAGGAGGCGCCGCACCACAGGCAGGAACCCGAGGTCGGACATGTGGTCCGCCTCGTCGAGCACGGTGATCTCGACGTCGCCCAGGTGGCAGTGGCCCTGCTCGATGAGGTCGGCGAGCCGTCCCGGACAGGCGACGACGATGTTGGCGCGGTTACGCAAGGCGGCCACCTGCGTGCTTTGCGCGGTGCCGCCGAAGACCGCCGTGACGCTGAGGCCCATGGCCCGGGCCAGCGGCTCAAGCACCTCCCGGACCTGGCTGGCGAGTTCGCGGGTCGGCAGGAGCACCAGGCCGCGCGGACGGCAGGCCATGGTGTAGCCGTCGGCGAGTCGCGCGACGAGCGGGAGCGCGTAGCCGAGCGTCTTACCGGAACCGGTGCGGCCTTGCCCGAGAATGTCGTGCCCGGCGAGGGCGTCGGGCAGCGTGACGGCCTGGATCGGGAACGGTGCGATGATGCCAGCCGCGGCGAGCGTCGCGACGAGCGGCGCCGGGACGCCGAGTGAGTCGAAGGTGGCGGGAAGCCCGTGGACGCCGGGCCACGCCGGGTCATTGTGCGGGTTCCCATGAAGGGGGATGGTCAAAAGGTCTCTTCCGGATTGGGCGGCCGCATTGTTGAGGCCTCCACATCCGTGGGAACCAATCCGCTCACGTGAGCGAGACACGACCGGCGTGCCGATACGGCAACGCCTTGCTGTTTGCACCCTCACTGTACTGCATGTCCCGAACCCCGGGTTGGTCAGCGAGCGACTGCAGCGTCCAGGCGGTGGCCCTGCTGTAGCACGGAGATCATCGCCAGCGTCGACTCTGGGCCCTGGTTGCGGCTGCGACTGGTGCGGCTGAGCGCATCGCTGCAGCCGCCTGTTCGCTCATCGAGCATCGGAATCCCCGCGTCGTTGTCACCGAGCAGCCATGTCACGCTCATTTCCACGCCGGTCAGCCAGGTGCTGTCGCCGGTCACCGCCGCCGCCCGCGTGCAGGCGTCCGCGAGCGCCGCCACCTCGCTCGGGTGCTGGTCGAAACCCGGGCGGTCCTCGCCGCGCTCCCATCCGCCGGCAGGAACCACGGACAAGTGGCCTTTGCGTGTCTCGCCGGTGAGCAGCCAGCTGAGCATGCGCAGGCCGTTCCGCAGCAGGTGATCGCGGCCGAGTTTGTGGCCGGCCACGATGACGGCCTCGGCGATAGCCGCGTTCGCGTAGCTCAGCCTGGGGGCCGGCCACGGCCACTCCGCATCGGCGGCGGGCTCGCCGATGACGGTGCCGGCGGCGGCAAGCAGCGCCAGCGCGCCGGGATGGTCGGGCCATCGCTCGAGCATCTCGGCGGCGCCGAGCGCCGCGAACGCCATGGAATGCAGGAACGGAGAACCCACCGCTGCGCTCGCGTCGAAACGGGCCCTGGCCTCCTCGCGGATCCCCTCGGTGGGCCCCCGCGCCGCGGCGGTGCCCAGGGCCCACAGGGACCGGCCCCAGGCATCTCGCGCTTCGGGTGGGCCGTGCCACCGGCGGTCGTGGCCGAGGCGGCCACGGAACCTTCCGTCTGCCGCCTGAGCCTTCGCGAGGAAGTAAAGATAGCGGCGGCCGAGGGTGATGAGGTCGGCGGACGGCGACGGCTCGCGGCATACCACCACCAGCCCGCAGGCAACGTCGTCGACGCGGTAGCCCTCCCCGTGCCTGGGCATGATCCCGTCGGCGCGCGCGACCACGCCGACGGTATCGGTCAGCCGCTGAAGGTGCCGGAACGGTGCAGCCGGGCTCGGCGAGAGCTTCATGAGAATCCGGAGGCTGGCTAGAGCGGCCTCTCATGCCCGTCGGCGTTCCGAGCAGTCGGTGAGCGTCCGCCGCGGCCTCGCGCAGGAACGCACGACCACGATAGCCGAGAACTCGAAGGCCGGCGGGCTGCCGCGTCGCGCATGTCTTTCCGGCCGTACCGGAGGCCCAATCAGCCGAACGGCCGCGGTAGGAGCCCGGAAACCCAGACTCCGCCGCCCTTTGCCTCTCGCGCCGGTGTTGCCGGTTGTCGGTCTGGCGGGCGCATACTGGTGTTGATGAAGCCTGCCCGCGCCGCGTCCCGGCGCTTCCTGCCCGGAAGTCCCTTCAATGCCCTGCCTGTGGACGTGCCCGTTGAGCAGTTCGCCGTTCGCGATCAGGTGACCCACGATAAGTACGGCCTCGGCTGGGTCGTACTGGTCGAGGATGACGATGCTGTGATCGTCTGCTTCGGCTCACGAAAGGTGCGGATCTTCTCGCCTTTCGCCCGGCTGACCAAGCTCTGACAGGTCTGGCGCCGCGGTCGCGTCCACGTCGGCGAGAAGGGCCAGCACCTCGCCGACGGTGCGTTCCCGAGCGGTGGGCTCTGGCAGCGGGAGGTGCGTCTGGATGCGGTAGCGGTTGCGGCGGCCGTCCTTCTCCTTGACCACGTACCCGGCCTCGACCAGGTCCGTGATGATGCTGAAGGCACTGCGCTCAGTGATGTCCAGGCTGGCCGCGATGTCCCGCAGGCGCACCCCCGGGTCATGGGCGGCACACAGCAGAACCCTGGCGTGCACGGTAAGAAAAGTCCAGCTGACCATAATACATAGGTTACCGGATTCCGGAAAAAACTTGCTAGTTTCTTGAGACCGGTATACGTTTGAGCCGAATGCCGGCTACCGCACGCATACCTATCGTCCGTCGCAGCGTCCCGGATCGGCTGCCGGCCAGCGGTCACCGAGGACGCTGCGGCGGATCCCGCATGCTAGGAGCCCGCGAGCGTGGCGACGCTGTGTATGGCGCTCGCCGTCCTGGGATTTCTCGCGCTGCTGGGATGGGGCAGCTTCCTAGCGGCGGACAACCACCTGGCCTACCTGATCCTTTGGGTGATCATAGTGATCCTGTGGACCGGCAAACTCGTCCTGCAATGGCGGGAGACCCGGCGGTTCCCCCGGTCTACAGGGGCCGTCGTGGCGTCGGTGGTTCTCGCCCTCCTCAGCATCCTCGCCCCGTCGTGGCCCTGGCTCCGCCCGGCAGCGTGCGTCCTTGGCGGCCTGTTCGCCGCGTTCTTCCTGATATCGCACCACGCGCAAAATATCCGATCCGGCTGAATGAAAGGGATCTGAAAGCCAAGTGACAGCGGGCTATGGGCCAATAGCGACAGGTTCCTGGAGGAATATCCCCGGGAATTTATTTCTTCCTGGATAGCCGTGCCATCTGCCCGCCGCCAAGAATCCACGTGTCTTTCGCTGCCGGGTGACGCCCGCGAGGGTGCTCTCGCTCAGGGGGAGGTGCGAGCCAGGCAGGCGCCGAAGATTCCACCCGGTCGGCACCTTCGGGTGACGCCACGCCCCGGTGCTGCTTCGTAGCGTGCAGATCACGGAACTCTACGGAAGGACAGAACAGATGGCTGAACTCACCCTGGAACGCTCGCCAGCCGCCCCGAACCGGGGCTGGCCGTCAGAGAGCGTGCGGGCGTGAGCGGCATGGCGCGGCCGGCGGGCTACGAGATCCGCGTCGAGGGAGTCCTCGATCAGCGATGGACGGACTGGTTCGAGGGCCTCGAGATCACCAGTGACGACAGCCAGACAGTCATCTCCGGCCCGGTGACGGACCAGGCCGCCCTGCACGGGCTGCTCAACAGGGTGTGCGACCTCGGCCTGGTTCTCGTCTCCGTACGCAGGCTCGAACCCGGTTAACCCCGAATGATCCTCATGGAGCTGGTCACCGGGGCCGGTGACGCGCGGCGGGTCAGTGCGGCGCGCCGCGCCCGCCGGCACTAGAGTGGCACCCGGGGCCTGCGACCAGAACAACGACCAGAACAACGAGAAGCGCATCGACGGCCGAGCCGATGGTAGAGGCGGTCGTATGGAAGCATCGCCGCCCGAGCGGGACGTCCTGCTGGCTACCAAGCTGCAGGTGCCGCGGTCGCGGCCAGGACTGGTGCCGCGGCGCCGGCTGGCGGACCAGCTCGAAGAGGGGCTGAACCGCGGGCTGGTGCTGGTGGCCGCCCCGGCGGGTTACGGCAAGTCGGTCCTGCTGTCTGAGTGGGTACGGGGCATGGCCCAGCCCGTCGCCTGGCTGTCTCTCGACAGGGGAGACAACGACCCGGTCCGGTTCTGGCGGCACGTGCTGGCCGCTCTCGACTCGGTGCGTCCTGGCATCGCCGAGCGGATCGGCCCGCTGGCCGGCCCTCCGCCGCCGCCGTCATACGACGCGCTGGTCAGCGCGCTGATCAACGATGTGGTGGCCGATCCGGGGCAGCCCGACGTGCTGCTGGTACTCGACGACTACCACCTGATCAGCGCGGACACCCTGCAGGCGTCGGTCAGGTTCTTGCTCGATCACCGTTCGCCCCAGTTGCGCGTCGTGCTGGCCAGCCGCTCCGACCCGCCACTCGGCCTGGCCCGGTACCGGGGGCGAGGCGAGCTGGGTGAGGTGCGCGCCGCCGATCTCAGGTTCAGCGTTGACGAGGCGGCGGAGCTGCTCCGCCAGGTTTCCGCCGACCTCGACCGCTCGGTCGCGGCCGCGCTGGCCGAACGGACAGAAGGCTGGGCCGTGGGGCTGCAGCTGGCAGCGCTGTCGCTTCGCACCCAGCCCGACATCGCCCGCTTCGTGGCGGCGTTCACCGGCAGCCACCGGTACGTCCTCGACTACCTGACCGAGGAGGTTCTCGGCCGCCAGCGACAGGATCTCCGCGATTTCCTCCTCCAGACGTCGGTCCTCGAGCGCCTCAGCGGGTCGCTGTGCAACGCGGTCACCGGACGCGACGACAGCCAGGAGCTGCTCGAGGAGGTGGACCGGTCAGGTCTGTTCGTGGTTCAGCTCGACGACGTCCGGGGCTGGTGGCGCTATCACCATCTGTTCGCCGACCTCCTCCGGACCAGGCTGGAACAGGACCCGGAGCATGCCCGGCGGCTGCACAGGAACGCCGCCGGGTGGTACGAGCGGCAGGGGCTGCCCGACGCGGCGGTCCGCCACGCTCTCGCGGCGGGAGAGCACGAATGGGCGGCCCGGCTGGTCGAGGAGCACTTCGACACGGTCTTCAACCTGCGTGGCGAGCAAGCCACCATCCAGGGCTGGCTCCCGGCGCTGCCCGAGGACCTGGTTCGTTCCCGCCCCCGGCTGCTGCTGGCTCAGGCGCAGATGGCGAGCATGCGCGGTGACCTGCAGGCCATGGAACCGCTGCTGGAGGCAGCCGAGCGCGTGATCGACCGCGCCGACGAGGAGCCATTCGAGCCGAGCACGGGCCCGGAGGGCAGCCTCCTGGTGAACGCCCGCGCCATGCTGGCCCTGCAGCGGAGCTACGCGGCCCAGCTGCGCGGCGACGCCGACGCCACCGCCTCCCTGACCCGGGAAGCCATGGAACACCTGGGCGAGAACGAGCTGATGCTCGCCTCGGCCGTCCAGGGATTCCTGGCCATGGCCGACTGGCTGCGCGGGCGGCTGGCCGCCGCCGCGGAGGCCTTCGAGTCCAGCATCGGGTGGTGGCGCCGGGAGGGCCAGGTCACCACCACGGCGTGGGGCTATTACTGCCTGGCCCGTCTGCAGCGGGGCCAGGGCCGCCTCGATGCCGCCGTCGCGACGTGCGAGCGGGCCCTGGAGGCGGTCGGCCAGCCGGGGGAGCGGTTGCGGCCCGCGGCCGGACCCGCGCTGGTCGGGCTGGGGCAGGTCGCCTACCAGCGGGATGATCTCGACCGGGCCCTGGACTACGTGAACCGGGGGATCACGCTGTGCCGCCAGTTCGTGCACACTCCGCCGCTGGCCGCAGGGCTGGTGACCCTGGCCTGGATTCGCCAGGCGGCCGGCGACCGGCGCGGGGCCAGTGATGCCATGGCGGAAGCGGAGTCGTTCGCCGCGGGCCCCGGCGGACTGCTCAACCCCGTTCCGGCTCAGCGCGCCCGGCTCCTGCTGGCCCAGGGGGACGTGACGCGAGCGGCGCGGTGGGCCGATGACTGCGGGCTCGGCCCAGATGACCCGCCGGATTACCCTCGCGAGCCAGGCCATCTCGTCCTGGCCCGGGTGCTGCTCGCCCAGGGGGACGGGGCCCGGGCGCTGGCACTGCTCGATCGCCTGGACCTGGCCGCGGCCGGCCAGCACCGCGTCGGCAGCCTCATCGAGATAGGCGCCGTCCGCGCGGTGGCCCTCGCGGCCCTGGGTGACGAGGCGGCCGCCACCGCCACCTTGACCGCCGCGCTCGGGTCCGGCTGCCCGCAGGGATACGTCCGGGTCTTCGCCGACGAGGGGCCGGGCATCGCCGCCGTCCTCGGCCGGCTCATCGCCGCCCAGCGCAGCGATCAGCAGGCGGCCAGGATCCCGCTGGCCTGCCTGGCCCGGCTGCAGCGCGCCTTCGGCGACGGCCAGGCGACCGGCGGCAGAGTGGCCGGGACCTCACCGGCGCCCGGCTTGGTCGAGCAGCTGACCAGCCGGGAGCTCGAGGTACTGGCGATGCTGGCCGCCGGCCGGTCGAATCAGGGCATCGCCGGTCACCTGGTTATCTCGCTCGACACCGTCAAGAAGCACGTCAGCCACCTCCTGGGCAAGCTGGGCGCGACGAACCGTACCGAGGCGGTGGCGCGGGGGCGGGAACTCGGGCTGATCGACTAGGACCGCCGCAGGCGCGGCGCTAAACGGGGATGCGCTCACCGAGGACCGCCTCGTCGAGCCGTGTCATGGCTCCCCGGCGGGCCGTTCGGTGTCATGAACCGCGTCACGGGCCGCACCGAGCAGGATGGGGCGGGCGGACAGGATATGCACCCGCATCACCGCCTCAGCCCAGGCCGGGTCGCCGGCCGTCACGGCGTCGAGAAGCTCGCGGTGCTGCCGCATGCTCTGCCGCATCCGGGCCGCGGAGTAGAGCCGGTACGTGTGCGAGACGAGCGGCACGTGGATGAGCGAGTTCATCAGCTCGGGCAGCAGCGAGTTACCCGAGGCCGTGATGATGGCGCGGTGGAAGGCCCCGTTGAGCTCGGTGATGAGGTCGATATCGGGGGTGATGCCCTCAGCGGTGGCGGCCTCCATCCGGGTGACCAGGTCGTTCATGTAGCCGATGTCGGCGTCCGTCACCCGCGCGGCGGCCCGGGCCGCCGCATGCCCCTCGAGCAGGGCGCGCAGGTCGGAGATGTCACCGAGTTCGCCGGCGGTCCAGGTGCGCACCCGGGCGCCCTTGTTGGGCAGGGTCGAGAGCAGGCCCTCGGAGCCGAGGCGGCGCAGCGCCTCCCGGACCGGGGTCCTGCTCACCCCGAGCGAGTCGGCCAGGTCGACCTCGCCGAGCCGGGTGCCCTGGGCGTACGTGCCGTTCAGGATTCCCTGCCGCAGCGTGTCGTAGAACCCGGTCCGCACTGCCGCTCTGCGGCACGACTCCACCTCCCCGTCATCCGCGATACTGCGTTCAGCCGGCCTCACCGGGCACGAGCGTAACGCGGGGAACATCCCGGCCCGGCCGAGAAGCGCCGGGTTGGCGTGCCCGAGGCGCTCCTCCACGTAGGCGGACGCGGTGAGCAGCCGGTCCATGTCGATCCCGGTGCCGATGCCGCTGCGGCACAGGGCGTAGAGCAGGTCCTCGGTGGCGATGTTGCCGGTCGCGGCGGGGGCGAAGGGGCATCCGCCGATCCCGCCGCTGCTCGCGTCCAGCGCGGTGATCCCGGACTCGATGGCGGTCAGGGCGTTGGCGTAACCGGTGTTCCTCGTGTTGTGGAAGTGGCAGCGCAGCGGCACGTCGGTCACGCTCCGCACCGCGCCGGCCAGCGCGCGGACGTCACGCGGTACGGCCACGCCGATGGTGTCGGCCAGCGCGACCTCGTTCACCCCGGACTCGACGCACTGGCGGACGATGTCCGTCACCCGCTCCGGCCGGACCTCGCCCTCGAACGGGCAGCCGAACGCCGCGCCCACCGTCAGCGTCACCCGCAGGCCCGCGTCGCGGGCCGCGCCGGCGATGTCCGCCGTGGCCCGGATCCCCTCGGCCGTGGTCATCCCCTGGTTCTTCGCCGAGAACGTGTCGGTGGCGACCACCACCATGTTGATCTCGTCGACCCCGGCGGCCAGTGCCCGCTCCATCCCGCGGCGGTTCAGCACCAGGCCGCTGTAGCGCACGCCGTCCGGCCGCGGCACCGCCGCCATGACGGCCTCGGCGTCGGCCATCTGCGGCACCCGGGCCGGGTGCACGAAGCTGACCGCCTCGATCCGCCGCAGCCCGGCGGCGGCCAGCGCCTCGATGTAGGCGACCTTGGCGGCCACGTCGAGTACCGCGTCCTCGTTCTGCAGCCCGTCCCGCGGGCCTACCTCGACGATCTCCACCACGCTCATGCCTTCCATCATGACGCGCGCTTTGCATGCAATCAAGAACAGGGGGTTGCCGCTGCGTGCCTGTGATCGGTAGATTGCATGCAATCGGCAGTGCGAGTGACCTGCTCCAGCAGCGTTACGAGGTGACGATGACCGACCAGACCAACCTGCACTCACCGGACGGGGCCCTGCCGGCCCCGGGGGGGACGACCCCCCCTGGCCCCCCCGGGGCGCTGGCCGACCTGCGGGTCACCGAGCTCGGCCAGCTGCTCGCCGGACCGTTCTGCGGCCAGCTGCTCGGCGACTTCGGCGCGGAGGTCATCAAGGTCGAGGAGCCCGGGCAGGGCGACCCGATGCGGCAGTGGGGCCGGGAGAAGCCGCACGGGATGTCGCTGTGGTGGCCGGTGGTGGCGCGGAACAAGAAGTCGGTGACGGTCAACCTGCGTGATCCTAGGGGCCAGGATCTGGTCCGCCGTCTCGCGGCCCGGTCCGACGTGCTGCTTGAGAACTTCCGGCCGGGCACGCTGGAGCGCTGGGGCCTCGCCCCGGAACGGCTGTGGAAGATCAACCCCGGCCTGGTCATCACCCGGGTGACCGGGTTCGGCCAGACCGGCCCTTACGCGCCGCGGGCCGGATTCGGCTCCATCGGCGAGGCAATGGGCGGCATCAGGTACGTCACCGGCGACGCCGACCGGCCGCCGTCGCGGGCCGGCGTGTCCCTCGGTGACGCGCTGGCCGCGACGTTCGCGGCCCTCGGCACGATGATGGCGCTGCACGCGCGCCAGCGCACCGGCCGAGGCCAGGTGGTCGATTCCGCCATCTACGAAGCCGTGCTCGCCCTGATGGAATCGCTGCTCCCCGAGTGGTCCCTGGCCGGCTACCAGCGGGAGCGGACGGGCAGCGTGCTGCCGAACATCGCGCCGAGCAACGTCTACCCGACCAGCGACGGCGAGCTGATCCTCATCGCCGCCAACCAGAACTCGGTGTTCCGGCGGCTGGCCGCGGTGATGGGGCGCCCCGAGCTCGCCGACGACGAGCGCTACGCCACCCACGGCGCCCGCGGCGCCCACATGGCCGAGCTTGACGATCTGATCAGCGTGTGGACGGCCGCCGTGAAGGCGGATGACCTGCTGAGCACGCTGCACGAGGGCGGGGTGCCTGCGGGCCGCATCTACCGGGCCAGGGACATGCTCTCCGACCCGCACTTCGCCGCCCGCGAAGCCATCATCAGGCTCGTCCACCCGGAGCTGGGTGACCTGCCGATGCAGGGTGTCTTCCCGCGCCTGAGCAGCACTCCCGGCCGGGTCCGGCACGTGGGCCCGGAGCTGGGGGAGCACAACGACGAGGTCTACCGCGGCCTGCTCGGCCTCGGCGACGGCGAGATGGAGGAACTGACCGCGGGCGGCGTGATCTGACCGCGGCTACCCACGTTTTCTGGGAGGCTCGATGACCTACCGGCTCGGTGTCGACGTCGGCGGCACCTTCACCGACGTGCTGCTGATCGATGAGCGGACGGGCGGCACGTACCGCGCCAAGACCGCCTCCACGCCGGACGACCAGTCCGTCGGCGTGCTGCGCGGGATCGAGAAGGTATGCGGCTCGGCGGGGATCACCCTCGCCGACATCGCCCAGGTCCTGCACGGGACCACGGTCGCGACCAACGCGATCCTGGAGGGAAAGGGCGCCCGGGTCGGGCTGGTCACCACCCAGGGCTTCCGCCAGGTGCTGCAGATCGCCAGGTCGTTCGTGCCCGGCGGGCTGGCCGGCTGGATCATCTGGCCCAAGCCGGAGCCGCTGGCCTCGCTGGAGGACACGGTGGAGGCGATCGAGCGGATCGCCGCCGACGGCAGCGTGGTGACCGCCCTGGATGACGACGACATCCGGGCCAAGCTGCGCGTCCTGCGCGCGGCCGGCGTCGAGGCGCTGACCATCTCGCTGATCAACTCCTACGCCAACGCCGCGCACGAGCAGCGGATCGCGGCGATCGCGGCGGAGGAACTGCCTGACGTCCCGCTCTCGGTATCCAGCGCGGTGCTGCCGGAGCTGCGCGAGTACGAGCGCACCATCACCGCCGTGGCCAACAGCTACGTCCACCCGCAGGTCTCCCGCTACATCGCCAACCTGGCGGGCAAGCTGGACGACGGCGGCGTATCGGCCGGCCTGTACATCCTGCGCAGCGACGGCGGCCTGGCCAGCGCCGCGAACGCGGCCGGCAGCCCGGTCTCGATGCTGCTGTCGGGGCCGGCCGGCGGCGTGGCCGGCGCGGCCTGGGCCGCCGGGCAGGCCGGCTACCGCGACTTCCTCACCTTCGACATGGGCGGCACCTCCACCGACGTGGCGCTGGTGCAGGACCTGCTGCCGCGGATCGGGCGCGAGACCATGGTCGGCGACCTCAAGGTGCGGGCCACCTCGGTGGACGTGCGGACGGTGGGCGCGGGCGGCGGGTCCATCGCGCACGTCCCGCCGCTGACCCGGGCGCTGCGGGTCGGCCCGCAGTCGGCCGGGGCCGTGCCGGGTCCGGCCGCGTACCGGATGGGCGGCGCCGAGCCGACCGTGACCGACGCCAACGTGGTGCTCGGCTACCTGCCCGCCGAACTGGCCGGCGGCGAGATCACCCTCGACGCGCAGAGCGCCCAGGCCGCGGTCAAGACCATCGCCGACGCGATGGAGCTGGGCAGCGTGGAGGCGGCCGCGGCCGGCATCGTCGACATCGTCAACGAGAACATGTTCGGCGCGCTGCGCCTGGTCTCCGTGCAGCAGGGTTTCGACCCCCGCGACTTCGCGCTGGTCGCCTTCGGCGGCGCGGGCCCGCTGCACGCCAACGCGCTCGGCAGGCTGACCGGCGCGTGGCCGGTGATCATCCCGCCGTCGCCGGGCGTGCTATGCGCCTACGGCGACGCCACCACCATGGTCAGGGACGAGGCGGCCCGCACCCACATCCGCCGGTTCGGCGCGATCAGCGACGACGAGCTGCTCGGCCTGCTGCACGAGCTGGCCGAGGCCGCCGCGGCCACCGTCGAGGCGCAGGGCGTGCCCCGATCCGAGCAGGCCACCACCTACCAGCTGGATCTGCGCTACCACGGGCAGGGATTCGAGATCACCGTGCCGGCCGAGGTCGCGGCCTTCGACGGCAGCGGCGGTCAAAGCGCCGGGCTGGCCGCGCTGGCCGCCGCGTTCGACGCCGAGCACAGCCGCCTCTTCTCGTTCCTGCTCGAGGGAAACGAGCACGAGCTGGTCAGCGCGCGCGCCACGGTCACCGGCCCGCGCCCCAACGTCGGCACGGTCCGGCTGCCCGACGGCGGCGCCGACCCCTCCGCCGCGCTGGCCCGGTCCACCAGGATCTGGGTCGATGGCGACCACGCCGACGCCGCCGTCTACGACCGGACCGCCCTGCGGGCCGGGAACGTGATCACCGGCCCGGCCATCATCACCGAGATGGACTCCACCACCCTCGTCCTGCCCGGGCACGCCGCCACCGTGCATCCCGGCGGCAGCCTCCTCATCCGTCCCACGGAGGGTTGATCCATGGCGCAGATCATCGAGTCGGCCACCGGCGACGTCGCCGCCGTGGATGTCGACGTCGTCACCCTGGACATCATCGAGAACGCGCTGCGCAACGCGCGCTACGAGATGGACGAGGTGCTGTTCCGCACCGCGCTCTCGCCCGGCATCAGGGAGCAGCACGACGAGTTCCCGCTGATCGGCGACCCCGAGGGCAAGATGGTGGCCGGCCAGTTCGGCCTGTCCGTGCCGGCCCTGCTGGGCCGCTACGAAGGCACCATTGCCGACGGCGACGTGCTGCTCACCTCGGACCCGTACGCCTGCGACGCGGCGATCAGCCACGCGAACGACTGGCTCGTGGTCATGCCGATCTACCACGCCGGCCGCGTGGTCGGCTGGGCCTCGATGTTCGGCCACATGGCGGACGTGGGCGGCAAGACGCCGTCCTCGATGCCGACCGATGCCCGGACCATCTTCGAGGAGGGGGTGCTCATCCCGCCGTTCAAGCTCTACCGCAAGGGGGAGCTGAACGAGGAGGCCCTGAAGATCATCCTCAACCAGGTGCGGATGCCGGAGTGGAACCGCGCGGACCTGAACGGGATCGTGGCCGCCTGCCGCACGGCCGGCCTGCGCGTGCAGGAACTGTGTGACCGGTTCGGGGTCCAGACCTACCTGTCCGCGCTGAACGCCCTGCTGGACCGGAACTACCGGGCCATGAAGACGCTGCTGACCACGATCTTCGCCGACGGCGAGACGATCTCGTTCACCGACTACATCTGCGACGACGGGGTCGGCTACGGGCCGTACGAGCTGAAGCTGTCGCTGACCCGCACCGGCGACAAGGTGGTGCTCGACTTCACCGGCAGCTCCCCGCAGGCGCAGGGGCCGGTGAACTACTACGTCAACGAGAACCTGGTCCGGATGTTCTTCGGCATCTACATGATCACCGTGGCGGACCCGCAGATCCTGTGGAACGACGGCTACTACCCGCTCATCGACGTGGTGATCCCGGACGCCAGCTACTGGAAGCCGAACTACCCGGCCGCGCTCAACGCGCGCAACCACGGCGTCGGGCGCATCTTCGACCTGTTCGGCGGGCTGCTCGGCCAGAAGAACCCGAGCCTGCTGAACGCGGCCGGCTTCTCCTCCTCGCCGCACTTCATGTACTCGGGGAACTACACCAGGCCCGACCGCAAGGGCGAGTGGTTCCAGCTGTACTCGATCGGCTTCGGCGGCATCCCCGGCCGGCCCATCGGCGACGGGCCCGACGGCCACTCGCTGTGGCCGTCGTTCGTGAACATTCCCTGCGAGTACCTGGAGTCCTACTACCCGATGCGGATCGAGCGGTGGGAGACCGTCGCCGACACCGGCGGCGCCGGCCTGCACCGCGGCGGCAACGGCGTCGACGTGGCCTACCACTTCCTTGAGCCGGGGACCATCGCGATCCACGACGACCGCTGGCTCACCTACCCGTGGGGGGTGAACGGCGGCGAGCCGGGGGCACGCGGGCGCAAGTGGATCGAGCGGGCCGACGGGACGACGCAGGTCCTGCCCAGCAAGATCCATGACGTCCCGGTGCGGCCCGGCGACGTGCTGCACTTCGTCACCTGGGGCGGCGGGGGCTGGGGCGACCCGCTGGCCCGTGACCCCGAACTGGTGGCCACGGAGGTGCGGCGCGGGCTGGTCACCGCGGACGGCGCCCGCCGCTACGGCGTGGTGGTCGGCCGGGACGGCGGGGTGGACCCGGCGGCGACCGGGGCGCTGCGCGCGGAGCTGGCTGCCGAACGCCCGGCCGAACTGCCGATCTTCAACATGGGGCCGCCGCTGGCCGAGATCCTCGAGCGCTGCCTGGCCGAGACCGGGCTCCCCGCCCCGCAGCGGCCGGTGGCGCAATGAGCACGCCCCGGCCCGACGACGCGCCCCGGCCCGGCGACGCGCTCGCGGCGAACTACGCGCGCGGCGGGTTCGGCCAGTCCCTGGCCTGGGGCAGCAGGCCTGCGCTGGTCATGGTCGACCTGATCCGCGCCTACTTCGAGCCGGGCGCGGAGTTCTACATGGGCTCGGACGCGTGTCTCGGCGCCGCCGCCCGGGTCCTCGCCGCCGCCCGCGCCGCGGCCATCCCGGTGCTGTACACCCGGGTCGAGTACGACAAGGACGGGGTCAACGGCGGGCTGTTCGTCCGCAAGATCCCCGCGCTGCGCCAGCTCGTCCCTGGCGGCCCGCTCGGCCAGATCATGGCGCAGGTCGCGCCGGGCGAGCACGAGATCGTGATCGTCAAGCAGTACGCCAGCGCCTTCTTCGGCACCACCCTCGCCACGACGCTGAACGCGCTGGGGGTGGACACGGTCATCATCGCCGGCGTGAGCACCAGCGGATGCGTCCGCGCGACCGCGGTGGACGCGCTTCAGTACGGGTTCGTGCCGCTCGTGGTCAGCCAGGCGGTCGGCGACCGCGACCCTGGCCCGCACGAGTCCGCCCTGTTCGACCTGCAGGCGAAGTACGCCGAGGTGGTGGACGAGGACAGCGTGGTGTCCTGGCTCGGCCAGGTCAACGGCAGGGTCAGCTGACGCTCTTGATCTTCCAGACCCCGATGGCGGCCGCGACGGCCACCACCGCGGTCGCCCCGAACAGGGCCGGGTAACCGGCCAGCGAGACCAGCGGGGCCGCGATCACCGCGCCGATGGCGCCCGGGCAGACGATGGCGATGTTGATGATGCCGAGGTCCTTGGCCCGGTCCCTGGCGGCCGGCAGCACCTGCGTGATCAGCGCCTGGTCGACCGCGATGTAGGCGCCGTAACCCAGCCCGAACAGCACCGCCGCGCCCAGCGCCGCCGTCCACGTCTGCTCGAACGTCAGCAGCAGCGCGGCCGCGGCCATCAGCAGGCCGGACACGGTGACCAGCATCTTGCGGCGGCCGCTGCGGTCGGAGATGATGCCGCCGACGATCGAGGCGACCACCACGCAGCCGGTGTAGATCAGGATCAGGATGAGCAGGCCGTCCGCCGCGGTCTGGCCGGGGAACAGCCGCGCGTAGTGCACCGCGTCGCGCAGGAAGTAGAGCAGGTACAGCGTGCCCATGGCGATGGCCAGGCTGGTCAGGAAGCGGGTCAGCCAGGCCCAGCCGAAATCGGGGTACTCCCGCGGGCTGAGCCAGTAGGACGAGGCCAGCCTGCGCCAGGAGAACGGCTCCCGGTCGTGCGGCGCGAGCGGATAGTCGGGGGTGAACAGCACGAACGGCAGCGCCAGCGCCACCATCAGCACCGCGAGCGTGACGTAGCCGGCCACCAGTCGCTGGTCGAGGACGTCCACGACCAGGACGGTGCCGAGCACCAGGCCGAGCGCGATCGGCATGCCCACCCAGCCGGACACCGTGGCGCGCTGACGCACCGGCACGTGGTCCGGGATGGCCGCGCTCAGGGTGGCGTACTCGCCGTTCTGGAACGCGCTGAAGGCGAACCACAGCAGGGCCACGCCGAACACCGTGGCCTGCTCGGCCAGCACCACCATGCAGGCGGCGGCGAGCACGGCCATGGCGAGCGTCCAGCGGTGCCGCCGGCCGCTGAACCGGCCCAGCCGCCGGCCGTGCGCGGTGCGGTCGGACAGCATGCCGACGATCGGGGTGGCCAGGGCGGAGGAGACGGCCCCGACCCCGGTCACCACCGCGAGCGCGACCACCTTGTGCCTGGGCGTGATGTCCTGCAACTGCAGGGCCAGCATGACCTGCAGCGGGGTCTGCGTCGCCATCCACATACCCAGGCTGGCCAGGGTGAGGCCGAGGATCCAGCGGTGCCGCACGTGCTGGTCGGGTTCGGCCAGCGCGAGCGACAGCGCGTCCGCCTGGCCGATCGTCTGGTCCCTCATGACTCCCTCATGACATGGATCATGACGCATCCGGGCGCATCGCGGTATACCTGCCCTCAGGACCATCCGGGCAGGTGCCTGGGGTGGAAAAACGTGTAATTATTTATCCATGTCGATCGCCATCTCTGAGGAGCACCGCGCCCTCGCGCAGACCGTCGCCGGCCTGCTGACCAAGCATCAGTCCCGCGCGGCGGCGCGCAGCCTGCTCGACGCCGGGACGGAACCGCTGCCCGCGTTCTGGGCCGAGCTCAGCGGCCTCGGCCTGCTCGGGCTGCACGTACAGGAAGAACTCGGCGGCTCGGGCTTCGGGCTGGCGGAGACGCTGGTCGTGGCCGAGCAGATGGGCCGGCACCTGGCGCCGGGGCCGTTCGTCCCGACCGTCATCGCCAGCGCGGTACTGGCCGCCGCCGGGCCCGATGAGTTGCGCAAGCGGCTGCTGCCCGGGCTGGCCGACGGCAGCGTGATCGGCGCGGCCGCCCTCGGCGGCGAGGTGACCTGCGCCGGCGGCCCGGCTGGCGGCACCGCCGCCGGGCAGGCCGGCGTCGTGCTCAGCGGCCACCTGGCGGACGTGCTGCTGATCCCGGCCGGCGACGACGTGCTGGTGATCGAGAAGTCGGCCGGCGGCGTCCAGGCCGAGGTGCCGAAAAACCTGGACCCGAGCCGGCGGGCGGCCAGGGTCAGCCTCGACGCGGCCCCGGCCACCGTGCTGCCGGGCGCGCGCGGGCTGCTCACCGACGTGGCCCGGGCCGTGCTCGCGGCCGAGGCGGCCGGCGTCGCCACCGAGACCACGGAGATGGCGGCCGGGTACGCGAAGGTCCGCGAGCAGTTCGGCCGGTCGATCGCGACGTTCCAGGCGGTCAAGCACCACTGCGCGAACATGCTGGTGGCCGCCGAACTGGCCACCGGCGCCGCGTGGGACGCGGGCCGGGCAGGGACCGGCGGCGGTGACCAGCTCAGCTACACCGCGGCCATCGCGGCGACGCTGGCCATGCCGGCCGCGGTCGGCAACGCCAACCTCAACATCCAGGTGCACGGCGGGATCGGCTTCACCTGGGAGCACGACGCGCACCTGTACCTGCGCCGGGCCGCGGCCATCGCCGCGCTGGCGGACACCGAGCAGGCCGCGATCGAGGTCACCGACCTGGTGCGCCGCGGCGTGCACCGGGCGGCCGCGATCGACCTGCCTCCCGAGGCGGAGCCGATCCGGGCGGCGATCAAGCCGGACGTGGACCGGCTGCGCGGCCTGGCGGGGGAGGCGAGGAAGCAGGCGATGATCGAGTCCGGCTACGCGATGCCGCACTGGCCCAAGCCGTGGGGCCGGGACGCGGGCGCCATCGAGCAGCTGGTCATCGAGCAGGAGTTCGCCGCGGCCGGGATCAAGCGGCCCGGCTACGGCATCACCAGCTGGATCATCCTCACCCTGATCCAGCACGCCAGCCCGGACCAGGTGGCGCGCTGGGTCCGCCCGGCGCTCAACCAGGACGTGATCTGGTGCCAGCTGTTCAGCGAGCCGGGCGCCGGATCCGACGCGGCCGGCATCAGGACCAGGGCGACCAGGACCGAGAAGGGGTGGCGGATCAACGGCCAGAAGGTCTGGACCAGCGGCGCGCGCGAGGCCAGCTTCGGCCTGGCCACGGTGCGGACCAACCCGGACGCGCCCAAGCACCGGGGCATCACCACGATGGTGATCGACATGCACGCGCCCGGTGTCACCGTCCGGCCGCTGAAGATGCCGTCAGGGAACTCCGACTTCAACGAGATCTTCTTCGACGACGTGTTCGTGCCCGACGAGGACGTGGTCGGGCCGGTCGACGCCGGCTGGACGGTGGCCCGCGCGACGCTGGGCAACGAGAGCGTCAGCATCGGCGGCGGCGACGGCGGCATGACCATGCCGGCCCGGGCGTTCATCGCCCCGCTCGACGCGCACCCGGAGCGGCTGGCCGGCGGGGCCGGGCGGGTGGGCAGGCACATCGCCCGCACCCAGGCGCTCGCGGTGCTGAACCAGCGCACCGCCTACCGGGCGGTGGCCGGTGCCGGTGATGGGCAGAGCCCGGGGCCGGAGGGCAACATCGCCAAGCTGCTGCTGTCCGAGCTCGGCCACGAGACGGCGGCGATCATGGCCGGGCTCGCGGGCCCGGACGGTGCCTTCCTCGAGGGCCCCGGGGCGATGGCCGCCTCCCTGGTGCTGATGAACCGGGCCATGTCGATCGCCGGCGGTACCTCGGAGATCAAGAGGAACCAGATAGCCGAACGGATCCTGGGCCTGCCCCGCGACCCGCTCATCAATAACTGAGCAGCGAGCACGGATCAGCCCTTCACCGTCGGCCAGGGTGAAGGGCTGATCGTGCGGCGTGCCGCGGGAGGTCAGGTGACGATGCGGATGGTCCAGAAGTCGGACGACAGCCCGCGCGTGGTGAAGTAGGCGTACGGCATGGTGAAGTAGCCAGCCTGACCCCAGCCGGTCCCCCATGAATTACGGACGATGAACGCCTGGCTGGCGTCGTCGTATCCGACCGCGAGCACCGCGTGGCCGCCGAGCACCTTCTCGTCAGGTCCCGGCATCGGCACCACGCCGGTCTTGGCCACCTCCGCGCTTTCGAAGCTGGAGTAGACCGTGAACCCGAAGACGAACGGATACCCGGCCGCCAGGCAGCCGCGCATCTGATCCAGGTTCTGTGTGACCCGGCTGTACGTGGTCGCCCGGTTGCCGAGCGCGTCCTTGTAGCAGGTGTCCGTCGGCTTCTCGCCGGCCGGATCGTTCGCCGGGAACGTTCCGTCGGAGTTGGCGGGCGTGCCGTCGTAGGGCCACTCGGTCTCCGGGCAGACGCCGAGGGTGGCCACGCTCTTCACCCCGTCACGGATCTGGGCGCCGGAGTCGGTCCCGGTGCTGCCCTCCATGGCCCGCTCGTTGTAGTAGATGAACAGGCGCGAGGGCATGAAGTCGGACAGGCCCTGCTTGGTGGTCTCGAACTCGAATGCCGCCCCGATAGCGTTGGCGGTGCAGCTGCCGATCTGCTCCTGGTCATACACGGGCGGGCACTGGCCGCGCAGGTCGGCGCTGGGCGGAAGCGCGGCGAGCGTGATCTGCGGGGCCGAGAACAGGTGGTCCCTGGCGTCCGGCAGGTCAGGCGTCCAGCCGTAGCGAGCCGTCTTGCGTGGTGTGACCGGTGTTGACATGCTTGTCTCCCCTCCTGCTGGCGGTGTGCTCGCGCAGATGCGCGAGTACGCCAGCTGTTGCTGATCCGGAGGACCCCGGCCCCTTTCTTGATACAGCGGCGGGAAGGAATACCCGGCGCCCGCCGATAACTCCCCGCGGCGGCGGTACGGGGCGGCGGTTCTGGGTCGAAGTGCCGGTGGTCCGGTTCTAGCCGGACCAGCGGCACATCGACCCAGCGGTTAGCACATCAGCGCGCCAGAAATCCCGAAGCGACGACACACTCGCTCGAGGGCAGGAGCCGCCCGCGACTCCCGTGATACGTTGACCATGCTGTACGTCCAGTGAGGGCACGATGACACATGGGTTAATCTGGCGCGATCCCGGTGAGCTGCCCGCCGAGGTCACTGGATTCGTCGGCCGCCAGCGCGAGCTGGCCGTGCTGGACGGATTGCTGGGCACCGCCCGGCTGGTGACCGTGACCGGCCCCGGCGGCGTGGGTAAGACACGCGTCGCGTTGCGCGCCGCGGCCAGGGGCCGCGGCCAGTTCGCCGACGGCGTCTGCCTGGCCGAGCTGGGCTGGCTGCACGATCCGGACCTGCTGCCGCACACCGTCGCGACCTGCCTCGGGCTGCCCGGGCAGGACACCGGGTCCCAGGCGGACGCGATCGTGGAATACCTGCGCGGCCGCCAGCTGCTGCTCATCCTCGACTCCTGCGAGCACCTGATCGGCGCGTGCGCGGCGCTGGCCGAACCGGTGCTGCGCTACGCGGCCCAGGTGACGATCCTGGCTACCAGCCGCCAGCCGATGAACGTGCCGGGCGAGCACTGCTGCCCGGTACCGCCGCTGCCGGTCCCCGAACCGGGGTCCAGCCTGGACGGTGCTGGCTGGGGCGGGCGCGGCGACGCGGTGGAGCTGTTCGCCCAGCGGGCCGCGGCGGCCTCGCCGGGGTTCGCCGTCACGTCGGCCAACCGCCGTGACGTGATCCAGCTGTGCGGGCGCCTGGACGGCATCCCGCTGGCGATCGAGCTGGCCGCCGTGCAGCTGCGCACCCTGACGCTGCAGCAGCTGACCAGCCGGCTGGAGCGTCGCTTCAGCCTGCTCACGACCGGCCGCCGCGGGGCCCTGCCGCACCAGCAGACGCTGCGCGCCACCACGCAATGGAGCTACGACCTCTGCTCGCCGGAGGAGGAGCTGCTCTGGGCGAGGCTGTCGGTGTTCGCCGGGTCGTTCGACCTCGCCGCCGCCGAGGCCGTCTGCGTCGGCGGGCCGCTCGCCCGCGAGGACATCCTGCCCACCCTGGTCGGCCTGGTGGACAAGTCGGTGATGCTGCGGACGGAGGAGGACGCCGCGCGATACTGGCTGCTGGACACCATCCGTGAGTTCGGGGCCGAACGGCTGGCCGAGCGGGGCGAGACCGACGAGGACCGCACGAAGGACCGGCACATCGGCTACTTCCGCGCCATGGCCGGCGACTTCAGCCGCCACGACAAGGACGACGATCAGCTGCCGCGCTACCGTCGGCTGCGCGGAGAGCATCCGGACCTGCGCGCCGCCCTCGGCTACGCCCTCGACCGGCCCGGCCGGGCGGGGGAAGCGGCCAGGATGGCCGCCGACCTGCGCGCCTACTGGGCAATCTCCGGCCTGCTGCGGGAGGGCAAGCACTGGCTGACCAAGATCCTGCTCCGGTTCCCCGGGCCGTCGGCCGAACGGGCCTGGCTGCTGATGACCCGCGGGGTGCTGTCCGCCCTGCAGGGCGAGCTCGGCCAGGCGGTTTCCGACCTGGAACTGTGCATCCCGATGGCGCAGCAGCACGGCGAGGTCCTGGCCTGCGCTCTCGGTCACGCCTACCTGTGCCTGGCGTTCACCTTCTCCGGCCGCCACGCCGAGGCAGCGGCGGCGGGGGACGTGGCCGCCGAACGCCTCCGCGCGCTCGATCACGTCAGCGGACTGGTGGGCCTCGATATCAACCTGGGCTACCTGCACCTGGTGAGCGGCGAGTTCGACCTGGCCATCGAGCGGTGTGAACTGGGACTGCGCCGCCTGGGCGAGAGCGAGCGGTGGGCTCGCGGCTACCTGCAGATCATCATCGCCAGGGCCCTGTTCTTCCAGGGCAAGTACGCAGAAAGCGCGGCCGCGGCCCGCAGCTCCCTGGAGAAGAAGCACGAGCTCGGCGACATCGTGGGAACGGCTTTCTGCCTGGAGGCACTCGCCATGCTGGCGGCGCGGCAGCAGCGCTGCGAGCGCGCCGCATGGCTGATGGGGGCGGCCGACACCCTCTGGGACCGGATCGGAAGGCGGCTCGGCAACACGTCCATCATGGAGGAACTCCACCAGCAGGCGGTGAAGGCGGCGCAGGACGCGCTGGGTGATACCCGTTACGCGGCCCTGTTCCGCGACGGCGCCGGCCGCCCGCTCGATCTCGTGGTCAGGCTCGCGGTGACGGACGCCGACCAGCTGCCGGCCACGCCGGGCCGCCAGCGTCCGGGCGGCCTGCTGACCGGCCGGGAACGGCAGATCGCGGCGCTGGTCGGCGAGGGGATGTCGAACCGCGACATCGCGCAGCAGCTCGGCATCTCCAAGCGCACCGTCGACGCGCACCTCGAGCACATCTTCGGCAAGCTGGGCATCTCCTCGCGAGTCCAGCTCGCCACCCGGCTCACTCCGTCGGCGCCGTCCCCAGATCGGCCGCCGCCTCCGCCCGGGCCGCCTGAGCCCTGACCCGCCGGCCCATCCACCAGAACAGCACGCCGACGCCGATGAAGAACAGCACCGGCACGAGCTCGGTCCATAGGTAGGTGAACCGCTCGGAGTACTTCCAGTCCGACGGGATGAAGTCCGGGCCGAACCAGTGATCGCCCAGGCCGGGAGCGACGAGCTGGATGCTCGCCACGGCCACCAGGATCAGCAGCAGCACGGTCAGCGGCCGGTGCCAGGGCATCTTGAACGGGCGGGGCGTGTCCGGGTGGCTGCGGCGCAGCTTCCACAGTGCCGGGTAGATGAACAGGTAGCTGATCAGCGTGGTGGAGATGGTCACGCCGAGCACGGCGTTGAAGTACTTGGCCGCGTTTCCGCTGGTGATCTGCTGGGCCAGGATGACCACGACCGTGGCCATGACGCCGCTGAACACGTTCACCCGGACCGGCGTGCCGAACCTGGCGCTGATCACGCCCAGCACCCGGGGGCCCGCCCCGTCGTAGCAGGACACGGCCAGCGCCCGGTCCGCGCCCATGATCCAGGTCGCGGCGGAGGTGATCAGGCACACGATAAACAGCAGGGCGCAGAAGTCGCCGAGGACCAGCCCGGCCCCGCTCAGCGTGGCCGTGCCGTCGGCCGCGACGTGACCGCCGTACACGGTGAAGACCGACTGGATGGCGCTGATGAACCCGCTGAAGTTCGTGACGGCGGTGGACGGCAGCACGATCAGTATCCCGATCACGGGCAGCGCGTACAGGATCACGCTGGCCACGGCGGAGCGGGCGATGCCGAACGGCACATCGCGCTGCGGGTTGGTCATCTCCTCGCCCGCGCTGTTGGGCAGCTCGAAGCCGACGAAGTTGAACAGCAGCACGCCGACCAGGAGCACGAAGCCGCCCGCCGTTGGCGAGTAGCTCGCCGCGCCCAGCCCGTGGGCGCCGTGCTTGGCCGCGTAGACGATGACGGTGATCATGAACAGGCCGAGCAGGAGGAACCGGGCGAAGGCCCCGGCGGTCGGCACCCACTTGCCCACGCTGAACGAGGTGATGGCAGCCACGATGGACACCCAGACGAAGGTCAGCGTGATGACGTAGAACACCGCTGTGGGCACGGTGTTGCCGTGGTTGAAGAACACCTCGACCGCGCCGATGCAGGAGATGGCGAGCGCGCCGCCGATCCACACCGGGTTGGTGATCCAGTACAGGAAGTTGTTCACCGCTGCGACCAGGTGCCCGAAGGCCAGCCTGGTCCAGTAGTAGGGCCCGCCTTCCTGCGGGAAGGCGGCGCCCAGCTCAGCGAACAGCAGCGCCTGCGGGACGAAGAAGGCGACGGCGAAGATCATCATCCAGGTGAAGGCCTCGCCGCCGCCCTGCGCGACCGTGGCGACGGTTTCCACGCCGACGATCGTGCAGACGAGAAAGAACAGGATGTCGAAGCGGCCGAAGTGCTTCTGCAACTTCTGCCGTTCGACGTCGGCGACGGTCAGCGGTTCCAGGGTGTCAGTCATCGGGGCGGTGCTCCTTGCTCCTCACAAGCCACATCCTCATTCCCGATGATGTCGGGCGTGCTACCGATTAAGGCATCGCTGGTCATCTGATGCAAGGGCCTGACCCGGATAAATCTCCGCAAAGCACGCTGGAAGCCACGCTGCCGGCGGCCGGCCGGCCGGGGTCGGCCACAATGGGGCCATGGTCTCTGAGATCTTCGAACCCGCGCGGTGGCGTGCCGTCGAGGGGTTCTCGTTCACCGACATCACCTACCACCGGGCCGTCGACTCGGGCACCGTCCGGGTGGCCTTCAACCGGCCCGAGGTCAGGAACGCGTTCCGCCCGCGCACCGTGGACGAGCTGTACGTCGCGCTCGATCACGCCCGGATGACCGGCGACGTGGGGTGCGTGCTGCTCACCGGCAACGGCCCGTCGCCGAGGGACGGCGGGTGGGCCTTCTGCTCCGGCGGCGACCAGCGCATCCGCGGCCGGGACGGATACCGGTACGCCGAGGGCGAGACGGCTGAGACCATAGACCCGGCCCGCGCCGGGCGGCTGCACATCATGGAGGTGCACCGGCTGATCCGGTTCATGCCGAAGGTCGTCATCTGCGTGGTGCCCGGCTGGGCCGCGGGCGGCGGGCACAGCCTGCACGTGGTCTGCGACCTCACGCTGGCCAGCGCCGAGCACGCCCGGTTCAAGCAGACCGACGCCGACGTGGGCAGCTTCGACGGCGGCTTCGGCTCGGCCTACCTGGCCCGCCAGGTCGGCCAGAAGTTCGCCAGGGAGATCTTCTTCCTCGGCGACACCCACGACGCGGCCGCCGCGCACCGGATGGGCATGGTCAACGCGGTGGTGCCGCACGCGGACCTGGAGCGCACCGCGCTGGACTGGGCGGCGAAGATCAACGCGAAGAGCCCGACCTCGCAGCGGATGCTAAAGTACGCGTTCAACCTCATCGATGACGGCCTGGTCGGACAGCAGGTGTTCGCGGCCGAGGCCACCCGGCTCGCCTACATGACCGACGAGGCGGTCGAGGGCCGGGACGCCTTCCTGCAGAAACGCGACCCGGACTGGGCCCGCTTCCCCTACTACTACTGACCGGGGAGCCGTCAGCCGATGGTGATCGCGTCCAGCCGCTCCTTCAGGAACTGGGCCGACACCACCGGCGCGTAGTCGCATCGCCTGCCGATCGGCGGCCGCAGCGACTCGATCACCGCGTCGTGGTCGGCCTCGTAGAAGTAGACCAGCGAGACCAGGTCCTCGTCCGGCGCCTCGGCCTGCGGCGGCAGCACCCGGTGCCGGTTGGACTTCCACCGGCCGCCGCTCCACCGGGCCAGCAGGTCGCCGGTGTTGATGGTGAACGCGCCGGGCACGTAGGGCGCGTCCTCCCAGTCGTCCTGCTCGGTCCACACCTGCAGACCGCCGCGGCCCGGCTCGCGGTCCAGGATGGTGACGGTGCCGAAGTCGGTATGCGGTCCGATGCGGAACTGGCCGGGCTCGGGCGTCCCGGCCACCGCCATCGGCGGGTACCAGTTGACGTTCATGGTGTGCGTGGCGTGCCCGGTGTGCCGGGTGAAGAAGTCGCGCTCCAGCCCGAGCGCGGCGGCGCACAGCACCAGCAGCTCGTCCGCCAGCGTGCGCATCCGGGCCAGGTAGCCGACGATGGCCGGCTCGAGCCCGGGCACCTCGGCCGGGTAGACGTTCGGCTGGAACCAGTACCCGTCGACCTCGGGGTCGCCGGTCGGCTGGTCGGCGCCGACCGCGAACGACTCCTTCAGGTCCGGCGGGGTCTGCGTGCCCTCGGCGTAGCCGTTCGCCTCGACCCCGGGCGGCAGCCAGCCGCGCCCGCCGACGGTGACCGCGTACCGCTGCTTGACCTCCTGCGGCAGCGCGAAGAACGCCCGCGCCTGCGCGCGGACCCGCGCGCGCAGGTCCTCGGCCACGCCGTGTCCGCTGATCAGGAAGAAACCCACGCTCTGCAGCGCGTCGTCCACCTCGGCGGCGACAGCCGCGCGGGCCGCCTCGTCGCCGCCGAACCAGGGCCGCAGGTCGATCACTGGAACTGAAGCGGGCATGCGGGCTCCTCGGAGTATCGCGCCGGTACTCAAAGCCTACGGCGGCCGCCCTGAGAACGGCCAACCTCAAGATCTTTCGACGGACAATCCGCCTGTGCCCCTGGCCACTCTTACTGTATGCAGTAAATACTGCATACCTGCGGGCCGCCCGCGGACCGACACCGCCGTCACCCGCCATTCGCCATGCTCTCGACGGTGCCGATCCGACCCGAATACATTGGCCGTATGACGAGCGAGGCAGGCGGGGGGATGCCTTCTCGGCGCCTGGAACTGGTCCCTGCGGACGAGCTCAAGGCCGCGCTCGCGGACGGGGTCCGCGCCCAGCACGAGGCCGGCGACCTGCAGGCCAGCCGGGACAGCTTCGAGCGCGCCTACCGGCTGGCCGAGCGGGCCGGCGACGCGCAGTCGTTGGCCCTGGCCGCGCTGGGCCTGGCCGGCCTGTGGGTGGCCGAGCGCCGCACCGTCACCAGCACGGTGCTGCTCGAGGCGCGGCTGCAGCACGTGCTCACGCTGCTCGACCCCCGGTCGGCCCTGGCCCTGCGCGTCCGCACCCGGCTGGCCGGGGAGGCCGACTACACCCGCGGCACGCACGCGGCCGTGCTGGCCGCGCTGGACGAGGTACGGGCGTCCGGAGACCCCGAACTCCTCGCCGAGGCGCTCCGCATCGCCCACCACTGCCTGCTCGGTCCCGGGCAGGTCACCGCGCGCCGGGAGCTGGCCGTCGAGCTGACCAAGGCCAGCTTCCGCACCGAGCGCCGCAGCGACCTGCTGATGGGCCTGCTCTGGCAGACGGCCGACGCGTACTGCGCGGGCGACCCGCACGCCGGGCGGCTGCTCGGCGAGCTGAAGGACCAGCTCGGGCAGCGCGACCACCTGGCGGTCGGCTTCGTGGCCAGCGCCATTGACGTGATGCTGGCCATCAGGGCCGGCCGGTTCGAGGAGGCCGAGACGCTGGCCGCGGTCTGCGCCAGCCGCGGCGCTGCCGCGGGCGACGCCGACCACGCCTGGTGGTCCGCCGCCCAGCTGGTGACGATCCGCTGGTACCAGGGCCGGCTGACCGAGCTGCTGCCCATGCTGCACGACCGGGTGCACTCCCCGGTGCTGTCCGCGGTGGACAACTCCGCGGTCGCCGCGCTGGCCGTCGCCGCCGCGCTGAGCGGGGACCGGCCCCGGGCCGCCAGCGCCCTGGCCGCGCTATGCGGCCGCGACCTGGCCGCGCTGCCATCCTCGAGCAGCTGGCTGGTCACGATGAACGGCGTGGTGGAGGCCGCGTACCTGCTCGAAGACGCCGGCCTGGCCGCGCGGGCGTATGAGCTGCTCCGCCCGCACGCGCACCTGCCGATGATCGGTAGCCTCGGCATCACCTGCTTCGGGTCGGCGCAGCACGCCCTCGGCGTGGCCGCGCTCACCTCCCGGCAGCTCGACCTGGCCATCGAGCACCTGACCGCGGCCGTCCAGCACAACCTCGCGCTGGCGCACTGGCCCGCGCTGGTGGCCTCCCGGCAGCGGCTGGCCCAGGCGCACGCGCTGCGCGGCTCGCCGGGGGACGCCGACGCGGCGCGCCGCGAGCTCGACGCGGCCACGGCCGAGGCGGCCTCGGCGGGCCTGCCGGTGCCGGATTACCCGGAGCACCCGGAGCACCCGGTGGCGAGCCCGGCCCCGGCCATGGCGGCCCATGAGGCGCACTGCCAGCGGGCCGGCCGCAAGTGGCGGGTAACCCTGCACAGCCGCAGCGTGCTTGTGGAGGACAGCATCGGCATGGTCCACCTGGCCGTGCTGATCGCCAACCCGCGCCAGGAGATCCAGGCGGCCGACCTGGTGGCCGGGCTGGCCGGGCTCAGCGGGACGGGCGGCGAGGCCGGGGCGGCGCAGCCCGTCCTCGACCACGAGGCGATCGCCGAGTACCGGAACCAGCTCAGGCGCCTGGACGCCCAGCTCAACGAGACCGGGATCGGCGCGCTGCAACCCGACCGGGCCCGCCAGGCCCGGGCCGAACGCGACTGGCTGGTCGCCCAGCTCTCCAGCGCGGCCGGGTTCGGCGGCCGGACCAGGGCCTTCCCCGACCAGCCCGAGCGCGCCCGGGTCGCGGTGGGCAAGGCCATCCGCCGGGCGCTGGCCCGCATCGCCGAAGCCGACGCCGTCATCGGCGAGCACCTGCGGCAGACCGTGCACACCGGCGTACGCTGCTCCTACTGGCCCGGCTGACCTCGGCCGTTTGCGAGCCTGGCGCCCCGGCGTGGAACTCTGCGGCACGGGATGGACCGCCGCAGGCATGAAAGCTAACGACCACTTTTGAGGTGATACTCGATGGCCCTGCGCGACTCCATGCGTGAATCCGCCGCCCAGTACCTGCGACCCGGTGAGCCGATCCAGGCCGTCATCGGCGCGCAGACGGCGAGCCAGTGGCTCGCGGCGCTGACCGGCATCTTTGTCTTCCTTGGCCTGAACCACTACCGGATCCTGGCCGTGACTCCGAACCGTATCGTGGTGCTCGACGCCGGGAAGAGCAGCATGAAAACGGCTCGCGGCGTGGTGACGGAGCTGCCCAGGTCGACCCGGCTCGGCCGGGGCTCCGGCGTGTGGCAGCGGGTCCAGGCCGGGAACGAGAACCTCCGGGTGCACCGTCGCTTCTTCAAGGACATGGAGACCGCCGACCGCGCGCTCGCCCAGGTCTGAACCTCCGATTCCCTGGAGGCCGGCGCAGGCTGGTGAACCCAGGCCCGTTCAGCCCCTCAAATATCCCGAACGGGCCGGGTCTTACCCTCCTGCGCCGGCCGGGGCCAGCACGGCGATGAAGTCCCTGGCCCAGCCGAGCAGGAACTGATTCGCCGGCCGGTTCTGACCGTGGATCGCGGCGCGCAGCGGGCCGCCCGGCCGGCGGGCCACGTCCAGCTGCACCCACTCGGGGTTGATGTCGAGCTCCATCGCGATCCGGGCGCCCGCGTAGGCCAGCACGAACGCCACGTCGGCCGGGGTCGCGGACATGCTCGCGGCATACACCAGGTGGCCGGCCGCGTCCTGGCCGAGCGCGCTGCGGGCGACGTACTCACCGCCGCCGAGCGTGGACCCCCACAGGCCCCAGTCGGCTGCGGCCCTGGTGGGCTTGCCGTGCAGCACCAGCGGCGGCAGGTTCTGCCGGACGCTGTACACCGCCTCGCCCGGCGCGGGCACGCCATGGCCCCAGATCCCGATCCTGGCCTGCCCCGAGCGGTCGATCACCAGGCTGGTCAGGCCCCGCCGCAGCGCGGCGGCCACGTGGCCCTCCTGCTCGTAGCCGCCCACGCCCTGGGACAGCTTGAACCCGCCATTGAACGCGGCCAGCAGCCGAGTGCGCTCGGTGCCGCGCACCGCGGGTCCGGCCCTGACCCGGCCTGCCGCCAGGCCAGGGTCCTCGCTGCCGTCGTGCAGGACGTACGTCAGCGGGCCGCTGAAGGTGGCGACGGTCATCACCGAGCCGTCCGGGGTCCGCATCCGGGTCACCGTCACCCGCGGCGGGGCCGGCCGGGGCCGGGCCACGGGAGACGCGGTGGCGCGGGTGGTCGCCGTGGGGCTCGGCGGCGGCGACGGGGACGGTCCAGACGGCGTGGCGACCGGCGCGCTGCACGCGGCCACGGCGAGCAGGCCGACCAGCGTGGCGGCGATCCTGCGCATGATCGGCTCCGGGTCTTGAGTGGCCGCTTCAGGCCTACGGCTACTATGCTGCGACTATATTCAGGCACTATGCCAAGCCGTACTGTCAGCCTCGCCGGCTGGGGCCGGATCGCGCCGACCCGGGCCGAACTGGCCGAGCCAGCCACCGTAGCCGGCGCGGCCCGGCTGCTGGAGACCTCCGCCCGCGGCAGCGGTGTGATCGCCCGCGGGCTCGGCCGCAGCTACAACAACGCCGCGCAGTGCGACGGCGGCGTGGTGATCTCCACCGCCCGGCTGAACCGGATCCTCGACCTGGACCCGGCGACCGGCCTGGCCACCTGCGAGGCGGGCGTCAGCCTGGAGCAGCTCATGGTGGCGGGCCTGCCGGCCGGCTGGTTCGTGCCGGTGTCCCCCGGCACCCGGCAGGTGACGGTCGGGGGCGCGATCGCGGCCGACGTGCACGGCAAGAACCACCACGTGGCCGGCAGCTTCGCCCGGCACGTGCGGTCGGCCGACATCGTCCTGCCCGGCGGTGAGCTGCGCACGGTGACCGGCCAGTCCGATCCCGAGCTGTTCTGGGCCACGGCGGGCGGCATGGGCCTGACCGGGCTGATCGTGCGGGCCGTGATCCAGCTCAGGCGGGTAGCCACCTCGCGGGTCAAGGTGGACACCGTGCGCACCGCCGATATCGACGAGACGATGGCCACCCTGGCCGAGCACGACAAGTCCTACGGCTACACGGTGGCCTGGTCGGACAGCCTGGCCCGTGGCGCCCGGCTGGGCCGGTCCGTGGTCACCAGCGGCGACTTCGCCGAGCCGGGCGACCTGCCCGCGGGGGCCGACCCGTTCGCGTTCCGGCCCGGCGCCCGGCTCGGCGCGCCGCCCTGGATGCCGCCCGGCCTGATCAACCGCTACTCGGTGGCGCTGGCCAACGAGGCCTACTACCGCAGGGCGCCCCGCACCCGGCAGGGCGAACTGCAGACCATCGGCGCGTTCTTCCACCCGCTGGACGGGATCAGGAACTGGAACCGGGTGTACGGGCCCGGCGGCTTCCGGCAGTACCAGTACGTGGTGCCGTTCGGCCAGGAGGCCGCGGTGCGCCGCTCCTTCGAGCTGGTCAGCCGGGCCCGTGCCGCCTCCTTCGTGACCGTGCTCAAGCGGTTCGGCGAGGGCGACCCCGGGCCGCTCTCGTTCCCGGCGCCCGGCTGGACGCTCGCGCTCGACGTGCCCGCCCGCACCCGCGGGCTCGAGGGCCTGCTGGCCTCGCTCGACCGGCTGGTCGTCGACGCGGGCGGCCGGGTCTACCTGGCCAAGGACTCCCGGGTACCGGCCGGCACGCTGGCCGGTATGTACCCGCGCCTCGAGGAGTTCCGCAAGCTGCGGGCCGGGTTCGACCCTGACGGGATGCTCGCCTCGGACCTGTCCCGGCGGCTGCGGCTGTGACACCGCGCGTGTGACACGGGGCTTGTGACACGGGCTTGTGACACGGGGCTTGTGACACCGCCTGGGCGTGCCGTCGATGCGCACATTCCGGGCAAGATCGGCATATCTGCGCCACCCTGGAAATGCCGCCTGTGGCGCAATTGCGTGAAGTGACAGATCGCGCATTAAGGCCCGGGAAATTGAATACAATGCCGGACAGAATTGTCCTTTCGGCCCGCGGTCTTTGCGCTCCCGGTAGAGTCGTTTTCGTCGCACAGCGTTGCCAGTATAGGTCGTGACCAGTACGGTTCCGGCTACTACTGGTCCCGGCTGACGACACCCGCGCGAATCCGCCGGGCTCTTAGCCGAAAGGCCACTCCCGGTTCCGTGGCTAACTGTGTGGGATCACGTACCACGAGACCGACGAGCGGACTTTCCTGTCCACCTCCCCGAAGGAGGCGCGTTATGCAAGACACTACTGTCTCTGGTATGCGTTTCGCGAGCGATTCCGGCGTAAAGACGAGGCGCAGGTTTTTTAGCCGGGCCGTTAGGCACGCCAACGAGGACGATTTGCTCGCCCGGGTGCTCATCACGAGCTGGAGCCTGACCACCGGCCGCACCCTGCGCGGCGTCCCGCCGCAGACGCTGACCGAGGATGAGCTGATCAGCTTCTGGGCCGACGACTATATCCCGGCGCTCAGAACGGGGGACGGATGACCCTGACCGCCAGCCAGGCCGGCTGGCTGCGGGTGCGCTCTTACCTGCAGGAGCATCGCCACTCCCTGGCGGTCGAGGCGGCCGGGGACTATCCGGGCGAGCGCCGGATGGCCGGCACCCCGCTGCTCACCGCCCCGGAGTGGCAGCCCGCCGGGCCCGTCCCGCTGCACGACATCGAGCTCGAGTTCATCCACTCGCGGGGGATACCCCCGCGAACCCCCGCTCCGCTGCTGTCCGCTCCGGCCGGGGTGGAACTGCCCGAGCAGCCGGACGGCACCCGCTACCGCTGCTACTCCGAGGCGCTGCGACACCTGGCCGCCCCGGCGGTGTTCGAGAACCGCCCCACCTACCGGCTCGTCGAGGCCGACCTCACCAAGCCCAGGCTGGTGTTCACTCGCGGCCGCTACTTCGACGGCGTGGACACCGGCGAGGCGGCCGCGCACGAGTACGCCGCCACCCGGCTCGGTGCCCGGGACGGGCACCGCCCGGCCGGCCCGCCGGCCCGGATCGCGGACCCGTGCGACCTGAGCCGCCGGCCGGCCAACCTGGCCATCACCACGCTGACGCTCCGGTTTGACGCGGCCACCGGGCGGGCGTCGTTCCTGCTGCACTGGCGGGACCCGGCCAAGGTGGGCCACGCGGGCGGGATGTTCCAGGTGATCCCGGTCGGCGTGTTCCAGCCGTCCGGCGAGGGCTCCTGGCACGAGCGCGAGGACTTCTCGCTCTGGCGGTGCATGCTCCGCGAGTTCGACGAGGAACTCCGAGGGACCCCGGAAGAGTACGGGGCCGGGCCGGTGGACTACGAGTCCTGGCCGTTCGCCCGGCATATGGCCGCCGCGCTGGACCGGGGCCAGATCCGGGTGTGGTGCCTGGGCCTCGGCGTCGACCCGCTGACCTACGCCACTGACCTGCTCACCGTGGCGGTGATCGACAGCCGGGTGTTCGACGAGCTGTTCAGCCTGGCCCCGCGGCGCAACGACGAGGGCAGCGTGCTCGCGGCGCGGGAGTTCGCCGCCCACGTCATCGACCGCGTCGTGACCGGCGAGCCCGTGCAGGCGGCCGGCGCCGCGGTGCTGCGGCTGGCGTGGCGGCACCGGGACACGCTCACCGTGTTACCTCGTCACCTCATGACCACGTCCTCGCGCACCACGTGGAAGGCGTCGTACTAGTTCACCGCAGTGGGCGAGTAGCCGGGCACGGGCGCGACCGAATCGCCCACCTTGAGCGGCAGGCCCTCGGGCGCGGCGAAGATGCCGTGCTCCTCGTCGAACCGGATCGGCGGTCAGCGAGGGCTCGAAGCCCGGGGCCATCTGGCCGTGGTAGCTGTCCATGACCACGTAGCTGCCGGCCTGGATCTCGCTGATGCCCGGGTAGGCCGCGCGGCTCCGCGCCGCACGTCCCGGTAGTCCCGCGACACTCACGCTTCCCCCCAGCCCCTCACACTCCCGCGGCTGCTGGGTCGATGGCACATCGGGTCGCCTAGAACCGGACCAACGGCACATCGACCCGGCCGATGCTGGGCGGAGGCGGGGGACGTGCGCGGGCGCGGGGCGGGGCGGGGGCTGGCGGGGCGGACATTTGGGTCGATGGCGCATTGAGTCGGTTAGAGCCAACGGTTATAACCGCATCAATGTCATATCGTGGTGGTTGGCCGGGATAGCGCCCGGAGAATGGTGAGACCCAGGAGGCCCGTGCGCCGGCCGGGAACCGCGCGGCACCCGGCTACGGCCGGTCCCCTCCTCCAGCCGCTTGACCCCGGCCTCGTCGATCTTGGCGGCGGCGAGGGACGCGCCCAGCGACTCCAGGGCGGCGCGGATCTGGAAGTTCTCCTCGGTGCTGCCCTCGTCGGCCTCGACCACCATGAACCCGCGGTGGTTGTCGCCGATGACCAGGCCCTCCGACTCCAGCCGCCGGAGCGCCTCCCGCACCGGTGTCTGGCTGACACCGAAGCGCTGCGCGAGGTCGCGCTGGCGCTACTGCTCACCCGTGGTCAGCTCGCCGGTGATGATCAGCTCGCGGATCAGCGCCGCGACCATGTCGGTCTTGCTGACGTAGGCCGCCGCCCCGGCTTCCCTGGTGGCCGGCCGGATCATCGGAACAGGTCGCATGTCGCGCCTTCCGCGTTCGTCGTCAGTGTGCTCGCCGGCCGCCCCGGGATGCCGATTCCGCCATGGCCCGCACCCGTGCGGGGGTCAGCGGCAGCACCCTGACGTCCTGTTCGCCGCCTAGCGCGTCGCGTACCGCGCTGGCCAGCGCCGCGCCGGCGGCGGTGATGCCGCCTTCGCCCGCGCCGCGGACGCCCAGCGGGTTGCCCGGGGCCGGCGCGTGCTCGCAGACCAGGAGGTCGATCCGCGGGATCTCGGCCGCCGTCGGCATCCGGTAGTCCATGAACGTGGTCGCCGTCGGCTGGCCGGATTCGTCGTAGCAGAGCTCCTCCAGGAGCGCGCCGCCGATGCCCTGCGCTGCTCCGCCCCGCAGCTGGCCCTCGACCATGGTGGGGTTGACGGCGCGGCCGACCTCGTAGGCCACCAGGTAACGCAGCACCTGGACCCGCCCGGTTCCCGGGTCGACCTCGACGACCGCGATGTGCGCGCCGTACGGGTACGTCATGTGCGACACGTCGAACCGCCGTCGCGCGGACAACCCGGCCTGCTCTCCCGGCCGCAGGTACCGGCTGGCCGGCGCGGTGGCCCTGGCGACTTCGGCGAACGTGACCGAGGCGAGCGGATCGCCCGCTACGCTGACCACGCCGCCGTGCACGTTCAGGTCGTCCTCGGCCACCTCAAGCATCCGGGCGGCGACCTGCCGGGCACGGTCGCGGACGGCCAGCGCCGCGGCGTGCACCGCGTTGCCCGCGACCACGGTCGACCGGGAGGCCCAGGAGCCCATGCCGAACGGCATGCGGGCGGTGTCCCCGTTGACCACCCGGACTACCTCCGGGCTGACACCCAGGGCATCGGCCGCGATCTGCGCCATCGCGGTCTCGATGCCCTGCCCGAACGAGGTCCCGCCGGAGAACACGCTGACCGTCCCGGTTCCGCCGACGATGACGTCCGCGGTCTCCTGCGGGCCCAGCCCGCTCTTCTCCAGGAACAGGGCCAGGCCCAGGCCGCGCAGCCGGCCCTCCTCCCGGCCGCGGGCCACCTCGTCGTGGTAGCCGAGCCTGCCCGCCTCCGCCTCGGCCTCCGCGAGCAGCGCGGGATAGTCGGCGGCGTCGAGGATCACCTCGGTGCCGAGCGCGGTCATCGCCCGGGTATGCGGCATTTCCCCCGGCCCGAGCAGGTTGCGGCGGCGCAGTTCGGTGCGGTCCAGGCCGAGCCGGCCCGCGGCCATGTCGAGTAGCTGCTCGCGGGCCATGGTGCCCTCGAACCGGCCGGGCGCCCGGTAGGTGCCGCAGGGGGTCTTGTTGGTCAGCATGACCTGGATCCGGCCGCGGTAGGCGGGGACCCGGTAGGGGCCGGGCAGCATGGTCACCGTCAGCTCGGGCACGGCGATGCCGTGCGTACGGCAGTAAGCGCCGTTGTCGTGCACGATGTCGTCGCGCAGTCCGGTGATCTTCCCGGCCGGGTCGAACGCCACCGCGATCCGGTGCCGCTGCTGCCGGGAATGGTTGACCGCGACCAGGTGCTCGGCCCGGTCCTCGGTCCACTTGACGGGCCGCCGCAGCCGGGTGGCGAGCCAGGGCACCAGGAAGTCCTCAGGGTAGAACTCGCCCCGCACGCCGAACCCGCCGCCCGCGTCGACGGCGTGCACATGGATCATGTCCTCGGGCATGCCGAGCAGGCCGGCCAGCACGTCCCTGTTGAAGACCGGGACCTTGGTCATCCCGTAGATCGACAGCGTGCCGGCCGCCGGGTCGACGTCCGCCAGCAGGGCGCGGGGTTCCAGCGGCACCGCCGTGTGCCGGCCGATCTCGATCTCCGCCTCGACCACGGTGGCCGCGCGGCCGAACGCCGCGTCGACGTCACCGAAGCCCAGGGTGAAGTCGGCCGCGACGTTGCCCGCGCCGAACAGCTGCGGGGCGCCGGGGCGCGCCGCGGCCAGGGCGTCGAGCACCGGCGGGATCTCGTCGATGTCGAGATCCACCAGCTCGGCCGCATCCTCGGCGGTGTAGGGGTCCTCGGCGAGCACCACCGCGAGCGGTTCGCCCACGTACCGGACCACCTCGGCGGCCAGCACCGGTTGCAGGAAGCTGCTCAGGTCGATGTCCTGGACCGCCAGCCGCACCGGTATCGCCAGCCCGGCGGGCAGGTCCGCCGCGGTGACCGCGCAGACGACGCCCGGGCAGCTCCTGGCCTCGGCGGTGTCCACCCGCCGCACCCGGCCGTGCGCGACAGGCGACCTGACGACACGGGCCCAGACCTGGCCGCGGGCGGAGAAGTCGTCGGCGAACCGGCCGGCGCCGCGCAGCATCCGCGGGTCTTCCTTGCGCGGCAGTCGCGCGCCGATCGCGTTCACCCCGGGCCGGCCGCCCGCCTGGCCTTCGCCGTGGCCAGCACCGCGTCGACCAGGCCCTGGTAGCCGGTGCACCGGCACAGGTTCGACGCGACGACCTCGCGGACCTCCGCCTCGGATGGCTCGACATCGCCCAGCTCGCCGAGATACGCCTGCGCCAGCAGCAGGAAGCCGGGGGTGCAGAAACCGCACTGCAGGGCGTGATGGTCGCTGAACGCCTGCTGCAGGTCCGACAGCTGCTCACCGTCGGCCAGGCCTTCCACCGTGGTGACCTCGCTGCCGTCGGCCTGCACCCCGAACATCAGGCAGGACCGGGCCGGCGCGCCGTCGACCAGCACCGTGCACGCCCCGCAGATGCCGTGCTCGCAACCCAGGTGGGTGCCGGTGTAGCCGAGGTCGTGACGGAGCACGTCGGCGAGCGTCCGGCGCGATTCCACGGTCAGCGAGTGCTCGCGGTCGTTGACCCGCAGCCGGATGGCGTGGCGATCGATCATGGCGCATCCGTCCTGCTCAGCCCCGTGTTGGTCAGCCCCGTGTTGGTCAGCCCCGTGTTGGTCAGCCCCGTGTTGGTCAGCGCCGCGTGCAGGTCAGTCGGCAGCACCGGGATCTGGTCGAAGCAGATCGTCGTGCCTGACAGCGCGTCGTTGATCGCGTTCAGCACGGCGGCCGGGGCGCCGATCGTGCCGCCCTCACCCATGCCCTTCGCGCCGGTCTCGCTGGACGCCGACGGCGTCTCCAGGTGCACGATCTCGACCGGGCACAGCTCGGCCGCGGTGGGGGCGAGGTAGTCCATCAGCGTGGTGGTGGCGGGCTGGCCGTCCTCGGTGTAGCTGATCCGCTCGAGCAGCGCGGCCGCGACGCCCTGGGCGACGCCGCCGAGCACCTGGCCGTCCACCACCATCGGGTTGATCACTACCCCGCAGTCCTCTACCACCAGGTAGCGCTGCAGCCTGATCTGGCAGGTGCCCGGGTCGATAGCGACCATCGCGACGTGACAGGCGTTGGAGAACGTGCCGGGCGGGTCGAACGACGCGCGTGCCTCAAGCCCGTAACGCAGCTCCTCGGGGAGCCGGTGCGTCTGGAAGTAGGCCAGCCGCGACAGCTCCCCGACCGGGATCGACGCCGTCTCGTCGCCCAGGATCCGCGCCGCGCCGCCGGCCAGCTCGATGTCGTCAGGGCTGGCTTCGAGCAGGTGCGCGGCGACCCGCCGGAGCTGGTCGGCGACCTTCTGCGCGGCCCGTCCCGCGGCGCCGCCGCCGATCACGATCGAGCGGCTGCCGAACGTGCCCCAGCCGTACGCGGCCAGGTCGGTGTCGCCCTGGCGCAGCCGTACCTGCCCGGGATGGACACCGAGCTTGTCGGCGACGATCTGCGCGAACGTGGTCTCGTGGCCCTGGCCGTGCCCGCAGGTGCCGGTGGTGACGATCACCTCGCCGGAGGGATCCATCCGGACGTGCGCGGTGTCGTACCCGGGGGTCATCCGCATCCGCCGCTGCGACATCACCGGGGTGCCGTAGGCGGTGCGCTCGGAGAAGCACGAGTAGCCGATGCCGGCCAGCAGCCCTCCGGCTCGCAGCCGGTCCCGCTCGGCGGGCCAGCCGCCCGCGGTCACCCGCTGTTCGGCGAGGTCGAGCGACGCCAGGTAGCTCCCCTCGTCGTAGGTGATGCCGGTCACGCCGGTGTAGGGAAACTCGCCGGGAGCGATCATGTTGCGGCGGCGCACCGTGAGCGGGTCCAGGCCGAGCGCCCGGGCCGCCTTCTCCATGATCCGCTCCATGACCAGGACGATCTGCGGACGGGAGACGCCGCGGTAAGGAGCGGTCGGGGCCTTGTTGGTGGCGATGGCCCGGCCCCTGGCCCGGTAGGCCGGGATCTTGTAGATGCCCGGCAGCTCGCCCGAGGCCATCAGCGGCTCGACGGCGGAGGTGAACGCGAACGCCGAGTAGGCGCCGACGTCGCAGTCGATGTCCGCGGACAGGCCCAGGATCCGGCCATCGGGGTCGAACGCCGCCCGCACCTCGTAGCGCTGCTGGTGGCCGTGGAACGAGGCGATCAGGTTCTCGCCGCGGTCCTCGACCCAGGCGACCGCCCGGCGCAGCCGCATCGCGGCCGCGGCGACCACCACTTCCTCCCGGCCGACCACGCACTTGAGCCCGAACCCGCCGCCGACGTCCGGCGCGATGACCCGGATCCGGCCCTCGGCTATCCCGAGCGCCTGCGCGATGCCGGACCTGACCTGGTGCGGGACCTGGGTCGAGACGTGCGCGACCAGCTGGTCGTCACGGTCGTCCCATTCGGCCACGCAGGCCCGCCCCTCCAGCGGCAGCGCGGCCACCCGGGCGCTGGTGAACGTGCCGCCGACGACGACCGGCGCGGCGGCGAAGATACCCGGCAGCGACTCGCTCTCGAACATGGTCAGGTCCACCATGGCGTTGCCGGTCAGCTCCTGGTGCACCCGCCGGGCGCCGTCCGCCGTGGCCGCCTCGATGCCAGTGATCGCCGGCCGCGGCGTCCAGTCGATGTCCAGCAGTTCGGCGGCATCCTCGGCGAGGTAGGGATCGTCGGCCAGCACCACCGCGACCGGCTCGCCGGCGAAGCGCACCTCGTCGTCGGCCAGCATCGGCATCGACGTGGGCACGAACTCGTCCCGGTCGAGCACCGCCCGCAGGAACGGGCGGCCCAGGTCGGCCGCGGTGAACACGGCGGCGACGCCGGGCAGTTCCAGCGCGGCGGCGACGTCGATCGCGCCCACCGTGGCCGCGGCGAACGGGCTGCGCGCGAACACCGCGTGCAGCATCCCCGGCCGGGTGTAGTCGCCGGTGAACCGGCCGCGGCCGGTCAGCATCCTGCGGTCTTCCTTACGCGGCAGCGCGGCGCCCACCCAGCGTCCCGACGGCGAGAGCGCCGCCTCCCGCGCGGCCCGGTTCCCGTTCAGCGTCGTCGAATGCGCGCCCGCGCCGCCAGTCATGTCCCGGCCCCGGCCGCCTCGGTCAGGGCGCGGGTGACCAGGGTGGCGGCGAGCCTCTTGCGGTAGTCGCCGCTGGCGTGCCCGTCCGACGGCGGGTCGATCGCGGCGGCGGCCAGCTCGCCCGCGGCCTGCCAGGTCGCCGCGGTGGCCGGCGCCCCGGCGAGCTCGCCGGCCTCCAGCAGCAGCGGGCGTGATGCGACCCCGCCGAGCACGATGCGGACGGCGTCGCAGGTATCCTCCGTGACCTGCGCGGACACCGCCGCGGCGACGATCGCGAAGTCGCCCTGGCGCTGCGCGAACTCGGTCAGCGCGGTCCGGCGGGCAGGCCGGGGGAACCAGACCTCGGTGATCATCTCCCCGGGGTCGGCGGCGGTCTCGTACAGGCCGAGGAAGAATTCGCCGGCCGGCACGGTCCGCTCGCCGCCGGGGCCCTGCAGCACGACGCGCGCCTCGAGCAGCACGGCGAGCAGGCACCACTCGGACGCCGGGTCGGCGTGCGCGATGCTGCCGCCGAAGGTGCCCCGGACCCGGATCGGGTAGTGGCCGATCCAGTGCGCCGAGCGCGGCAGCACGCCGAAGCCGTCCAGCACGGCCGGGTCACGGGTGGTCTCCACCGCCCGGTGCGGGGTCAGGGCGCCGATGCGCAGCCCGTCCGGGCCGGCCCGCAGGTAGCTCAGCCCGCCGATCCTGGTGACGTCGATCAGGGCGGGCGGGCGGGCCAGCCGGAAGTTCATCATTGCGACCAGGCTCTGCCCGCCGGCCAGGAGCTTGGCCTCGCCGTCGAATCCGGCTAGCAGCTCGAGCGCCTCGGCGACATCGCCTGCGCGGTGGTAGCTGAACGGGGCCGGCTTCACGAGCATCCTCAGGTCCTGATGTCGACTGACGTCATTTGATATACCACACGTCATCTGCCCGGACGGCCGCCCGGAGCTGGCCGCGGTGCCCCTGCGCATGCATGGGCCGCCGATTGATGGGCAGGTATGCCGTCGGGCTGAACGTCACGGCGGCCAGGTGGAGAAAACGGTGGTTAGGACTGAGTACCTGAACAGTAATCGTCGCGCCGCTCAGCTTGTCCGCACGTTCGCCTTCTCGCCGGACGCGCCCGCGGCGGCGCGTCACTTCACCATGGCAGCGCTGGGCGCCTGGGGTGGCGCGGACCTCGCCGGCGACGCCGCCCTGGTGGTGACCGAACTCGCCGCCAACGCCATCGTGCACGCGCACTCCGCCTTCACGGTCGTCTTGTCCGCGCCCGATGACCTGCTGCGGATCTCGGTCCGCGACGCGGCTCCGCTGCGCGGGAACGAGCTGCGGCCCGCCGCGCTGCACGGACTCGGGGCGGTGGACGCGATGGCCAGCCGGTGGGGAGTAGAGCCGCTCGGCGCCGCGGGCAAGACCGTATGGGTAGATTTGCACAGGTGAGTTCCGTTCCCCAGGTCCGGGTGGGGCGTGTCTACGACGAGCCTTCGGCGCAGGACGGCGCCCGCGTGCTCGTCGACCGGGTCTGGCCGCGCGGCCTGCGCAAGGACGCGCTCAAGCTGGACGACTGGGCCAAAGACGTCGCACCGTCCACCGAACTGCGCACCTGGTACGGCCATGACCCGGCCAAGTTCGATGATTTCCGTCGGCGCTACCTCGGTGAGCTGGCCGGAAGCCCGCAGCGGGCCGCGCTCGGCCGGCTCCGCGCGCTGGCGGTGTCCGGGCGGCCGCTGACCCTGCTCACCGCGACCAAAGACCTGGACCACAGCCAGGCCGCGGTGCTGGCCCGGCTGCTCCGGCAGTCCGCCGAGCCCGGGGAGATCGGCGGCGAGGCGGCCTGCTTCGCCCACCTGGTCTGCCCGGAGTGCGGCGCGGTGACCACCGAGGGCCACCGCCCCGGCTGCGAACAGGATGGGAAAGCGTATGGGTAAGGGGCTGGCCGGGCGGGTGGCTGTGGTCACCGGCGGGGCCAGCGGCATCGGCGAAGCCTGCGCTGCCCGGCTGGCCGCGGACGGGCCACCGTGGTGGCCCCAGCTCAGACGAACGCGCCCAGGCCGGTGATGGCGCGCCCCACGATCAGCGTGTTGATCTCGCGGGTGCCCTCGTAGGAGTAGATCGCCTCGGAATCGGCGACGAACCGGCCCACGTGGTTCTCCAGCAGGATGCCATTCCCGCCGAGCAGTTCGCGCGCCCAGCCGGTCGTTTCCCGCATCCGGACCGTGCAGAACGCCTTGGCCAGCGCGGAGTGGTGATCCTCGGCCAGGCCCGCCTGCTGCAGCGCGGACAGCCGGGCGCACAGGCAGGCCGAAGCGGTGACGTTGGACAGCATCTTCACCAGCAGGTCCTGCACCAGCTGGAAGCCGCCGATCGGGCGGCCGAACTGCTGGCGCTGCCGGGCGTAGGCCAGCGCGTGCTCGTAGGCGCCGCGGGCGCAGCCGGTGGCCTGCCAGGCCACCCCGGCCCGGGTCAGCCGCAGCACCTTGGCGGTGTCGGCGAACGAGTTCGCCTCCTGCAGCCGGTTCTCCTCAGGCACCCGGACCCCGTCCAGGGTGATGTGCGCGTTCTGCACCACCCGCAGCGCGATCTTGTCCTTCTGCTTGGAGGTCTCGAAGCCGGGCGTATCCCGCTCCACCACGAACCCCTTGACCTGGTCGTCCTCCAGCGAGCGAGCCCAGATGATCACGTAGTCGGCGAAGGTGGCGTTGCCGATCCACTTCTTCTGCCCGTCCAGCACCCATTCGGTGCCGTCGCGGCGGGCCGTGGTGGTCAGCCCGCCGGCCACGCCGGACCCCACGTCGGGTTCGGTCAGGCCGAACGCGCCGATCTTCTCCATCCGCGCCATCTCGGGCAGCCAGCGCTGCTTCTGCTCCTGCGAGCCGCACAGGAAAATGGACCCCATGGCCAGGCCGCCGTGCACGCCGAAGAACGTGCTGATCGACGGGTCGACCCGGGCCAGCTCCATCGCGATCATGCCGTCCAGCAGGTAGCCGCCGCCCGGGCAGCCGTAGCCCTGGAAAAGGTGGCCGGGGATGCCAAGCCCGCGGAAGCCGTCCATCAGGTCGAACGGGAACTCCTCCCTGGTCCAGTAGTGGTTGATGACGGGCTGAACCGATTTCTCCATGAATTCCCTGACCCGGCGCAGCATCTGGCGGCCCTCGTCGTCGAGCGCCTGCTCGATCAGGTAGAAGTCGGCGTCGGTCACGGCGGTAGGCGTCATGCCACTTCCCCTACCTCAGGGCCCGGCGAGGAAACCGTCCACCACCGGCGCCAGGCTCCTCCGTGCCGGCGGTCAGCCTGCCTTCCCGGGCGCCTCGGGCACCTGAACCTCACGCCGAAGGATCTTCCCGGTCGGCCCCTTGGGCAGGGGGTCCACCAGCCAGACGCGCCGCGGATACTTGTACGCCGCGACCCGGTCCCTGGCGAAGGCACGCAGTTCCTCGGGCGTCGCGCTGGCGCCCGGCTTCAGCGCCACGGCGGCGCCGACCTCCTCGCCCAGCTCCGGGTGCGGAATGCCGATCACGGCCACCTCGGCGACAGCCGGGTGCTCGTACAGCACTTCCTCGATCTCCCGCGGGTACACGTTGTAGCCGCCCCTGATGATCAGGTCCTTCTTCCGGTCGACGATGTAGTAGTAGCCGTCGGAATCCACCCGGGCCATGTCGCCGGTGCGGAACCAGCCCCCACCCACCTCCCCTTCCCCCCTCATTATCGCCTCGGCGGTGGCCTCGGGCTTGTTCCAGTAGCCCTTCATCACGTTGTGGCCGCGGATGGCGATCTCGCCGATCTCCCCGCCCGGCACGGTCTGGCCCGCGTCGTCGACGAGCCGCATCTCCACCCCCTCGATGGGGGTGCCGATAGAGCCCGGCTTGCGCACTTTGTCCGGGTGGTTGAACGACGCGACCGGTGAGGTCTCGGAGAGCCCGTAGCCCTCAAGGATCATGCAGCCGAACTTCTCCTCGAACCCCCGCAGGACCTCCACCGGCAGCGAGGCGCCGCCGGAAACGCAGACCCGCAAGGTCGCGGCCATGGCCGGGTCGGCCTCGGGAAGGTGCAGCATCGCGGCGTACATGGTCGGCACGCCCTCGAAGATCGTCACCTTGTCCCGCTGGATGATCTCCAGTGCCCGCGCCGGGTCGAACCTGGGCAGCAGCGTCAGCGTGCCGGCCGCCGCCACGGCCGCGTTCAGCCCGCAGGTCAGGCCGAATACGTGGAACAGCGGCAGGCAGCCCATGGTCACGTCGCCCGCGTGGTTCTTCAGCAGGGTGCGCGCGGTGATCTCGGCGTTGCGGACCAGGCCCGCGTGGGTGAGCTCGGCGCCCTTGGGCCGGCCGGTGGTGCCCGAGGTATACAGGATCACCGCGTCGTCCTGGTCGTGCCGGCCAGGATCGCCGGTCGCGGGGACGAACCCGGCGAGCGAGCCGGCCAGGTCGGGGGTCTCGACCGCGATCGCCTCGGCCCCGGCGTCGGCGGCTCCCTTGGCGGCCTCGCCGGCCGCCGCGTGCCAGGCCAGCACCACCCGGGCCCCGGAGTCGCCCAGGTAGTAGGCGATCTCACGGCTCTTGAGCAGCGGGTTCATCGGCACCACGACGGCGCCCGCGGCCAGCGCCCCGTAGAAGGAAATGGGGAACGCCGGGACGTTCGGCAGCATGATCCCCACCCGGTCGCCGGGCCGCACGCCGTGCTCGGCCAGCAGTGCGCTCATCCGCCCGGCGGCCTCGCGAAGCCGGGCATAGGTCAGCGTGAGGTCGTCCATGCGGAGCGCTATGTGGTCCGGCTGGGCAGCCGCCGCCCGCTCGAGCAGGGAACCCAGGTTAGCCATGGCATCCTCCAGTCAGCGCCGCTGCCGGGCGGCGTCACCTGCCAGCATGCTCCCCGCCGGGGTGGATTTAAATAGCCTGTGCCAGGTGAAACGATCAACCCCGGCCGATGTAGGGCATCGTGGTCGCGGTGATGGTGAGGAACTGAACGTTGGCGTCGAGCGGCAGCGAGGCCATGTAGAGCACGGCGTCGGCGACGTGCTTGGAGTCGAAGACCGGCTCGGCGGCGATGGACCCGTTGGCCTGCAGCACGCCCTGGCTGAACCGCCGGGTCAGTTCGGTCTCCGCGTTGCCGATGTCGATCTGGCCGCAGGCGATGCCGTAGGGCCGCCCGTCCAGCGACAGCGACTTGGTCAGGCCGGTGACCGCGTGCTTGGTGGCGGTGTAGGCGATGCTGTTCGGCCGCGGGGTGTGCGCGGAGATCGAGCCGTTGTTGATGATCCGCCCGCCCTGCGGGTCCTGGGCCTTCATCATCCGCACCGCGTGCTGGGCGCACAGGAAGACCCCGGTGAGGTTGGTGTCGACCACCCGCTGCCAGTCGGCCAGGTCGATCTCGTCCGCCTGGGCCGCCGGGCCGAACAGCCCCGCGTTGTTCACCAGCAGGTCCAGCCGTCCCCACCGGTCCCGGACGGCGTCGAAGAGCGCGGCCACCGACGGCGGCGAGGTCACGTCGGCCGGGACGACGAGCGCGGCCCCGTCCGGCGCGTCCTTCGCGGCCTCGGTCAGCAGTTCGGAGCGCCGGCCCGCCAGCGCGACCTGCCAGCCCGCGTCGAGCAGGCTCCTCGCGATGACCCGGCCCAGCCCGGAACTCGCCCCGGTGACAACAGCCACGCTCATGCTTTCCAGTCCTTCCTAAGTTGCTACGGACCCTTGGTTGCTACGGGACCACGGTGACCGGCCAATGGCCGGCCTTGACCAGCCGAACCGCCAGCGACCCGATCCACCGGTGCCCGGCCTGCATCGAGGCGCCCACGATGACGGCGTTGGCGCGCACCTCGTCGGCCACCCGCCGCAGTTCGGCGTACGGGTCGCCGTGGGCGATCACGAACGTGAGCGGAACGCCCAGCCTGCTCGCCCCCTCCTCGGCCTGCCGCCGCAGGTCGGCGCCCGTCTCTTCGAGCGCCTGCTCCTGCGCGGCGATCGCGCCCGCCCCGGCGCCCGCCGCCGCCCCGTACATGGCCGACGGCCGCGCGACGTAGACGCAGACCAGCCGGGCCCCCTGCCGCCGGGCCAGCCCGGCCGCGTACGCCCCGGCCCGCATCGAGGTAACGGAATCGTCCAGCCCGACCAGGATGACCTTGGGTCCGTCGGTGCCCAGTTCGAAGGCTCCGCCTTCCGCGTCCACAGCGGAAGTATAGAAACGCCCGGGGCCCGCTCGGGCCCCGGGCGGGAGGAAGTGGCCGTCGTGCAGCAGAGGAAGGCTCCGCCTGGGTAGCCTGACGGGCATGGACGAGAATCGAGCCCGCCGGATCACCGATGCGCTCAGGGACCGTGGCATCCGCGCGCACCTGAGGAAGTCCGGCATCGACGCGTACTCGGTGCAGGTGCCCGCGGGCGGCGGACGCGAGGCGATCTGGGGTGCCGAGGGCACGACCGGCCTGGAAGCGGAGGTCCTGCTCGACGGCGACCTGGTCGGCTTCGTACCGCAGATCCCCGGCTCGGACACGTTCGACGAGGCGCAGATCGTGGACGCCATCGCCCGGGCCGACTACGACCAGCCCGAGGGCCGCGAGCGCCCCGAAGCGCCCCCGCCAGGGCAGCCACTCCCGCACGAGGGCGGCGTCTTCCGCCGCTTCACCGACGGCTTCCGCGAAGACGACGACTAAACGGATGCGCCTGGCGACTTGGAACGTGAACTCGGTGAAGGCGCGGCTGCCCCGGCTGCTCGAGTGGCTGGACGAGGCCAAACCCGACATCGTTTGCCTGCAGGAGATCAAGACCACCACGGCGCTGTTCCCCGCGGCCGAGGTCAGCGAGCTCGGCTACGAGGTGGCGGCGCACGGTGACGGCCGGTGGAACGGCGTGGCGCTGCTGTCCAGCGTCGGCCTGGAGAACGTCAGCCTGGGCTTCCCCGGGGAGCCCAGCTACGCGGGCGAGCCGGACACGCTCACGCTGATCGACGAGCCGGGCCTGCGCAAGCCGGAGACCCGCGCGGTCGGTGCGAACTGCGGCGGCATCCGGGTCTGGTCGATCTACGCGCCGAACGGCCGTACGCCAGAATCCGCTCACTACGCCTACAAGCTCAAGTGGTTTGCCGCGCTGCGCACCGCGCTGGAAGCCGAGCTAGCGCGGCAGGAGGCGCAGCTCGCGGTGTGCGGCGACTTTAACGTGGCGCCGACCGACGACGACGTGTGGGACCCGGCTAAGTTCATCGGCTCCACCCACGTCACCGAGCCGGAGCGGCAGGCTCTGGCCGACCTGCGCGCACTCGGGCTCACCGACGTGGTGCCCAAGCCCATGAAGGGGCCGCACCCCTATACCTACTGGGATTACCGGGCCGGCATGTTCGCGAAGAACAACGGCATGCGCATCGACCTGGTGTACGCCAGCCAGGCCACCGCCAGCCGGGTGAGCGGCGCCTACGTGGACCGGGACGCCCGCAAGGGCAAGGGGCCTTCTGACCACGCCCCGGTCGTCGTGGACCTCAGTTAGAGGCGCAGCACCCGCGCCGCGTTGTCGTGCAGCACGGCGCGCATGACCGCATCAGGCAGGTCCAGCTCATCCAGCTCGGACAGGCACCGCTCGGGCGCGATGAACGGGTAGTCGCTGCCCCACAGGAACTGGCCGGACAGCCGCCCGCGCAGCTCGCGGAGCACCTCGGCGGGGATGCGCCGCGGCGCCCAGCCGGAGATGTCGATGTACACGTTGGTCTTGTGCAGCGCGATGGCGATCAGGTCCATGTGCCACGGCCAGCCGAAGTGCGCGGCCACCACGGTCAGCTCCGGGTGCGCCGCGGCCACCGGGTCGAGCTTGAGCGGGTGCGCCAGGTCGATCCTGATGCCCTGGCCGCCCGGCTGGCGGGCGCCGATGCCGCTGGTCCCGGTGTGGAACAGGGCCAGCAGCCCGTGCCGCTCACAGGCCGCGAAGATCGGCCAGTACCGCGGGTCGTCCGGCGCGAACGCCTGCAGCGACGGGTGGAACTTGACCCCGCGCAGCCCGAGCGCGGCGATGTTCCCCACCTCGGCCACGGCCGCCTCGCCCTTGTGCGGGTCGACCGAGCCCATGCCGGTGAACACGTCGGGGTAGTCGCGGCAGGCGGCGGCGACGGTCTCGTTCGGCACCCGCGGCCGCCCCGTGGCCGTCTCCGCGTCCCAGGCCAGCAGGACCGCCTTCACCTCGAGCCGCCGGTACTGCCCGGCCAGGTCCTCGAGCGACTGCCGCGCAACGGCGGACCGGAAGTAGGCCTCGGCCGCCTCGACGTACCCGGCCATGCTGCCGTCCAGCCAGTCCGGGGTGGGCAGGTGCACATGGAAGTCGATCGCGCGCAACGGCATCGACCCACCGTACCGCCGGCCGCCACCCGGCTCCGGGGGCTACCCAGCTCCGGGCGGGCCGGCCTGGACCCGGCGCCTGACCTCGGCCAGGCCCCCGGGGCCGACCGGAATGCTCCACCAGCTCTCGACCCACCAGGTCGCCCCGGCCGCCGCCCACGAGGCAGGATCGGGCGGGCTGAGCTGAACGAACTCCCCGGTGCTGTCCGCCTCGATGACCACGTCGTACGGTGCGTCGCCCCGCCCGGCCGCCTCCCGGCGCTGCGCACCCGGCCGATCAGATCGGCCAGCTCACCCGGATCGCGCACGTCCCGCCCGTCTCCGTGGTCGATGACCGTCGGCAGCAGCCCGTCCCAGCGCGCGGCCCGGTCCAGCGACGGCTGCTTGTCCTGGCCCACGACGTGCGCGCCCACCATCCACACGGGCGGGTGCGGCCGCTGCACCGGGGGATCGGGGAGCAGGTGGTCGGTCGGCCGGACCGGGTAGTGCCGCCCTTTATATCCGAACGGCTGGCCCCGCATCAGCCCCGCGTAGACATCCAGGCACTCGTCGAGCTTCTCGGCACGGACGCGGCGCCCCTCGTCGGGCTCGAACGCGGTCCAGCCGTCGTGCACGGCGCCAAGACCCGCGCTCACGATGACCCGGCCGCCGCTGAGCCGGTCCACGGTCCCGACCGCCGAGGCCAGGTCCCACGGCCTCCATCGCGCCGCCGGCGTGAGCAGCGTGCCCAGCCTGATCCGCTCGGTCACCATGGCCGCCGCGGCCAGCGTGGCCCAGGCGTACACGCCGAACACCGCTTCCCAGGTGAAGATGCCGTCCCAGCCGTGCCGCTCGCCCAGCGTCGCGATCTGCGCGAAGTCCCTGGCGTCCGCGTGGGGTACCACGAAACCGAACCGCATCGTCCCACCCTAACGAGATGCCGTGGCCCTCCAGGTACGCGGCCGAGACCTTCTTCGGCACGCACATGCACCAGGCGTCGACCAGCAGCTCGCGCAGTTCGTCCACGTCGAGCGCTGGCAGCCGGGCGCGGACCCACTGGTACCGCTCGTCGCTGCGCAGCGGCATCATGAATGTCTCAGGCCGGCTGGCGACCAGCGCGGCCCGCTCCTCCCTGGGGAAGCCGAACCCCAGCCGCTCCTCGTCCGGCGAGACCGCGGCGTAGACGATCCGCCCGACGCGGAACTTCACATGGTCCCTGATCAGGTGCTCGGAGGTGCGCGGCAGCGACATCGCGATCGCCCGCACGTCGTCCAGGGTGGCCATCGTGCTCAGAGCCCAAGGACGCGTTCGGCGTTGGCGTGGAAGACCAGGTCCAGCACGGACTGGTCGTAGCCGAGCTCGTCCCACTCCCGCAGGATCCGCTCGTACGGCAGGCTCGGGTGGTCGCTGCCGAACATCATCTTCTCCCGCAGCCGTCCCCTGATGTCGGTGCGCAGCGAGGGCGGGAAGTACTTGGGCGCCCAGCCGGAGAGCTCCCAGTACACGTTGCCCTTGTGCAGCGCGACCGCGGTCATCTCGTCGGTCCACGGCCAGCCGGGGTGCGCCGCGATGATGGTCAGCGCCGGGAAGCGGGCGGCCAGGTTGTCGATCGCGAGCGGCCGGGCGTGCTCCAGCCGGGCGCCGAGACCGCCAGGCATACCCGCGCCCATCCCGGTCGTCCCCACGTCGATCATCACCGGCACGCCGAGCCCGGCGATGGTCTCGAACAGCGGGTTCAGGGCCGGCTCGTCGACCGCGTAGTGCCCCATGATCGGGTGAAAGTGGAAGCCGAGCACATGGTGCTCGCGGACCGCGGTGACCGCCTCGGCGATCGCCTGCTCGCCCTTGAACGGGTCGACCGCCCCCCAGGCCTGGATGAACGTGCCCGGATGCCGGTCGCGCAGGGCCGCGACGTAGTCGTTGCGGCACGGCGGGGCGCCGGTCACCGACTCGATGTCGAAGGCGACGAGCACCGCCTCCACCCCGGCCGCGGTGACGTCGGCCACCACCTCGTCCTCGGACTTGGCCTCCCACTGCTTGCCCCAGTACGTGCCGAGCGCCTCGACGTACGGCCCCTGGGAGCTGATCCACTCCCGCGTCCCCGGATAGCAGTGCAGGTCGACCCGCCTCACGCGGCATCACCCGCCAGCCGCGCCGCGAGTTCGGACTTGGACACCTTGCCGAAGCCCGACAGCGGGAGGGTGTCGAAGAACGCCACCCGTTCTGGCAATTTGAACGTGGCGATCCCGAAGCCGAGCAGGAACGTCGCGAGCTCCTCCAGGGACAGCGAATGGCCAGGCCGCAGCACCAGGCAGGCGCACATCCGCTCGCCGAGCACCGGATCGGGGTAGGGCACGCAGGCCACGTTGAGCACGGCCGGGTGGGCCAGGATGAGGTTCTCCACCTCCTCCGCGCTGATCTTCTCGCCGCCCCGGTTGATCAGGTCCTTGACCCGGCCCTCGACCACGTAGTTGCCGGACGGTGTCTTCCTGAGCAGGTCACCGGACCGGTAGAACCCGTCAGGGGTGAAGGCCCTCGCGTTGTGCTCGGGCGAGCGGAAGTAGCCGCGCAGCGTGTACGGGCCGCGGACGATCAGCTCGCCGGGCTCGCCGTCGGGCACCACGTTCCCGTCCCCGTCCACCAGGTAGACCTCGTCGCCGGGCGAGGCGGGCCGGCCGCACGTTTCCCGCCGTACTCCGGGCGGATCGCAGGACCGGACGAACATGATCAGGCCCTCGGCCATGCCGAAGTTCTCCTGGATGAAGCAGCCGGGCAGGGCGCGCTCGGCGCGCAGCCGTACCTCCGGCTGGAGCCGCTGCCCGCCGCTCTGGATCACCCGCAGGCAGGACAGGTCGTACTCGGCGATGGCCGGGTCGTCGATCCACCGGATCAGCAGCGCGGGCACCAGGTGGATGTGCGTCACCCGGTGTCGCTGGATCAGCTCGAAGACGTCCACGGGCCGGGTGCTGGTGCCCAGCACGACGGTCCCGCCGGACAGCAGAAAGCCCTGCAGGCCGGGGCAGCCGAGCGGCAGGTTGTGCTCGATCGGCAGCACGTCGAGCAGCACGTCGCCCTCGCCGATCTCGCAGACCGCCGCGGCGATCCGCGAGTTGTACAGGTAGTCGTTGTGGGTCCGCGGGATGAGCTTGGGGATCCCGGTGGTGCCGCCGGAGAGCAGGAACAGCGCCGGGTCGGCCGGGTCGATGCTGACCTCGTCCAGCGCCCGCGCGGACGCCCGCGGCTCGCGTTCCAGCAGTTCCTCCAGGCGCAGGAACCGCGAGTCCGGCAGCGGGCCGTCGGCGCCCTGCACGAAACACCATTCCAGGTCCGGGTGCCCGGCCATGACCTCGGCCGCCATCGCGGTGAAGTCGAAGCCGCGGGCGGCCGCGGGCACGGCCAGCGCCCTGGCCCCTGAGATCTCGGTGAACTGGGTGATCTCCCGCTTGCGGTGCCCCGGCAGCGCCAGCACGGGCGCGGCCCCGATCCGCTGCAGCGCGAAGTACAGGTAGGCGAACATCGCCGTGTTCGGCAGCTGCACGATGATCCGGTCCAGCGGCCCGAAGCCCTCATCGAGCAGGACCCGGGCCAGGCGTGCCGAGCGCCCGGACAGTTCCCTGTAGGTCACCGGGCCGTCGTCGTCCACCACCGCGGTCCGGTCGGCGTACCTGGCCAGCGCCCCGGTGAACCCCTCGAACAGCGGCTGGTCCGCCCAGTAGCCCCGTTCCCGGTAGCGGGCGGCGAACTCGGCCGGGACCGGCGTCACCCCGTCAAGCATGCCCGCGCAGGAGGTCGGTGATCATGAGATGACGATAGCGTGGGTTCCGACGGGAGTAAGGAGGCGCGATGAGCCAGGCCGTTCGGGACCTGCCACACGGCACCACGATCGTGGCCGCCACCTGTGATCACGGGGTCGTGCTGGCCGGCGACCGGCGGGCCACCGCCGGGAACCTCATCGCCCAGCGGGACCTGGAGAAGGTGTTCCGCAGCGACGAGTTCTCCGGCATGGGCTACGCGGGCACCGGCAGCCTGGGGATCGACTTCGTCCGGCTGTTCGGTGTCGAGCTCGAGCACTATGAGAAGCTCGAAGGGCGGTCGCTGTCGCTGCAGGGCAAGGCGAACCTGCTGGCCCGGATGGTCCGGGGAAACCTGGCCGCGGCCATGCAGGGCCTGGTGGTGGTGCCGCTGTTCGCGGGGTACGACGAGGACTCCGGGCAGGGCCGGATCTTCAGCTACGACCCGGCCGGCGGCCCGGAAGAGGAGCACCGGTATTACTCGATCGGGTCCGGCTCACCGTTCGCCATGAGCGCGCTGAAGAAGCTCTACACCGATGGCATGCCGGCCGGCGACGCGGTGCTGGCCTGCGTGCAGGCGCTGTACGACGCGGCCGACGACGACTCGGCGACCGGCGGCCCTGACCTGTCCCGGCGCATCTTCCCCGTCGTCGCCACGATCACCGCCGACGGCTACCGCAGGCTGTCCGAGGCGGAGGCCGAGGACGTCGCCGGGCAGGTGGTGCGGCAGCGGCTGTCCCGCCCCGACGGCCCCCCCGCCCAGCTCCGCAGCAGCTAGACCCGGGAGGAGCCGGCCCGGAGCGCGGACAGGGCGGCGGCGAGCGCCATGAATCCCATCGAGGCGTAGAACGCGGCGTGCAGGCCGGAGGTGAACGCGTCCGCCACCTTGCCGTGCAGCGAGGTGCTGCCCACGAAGATGGCGAAGGCGAGGCCGCGGGAGATCGACCGCGAGGCGATCAGGATGGCCACCGCGAAGGAGAACACCATGCCGATGTTCGCGAACGTGCGCAGCATGCCCGACGCGATGCCGAACGCCTCAGGAGGGGCCGCCTTCATCACCGCCGAGCTGTTGGCCGGGAAGAAGAAACTCGCCCCGATGCCGTTGATGATGCTCGCCAGCACCACCACCCACAGCCCGGTCGTGTTGGTGAGCTGGGCGTAGATGGCCAGGGCGACCACCTGGATGGCCAGCCCCGTGGTTGCGGGCAGCACCGGCCCGCGCCGGTCCGCGAGCCGGCCCGCGTACGGCCCGACCACCGACCCGAGCACGTAGCCGGGGACCAGCAGCAGCGAGGCGTGGATGGGGGACAGCCCGCGCGGCCCCTGCAAGTACATGATCACCAGGAACAGCACGGCGAAGCTGGCCAGGCCCTGGAACAGCGAGGCGAGCAGCGACGCCGACATGGTCGGCACCCGGAAGATGGACAGCGGCAGCATCGGCTCAGCCACCCGGCGCTCGATGAGCACGAACACGCCGAGGAGCACCAGCCCGCCGATGAGGTAGCCGGCCACGGTGGCGTCGAAGGCCGTGTTGGCCAGCCTGGTCATCGCCCACAGCACGCCGAACAGGCCCAGGCCGAGGCAGATCATCCCGGGCAGGTCGAGCCGCCGCCGGGTCCGTTCGGCCTTCTCGTGCAGCACCCTGGTGGCCACGGCCAGCGCGGCCACGCCGACCGGCACGTTGATCCAGAAGATCCACCGCCAGGAGAGGTAGGTGACGATCACGCCGCCGAGCACGATGCCGATGATGGCGCCCATGGTCCAGCCGACCGAGGTGTACCCGTAGGCCTTGCCCCTCAGCTCGCGCGGGTACAGGTCGGCGATCACCGCGCCGCTGTTGGCCATGATGAACGCCCCGCCGATCCCCTGCAGGACGCGGAACGCGATGATCGACGGCTCGTTCCAGGCCAGCGCGCAGGCCAGCGAGCCGAGCACGAAGACGGCGAAGCCCATCTCGTACATCCGGACCCGGCCGAACATGTCGCCGAGCCGCCCCACCTGCGTGGCCAGCAGCGTGATCACGAGCAGGAAGCTGATAATGACCCAGACGACCGCGGACAGCGCCACATGCAGCCCGCGCTGGATCTCCGGCAGCGCCAGCACCACGATGGTCGTATCGACCGCCGTCATCAGCACGCCGGTCATGATGACGGCCATAGCGACGCCGATTCGCGGCGCGGCCTGGGCCTTTTCCGGCGGCCTTGTCACCTTGGGGACGGACACGCGGCATAGCTTAACCCGCGGTTGTTATCCGCTAAATGGGCGAGGACTACGCTAGAGACGGCACTTCCGGGTTAAAGGGGCTGTCCGTGGCGACAGATGAGGCCTGCATCGGCACCGTCGGCGTCCTCATCGTCGCCACGCGAGGCGTCGCCGGGCCAGGCGAGGTGCTCATCAAGATCCGCGGCGGCACCGAGGCCTTTCTGGCCTGGTCGGAGAAGCCGCTGCCCAGGGGGGCGACCGTCCTTGTCATCGACTCGCGCGGAGCGCGGGCGGTCGACGTCATCGAGTGGGAAGATTCGCTCGACGAAATTCCGCGCAATCCGGGGTTATTCCTGCTTTAGGAGATGAACGACGATGTTCGGTTACCGTGTACCGGCACCCGACGAGGCCATGCTGATTTCCGGGCGAGGGGGCGGCCACGACGGCCAGCCGTTCAAGGTGGTGATCGGCCACGGCGCCTTCGTCACGCCCGTATTCCGCAAGGTCCGGTATCTCACGCTGTCCATGCAGGAGGCCGAGGTCGCCGAGCAGTGCGTGACCCACCAGGGCATCGCGCTGAACGTGCGGGCGGTGATCGCGTTCAAGGTCGGCAACGACGAGGAATCCATCGTCAACGCCGGGCAGCGTTTCCTGTCCGACCAGGACCAGATGTCGCTGCTGACCGGGCGGATCTTCGCCGGCCACCTGCGCTCGATCATCGGGTCGATGACCGTCGAGGAGATCGTCACCGAAAGGCAGAAGCTGGCCACCGAGGTACTCGACGGCTCGAAGGGCGAGATGGCCAAGATCGGGCTCATCGTGGACTCGCTGCAGATCCAGTCGATCGACGACCTGGGGGCCGGCTACATCGCCGCGATGGCCGCGCCGAACAACGCCGCCATCCAGCGCCAGGCCAAGATCGCCCAGGCGCAGGCCGACCAGGCGGCGGCCGAGGCGCAGCAGGCGTCGGTGCGCAAGCAGGCCGAGTTCGCCAGGCAAACCTCCGTCGTGCAGGCTCAGTACAAGGGCGAGGTGGACAAGGCGCAGGCGGAGGCGGCCCAGGCGGGCCCGCTGGCGCAGGCGAGCGCCCAGCTTGCGGTGATCAACGCCCAGGCCGAGCTGGCCAGGCAGCAGGCCCAGTTGCGGCAGCAGCAGCTGGTCTCCGAGGTGGTCAAGCCGGCCGAGGCCGAGGCCGAACGGATCAGGATCCTCGCCCTGGCGGACGCCGAGCGCACCCGGATCCAGGCCGAGGCGGCCGCGTCCAACAACCGGGTCGCGCTCGACCAGCTACTGATCAACCAGCTGCCGCTCATCGTCAAGGAAGCCGCGGCCGGGCTGGCCGGCGCCAACGTGAGCGTGCTCAACGGCGCCGACGGCCTCAGCGAGATCGCCGCCGGGCTGGTCAGCCAGGGCATGACCATCCTCGACGCGGTCCGCAAGGGGATGCCCGGGCAGCCGCAGGGCCGCAACATCACCGACAACGGGCAAGTGGTGAGCGGCCAAGTCGCCCAGCGCGAGCCTTAAGCCCAGAACCTGAGGATTTGCTGACGTCCTGGCGAGTCCCGCACCAGCGGTAACAACCCTGGTTAGGCTCGAAGTCGTGGCAGCAGCGACCACTCACTCCATCACGGGCGCCGTCCACTCCCAGGACGTACCCGCAGACGACCAGCGGCCAGCGTCACCGCCCGGCGATCGCCGGGCGCTGGCGCTGGCCGCCGTGTATTACCTGCTGGGCGCGCTGGCCGTCACGTTCTGGCTGTGGCGTGACCCGGCGAGCCGGACGGTGACGGGCAATCCCTACGACGCCGACCAGCTCGCCTGGTTCTTCCGGTACGACGCGACCGCGATCGCGCACGGGCACCTGCCCGCGCTGATCACCACCGCGATGAACGCGCCGCAGGGCGTGAGCGTCATGTGGAACACGTTCATGCTGCTCCCGGGGGCGGTGCTGACCCCGGTAACGCTGCTGCTCGGCCCGCAGACCGCGCTCACCGTGCTCATGACGGCCGGGTTCGCCGGGTCCGCGCTGGCCATGTTCGCCGTGCTGCGGCGCTGGGAGGCCAGCGTGCCGGCCGCGGCTCTTGGCGGCGCGGTCTACGGATTCTCCCCGGCGGTGCTGCACTCCGCCATCGGCCACTACGACCTGCAGTTCGCCGTGCTGCCGCCGCTGATGATCCACGTCGTCCTGCGGCTGGCGACGGGCCGGGCCGGCCCCGTGCGCGGCGGAACCGTGCGCGACGGCCTCTGGCTGGGGCTGCTGGTGACGGCGCAGCTGTTCATCACCGAGGAGATCCTGGCCGTCACGGCCATCGCCGGGTTCCTGCTCGTCGCCGTGCTCGCGGCCAGCCGCCCGCGTGCGGTGCCGGCCGCGGCCAGGCGGGTGGCGGCCGGGCTGGCCGTGGCCGCGGGCGTCGTCGCGATGATCGCCGGCTATCCGCTGTGGGTGCAGTTCTTCGGCCCGCTGCGCCAGCACGGCAGCCCGTTCACGCTGGACTACTTCAAGAACGACCTGTCGTCCTTCGTCGTGCCCTCGTCGTACCAGCTCATCCACACCGCGGGCAGCGCGGCCGCCGCCTCGCGGTATCAGGGCCAGCTGCCCGAGTACCTGGGCTACCTCGGCTGGCCGCTGCTCGTGGTGCTCGTGCTGGCCGCGATCGCCTGCTGGCGGCGGCTGCCGGCCCGGGCGGCCGCGGTCGCCTGCGTGGTGCTCGGGGTGTTCTCGCTCGGCGGCACCCTGCTGTTCGGCGGTCACCACCACCCGGCGATCAAGCTGCCCTGGTACTGGCTGCAGGGGCTGCCGCTGCTCGAATCGGCGCTGCCCGACCGGTTCTCCCTGGTGATGGACGGTGCGGCCGCCGCGCTGCTGGCCTTCGCCGTGGACGCGGCCGTCCCGGCGTTCGCCGCGTTCGCCGCCCGCTGTCCCGTCGGCCTGGGGCTGCCGCGGCTGTCGGCCGGCTGGCGCCCGGCCGCGGTGGTGATGGCCGCCGCGGTCCTGGCCGTCCTGCCGATCGTGCCGAAGCCGCTGCCGGTCGCCGCGGCCACCGGAGTGCCGCCGGGCTGGTCGGCGGCGTTCGACGCGCTGCGGCTGCCCCCCTCGGCCAGCGTGCTCGTGGTGCCGGTCCCGATGTCCACCTTCACCGAGCCGTTGCGCTGGCAGGCCGACACGGGCGAACCGCGCTCGATGGTCGGCGGGTACTTCATGGGCCCGGGGCCGCACGGCCGCGGCTTCATCGACGGGAACGGCACGCCCCCCGCGGGCAGGTACCTGAACGCCATCTGGGTCTTCTCCCAGGCGGGCCTGCGCGGCGCGTCCACGGCCGGCGCGTCCACGGCCGGCGCGTCCGCGGCGGCGCCGGCTGCCGGGGCCGCGGGCGCAAGCGCCACCGGCAACCTGCCGGTCAGGGTGGTGACCAACACGAAGATGCGGGAGCAGATCAAGGCCTGGAAGGTGTCGGCCGTCGTGGCGGTGGCCACGCCCGGCTCCCAGCTCGGCCGCTACCTCAGCGCGATACTCGGCTCACCCGCCGTAGTGGCCGGCGACGTGATGGCCTGGCGTATCCCGGCCCGCTGACACCGCGGGGCATACAGGTCAGGCTGCCCCTGCAAAGGGACGCGCGACACCGGCATGATGCCCACCCGCGCAGCCGGGCGCCATTTTCAGATGCGATTCATAGAAAGGTCACGGATTCATAACGAGGGCAGAGCTCGCCTGGCGGGTATCCGGAACCCTGGCGGGCAGTGTGGTCGTGAATCAGAAAGGAGTACATCATGACGACCATGCTGTGGGTCAACGTGCTACTGGCTGCCGCGTTCATCGCGCTGTGGGCCGGCATCCCGCTGTGGCTCGTGCTGAAGCGCCCGGACGCCAGGCCGCAGCCGGCCGCCGCGAAGCTTGCCGCCGCGACGCCTGCCGCCCGGGAGATGCCCGCGACGCGCGTGCACGCCGCGTACCGCCGCGCCGCCTAGGCCGCGAACGTCCCATCCCGGCGGCCTCTGGAGTGTGAGAGGCTGCCGGGATGCTTGCGTTGAGCATCGCGTGCACGGCGGCCGCCGTCGCGTGGCTGTACCTGGTCGCCGGGCACGGCGGCTACTGGCGGACCGGCCAGCGGCTGCCCCGGGTCAGCGGCGAGCCGGACGCTTGGCCGGACGTGGTGGCGGTCGTCCCGGCGAGGAACGAGGCCGAGATGCTGCCGGTCACGCTGCCCGCGCTGCTCGGCCAGGAGTACCCAGGGACGCTGACCGTCGTCGTGGTCGACGACGGCAGTTCCGACGGCACCGGCGAGGTCGCCGCCAAGCTCGGCGCCGGCTCGGCCCGGCCGCTGCGGGTGATCTCCGGCGCCCCGCCCCCCGACGGCGAACGCTGGGCGGGCAAGGTGTGGGCGATGGCCCAGGGCCTGCGCGCGGCCGGGCCGGGGCCGGACGGCTACCTGCTGTTCACCGACGCCGACATCGCCTGGGAGGCGCACACGCTGCGCCGCCTGGTGGCGGCGGCCGAGGGCGACGACCGGGACCTGGTCTCGCAGATGGCCCTGCTGCGCACGGCCACCGGCTGGGAGCGGGTCGTGGTTCCCGCCTTCGTCTACTTCTTCGCCCAGCTCTACCCGTTCCGGCGGGTGAACGTGCCCGGCTCGCGCACGGCCGCCGCGGCGGGCGGCTGCATGCTGGTGCGCCGCGGCGCGCTGGAGAAGGCGGGCGGCCTGGCGCCGATCCGCGGCGCTCTCATCGACGACGTGGCCATGGGCCGTCTGATCAAGCGCCAGCGGGGACGCTGCTGGCTGGGGGTGACCCGGCAGGTGGTCAGCGTGCGCCCGTACCCGCGGCTGGCCAGCCTGTGGCAGATGGTGGCCAGGTCGGCCTACACCCAGCTGCGCTACTCTCCGGTGCTGCTGGCCGGGACGCTGACCGGGCTGCTGTTCCTGTACGTGCTGCCGCCGGCCGGCGCGATAACCGGGCTGGCCGCCGTGCTCGCCGGCGGGCCCGGCGGGCCCGGCGGGGTCGGCGGGGTCGACGCGGCGGCGGCCCTCACGCTCGGCGCGGGCCTGGCCGGCTGGGCGCTCATGTCGCTGAGCTACCTGCCCATGCTGCGGCTCTACCGGCTGTCCCCGCTGCGCGCGCCCGGCCTGCCGCTGATCGCCCTGCTGTACGCGGCCATGACCGCGGACTCGGCCCGGCGGCACTACGCCGGCCGCGGCGCGGAATGGCGCGGCCGGACGAACCTGCGATGATGTGCCGTGCGGGATCATGGCAGATGATCCTGAGGCTCTGTTGGCTCCGGGGGGACGACCCCCGAGCCCCCCGAGGATGGAAGGTGGATACGTGACGACCAGCGTTCAGGGCGTGGTGTCCCGCGGTAAGGGCGAGCCGGTAGAGGTGACGACGGTCCTGGTGCCCGATCCCGGGCCGGGGGAGGCGCTCGTCACCGTGCAGGCCTGCGGGGTGTGCCATACCGACCTGCACTATAAGGAGGGCGGCATCGGCGACGACTTCCCGTACCTCCTTGGCCACGAGGCGGCCGGCGTGGTCGACGCCGTGGGCCCGGACGTGACCGACGTGGCGCCCGGCGACTTCGTCATCTTGAACTGGCGCGCGGTGTGCGGCCGGTGCCGCGCCTGCAGCCGCGGCCGCCCGTGGTACTGCTTCAACACCCATAACGCGACCCAGAAGATGACGCTGGAGGACGGCACCCCGCTGTCCCCGGCGCTGGGCATCGGCGCCTTCGCGGAGAAGACGCTGGTCGCCTCGGGCCAGTGCACCAAGGTCAACCCGGCCATCCCGGCGGCCACCGCCGGCCTGCTCGGCTGCGGCGTGATGGCGGGCATCGGCGCGGCCATCAACACCGGCGGGGTGACCCGCGGCGACAGCGTCGCGGTGATCGGCTGCGGCGGCGTGGGCGACGGCGCCATCGCCGGCGCCTACCTGGCCGGCGCGCACACCATCATCGCGGTGGACGTGGACGACAGGAAGCTGGAGTGGGCCCGCGGTTTCGGCGCCACCCATGTGATCAACTCGCGGAACGCCGACCCGGTCGCCGGGATCCAGGAGCTGACCGGAGGGTTCGGCGCGGACGTGGTTATCGAGGCCCTCGGCCGTCCGGAAACCTACAAGCAGGCCTTCTACGCCCGTGACCTAGCCGGGACGGTCGTCCTGGTCGGCGTGCCGACGCCGGAGATGAAGCTGGAGCTGCCGCTGCTTGACGTGTTCGGCCGCGGCGGGGCGCTCAAGTCCTCCTGGTACGGGGACTGCCTGCCCAGCCGCGACTTCCCGATGCTGGTCGACCTGCACCTGGCCGGCCGCCTGCCGCTGGACAAGTTCGTCTCGGAGACGATCGGCCTGGGCGACGTGGAGGAGGCCTTCGCCAAGATGGGCCGCGGCGAGGTGCTGCGCAGCGTCGTAGCCCTGTGAGTGACGCCGGCGCCGCGGACCCGGCCACTCGCATCGCGATGTGGTCGGGTCCGCGGACCGTGTCCACCGCGCTGATGCGGGCCTGGGAGAACCGGCCGGACACGGCGGTCACCGACGAGCCGCTGTACGCCTTCTACCTGGACCGCACCGGCCTCGACCACCCGGGCAGGGACGCGGTGATCGCGAGCCAGCCCGCCGACTGGCGGGTGGTGCTGGCCGGGCTGGCCCGCGGCCCGCTGCCCGGCGGGGCGGTGATCGGCTACGCCAAGCACATGACCCACCACCTGCTGCCCGAGGTGGACCGGGCCGCGCTGGCCCCGTTCCGGCACGCGCACCTGATCAGGGACCCGCGCGAGCTGCTCGCCTCCTACGCGAGGGTGCGGGCCGAACCCACGGTGGCCGACCTCGGCCTGCGCGAGCAGGCGGAGATCTTCGAGACGTTCGGCGGGCCGGTGGTCGATTCGCGCGACCTGCTCACCGCGCCCGAGGGTACCCTGCGCGCGCTCTGCCAGGCGCTCAGCGTCCCCTTCGAGCCTGCGATGCTGGCCTGGCCGCCCGGCCCGCGGGACAGCGACGGGGTGTGGGCGCCCTACTGGTACGACAGCGTCCGCGCCTCGACTGGCTTCGCCCCCCACCGCCCGCCTGGCGCCCCGCTGCCCGCCCGCCTCGAGCCCCTGGCGGAGCAGTGCCTTCCCTACTTCGACCGCCTCTACCAGTACCGCATCGCGCCGGTGGGAGGTCCCGATGCTGCAATCGTCCGATGAGCGCAACCGCGATCTGATCGTCAACGTGCAGGGCAAGCTCAGCCACCGCGACCGCGCCGGGGTGAGCCCGTTCGACTCGGCCGTCCAGGGCGGCGATGCGGTCTGGGAGGGGCTCAGGCTGTACGACGGGAAGATCTTCCGGCTGGACCAGCACCTGGCCAGGCTGCGCGCCTCGGCCAGGGCGCTGGCGTTCACCCAGATCCCCTCGGACGAGCAGATCACCGAGGAGATCAGGCGCACGCTCGCCGCCAACGGCATGCGGGACGGCGTGCACATCAGGCTCACCCTCACCCGCGGCGTCAAGATCACCTCGGGCATGGACCCGCGGCTCAACCAGGCCGGCCCGACGCTGATCGTGCTGGCCGAGTTCAAGGACCCGGTGTACGACGCGGCCGGAATCACGCTGATCACCGCGAGCGTGCGCCGCCCGGCGCCGGACTGCCTCGACCCGAAGATCCACCACAACAACCTGCTGCCGTCGATCCTGGCCAAGATCGAGGCGAACGTGGCCGGCGCCGACGACGCCGTGGTGCTCGACCACCGCGGCTTCATCGCCGAGACCAACGCCACGCACCTGTTCATGGTGACAGGCGGGCGGCTGGCCACGCCGACCACCGCGTCCTGCCCGGAGGGCATCACCCGGGGCGCCGTGCTCGAGCTGGCCGCCTCGGCCGGGATCGGCTGCGAGGTCGGCGACTACACACTGCCCCAGCTCTACAACGCCGAGGAGGCGTTCGCGACCGGCACCATGGGCGGCCTCGCCCCCGTCCTGTCCGTCGACGGCCGAACCATCGGCGACGGAATCCCCGGTCCGGTGACCAAGCGCCTGACCGCCCTCTACGCCGACCTCACCGCCACCACCGGCACCCCCGTCACCTTATGTCGCCGCCCCGCCCCCGCCGCCCCCAGGCCGCATTGGGTCGATGGCACATTGGTCCGGCTAGAACCGGACCAACGGCACGTCGACCCAAGCGGACTGCCCGCCGGGCGAGTGTGCAGAGGCGCGAGGGAAGGATGCGGCCCATGGGAAACGCGCCCCGCCCGGAGCCGCGCCCCGTTCGGGATTAATCGTCCTTGATCGTGCCGTCCTCGAGATCGAGGACGGAGTCGGCGATGTCGATGAGGTTGGGGTCGTGGGTGGCGACCAGGGCGGTTACTCCCTCGGACTGCACCACGGTGCGCAGCAGCCGCATGATCTGCTTCGCCGTCTCCGAGTCGAGCTGGCCGGTGGGCTCGTCGGCCAGCAGCACCTGCGGGCTGCCGGCCAGCGCCCTGGCGATCGCGACCCGCTGCTGCTGACCGCCGGACAGCTCGCCAGGCCGCTGCTTCGCGTGCTCGCCCAGGCCGACGATGTCCAGCATGAGCCGGACCCGTTCCTCCCGGTCTTTCGGCGCCATCCCGGCGATCCGCAGCGGCACCCCGACGTTCTCCGCCGCGGACAGGATCGGGATGAGGCCGAACGACTGGAAGATGAACGCCACCGACGAACGCCGGAGCTCCATCCGCTCGTGCTCGGACATCGCGGTCACGTCCCGGCCATCGACCCGCACCTGGCCGCTGTCCGGCAGGTCGAGCCCGCCGACGATGTTGAGCAGCGTGGTCTTCCCCGACCCCGACCGGCCGCGCAGCGCCACCAGCTGCCCGGCCCGTACGCCGAACGAGACGCCGCGCAGCGCCCGCGTGGCGGTGCGCCCGCTGCCGAAGGTGCGGACCACGTCCGTCACCGCCAGCATGTCCGTGGCGACCACCGCGCTCATTCGGGGTCCCTCCGGTCCGGCCAGACGCCGATGTGGTCGGGCTCGGATTCCAGCCGTACCAGGTCGCGCATGCCGAGGGGTTCGGTCATCTCCCGCGGCAGCTGCAGGCGCCCGGCCCGGTCCAGCACGGCGTACTCCACCGCGTGGTGCGCCACCTCGCCGTCGTCGGTGGTGGTCGCGTGCCGGTGCGTCTCGGTGCTGGTCCGGCCGTCCCTGATCGCGACGACCCGGCGCACCACCGAGGAGACCGCCGGGTCGTGCGTGACGATCAGCACGGTCACGCCCAGCTCGGTGTTCGCCCGCTGCAGCGCGCCGAACACCTCGGACGCGGTGGCCGTGTCCAGCTCGCCGGTGGGCTCGTCGGCGAGCAGCACCTTCGGCTCGTTGACCAGCGCGGCCGCGATGGCCGCCCGCTGCTGCTCGCCGCCGGACATCTGGTCCGGCCTGCGGTGCAGGCAGTCACCCAGGCCGAGCAGGTCGAGCAGTTCAGCCGAACGGGCCTGGCGTTTCGCCTTCCCGCCGCCCGCCAGCCGCATCGGCAGCTCCACGTTCTGCTGCGCGGTCAGGTAGGGCAGCAGGTTGCGCGAGGTCTGCTGCCAGACGAAGCCCACCACCTGCCGCCGGTAGGCCAGCCGCTGCCGCGCGTTCATCGCGGCCAGGTCGTTGCCCGCCACCCGGACCGAGCCAGCGGTGGGCGTGTCCAGCCCGGCCAGGATGTTCATCAGGGTGGACTTGCCGCTGCCCGACGCCCCGACCAGCGCGACGATCTCGCCCTCGGCCACCAGGAGATCGAGCCCCTGCAGGGCCTGGACCTCGATCCCGGCCGCGATGTAGATGCGGACCAGGCGGTCGCACACGATCAGCGAGCCCGCCCCGAAGTCGCGGTGCTGCCGTGACGCCTCCGCGCCGAGGTCGGCGATGCTGGTGGCCATGTAACCTCCCTGCTTCCTAGTGTGCCCGGAGTATGCCGGAGACGTCGCGGCGGCGTAGCGACCTGGCCTCCGCGACCAGCGCGGCCAGCGCGAGCACGCCGATGATGACGGCGGGCAGGCCGAGCGCGAGGGCGTCCGGCTCGAGCTGGACCGGGATGCTGGTATCGGTGAACGCGGACAGGTCGATGGCCGAGCCGATCACCAGCGGCAGCGCGATCGCGCAGGCCACGCCCGCCGCGATCGCGGTGAGCACGGCCGGCATGGCCTCGGCCATGACCAGGCCGGCGGGCCGCTCGTGGCCCATGACGGTGAGCCGGGCCAGGGTTATCCCGCGCTCCGCGGACCCGAGCGCCAGGGCGAGGATCACGACGAACAGCCCGAGCGCGGCGGCGGTCGCGATGGTGAGCGTGATGAGGAGCCCGGCGCCGTGCTGGAGCGGCGAGCTGGCCAGCGAGCCCAGCACGTCGGTGCGGAACGTGGTGCCGTTGCCCGGGATCACCCGGTCGGCCACCGCGGTCAGCCGGGCGTGGTCGATCGCGGAGCCGGTGGCCAGGAGCAGGTTGGGCACGGGCGCGCCGGCCGGCCCGGGCAGCCCGAGCAGCGGCATGACCACGAACGCCCCGCCCGCGGGCTGGGCCGGGGTTTCGCCCACGATGCCCACGACCCGCACCATCGAGCGGTCCCATCGCGGACAGCGTGTCGAGCTGGATCGGGCGGGTGCCGAGGATGGCGGCGGCCGACGGCGACGCCAGCACCGGGACGACGGCGCCGAAGGGCCAGCACCCGGGTAGGCGCTGCGGCGCCGATCCGCCCGGCCGGGAAGGACGGGAACGGGGTGCCGGCCACCACGGCGGAGTAGCTGGCCGGGTCCACGGCGGACACCGAGATCGGCTGGCCGAAACCCGTGAACCAGTTGGTGTTCCAGACCTCGGTGGTGTGCCGCACGCCGCGGACGGCGCCGATCGCCTTAACCGTGTCCGGGCTGATCGCGGCCCCTGGGGCGGGCGTGATCATCACGTCCGCCCCGGTGACGTGCCAGGAGGCGGTGATCTCACCGCGGGCGATGCCCTGGCTGACCATCCCGGCGAAGGTGGCCAGGCTGAGCGTGAGCACGAGCGCGAACGCGGGCAGCGCCCCGGTCAGCGTGGACCGGGCCGCCCGGGACAGCGCGACGAAGCCGGTCGTGCCCGTGCCGCGGGCGGACAGCGCCAGCAGCCCGCGGATGATCAGCGGATAGAGCCGCAGCATGACCACGACGACCGGGACGGCGACCAGGACCGGCACGATGGCGAGGTACAGGTTGATCCCGCCGCCGGCCGGTACGCCCTGGTCGTGCAGGACGACCAGGCCGGCCACTGACGCGGCGACCGCCGTGACCTCGGCTACCGGACGGCGCCAGGGCCGGGCAGGCCGCCGGGTCTCGGCGGTGGTGACGAGGGCCGGGTTGGCGGGCGGGGCGGGCTTGCGGTGCTGCCACACCGCGATGACCGGAGGCCCGGCCAGCGCGGCCGCGATGGCGATCGCGGCCAGCGGCCAGCCGGCCAGGGCGGCGCCGCCGGGGACGAAGGCGACGGCCAGGCCCGCGCCGATCAGCACGCCCGGCCCGGCCGCGACCACCGCGCCGCGCAGCGTCAGCCCCGCTACCTGCCACAGCGATCCGCCCCGGGCGCGCAGGATGGCCAGCTCGCCCTCGCGGCGCGCGACGAGCATCCGCGCCGCGAGCAGGATCACCGCCGCGCCGACCACGGCCAGGCTGACGAACAGGAGCAGGAGCACGGTTTCGACGGCCGCCTGGGTGCCGAGGAACAGGGCCAGGCCCTGCATCAGCGGCGAGCTGACGGTCAGCGCGTCCGCGGCGGGCGCGAGCTGCGCCGGTCAGCGTGGGCGTGACCGCGGTGGCGCGGTTCAGCGCGTTGTACACCCCTTGGGCCTGGTCGCGCGTTCACGCCGCCGAGGTCGAGCGGGAACTCGAGCTGCAGCGCGAGGCCGGTGCCGCCGAACGCGCCCTGGATCGCGCCGAACTGGTCCGGGTCGGCGATGACCCCGCCGATCCAGAAGGGCGGCGAGGTGGTGTTGGCCCCCTGGAGCGTCGGCTTCGCTACCGTGGTGTCCTGCTGCCAGAAGGTCGAGCCGGGATCGCGCTGCCGCACGATCGCGGTGACGACCAGCGTGACCGGGCCGGACGGGGTGGCCAGCGTCAGGCGGCTGCCCGGGTGCATCCCGAACCGCGCGGCCGTTTGCGTGGTGGCGGCCACGCCCACCGCGCCAGGCGGGACGGCGGCGCCGCTGAACGTGCCCGCCACCAGCCGCGCGGAGCCGGTGAACGGGGTGCGGTAGGAGACCAGCAGCTCGGGCGGCCTCCCGGTCCGGGTCCTGGGTCCCGCGCCGGACGCGACGCGGACCGGGTTCGTGCCCAGGCTGGCCCAGGCGCCGCCGGCGAGCGGGAGCGGCGTCGCCCGCAGGCCGTAGCCGACGTCGTTGATCACCTGGGGGAGCACGTTGGTCAGGTTCTGCCCGGGCGCGATGGCCTGCAGCGAGCCGGAGAAGTCCCCCCAGGACCCGGTTACCTGGACCGTCTTGGTCGTGTCCGGGTACCCGGCCAGGGTCTGGTGCAGCGCCTGGGTACGCGTGTGCAGGCTGAGCGCGGGGCCGGCCAGCGCGGCGAAGACGCAGCCGCAGACCAGCAGGGCGAGCGCGAGCGCGCTGCCGGCCGCGGTCCCCACCGTCCGGCTCAGGCTCGGCCTCCAGGTCATCGGGGCCTCCAGGTCATGCCGCCTCCGCCGCCCGCAGTTCGGCGGCGGCGTCCGGCCGCCGCGCCAGGGTGAGCGCCGCCGCGAGGACCGGCAGCACGGCCACGGCCAGGGCGAGCAGGAGCGTCTGGGACCAGCCGAACTGGATCAGCACCGGCGGCACCGGCAGGGTCGCCGCCGCGGTCAGCGTGATGGCCGGCACGAGCAGCTCGGCCAGCACGACGCCGAGGACCAGCCCGGCCAGCGCGGACGGCAGGCTCAGCATGAGCTTCTCCAGGCAGAGCTGGCCGGCCGCCGCGCGCGGCGCCACGCCCAGCGCGGCCAGCAGCGCGTTCTCCGCGCGCCGCTGCCGGACCCCGGCCGCGATGCTGACGCAGAAGCCGGTGATGGCGAGCACCGCGGCGGCGACGGTGACCGCCAGCAGCGCCTGCTGCGGCACCGTCGACAGCGGATCGGCCAGCAGCGCGGCCGTGGTCCCGCTGGCGCTCGTCACGGCCGACCCGGGTGGCACGAGGCGGGACAGTGCCGGCGGCGCCGGGCCCGGGGCCGGGCCCGGCGTGGCCAGCCACCACTGCGTCACCGGCGCGGGCTCCAGCGCACCTTGGGCCAGCAGGGCCTGCACCGAGCCCAGGTCGACGATGAGCGCGCCGCCGCTGCCGGACACCGTGGGGAACGCGCTCACCGCCGCGACGATCTTCACGCTGACGACCGCGCCGTCGATGAAGGTCTGCACGGTCGAGCCCACGCTCGCGTTGCTCGCGGTGAGGTAGCGCTGCGTGGCCAGGCCGGGCAGCACCGCCGGAGCCTGCGGGGTGAGCGTCAGCTGGCCCGACACCGTGCTGGGGGGAACGCCGGGAATCCCGCCGGACGCCAGGCCGTAACCCGTGCCGAACGTCACCGCGAGGCCGGTGCCCGCGACGGCGGCCGACGACACGGCGGGCTGACCGGCGGGCCCGACCGTGCCGGGGTACTGGCGGACGCCGGCTAGCTCGGACGACGAGGCGACGGCCGGCCAGCCGCGCAGCGCCGTGCCGGGGACCGGGGCGGTCCCGGCGGCGCCGGACACGCTGTCCAGCGTGAAGACGGCGGGCGCGGCCGCCTTCTTGGCGGGCAGGGTGTAGTCCAGGCTGATCGAGGTCAGCCGCAGCGGGTAGATCGCGCCGCCGGACGACCCGAGGCTGGCGGTCAGCGTATGGTCGCGGCCGTCGGCGGGCAGTGAGCCGGCGCCGACCTGGTAGACGTCGCTGTCGGCGTCCTCGACCGAGACGGTCACGGCGGCCGCGCCCAGGCGCAGCGCGGCGGGGCCCAGCCGGGCGGTGAAGCTGAACGTGGCGGCCCGGCCCGGCAGGGTGACGCCCGGTGGCGGGCCGGACGGCCGGATCTTGCCGAACAGTTCGGCCGCGGGCACCGGCGACTGATCGGGCCTGAGCAGCGTCACGTCCGCGGCCTGCCCCGAGCCGACCGCCAGCGTGACGCCGTCGGTGGCCGTCTGGTCGAAGGACGCGACCGGCATGGCCTGCCGGACCCCCGGCGCCCGGGCCAGGGCGCCAGCCTGCGCCGCGGAGAGCGGCTGGCTGGTCTGCACGCGCACGTCCGCTCCGGTGTTGAACGCGGCCTGGTCATGCACCGAGCGCGTCCAGCTCTGCCGCTGCGAGAGCGCCAGCGTCCCGGTGGCCACGGCCAGCACGATCAGCAGGGCCGCGCCGCCCTGCCGGATCGGCTGGCGGCTGATCTGCCAGCTGGCCATGGCCGCGCTGAGTCGCCGGCCGCGGGCGGCCAGCCGGTCCCCGGCCTTGCCCCCGGCGGGCAGCAGCCGGAGCGCGAGAACGGTGCCGCCGGCCAGCGCCAGGGCCGGGGCGGCCACGATCACCGGGTCCACCCCGAACGTCCCGCTGGCCCCGGCCGATACCACCGAGTAGTGCCGCAGCTGCCAGCCCGCCACCACGGCCAGCAGTATCAGCGCGAGGTCGGCGCCGGCCCGGGTGACCCCGGCGATAGCCGCCTGACGGCCCCGGCGGGCCCGGGCCGTGCCCGGGGTGACGGTGCTGAGCACCGGCACCAGCATGATCACCAGAGCGCCCGCGCCGACCGCGGCGGCGCCCCAGAACGCCGGCCAGCCGAACAGGGCCGCCCCGCTCCCGGCGAGCAACCGGGCCAGGCCGATACCGGCCAGACCGCCCGCCGCCGCGCTGAGAACGCACAGCGGCGCGGCCTCGACGGCGGTCAGCCCGATCAGCTGCCAGCGGGTGGCGCCGCGGGCGACCAGCATCGCTGACTCGCCTTCCCGCTGGCCCGTGAGCAGCCGCGCCACCGCGAGCAGGGCCGCGGCGGCGAGCAGGAAGAGCAGCACGGCGCAGATGGCCAGCAGGGAGCGGGCCACGTCCAGGTTGTTCGCGGTCCCGCTGACCACCGCGGGCAGGCCGGTGGTCATGGTCAGGTCCGGCAGGTCCACGGCCTCGGCCAGCGCCTCCCGCAGGCCGTTCACGTTTGCCGCCACGGTCCTGAGCTGACCGGCGGGGATGTCCGCGGTCCGCGGCACGGCCACCCAGGACCCGCCTTCGACGGCCAGCGGCCCGCTGAACGCCGCGGCCGGCACGGTCAGCGGGCCGTAGGTGGTGAAGCCGCTGAGGGTGGTCGACCCGCTCAGCGCGACGTCATTCAGCCCCCAGTAGGGCGACGACACCTGCCGGGGGCGGTATAGGCCGGTGACCATGAACCGGATCAGGTGGTTCGTTATCCGGTCCCGCAGCTGCAGCACGTCGCCGGTGCGCACGTGCAGGAGGGAGGCGGCCGTGGCCGGCAGGGCCGCCGGGATCGGGCCCCCGCCGACCCGGCCGCCGGGCCAGTGGCCGGATACCAGCGCCGCCTGCGCGGTCACGGCCTGGAGCGTCGCGGCCTCGATGATCTGCACGGTGCGCGTGTTACCCGGCGCGGCCGGCCGCGAGCCGGCCACGAAACCGAGCGGGTCGGACCAGTAGGCCCGGTAGTAGGCGAACGGCGTGCCCTCGAGCGCCGAGGAGATCTTGCCCGGCAGCAGCGAGGTGTACTGCGCCCCCTGGCTGTTGTTGACGTTGCCGTTGATGACGAACGAGGTGCCGGTGGCCCGGCTCAGGTCGTGCCGGACGGCACGGGGCAGCGCCTGGCTGCTGAAGGTCACCAGCGCGGTGGCCAGCGCCGCGGCCACCGCGATCGTGAAGGCTGCCGCGATGATCACCAGGCGGTGAGCGTTCATCCGAGGCAGTGTCAGCGAACCCCGTGTCAAGCCCATCAGGATTCTGAGCCTACGAAACGGCCAGGCTGATAGAAAGAGTGCGTAAACGACCTGGTACCCGTCCGTAACCCGGCCGGGATCGAAAGGGCTGAGAAATGTCCATTGTCGTCATCACCGGGGCCGCGGGCCTCGTCGGGTCCATGCTGCGGCCGAGGCTGGCCCGTCCCGGACGCACGCTGCGCGTCCTGGACATCGCCCCGCTGACGGCCGGCCCGGGCGAGGAGGCCATCGCGGCGTCGGTGACCGACATGGAAGCCATGACGGCCGCCTGCCAGGGAGCGGACGCCGTCGTCCACCTGGCCGGGATCCCGGGCGAGGCGTCCTGGGAGCGCATCTGCGAGCTGAACATCAACGGCAGCTACGTGGCGTTCGAGGCGGCCCGGCGGGCCGGCGCGCCCCGGGTGATCTTCGCCTCGTCCAACCACGCGGTGGGGTTCACCCCGCGCTCGGATTTCCCGGTGCCTGACTACGCCTTTCCCAAGCCGGACACCTACTACGGCGTCTCCAAGGCGGCGGTGGAGGCGCTGGCCGCGATGTACCACGACCGGTACGGCATGGACGCGATCTGCCTGCGGATCCTGTCCTGCTTCCCGCGCCCGCAGAACGTCCGGATGCTGTCCACCTGGCTGTCGCCGGACGACGCCGGCCTCTTCGAGGCCTGCCTGACCGCCGAACGGCCCGGGTTCCGCGTCGCCTTCGGCGTCTCCGCCAACACCCGCGGCGGCTGGGTCTCGCTGGCCGAGGCCCGGGCGCTCGGCTACCAGCCGCAGGACGACGCGGAGGCCTACGCCGCCGAGATCACCGCCGAGCACGGCGAGCCGGACCCGGATGACCCGGTGCTGCGCCGCCTGGGCGGCGAGTTCACTCTCCCCGACGACCAGATTCCCCGCCGCTAAAGCGCCGGCGCGCACCACCACCACGTGCGCATGACCGTTTCCGCTCCGCCGCGCCGCCAGCCCCGCTGCCAGCCCAGGCAGCGGCCGAACCGTGATGCTGGCGGGGTACCTGATACGTATAGGCATCATGAGGTGACCAGGCCGGAAAGATCTTGGGTGGATTGGGGCTTCGGGGTGATTTTGGTGCACATAGCCCGTGGCCCCCTAATCAACCCACAAGCCCGATCCACCACGAAACATTCGGCGATCATCAAACGAATGATCGAAAGAGGGGCTGAAGGGGCGGCTGGTGCCCGCGACCTAGTGGTCGCGGTCGGTGTCGTGGTGGATGCGGTCCAGGCAGATCGCGATGCAGATGATCAGCGCGTCGTTCTCGCCCGGCGCCACGTCCACGCCGTAGGTGTCACGGATCCGGAACCAGGACCGGGAGACCTGCGCGATGACCTGGTGCCCGTCCCTGATCTCGAAGTCCTTGTCGATGATGTTCCCGGCGGCCTCGAGTTCCCCCCGGCCGGGGATCTCGATGAACGCGCGGTGGTGCAGCGGCGAGAACAGCGCCTTGCGCACCGTGGCCGCGACCGCGCCGTCGTGCTCGATCTCCATCGAGTCGGCGAGGGCCAGGACCTTCTTCTTGATCGTGGCCACGACCGCGCCGGAGGCGTCCTTGAGCTCGAACGTCTCGCGCAGCCGCAGCGCTTTGCCGTCGACGAGGAAGACCTTGTTGCCCCGCTCGTCGGTGACCCAGAAGTCGTCGGTGATCGTGAACATTCGTTCCCTGACGAGATAGCGCATACGGGCCAGGCTATCCAGGGTCAGCGGTCCCGCTGGCCCGGTACTCCTGCCAGCGGCTCAGGATCTGGGACAGCTCCTTGGTGGCGAAGTCGAGGAAGGCGGCCTGCTCGGCCATCCGCTCGCCGGCCGGGGTGTTCGCGCCGACCAGGTCGATGCCCTCGCGGACCAGCGCGGTCCACCGCCCCATGACCTGGTCCCGCATCCGGATCATGTCGTCCCACATGTTGCCGGGCATCCGGTAGTAGTCCCGGCGCGAGCCCGGCACCCGCTCCTTGTGCACCAGGCCGAGCTGGATCAGGTACCGCACCGCGCCGGACACGGCCGCCGGGCTGATCCGCAGCATCCCGGCCAGCTCGGCGGCGGACAGGCGGCCGGAGTCGGTGACCAGCAGCGCGACGAAGACCCTGGCAGGCATCGGCGGGAAGCCCGCGCTGACCAGGACGGAAGCGAACCGCTCGATGTAGCCGAACAGCGGGTCCCCAGGCTCCGCCGCCACACCGTCCGCCGCCACGCTCTCAGCCACCGCATCGTCCGCCACCGGGCCGTCACCTCCAGGTACACGATAGCGTATTTCAAAGATTCAGAACATAGTGAAAGTTGTGTAGAATAACCCTCATGACGAACGCGATCGAGGTGCGCGCGCTGCGCAAGACGTTCGGCCGGACCACCGCGCTCGACGACCTTGACCTCGCCGTCCGCACCGGCGAAGTGCACGCCTTCCTCGGCCCGAACGGGGCGGGCAAGACCACCACCATCCGCATCCTGCTCGGCCTGCTGCGCAAGGACGGCGGCGAGGCCAGCCTGCTCGGCGGCGACCCGTGGCGAGACGCCACCACGCTGCACGCCAGGCTCGCCTACGTGCCCGGGGACGTGACCCTGTGGCCGGGCCTGACCGGCGGCGAGATCATTGACCTGCTGGGCAGCCTGCGCGGGTCACGGCCGGGCCTGGACCCCAAGCGCAGGCAGGAGCTGATCGAGCGGTTCGCCCTGGACCCGGCGAAGAAGGCGCGGGCCTACTCCAAGGGCAACCGGCAGAAGGTGGCGCTGATCGCGGCCCTGGCCAGCGACGCCGAGCTGCTGATCCTGGACGAGCCGACGGCCGGGCTGGACCCGCTGATGGAGGCGGTCTTCCGCGAGTGCGTCGACGACGAGCGCCAGCGCGGCCGCACCGTGCTGCTGTCCAGCCACATCCTGGCCGAGGCGGAGGCACTCGCGGACCGGGTGACGATCATCCGCGACGGCCGGACGGCCGAGACCGGCACGCTGGCCGAGATGCGGCACCTCACCAGGACCACGGTCGACGCCGAACTGCACGAGCCGGTCCTCCTGGACGGCCTGCCGGGGGTGCACGCCGCGGAGGTCCGCGGCACGCACCTGCACTGCGAGGTGGATCCGGCCGCCCTCAACGAGGTCCTGAAGAGGCTGACCGCCGCCGGGGTGGTGGCCCTCACCTGCCGGCCGCCGACGCTGGAGGAGCTGTTCCTGCGTCATTATTCAGCCGAACGGACTGGGCCGGGGGCCCGGCCATGACCTCCTCCGCCCCGGCCGGCGCTCCGCTGGCCGGCACCGGCGCCCTGGCCAGACTCGCCTTCCGCCGGGACCGGATCATGCTGCCCGCCTGGGTGTACGTGATCACCGCGGCGATCGCGAGCAACTCCTACAGCCTGAACAAGCTGTACCCCACGGCGGCGGCGCGGGCCGACCTGGTGGCCAGCGGCGGTCAGAACCCGGCGCTGGTGTTCCTGTACGGCAGGCTGTGGGGCGACTCCCTCGGCGCGGTGAGCGCCTGGCGGTACGGGGTGTGGGCGGCCATCTTCGCCGCGCTGATGAGCGTCTTCCTCGTCATCAGGCACACCAGGGCCGACGAGGAGGCCGGCCGGCTCGAGCTGGTCGGCTCGGCCGCCGTGGGCCGGCTGGCCGCGCTGACCGCCGGGCTGCTGGTCGCGCTGGCGGCCAACGTGCTGCTGGCCGTGCTGCTGGTCGTCGTGCTGGTCGTGCTGGGCCTGCCGGTCGCGGGCTCGGTCGCCTTCGCGCTGGTCATCACGACCTGCGGGCTGGCCTTCTCGGCGATCGCCGCGCTGGCCGCGCAGCTCGCCGCGGGCGCCCGTTCGGCCCGCGGCATCGCCATCGGCGTGCTCGGCGCCGCCTACCTGCTGCGGGCGGTCGGCGACGCGTCAGGGGCCGGCGGGGTCTCGTGGCTGACCTGGCTGTCACCGCTCGGCTGGACCGAACTGACCAGGCCCTACACCGCCAACCGCTGGTGGGTCCTGGCCCTGCCGCTGGCGCTGACCGCGGCCGCGACCGCCGCCGCGTACGTCCTGGCCGTGCTCAGGGACCACGGGGCGGGCCTGCTGCCGGACCGGCCCGGGCGTCCGAACGCATCGGCTCTCCTGCGCTTTGCCCATCACTGGCCGTTCGGCCTGGCCTGGCGGCTGCAGCGGGGCACGCTGTACGGCTGGGCGGCCGGCTTCGCCTTCACCTTCGCCGCCAGTGGCGCGGCGGCCAAGGGGATCGGCTCGCTGCTCGGCGGCAGCGCGCAGCTCAGGAACGCCTTCACCAGGCTCGGCGGGCAGGCCGGGATCACCGACGCCTACCTGGCCGCGATCATGTCGCTGGGCGGTCTTGCCGCCGCGGCGTATGCCACCTCGGCCGTGCTGCGGCTGCGCGCCGAGGAGACCGGCGGCCAGGCCGAGCCCCTGCTGGCCACCGCGGCCGGCCGGATCAGGTGGGGGCTCAGCCACATCGCCGTCGCCGTCGTGGGCACGGCCGTCCTGCTCGCCGTGGCGGGCGTGGCCGCGGGGCTCGGCTACGGGCTGCGTACCGGATCCGCCGGCACCGAGGTGACCAGGCTGCTCGGCGCGGCCATGGTCCAGCTGCCCGCGTCGCTGGCCGTGGCCGCGGTGGCCGTGCTGCTGATCGGGCTGCTGCCCCGGGCGTCGGTGGCCGGCGCCTGGACGGTGGTCGGCGTGATGGTGCTGATCGCCCTGTTCGGCCAGGTCCTGCGGCTGTCCCAGTGGGTGCTCGACGTCTCGCCGTTCACCCACGTGCCCAAGCTCCCCGGGGCCTCGCTCACCATGCACACCGCCGGCACGCCGCTGCTCTGGCTCGGCCTGGCCGTCCTCGCCCTGGTCGCGGCGGGCCTGACCGGCCTGCGCCGCCGCGATATCGGCTGACCCGCGGGGGGCTCCGCCCCCCGCGACCCCCCCGGGTCCGCCCCCCGCGACCCGCCCGGGCTCCGCCCCCGGGCTGCGCCCCCGCGGCCCCGGGCCGTGAGGTACTGTAGTAGTAGACGTAGTAGTAGTATATCTACTACGTGACCGTGACACAGGAAATATCAGTGCGGGAGGCAGCGCAGCGCACCGGCCGGTCGGCGGAGACCATCCGTCGCTGGATCTGGTCCGGTCGGCTACCCGCGACCAAACGCGGGAACACCTACTACGTAGATGTCATGCACCTGGAGGGAGTCGCGGTCGAAATGGGAACCACCTCCATCGTCCCGGTGCCTCCGGACGGCCTCGGGGCCTGGCTGGCTGAGGTTGATCACTGGAAGTCCGGGCGGGCCGGGACGGCTGTCCGCCAGACCGCCAGTGACCTGGTGATCGACGATCGCCGTGCCCGTCGTTGACGCGTCCGTGGTCGTCGATCTCATCGCACCCGACGTCGGCCCGGACTCGCCCGCCCGCGCCCTGTTCGCCGGCTGGGCCCGGGCCGAGGCCGAGCTGCTCGCCCCCGGACTGCTCTGGCTGGAGACCGCGAACGCCCTGCTGACCGGAATCCGCCGCGGCCGGTGGAGCGGCGCCGACGCCGACGGCGCGGCCACCCTGCTCCGCCGCCTCCCGGTGCGGCGCGTGGCCGAGGACCACGCGCATGCGTTCGAACTGGCCCGCCGGTACGAAAACTGGCCCGTCTACGACATGGTCTACGTCGCGGTCGCGGAGCGAGCGGGGACAGAGTTCGTCACCGCCGACGCCAGGCTCCGGGCCCGTCTCGCGCATCTCGGCTGGGTGAAGCTCCCCGCTGAGGTCACCGCCGGCGGCTTACCCGCACGGTGCTTGCGGCGCCCCTGAATCCGGGGATCGCACTTTGCATACAGTCGCCGATAAACTGCAAATGCGTGTATGGGAGCACAGTTAGGGCGAAATATCGCAGGGGGTGACGATGACGGTGGCGATGATCCGGCCCCTGCAGCGGCCGGTGCCGCTGCGCCAGTCGGTGTACGACGCGCTGATTGACCTGATCGTGGGCGGGGAACTTCCGCCGGGCCAGCACATGGTCGAGACCGATCTCGCCCGCCAGCTCGGCGTCAGCAGGCAGCCGATCCGCGAGGCGCTGCACCGCATGGAAGCCGAGGGGTGGGTGGACCTGCGGCCCAGCCAGGGCGCCTTCGTGCACGTTCCCACCGACTCCGAAGTCGACGAACTGCTCGACGTCCGCGCCCTGCTCGAGGCCGAGACGGCGAGGCTCGCCGCGGCCAACGGCGGCCCGGGCTCGCAGGCCCGGCCGGCCCAGCTGGCCCGGCTGCGGGAGATCTGCCGCGAGGGCGAGGCGGCCGCCGAGGCGGGCGACTTCGGCGCCGCGGTGGCGGCCAACAACGCCTTCCACGCCGAGATCGCGGTCATCGGGGGCAACGCAACGCTGGCCGAGCTCGCCGACATCGTCGGCCGCCGGGTGCAGTGGTACTACCGGATGGTGGCCCCGGCGCGCGGTCACGGATCCTGGACCGAGCACGCGGAGCTGATCGACGCGATCGCGGCGGGCGACCCGGAGAAGGCCCAGGCGCTGGCCCGCAAGCACACCGAGCGGACCCGGCAGGCCTACCACCGGCCCAGGCCGGTCGGCTAGGCCCCGGCTAAGGGCCGGCGAAGGGAGCCTGACCACGCTCACCGGGTCGGCGGCGTACGGGTCGCCGGCGTTGTCGATGAGCTCGATCTCGCCCCGGTCGGACATGATGTGATACGACCCGTCCGCCTCGTACTCGCGGATGATCGTGCACGTCCCGTCGGCGTGGGTGTAGCGCTCCTGGGTGTATGCGTCGGTGGCGTCCTTCTCCGCGTCGACCGCCGCCTCGTCCCGCCAGACGAACCGGTACGGCGCCAGCGGCAGCCGCAGCTCGTACGGGTAAGAAGTTGTCATATCCGTCAGGCGTCCAGCAGGCCCAGGGTCCGTAGCAGGGTGTCCTGGGCCGGTCCAGGCTCGGCCGCGGCGACCAGTTCGTCCAGGCCCCAGCCGGCCTCGTCGAGCAGGCCGGCGGCCTGCTCGAACAGCGGGACCCGCTGGGACACGGGTACGGCCCGCACCACCAGGTGCCGAACGACCTGGATCACCGCCTCCCGCAGCATCGCCCGCCGCTCCCCGGCGGCCCGGGACACCCCCGGCGTCAGCGGGATCAGGGGGGTATGGGGGGGCGGAGAGCCCTCCCATGATCGGGGGGTTCCGGGGGGTCGTCCCCCCGGGCTAGCACTGGCCATCACATGCCCTCCAGTTCCCGGCGCAGCCGGTCGATCTCGCCCGGCCTGGCCAGGTCGATCACCTCGACGAGGGCGAACCTGCGGCCGCCGTCCGAGCCGTCGGCGAGCCGGACCCTGCCCGCCTCGGCGAGCACCTCGAAGCGCGGGCTGGCCGCGTGCGGCCCGACGGAGAGCACGTACCTGAGCACGGCCTGCCGGTCCGGCAGGTACCGCTGCTGGTGCCCGCCGTCGAACAGGACCTGCCACTCGCGCATCGCTCAGGCGCCGACGCCGCGGTTGATGGGCATCGAGTACTCCTCGTCGTGCAGCCGCTGATGGCGGGCGGGATCCTCCAGGTCGCGCAGGGCCTGCGGCACGTCCATGCCGATGGCCTCCCAGTTGCGGTTGGCGCCCGCCTGCGTGGTCGCCACGTGCTCGGGCAGCATGTGCCCGAACCGGCCCTGCATGGCCAGGTAGTCGGTCACCGGCCGCTGGACGGGCGGGTGGAAATAGCGGTACGTCCGCTCCTGCGGGTCGTACTCCCAGACCGGGAAGAGCCCGGACTCGACGACCCGCCGGCCTAGCTCGATCGTCATCGAGGTCTGGTAGACCCAGCCCTTCTGGCACGGCGTGTAGCAGTGCAGGAAGGCCGCGCCCACGTGGTTGAGGCCCTTGCGGGTCTTGTTCATCAGGTCGACGGGGTAGCCCACCGTCGTGGTGGCCACGTAGCAGTGCGGGTGTCCCTCGGCCATCATCTTGGCCAGGTTCTTCGGCGGCAGCTTCTTGCCCTCGGGGATCGCCTTGCCGAACGGCGTGAACGTGGTCATGCCCGCGTAGGGCGTGGTCGGCGACGTCTGGATCCCGGTGTTGGCGTAGCACTCGTTGTCGTAGCAGATGAACAGCGCGTCGTGGTTGCGGTACAGCGCGCCGGAGATCGACCCGAGGCCGATGTCCGCGGCCGACCCGTCGCCCGCCATCACCAAGATGTTCGGGTACGGGCCGGGATACCGGCCCTTCCTGATCATCGCCTCGTAGCCGGCCGCCATGCCGGAGGTGAACGAGCCGCCGCTGGCGATCGGGGTGTGCGCCCACGGCACCGTGTACGGCGTGCACAGGTAGGTGGAGTTGGCCACGTACATGCACCCGGTCGGCCCGGCCACCACGGTGTCCTGGCCGGCCGCCTTGAGCACCCACCGGTACTGGATGGCCGGCCCGCAGCCCGCGCAGGTCCGGTGCCCGGCCGCGTACGGGTCCTCCTCCGGCAGGTCGGGCAGGTAGTACAGGTCGCGGCCGTGCTCGTCGTCCGTGGCGGCGGCGCGGCCTTCCTCGTCGAACAGCGGAAGCTGCTGGCGGATCACTTCGAAAGCCATCTGAGCACTCCCTAGTCCTCGAAGCCGACCCAGTGGGCGGGCTTCTCCACCCGGCCGCGCTCGACGGCCTGGCCGAGCTTGCCGGCCATCCAGTCGAACTCGGCCATCGGCACGGTCTCGCCGCCCAGGCCGGCCATGAACGACGTGACCAGCGGACGCGGGCCGTCCAGGTGGTACAGCGCCGTGGTCACGTCCAGCGAGAGGATGCCGCCGTAGCTGGCGCCCCCCAGGCCGAGGTTGGTCTCCACGACCCCGACCGCCTTGACGCCGGCCAGCGCCTCGCGCAGGTCGTCGCCGGGGAACGGCCGGATCCACAGCAGCCGGGCCATGCCGGCCTTGATCCCCTGGGCGCGCATCCGGTTCACCGCGGCCCGGCAGGTGACCGCGTGCCCGCCCGAGATGACCAGCGCGATGTCGGCGTCCTCGAGCAGGTACGACTCGACGAAGTGCGGGTACTCCCGGCCGAAGACCCGGGCGAACTCGTCGGTCTTCTGCCGGATCACCGGGATCGCGTCCTCCATCGCCCTGGCCCGCTCCAGCTGCAGCGGCGGACCCTGCTCGGGGTGGATCTGCGGGCCGTGCGACACCGGGCGCCGCGGGTCCAGCGGGAACGGCAGCTGGTACGGGGGCAGGAACTCGTCGACCTGTTCGGCCGCGGGCATGTCCACCTCGCCCGCGATGTGCGATACGAAGTAGCCGTCCTGCACCACCATCTGCGGCAGCAGCACCCGCGGGTCCTCGCCGATCGCGTAGGCGAGCAGCGACTTGTCGAAGACCTCCTGCGGGGTCGCGGCCCAGCCCATCAGCCAGCCCATGTCCCTGGTGCACAGGGCGTCGGTGTGTTCCGAGCCGAAGTCACCGGGCGGGTCCAGGGTCCGGTCGGCGATCGCCATCTGGATCGGGATGCGCGCCCCGGAGATGATCGAGTACATCTCGTAGCCGTAGGTGACGCCGACCCCGGACGAGCCGGTGTAGGCCCGGGCGCCGCAGGAGCCCGCGCCGAACGCGGCGGAGAACTGCGAGTGCTCCCCGTCGGAGTGCAGGTACTCGGCGTCCAGGATGCCGTCCGCGACGAACTGCGCGAGGTTCATCATGATCGCCGTGTACGGCCGGATCGGGTACGCGGTGATCACGTCCACGTTGGCGTACAGCGCGGCGTAGGCGGCCGCCGCGCACCCGTTCTGCCGCACCCTGGTGCCCGCCAGCTCGCGCAGGAACCTCTCTCCGTCCGGGGTGCGGATGGCCCGCTGCAGCCGGGGCGGCTGCAGCGGGCCCGCGTGCACAGAAGTCATGGCCCTATACCCTGCCCGTTCGGCGTAACGGTTTTTCTCGCAGCGTCGTATTCGGCGATCGCGTCCTCGATGAGCTGCCGGGTGAACGGCGCCTGCTCGGCGTGCGCGCCCTCGTACGGCGCGAACGCGGTCTCCATCCGGACCACGTCGCCCGGCTCGTCGAAGTCGAGCTCGGGCACCCGCTCCAGGCAGCCGGTGGGGCACTCCTGCACGCAGACCAGGCAGCCCTTGCAGTAGTGGGTGCGGATGGAGTAGGCGCCGTTCTCCCGCGTGTCCCGCATCACGCTGACGTCGGGACACACGATGTAGCAGTTGTCGCAGCCGTTGCAGACCCCGCAGGACATGCAGCGGTCCGCCTCGGCGAGCGCCTGCTCCCGGCTGTAGGCCAGGGTGACCTCGGTGACCTGGCTGCCCCGGCGCTCCGCGGCCGGGGCCAGCGGCGCCTCGGTGCGCGGCGCGTGCCTGAAGTAGGCGGTGTTCAGCTTCTCGTACGGCATGACCTCGACCGGGGCCTCCGGGCGCAGCGGCTCGGCGCCGAGCACCCGGTCGATGTCCCTGGCCGCGCGCTTGCCGTCGCCCAGCGCGTCCACCACCATGGACGGCCCGCGCATCACGTCGCCGCCGGCGAATACCGCGGCCCCCTCGTCCGGCACGCGGCCGTACTCGTCGGCGCTGACCAGCCCGTGCTCGGTGTAGTGCGCGGGGAGCCAGTCGAGCACCTGGACCTGGCCGATCGCGACCAGGATCGTGTCGCAGCCGACCTCGGTCTCGGTGCCGGCGGCGACGTCCGGCCTGACGGTGCCGTTCTCGTCCCTGGCCAGGCGCGCCGTGGCCAGCACGGCGCCGCGGACATTGCCGTCGCCGTCGGTGAGCACCCGGACCAGCGCGCGGTTCGGCCAGAACCGGACGCCCTCGTCCCGGGCCTGGGCTAGATCCTCGGGCTGGATGGGCAGCTCGTCCTCGGCCTCAAGGGACACGATCGTGGCCTGACCCCCGCCCCGGCCATCACCGCCGAGCCTGACCGCGGAGCGGGCGGCGTCGGAGGCGGTGTTGCCCCCGCCGATCACCAGGACGTTGCCGCCGACCTTGACCGGCCGGCCGAGGCCGGTCTCGCGGAGGAACTCCATCGCCCCGATCACGCCGCGGGCCTGCGCACCCTCCGCGCTGAGCCTGCGGCCGACATCCTGGCCGAGGGCCAGGAACACCGCGTCATAGCTGGTCCTGAGATGATCGAGCGTCACCCCGTCCGGGTCGCGGCCTACCCGGACGCCGCAGCGGATCTCGATGCCGCCCAGGTCGAGCAGCTTGGCGATCTCCGCGTCCAGGACGTCCTCGGGCAGGTGCCAGGCGGGGATGCCGGCCCGCAGCATTCCCCCGGGCTGGTCCAGGGCCTCGAAGATGACGCTGGCGTAGCCCCTGCGGCGCAGGTGGTAGGCGCAGCCGAGGCCGCCGGGACCCGAGCCGACGATCGCCACCGTCTTGCCGTTCAGCGGGGGGAGAGCCTGCTTGACCGGGTTGTCGGCGAGCTTCAGCCCGAAGTCGCCGAGGAACCGCTCCACCCCGCGGATGCCGATCGGCTCGTCGTGCGCGGCCCGGTTGCAGGCGCTCTCGCAGGGGTGGTAGCAGACCCGGCCGGTGACCGAGGGCATCGGGTTGTCCTCGAGGATCGTCAGGTAGCCGTCCAGGTACCGGTCGTGCTTGACGTGATCCAGGTACTTCTGGATCTGCTCGCCGGTCGGGCAGGCGTGGTTGCACGGCGGTGTCTTGTCCCGGTACACCGGCCGGTAGAAGCGGAAGTTTCCGGTCGGGAACAGCCGCTGGCCTTCCTTCTCGGTGGGCGGCGGCGTGACGCCCGCGATCGGCAGCCTGAGATGCTCGGGTACGTGGGTCCCGCGCACGGACATGGGGGCCTCCCCAGGGGACTAGCAGGTTCAGGCGGCGGCGTACTGGACGACCGCGTGCTGCGCGGCGCCGCGCAGCATCGCGTCGCGGTCGGCGACCACCTCGGCCACGGCCTCGACCGGCAGCACCCCGGTCGCCGCCACCAGCGCGCCGATCAGCGGCGCGGCGATGCCGAGGCCGGCGGCGAGCCGCTCCACCGCGCCTTCGGTGGACATCCGGTCGAAGGCCAGCTCGGACAGGTCGCGGACGAACATCCACGGGCTGGCGCCGCGCTGCTCGGCCAGCCCGGTCGCGTCGACCACGACGAGCTTGTCCAGCTTGGCCAGCATGGGTTCGGGCAGGAACTTGAGCAGGTACGCAGGGTCGCGGGCCGAGTTGACGACCAGCACGCCGCGGGCGGGCGGCGTCTTGCGGAAGAAGTTGACCGCCTTGATGATCGTTTCCTCGACCAGCACGACCCAGTCGGGTTGCGGGTTCTCGTAGACGAACCGGTCGAGGATCGGCTCGTCGGCGAACCGCGCGTACCGGCGCACCAGGCAGTTGGTGCGATCCGGGTCGTCCACGTAGTCGCTCACGTTCTCGGCGTGGTAACCGAGCCGGCGGGCGGCGGTAGCGATGCAGGTGGAGACGTCGCGCGCCTCCTTGTCCATGATGATCCCGCGGGACCAGACCGTGAGCTCGTGATGCACGGCGCGCTCGCTTCCGGGCCGAAACCCGTAAGACACTTTGTATACCGTCGGGAGGATACCGCCATCGTACGCCGGTGCTACCTGCCGTCAATGCCCCGCACGCTGCCCGGTATGCGCCGGCGAGATGCCCGGTTTCTGCCCGTGCGCGCAGATATTACTTAGTGTGATATAGGGATTACCCTGAGCAAACAAGGCGGCGCGACTTACCGTAAAGCGCGGAATTCACCATGCCGGGGGCGGCCGCGCAGTAGCGTGTTTCTTCGTATCGCGGCTCCGTGGCCTCGCAAATTATCCAAGTAGGTAGCAGAGTGTCTCGTTTGTCGCCATGATGCTAGAGATCATTGACCTGCTGTACGACAGAACAACAGGGGAGTGACCCGGTATATGAGGAGCGGTTCGCCGGCTCCCGATGGCAGTGGTTGGCCATCGGCGCAGCGTCCCCATTCCGATGAGGCCATGGGTAACCAGGGCCGATACGGATCGGGGGCGAGAAGCGAACCTCAGGACGGCCTGGGGTCGGGACGGCGCGACGCGCCGTTCGGACCCGAGATCTCCTGGCCGTACGGCTTCCGGCAGCTAGACCCGGAGTCGCGTGAGGTGCTCGAGTCCGCCTACGGCACCGGCCCGGCCTACCAGCAGTCGGCCATGGATGACTTCGGCTACGGGGACCCGGGATACTCCGACCCGTCCTACGAGGGCCCGAAGGGCGGCCCGTACGGCAATCCCGCGTCGCCCGCTGGTCACGGAAACACCGGAACGCCCAGGGACTTCGGCGGAGCCGGCTACCGGCCATCGGGCTCATCTGGCAGCCTTCCCGGGTACCACGTCCCGGACGTCCGCGATTCCGCGCCGTCTGCTGGTTATCAGGCGCCTGGCTACTCGGGTTCCGGCTATCAGCCGCAGCCCTTCGCGCCGCCGTCCGGCGGCAGCCAGGACATCTGGCCGGTAACCGGTGCCCAGGAGGCCCTGCCCGACACCGGTCCGCAGCCAGCGATCCGCGGCGGCTCCTCCCGCGGCAGCGCCGCGTACCCGGAGCAGTGGTACGAGAGTCCGCGCCTCGACGACAGAGCCCGCGACGACCGGGCCCGCGACGACCGGGCCGTGGGCGACCGGGCCCGCGACGACCGGGCCCCGGGCGACGTGCGACCGATGCGGTCGGGCGACCCGCGGCTGGCCGGCATGACCTATGGCGAGCTGCGTTACGACGAGCCGGAGGCGGGCGAGTCCGGCTACGACGAGCCGCTCGACGACGAATCCTGGTACCAGGAGCTGCGGCGCAGCGCTCCCGCGTACCCCCAGACGCCCGGCGGCCCCCAGGGTCCGGGCAGCGGCCCCCAGCGCCGGACGGAACCGTCAGGTCCCGCGTTCGGCCAGCAGCCCGGCTATTCGCCGGCGCCGGACCGGGCTCCCGGCTATGGCCAGCCCCGCCACGGCTCGGCCCCTAAGGTCCCGAATAACCCCCCGGGCCCGCAGATGAGCGCCGGGCGTCCGCAGCAGGGTCCGGCCGCTCCGGGCGCCGGCTTCCTCAGCGCGCCGGTCGGCCTGCTCACCCCGCCCAACGGCACCCGGGTTGACGCCCTGCGGGACCCCGCCGCCCGCCCGGCCGCTCCCGCCGCTCCCGCCGCTCCCGCCTCGGCCCGCGCGGGTCCTCGGCGGCGACCCAGGTCCTGACCGCCCCGAAGACCCCGAATCCGACCGGCCCGAATCCGATAGCGCGGAGTCCGAAGGCCCCGAATCCGGAGGCACCGAATCCGACGGCCCCGAATCCGACGGCACAGGGCGCGGGCCGGCTGGGTACCCCGACGGTACGCCCGGGCCACGGCCTGGACGGCCCGGAGATCACCTCTTCCTGGCCGGCCCAGCCCGGGGTCGACGACCTCGACTCGTACCAGGACTTCTGGCGGGACGATGCGGACGAGGAATACACCGGCCTGTTCGGCGACCGGGAAGCCGAGTTCGAGCGCGCGGACGCCAAGCTGGCCGCGGCCAAGCGGCGGATCGGCCGCCGCCGCAGCGGCAGCAACGACCACCGCCTCTGGCTGGGCCTGGGCGGCGTGATCGTGGTGGCCGCGGCCGCGATCTTCGGCATCATCAAGTTCGAGTTCCCGTCGCACAGCGGCCCCGCGCACACCATGGGCACCCCGGCCAAGATCGGCACCTTCGCGCGCACCGTGGACCTGGAGCACGCGGCCGACGTGGCCGCGCTGCGGCAGAAGGTCATCAACATGAGCTCGGGCCAGGCCAGCCACGTGGTGTCGGCGGTCTACGAGTCGGGCAACTCCGCGGCCGGTAACACCGCGCAGATCATCATGTTCATCGGCGGGCACCTGGCCAACGCCGACCCGGCCGCCTCGATCACCAGCTTCACCCAGCAGTTCCGCGGGGCCAAGGTGGTCAGCGCGGGCGCGCTGGGCGGCAAGGCGGCGTGCGTCCAGGACGGGACCGGGTCGAACAGCGTGGCGATGTGCGCCTTCTTCGACAACGACAGCTTCGGCGAGGTCGTCTCGCCGACTATGAACGCCAGTGCCCTGGCCAGCGCGATGCAGAAGGTGCGCCCGTCGGTGGAGCAGGTGAGCGGCAAGTAAGGAGCCCGCCCGCGTCGCCGCGGACGCGGGCGTGCCGGTCATCCGGCGGTAGAGCCAGAACATGAGCCGGTTGTGCCGCGCGCCGGTTTCGGCCTCGGCCGCCCTGGAGGCGGCCACGGCGGCGTAGCCGTAGTCGCGCATCTGCCGCTCGTACTCCCCGACGGCCGCGATCAGGCCACGACCGTTCCGCGCGGCTTCGCTCCCGGCCTGAGCAGCATCGCTCCCGGCCAGGTCCGTTCGGGTCCCGTTTCCTTCGGCTCCGGTCAGCGTGCGGCAGAGCAGCGCCGCGTCCTGCAGCGCCGTGTTGGCCCCCGAACCGCGTGCCGGGCTCATCGCGTGGATGGCGTCGCCGAGCACCGTGACCCGGCTGGGGGGCCACGGCGGCACCGGTGGCGAGGCACGGATCCTGACCAGGAACGTCTCGTCCGCGGCGGCCCGCGCGTGCAGCGCGCGCAGGTCCGGGTGCCAGCTCCTGATCAGCTTCGCGGTCAGCGCGTGCAGTTCGGCCGGCGACATGGCGGTCAGCCGCTCGTCCGTGACGCCGAACCTCCTGCCGTCCCCCGCCACCGCCCACATCAGGTAGTCCCCGGCCGGAGATAGCCACGGCGCGGCCTGCTCGGGCCGCTGCCGGAACCGGACCGGCCCGGTCGCCATCCCGATCTGGCCGCCGATCACCGCGGTGAAGCCGTCCCGCAGCGCGGACGGCAGCGCGTCCAGGCCGTCGGGGCCGAGCGGGGTCTTGCCGTAGACGCAGCGCTTGCCGGTGTCGGCCGGCGCGGCGGCGGGCAGGTACTGGCGGCGCACCGCCGAGCCGACGCCGTCGGCGCCGACCAGCAGGTCCGCCTCGGCCTGCCGTCCGTCGGCGAAACGCAGCCGCACGCCGTCCCGACCGGCCTCGTACCCGGTCAGGACGGAGCCGAAGACGAGCCTGCCGTCCAGCCCGGCGGCCAGCACCTCGCGCAGCGTCTGGCGGTTCACCGACGTGGACATCGTGGCAGGCGCGTACGGGTCGGTGGCTTCGCTCCGGCGCTGCTCGTTGAGCACGCGCAGCCGCTCGCTCACCACCGTCAGCCGCGTGCTCGCGTCACCGCAGGTGGCCTGGAACAGCGCGAGCGACTCTGGCGGCAGGCACTGCTCCAGGGCCAGCCCGGCCCGCGCGTCGACGTGCAGCCGGTAGCCCTGCCGCCGGCCGGCGAGCCGCGCATCCCGCTCGTAGACGGTGACGTCGACGCCGGCCTTCAGCAAGCCCCGGGCCAGGCAGAGGCCGCCGAGACCGCCGCCGGCCACGGCCACCCGCAGCCCGCTCACCGCCCCGGCGGTCATGGGTCGGGTCAGCTGCCCTGCTTGCGCGACCGGAACCGCTTGCGCAGAGACAGCCGGGTCACCGTGAGCAGGACGGCGACCGCCAGCGCGATCAGCCCCGCCACCTGGCCGGTGAGCCCCGGCTGGACGAAGGCGATGGCCGAGGAGCCGGAGACCGGCCTGCTGTCCCGCTGGCCACCCGGCGCCTGGCTCCCCGGGGACGGGCTGGGCGTGGCCGACGGGTTGATCGCGGGGAACAGGCCGGCGGCGTTGCCGCCCCCGATGAGCTGGCTGGAAACGTTGTTGAGGTTCGGGACCGGGCCGAGCGGCAGCGTTGTCCCTGGCGAGACGCCGGCCGGTGACGTGCCCGTCGGCGAACTGGACGGGGAGGCCGACGCGGCGGTCACGGCGACCGCCTCGGCGGCCGACGGCGGCGTCCACTTCTCCGTGGTGGCGACGCTGGCCGTGGCGGTCAGCTTCACCGAGGTGACCGAGGTGGCGCTGGCCGCGACCGGGACCTGCGCCTTGAGCGAGACCGGCTGCTTGTCCGACACGGAACTGACCGTGCAGCTCGCGGTCCCCTCGCCCTTGACGCAGCCGCTGGTGAACGTGGGCTTCAGGCTCGACGGCTGGGCGGCCAGGGCCACGGTCACATCGGCCGCCGAACCGTTATTCTCGGTCGAGACCCGCACGACGTAGGCCGCCTGCTGGCCGCGGCTGATGCTGGCCTTCGCGCGCTGGACGCTCACGCACAGTGCGGGCTGGGCGGCCGGGCTCGAGCTAGCGCTCGCGCTGCTGCTCGCGCTGCCCTTCGCACTGCCACTCGCGCTCGGGCTCGGGCTCGGGCTCGCCGCGATGAACGCGTCGAGGGAGGCGGATACGGTGGCCGCGGGCGAACTCTGCGACGACGACGGAGACGCCGAACCCGTCTGGGACGCAGAGCCCGTGGGCGAGCTCGAAGCCGACGCTGCGGCCGAAGACGACGATGACGGTGATGGTGACGATGGCGAGGCTGAAGCCGCGCTCGCGCTCACGCTCGACGGCGACGGCGACGGCGACTCCGGCGTCTTGCTCGGGGTGCTGCCCGACGCCGGGGCGGTCGGCGAGGCCGAGGTGGACGAGGAGGAAGGTGACGGCGACGGTGACGGTGACGGTGTCTTCGTCGGGTGGGAGCTCGGCGTCGGCGTCGGGGTGGGCGTGCTGGCCGCCGGCAGCACCTCGCACTTTGTAGCGGTGGCGGCGCTCGCGCTGGTCGAAGTGCCCGGACTCGACGAGGCCGCCCCGGCCTTCACCGTGCCCGCCCGTGCGGCGCCCGGCCAGCCCGCGAGCACGCTGAGGGTGAGTGACCCCCCGGCCAGCAGGCTCAGTACCGCGGCTCGTACGTACGCCAGACGCATGAATATCGCCCTGTCTACGCTGCTCATCGAGGTTACTGTGTGCTCTTTGTGGGGTTCGGAGGCGACTGGGTGACGGATGGTTATGAATAGTCATATCCGGTGCCGGGCGAGTTATGCGTGTGCCCGTACTTCCGATCACGGCTGAGCCGCCCTGGCGGTTCGGCGGCCCGGCCATGTGATGTGACGATCCCGCTCCCCGATCGGTTCCCCTCATCGGCGCGAAATTTGCCCACCCAGGTGATTTCATGCCGATCCCGGACACGACGATACGCGATGACCACGCCCGCCCCCGTCGCCCGGCTGCGCAGGGCACAGCAGGCGCCTGAGCAGCTGCGGCAGCACCCGTCGCTGCGGCAGTACCCGTCGCTGCGGCAGCACCCGTGCCGGGGTCTTACAGCCTTCTGGTCACTTTCGCCTCAGCGGACGCTCCCGGAATCGTGACCGGCCCGCGAGCGAGTCCGGGATGTCGAACACTACCGTCGCGTCATCATCAACAGCAGCCGCATCCGCAGGCGCAGCAGGAGCCTCCGCAGCAGCAGGAGCCTCCGCAGCAGCGGGGGCCTCCTCCAAGAACGCGCCTAGCGACCACGGAATGGCGGAATTCCGCGAAGCCTTGCCCTTGGCTGCGGGCTTAGCCCTCCGGGCAGACGCCGGCGCCGGCTCGGGATCGGCGGTGTAGTCGGCGGGCCTGGTCTCGTCGTAGCCCTCCTGCAGGCCGAACCTCTTGAACACCACGCTCAGCAAGGCCGACACGGCCAGGTTCAGAAGAAGCGCAGTGATCGCGATGTAGGTGGTGTGCCCGAACACCGAGGCCGCAGAGGCGCCGAAGTGCGCCTGGCCGCCGCCGGACGTCCGGTACGCCTCGATCGTGCCGTAGGCCATCCCCGCCATCCAGCCGAAGATCAGCGCGGCGCGGTGGAACCAGCGCGTGTACAGGCCGATCACGACGGCCGGGAAGGTCTGCAGGATCCAGATCCCGCCGAGCAGCTGCAGGTTGATCGAGAACGTCTTGTTCAGCTCGAGCGCGAAGCCCAGCGCGCCGACCTTCATCAGCAGCGAGGCCAGCCGCGCCACCCGGGTCTCCTCGGCCGGGCTCGCGTAGGGCCTGAAGAGCTCCTTGTAGATGGTCCGGGTGAACAGGTTCGCCGCGGCGATCGACATGACCGCGGCCGGGACCAGCGCGCCGATGATGATGGCCGCGTCGGCGATGCCCGCGAACCAGCTCGGGAACATGCTCGAGAACAGCAGCGGCACGGACAGCTGGGCATTGCCGTGGCCGGCCTTGACCCCGGCGTTCACGGAAGGCACCGCCCGCGCCATGTAGCCGAACAGCGCGATCAGCCCGAGCACCAGCGTGTAGGCGGGCAGCATGGCCGCGTTGCGGCGGATCACGTCGCGCCGCTTGGCGGCGAACACCCCGGTTGCCGCGTGCGGGTAGACGAACAGGGCCAGCGCCGAGCCGAGCGCCAGGGTGGCGTAGGCCCACTGGCCGGCCGGCAGCACCACGAGGTTCCCGTACGGCTTGCCGGTCGCCGGGTTCACCGAGCTCAGGTGGGCCGAAGCGACGCCGAAGATATGCCCCCAGCCGCCGAGCCGGCTCGGGATGTAGAGGATCGCGACGATGACCGTCACGTAGATCAGCGTGTCCTTGACGAACGCGATCAGCGCGGGCGCGCGCAGCCCGGCCAGGTAGGTGTACGCCGAGACGACCGCGAACGCGATGATCAGCGGCAGGTCCCTGACGAGGACGTTGCTCGAGTTACCGCCGATGCCCAGCACGGTCAGCACGGACTCGATGCCGACGAGCTGCAGCGCGATGTAGGGCATCGTGGCCAGGATCCCGGTCGCCGCCACCGCGAGCCCGAGCCCCTGCGACCCGTGCCGCCCGCGGACGAACTCACCCGGGCTGACGTAGCCGCGCGCCCGGGCGACCGACCACAGCCGCGGCCCGAAGACGAACACGATCGGCCACACCATGATCGTGTACGACAGCGCGTAGAACCCGGCGGCGCCGACCGCGTAGACCAGGGCGGGCACGGCGATGAAGGTGTAGGCGGTGTAGATGTCGCCGCCGAGCAGGAACCAGCTGACGAACGTGCCGAACCCCCGGCCGCCCAGACCCCACTCGTTCAGGTGCATCGGGTCCTCGGCCGGGCGCCATCTCGCCGAGGCGAAGCCGATGCCGGTGACGATCAGGAACGAGACGAGCACGATGATGAAGGTGACGCCGTTCACGTGATTCATCGCCGCGCCCCCTTGCGAGCGCGGTGGCCGGCTTTCCTGGCTGGCTTGGTCCGCAGCAGCAGATAGCTGATCCAGCACAGGATCGCGGTCACCGGCACCAGGATGAGCTGGTACCAGTAGAAGAACGGGAAATCACCCAGCTTGGGCAGCGAGTGCGCGTAAATGGGAACCCACAGCGCGCCGGCGAACGCGACGGTCAGCATGACCGCGACCGCCACCTTGATGGCCGGGCTCTTGGCCGGACCATTTGTCACGGGAGCATGACGTACCATCGCAAACCTCCCCAAAATCCCCACCCCTTGAATGCCTCACCATGGTGCCCGATTACGGGGCTGGCCATGGCCTTTTTCCCGGCATTGGTGACGTGGTCACGGACCGCAACCGTTCGCACAAGAAACAAGAACGAGCGGCCGAACGGGCTGGCATACTGCCCTGGTTGACCGAAATGCCGGCATCCCCTAGGATGATCCGGCCCTGTGCCCGTTTCCGGTTCCTAGCGGCGCCATATGAGCGCAAAAGGAGAAAATAACCGGTGGATTCCCCGGCGCCTGTGAACCGGCGCCCCGTGAACAGGCGTACTGCCCTCAAGCGGGCAGGCGCGCTGGCCGTGGCGCTCGGTGCACTCGAAGCGGTCGGGCCTTTCTCCTTCGCGCCGGTGCGCGTCGGTGCTTCCATCGTCCCGTCCGACATCCAGTTTGACATTTCCGCATTCCTCGCGGTGCCGCCGCAGAACTACGGCAGCGACGTGCAATTCCAGATGCCGCCGGTGCACACCGTTTTCCTTACCGCGGCGCTGGAACGGACACCGACCCGGGCCGACCAGGCCGAGATGAACCGTGTGCTGGCGGCGCTCGAGCGGGCCTACCCCTGGGGCGCGGCCCACCTGGTGACGTTCGTCGCCTACGGGCTGCCCTATTTCGACCGGCTTCCCGGCGGCCGGGCCGGCGGTCTCGTCACCCGTCACATGCCGCGGCTAGCCTCCGACGCCAGCCGGTACGTGCTGGAGGAGGCCCAGCCCGGCCCGACCGACGTGAGCCCGGCCAACCCCAGGATCAGCAAGTTCCGCTACAACGTCGACGTGCGCATCGAGCGCAACGACATGCTGTTCACGCTGCGCGGCGACAATCCCGGCACCCTGTCCGATGCGCTCGCCTGGTTTTCCGGTAGCGGCAAGCTGCGCGGGCACGCGGTCGCCTCCCCGGCCTGGAACGGGCTGATCAGGTTCACCTCGAGCCGGCACATGTTCGTCCAGATGGGCCTGCCGAAAACGGTCGCGAGGCAGCATCAGCTGCCCTACGCCAGTTTCATCCAGCCCCAGTCGCCGATGTGGATGGGATTCGCCGACCAGCAGGTCAACGGGGCCGGACCGGCTCCCATCTGCACATTCGCCGGCACCGCCGCGGCCCGTCTGACCACCGCCGCCCAGGGTGACTATTTCGACACCGGCTCGATTCAGCATTTGTCCCACGTCATCCTGGACATGCTCCAGTTCTTCGACATGGACAACGAAGAGGAGCCTCCCGGCCAGGACGGTATTTTCACCGAGCGCGTGCAGTACATGTTCCACGCGCCCAGCATCGCCGCCGGAAACAAGGACCCGTACGCCGACGGCGGGGGCCCCGCGCTGCTGCCGAACCAGAACCGCGGGCCGCACTACGCCGAACGCACCGCGCAGGGCGTCGGCACGCCCGGCGGCAAGCGCCGGATCGGGCACCTTTCTTGTCTTCAGCGCACGTCCCGCGCGGCCGACGGCACGCCCCTCCACATCCGCATGGACGGCCCGGGATTCGACGCGATGGACGTCCCCGGCGGCGCCAACCTGCCGAAGCTCCAGTTCACGATCTTCGTGCCGACCGCCGAGTTCTTCCGCACCCTGCGCACCAGCCAGGCCTCGCTCGACCTGCAGGAGAAATACTCAGTCAGCGTCCAGGACAACGGCCTCGAGCGCTTCCTGACCGCCACCCGGCGGCAGAACTTCCTCGTTCCCCCGCGCCGGCACCGCGCCTTCCCCCTGACCGAGCTAGCCTGACTAGACCCGGTCTTCGCACATGGGATTAGATGCGTGTGGCGGCTGGGTGATGGCTGACTGCTGGGTCGTTTGCGGCTTTGGGTGGCGTGTGGGGAATAGCCTGTCTGGTTGCTGGTTTGACGTCTGGCATGAGCGGGATGTCAAGGACTGGGCGGGGGCGTGGGCGGGCGCGGGCGGAGGTCGCGGTTGTCCGGGTGCTGGAAAAGCGGCTGGGGGCGCTGCCGGTGGTGGCGGAGTTCGGGCGCCGGCTGCGGATCGCGGAGATCATCGATGAGTTGTGCCCGGTCCGGCCGGTGGCCTGGATCTCGCACGGCGAGGTGATCGAGGCGCTGGTGGCCAACCGGCTGACCGCGCCGGCGCCGATGCTGCGGGTACACGAGTGGGCGGCGGCGATGGCGGTGGAGGAGGCGTACGGTATCGCGCCGGAGTTGCTCAACGATGACCGGATCGCCCGGGCGCTGGACGCGGTTGCCCCGCAGCTGGACGCGATCGCCGGCGGTGTCGGGGCGGCGGCGATCAGCGAGTTCGGTGTCGATGTGTCGCGGCTGCACTGGGATCTGACCTCGATCTCGCTGTATGGCGCGTACCCGGAGGCTGATGAGGAGTATCCGGCGCCGCGGTGGGGGCATCCGAAGGATCGCAGGGCGGATCTGAAGCAGATCCAGACCGGGCTGGCGGTCAGCGGGGACGGCGGGATCCCGGTCTTCCACCGCGCCTACGGCGGTGGGGCGGCGGAGGTGGCGCAGGTCACCGGGGCGATGACCGCGCTGCGGCGGATCGCCGGGCCGCGCCCGTTCTTGCTGGTGGGCGATTCGAAGCTGATCTCCTACACGAACGCGGCGGCGATGGCCGCCCAGGGCGTGGGGTTCGTCGCCCCATTGGGCGCGGCAAGGGTCCCGGCCGGGTTGTTCGCCGCGCTGCCGCCGGGAGCGGGCGCGGCGGTGGACTATACCGCCGGGCGGGACGCCGGGAAGCCCGCCGCCGCCCGCGGTAGCTACCGGGTGCTGGAAGACGGCGGGATGGACCTGCCCGGCCCGCGCAAGACCGACCCGCCGGTGCATCTGCGCCGGATCCTGGTGTACTCCACGGCGAACGCCGCGGGCGCGGCCAAAGCCCGCGCCCGCAAACTCGCCGCAGCCACCGAGGACCTCAACCGGCTGGTGCGCACCGCCGGGACCCGGTTTCACCCCACCGCCGACGCCGTCGCCGCCCGCGTCAAGGCGATCACCACAAAGCGCCGCGCCGGGGCCTACGTGCGCACCGCGATCACCTGCGACGCCGCCGGCAAGCCCGTGCTGTCATGGCACTTCGACCGGGCCGCGATCGACGCGTCGGCCGCGGCCGACGGCTGGTACGCCCTGCTGACCAACCTGGCCCCTGGCCAGGCCAGCCCCGGCGAGGTCTTCCGCCGCTACAAGGGCCAGCACGTCGTCGAACGCCGCTACGGGGAGTTCAAGGGCCCCCTCGCGGTGGCTCCCCTGTTCCTGAAAACCAACCGCCGCATCGCCGCTTTGATCACCGTGATCTGCCTGGCCCTGCTGATCTTCTGCCTGGTCGAACGGCAGGTCCGCAACGCCCTGCGCCCCCACAGCGAGATGATGACCGGCCTGCCCGGCTACCGCCGCACCCCGGCCAGACCCACCGGCCGGACCATCTTCCAGGCCCTCGCTGACCTGCGCCTGATCCCCGCCCACGACGGCAACCCCGCCCTGATCCCCAAACCCGCTGGCGTCCAGGCCCATCTACTGGACCTCCTCGATGTTGACATCAGCCGACCCCGCTGGCTTACCCAGTGAAATCCCATGTGCGAAGACCGGGACTAGATGATCGTCCCGATGTCCGCGGGAGCCCCGCAGGCCCACGGTTATTCCGCGCGCAGCAAGTCGGCGGGGCGGGACCGGCCAGCGAGCAGGGCGGGCAGGACCGCGAGCAGGTTGGCGGCGGCCAGGACGGCGGCGGCGAGCAGGACCAGCGGGACGGCCTGCACCACCTCGACGGGAACCACGCCGAAATTGGTGGCGAACAGCCGCCACGCCACCTTGCCCGCGGCGATGCCAAGCGGAATCCCCGCCACCACGCCGACCAGGATGATCGCGGTGGCCTGCCAGCTAATGACCGCCGCGACCTGACGGCGCACGAAGCCGAGGACCTTCAGCAGGCCAGCCTCGGCCCGGCGGCGGTGCACGCTGACCAGCAGCAGATGGACCAGGGTTGCCGCGCCGAACAGTGACAGCGCCACCCCGAACAGCAGCGGGAAGCTGACCGACTCACCGAAGTTGATCAGCTCGGTCGGCTGCTCCTGGCCGGCCACGAAGAGGTGGTACTGGCTGGTGTAGCGGGCCAGCGCGGCGGCCCCGGACGGGCCGGAGCCGGCGTGCACCAGCACCGAGTAGATCAGGCCCTGCTGGGCCTTGCGCAGGCACGCTGACCCGCCGTCCGGGCACTGGGCGTGCAGCATAGCGCTCACGGTCAGCGCCGCGCCGGTGCCGAATCCTCCGGTGCCGAAGCTGGGCGCGAACGAGGCGCGGCCGGTGATCCGGAACGGGGTGGTGCGCGCGGCGCCGGTCGCTGGGTCGTTCACGGTGACCTGGACCGTGTCCCCGGCCCGGGAACCGAGGCTGCGCAGCGTGGTTGCGCCGAGCAGGATGTCCCGGTCGCCGCGGGGCAGCCGCCCGTCCACGACAGAGAGCAGGGCCGGGCCGCGTGCCGCGGTGACCGCGACCGCGCGCACGTGCCGCCCGTTGACGTTGATCTCCACCTCCGCGGCCAGGGTGACCCGTTCGATGGCCCCGTCCCGCCGCAGCCTGTCCAGCAGCGGGCCGGTAAGCACGGCACCGGAGCCGGTCCCCTGGTTGGTGAACCGCACGTCGTACGGCGCCCCGTACAGGGCGGGCGATTTGATGAGCCCGGTCAGGCTGGCCCCGAACACGATGGTCGCGGACAGCGCGGTGACCGCCAGCACCGTGCCGAGCAGGGCGCTCCCCACCGGGACCGGGACGCGGCCCCGGCCACGTTCGAGCGCGTACCGGACGCCGATGAGCACGCTGAGCGGCAGCGGATCGGGCCGGGCCGGGCGGGCGTGCCGGACCGCGGGCCAGACCGACAGCAGCAGCACGGCGGCCACCACGCCAGGCACGCCGATCAGCGTGACCAGCGGGTCCACCGACACTATCCCGGGATCGGCGGCGGCCAGCCGCGCCTCCCCCACCGGGGTCAGCGGAGACAGCGCCGCGGCCAGAGCCACCGCCCCGGCCGCCCCGGCCACCCCGATGACGAACGCCCGGGCCAGGCCGAGCAGCACGAACTGGCGGCCTCGCAACCCCATCGCGGACAGCGCGTCGTGATCCTCGACGTCGGTGCCGAACTGCCGGGCCGCGGCCTGCCCCAGGACCGCCAGTCCGGCCAGCGCGATCAGCCCGGCCAGTACCCACCAGCCCACCGCCTGCGGGGTGATGGCCCGTTGCACAGCGGCCGCGTCGACGTCTAGTGCGCTGACCACAAAGGTTCACCGGCTCGGCTGACATGCGCCGTGATGGCTTCCACACTCGATCTTGTGACGAAGTTGAGTGGCGGGAGGCGAGATGGCTGAGCCGGTGCGGGCGCGGCGGCTAACTGATCAAGAAGGGCAGCGGCTGCAGCAGATCGTGCGGCGCGGCAAGCACGGGTCGGTCCGGGTGCGCCGGGCGATGATCATCATGGCGTCGGCGTCGGGCACGCTGGTGCCGGCGATCGCCCGGCTCGTGGCGGCCGATGAGGACACTGTCCGGGACGTGATCCACCTGTTCAACGCCAAGGGGCTGGCCGCGCTGGACCCTCAGTGGGCGGGAGGCCGTCCCCGCCGGATCAGTGACGAGGCCATCGAGGTCATCGTCACGGCGGCCAGGACCCGGCCGGAGAAGCTGGGCCTGCCGTTCACCCGGTGGAGCCTGCGCAAGCTGGCCGCCTGCTTAGCGGAGGGTCCCGGGGTCTGCATCGGGCGGGAGCGGCTGCGGCAGATCCTGCACGCCCGCGGCATCTCCTTCCAGCGGACCCGGACCTGGAAAGAGTCCCGTGATCCGGACCGGGACGCCAAGCTGGACCGGATCGAGTACGTGACCAGCGCCTACCCGGACCGGTGCTTTGCCTTCGATCAGTTCGGGCCGCTGTCCATCCGGCCCTGCCACGGCACCTGCTGGGCGCCGCGCAAGCACCCGGTGAGGCTGCGCGCCACCTACCACCGCACCCACGGCATCCGCTACTTCCACGGCTGCTACTCCCTGGGCGATGACCAGCTGTGGGGCGTCGTCCGCGAGCACAAGGGCGCGGACCACACCCTGGCCGCGCTCAAGTCGATCCGGGCCGCCCGCCCGGACGGCCACCGGCTGTTCGTCATCCTGGACAATCTCTCGGCGAACAAGACCCCGGCGATCCGCCGCTGGGCCAGGCGGGAGAACGTCGAGCTGTGCTTGACGCCCACGAACGCGTCGTGGGCCAACCCGATCGAGGCGCACTTCGGTCCCTTGCGGACCTTCGTCATGGGCAACTCAGACCATCCGGACCACCCGGCGCTGGCCCGCAGGCTCCAGGCTTACCTGCGCTGGCGCAACGCCCACGCCCGCCACCCCGACGTGCTGGCCGCCCAGCGCCGCGAACGAGCCCGCATCCGCAGTGAACGCCAGCAACGCTGGGGCCGCCCGAAACCTAAAGCCGCATGACCGACCCGGTGAAGGTTCGTGGTCAGCGCACTAGGTCGTCGGTGCCCAGCGACCCTAGCGGGCGCAACTGGCTGTCGAAGGCAGCCTGGTCGGCGGCACCGTGCCGGAGCTTGACGTCGTAGAAGGTCTCAACTTCGGTGTACGCGTCGTACGCGGCGGCGTAGGCGCGGGTGGGAAACAGATCGTAACGGGCTCCGTTGCCGGCCGGGAACTCATTCTCGGTGATCACCAGGCCGGTCACCCGCACGCTGCGCCGCGGCACCTTGGCCAGCTGGCCCGGGCTAGGAGGCTGGTTCTGCGCTGCGACCCGGCTGATCTGAGCCGGGGTAGGCTCGAGGATCTGGATCACCGAGCCGACTCGCACCCCGCTGTCATCGGCGAACGTGGCCGAGACCAGGGCCTCACCCGGGTCTGACTGGTCCGGCATCCGCCCGGCGACCAGCTTGACCGTCCGGGCCAGGTCGGGCGGGGCGAGCTCGAACGCGTCGAGCCCTCCGCTGGCGTTGATGGCCGCACACGAGGCGCAGCCGACCGCGGCGACCCACGGCGCCCGGACCGGCGTGACCCGGGTGACTTGCGGGATCCGCGCAAGCTGGGGCAGCGGCCGGGCGGTATAGACGACGTTGTCATAACCGTACCGGGCCACGAATCCCGGGAACGCGGCCCCGGTTGCCCGGGCAGTGACCGTGGCCGCCATCACCAGCCCGCCGACCAGAGCCGCCAGCACGGCCAGGGCCAGCCACGACTTCCCGTGCTGGCGCAACTGGACGCGCAGCACCATGCCAACGGCGCGCATGGCCATCCCTTCCCGTCCGGCAACCTGGCCGGGCTCCACAGTAACCAGCGTCCAGCCGGCCGGATCTGCCCGCAAGGTAGACACCACCACGATCAGGTCGTGGTAGCACCCCCGGCCGTGGGTCAGCCTGTCGTGTACGACGCCGGAGACCCGGGATCGGGTCACTTGGGTAGCCGGCAAATACTCACTTACAGCAATCGGACCGTCACATAGGGCGTGACACGAGTGCCGGAGCGAAAGGAGCCAAGCGCCATCAGGCCGTGTCCGGCTACTGGCATTCCCTGACATTGTTGCCCGCTGGTGCCGCCTCCGCGGCTACCCGGACACGGCCGGTGCCCACGGCGTCACCGCGCTCGACGCCGTCCGCAGCGCCGTCACCGGAAGCCCTGGCTGCCGCCACTCCGCGTGCTCGGCTGACGCTGGTGCCGCGTCAGGCAACGCTGGCCCGCCTGGTGACAGCATCCTGTCCGCGAGCCTAGGCTCGCGGACAGGATGCCCTTCCCTGATGAGCTGGCCCGTGGTCTTGCCGTGGTGGCCTACGACCGCCGCTGGCCCGGCGACTTCGCCGTCCTGGCCCGAAGGATCCAAGGTGCGCTCGGGCCTGCGGCGATACGGGTGAGCCACGTGGGATCCACGTCGGTGCCAGGACTGGCCGCCAGGGACTGCATCGATGTCCAGGTCGAAGTCCAGGCCCTCAACGAGGAACTGATGACCGGCTGCCTCGCCAAGACTGGGTTCCGGCTGCGGCCCGAGCCGTGGAATCACGTGGAGGCCACCCCCGGCGGCCCGTGCCCGAAGCTGGTCTTCGCCCCGCCCGAAGGCGACCGGGCGAGCAACACCCACGTGGTGGAGGCCGCAGGCGAGGCGGCGCGGCGCAAGCTGCTGTTCCGGGACTTCCTGCGGGCACACGAGACCGCCCGGGATGCCTGGAGCGACTTCAAGCAGCGCCTGGCCGCGATGGCCACCGACATCTACCAGTACGGCCAGGCCAAAGCCGGCCCGACGGAGATCCTGATGATCGCGGCTGAAAGCTGGGCATGCCAGACCCGGTGGGCACCCCCATGATCATCCCGCTCTTCCCGGACACGCTTACCGGCCCACCAAGCCGCAAAGCTAAAAACTAAAGGCACGGCTGGCTGACAGGGCACCAGCTCACGGACCCTCGTGAATGGACACCCTCGTTCTATTTCGCGAGAAAATTGGATCTGACTCGATAAGGCTGCTCCCATAGGGGCGAGCGCATCCAGCCGGCTAATCAGAGTACTGGTGATCGTCGGCATCTTGCTTCCCGGCGGATACACGAGGTCGAAGTCGCCCGATGTTCCTTTCGAGCCCTGGACGCTATTGAATTCCGCTCCGGCCAGTGATCCCAAGGCCGAATCCTATGACCCGACCTAATGATCACGATCAAGGACTCTCGGCTGGTCCACCGCTTTTACCTGTGGGGTGCGGCAAGCTCGGCCAGGTGGTGCAGTGAGTTGGTGAGGTGCTCAGAGCCGAACGGCGGGAACTGGATGTACTCCCGGATGGACCGCGGCATCGCCGACCAGTCATAAGTGAGCGTGACCTCAGTCTCGGACGGACCGAGCGGCGCCAGGTCGTAACGCCAGAACCAGCCGCCGAACTCCAGCTGACCGTCACCCTTGGGGTCGTACCCCGTCAGCCAGCCGATGGCGCGCGGCGGGTCGAGCACGTGGACCTTGTTGGCCGTCTGGTAGTCACCGTCTGGATGGCCGGGGTGATACATGTCCATCCGGAAAATCTGCCCCGCCTCGGTCAGCGGCGCCCGGTCGGCAGGTTCCTGAACCCAGCCCGTGCCATCGATCGCAGAATGGGTCGTCGGGTCCGCCAGCACCGCGAACACCCTCGCGGCGGGCACGGCGACAGTCAGGGTGGCGCTCACGTTCTCCTGGTCCATAGTGCGCACGCTCCTTTCATCTCGGGCCTCCTGCAGGCGCGGAAAGGGACGTTCCCAGCATGGAGACGACGCGGCGAGGCGGAACTCATCGGTCGTGTGAGCGGACCCTCACCCGTGCCACCGCTACCCCGACGCGATCCCGCTGCGCACTAATTGAGCCGACTCGGGCATCCAGCCGACTGAATCAGTGTATTGGTGATCGCCGGAATCTTGCTTCCCTGCGGATACATGCGGTCGAAGTTGCCCAATGCTTCTTCCGAGCTTTAGAGGTATTGAATTTCCGCTCCAGCCAGTCATCCCAAGGCCGAGTCCCATGAAAGCGAGAGGGCTAGAACCTGTCACCTGGAGAGAGGCGCCGGTGCGCCTCCCGCGCGCGTTCATCGGCAGTGCTCGCCGCGTAGCGAGTAAGCATTGCCCGCGTCTTCCAGCCGGCGAGGCGCATCAGGTCACCCTCAGATCCGCCGCTGGCCAAACTGGTAGAGAGCAATGTTCTAACCACGCCGAATACCTCAGCCGGAGCCGGGCGCCTGGAGGCTACTCCGGGTTGGTGATTACGGGTATGGATCTCCCCGGCCGCGGAGCAGGGCCAGGTCAGGAGCCTCCACCGGCCGACGGCTGCGACGAGTGCGGGCCACGTCCGCGGCATGGCGGCGCGTCGGCGTGCCGCGTGGCTGACGGGCGAGCTGACGGCTGCGGGAACGTCCGTCTCCGGGGCGGGGATGCATCAGGTGCAACGAAAGCGGCTGGCTGCCAGGTCGGGCGCGTGACGTGGCCGATGATGCGGAGGCCCGGAGCGTCCCTCGCAGCTGCGGTGCCGGCCGGGCGCCGCTCGCCCGGACCGGCGATGATGCACCCGATGCAGCCGGCTGGTCCCGGATGCAACGCGATGCCAGCAGGCGCAACGATGATGCACGCTGCGCAACGGAATCAGCTGCATCATCGTTGCATCAGATCCAGACGGACCATGAAGTCCCAGGTCACCGCAGCCGCGCGGCGGCCCGGCGAGCGGAGGGCACCGCAGGGCCGCACGCTGCGGCCCAGGCAGCGCGTGTTCACGCAAACTGCCGAATGATGCAGCCGGTGCAACTCCGCTCACTTGCCAGTCATGCGAGAACGTGTGCCTGAGCTGATGCGGATGAAGCTCGGGTAGCCCGGCCTCGTTACCCCGATCCTTGATCATCTGGTAGATGCCGCTCGGCGTGAGTCGGCCCTTCTTGCCGAGCCAGAGCCACGGGTCGGCCGCGTGTGGGTGCGCTGCGCGGGCTCGGATGTACCGATCAATGTCGCGCGCGGCCTTGGTCCCGATGGGAAGGACCATCTCACGGCGTCCCTTCGCCATGATCCGCAGAACGCGCGACCGCAGGTCTACGTCCGACAGGCCGGCATCCTCGGCGCTGTACCTCAGACCGCCCATGCCCTCAAGCCGCATGCCGGTATCGAGGAACAAACGGATGATCGCTGTGTCGCGCCGATCGCGGAAGTCCTTGCCCGAGCAGGCAGCGAGCAAGCCCCGGACCTGGTTGTCCGAAGGACAGGTACCGCCTGTTCGGGAATGATCGGCGGGCGCATCTTGGCCATGGGCGAGCCGTCGATCTCGCCCTCGTCGTCCAGCCACTTGAAGAGTTGCTGTAGCGACCGATAGCGAGTCGCGGCAGACGAGGGCGCGGTGCGCTCAAGCTCCGCCGCGATGAACGCCTCGATGTGCTCTCGGCGGATGCTGGCGACCGCGGTCGGCCTGCCCGTGCGGGCGAGGAACGCGGCCAGGAGCGCGCCGTCATCGGTGTAGGCGCGGATGGTCCGGGAGGACAGGTTTGCCGCCTCCAGATGGAGTCTCCACGATGCCAGGAGTACGGTAAGCTCTCCTACGCCGGTACGGGAATCGACCTCAGCCATCAGGTCAGATCAGACGCTGTACCAGCGGTGAGCGCGGCCTCGGCATGAGGGTGGTAACCTCAAAACCGCAG
>CAVWBQ010000051.1:0-45814 GCA_963753225.1 uncultured Actinomycetota bacterium | reverse complement strand
TATAGTCCCCCAAATCCACCCGGAAGCCCGAATCAACCACGGAAATTTTGCAGTCATCGTACTGGAGTGCGAATTATGGTGCAGATGTGGCTCGTGAAACGTCCTCTGGTCAGGAGTGACGCCGCAGGACGCCGCGCCGGGCGGCCGGATCGCTCCTCGCGCCTACCAGAGCAGCCGGATATCGCTCCTTACGCCCAGCCGGGGCGGACCAGGCCGGCCTGATAGGCGAAAACGACGAGCTGAGCGCGGTCCCGCGCGCCGAGCTTGGTCATCGCCCGGGTGGCGTGGGTCTTCACGGTGGAGAGGCTGATGTAGATCTGCCTGGCGATCTCCTCGTTGGACAGCCCGGACGCGATCAGGCCGACCACCTCGCGCTCCCTGGCCGTCAGGTCGTCGATGCCCCGGACCGGCCGCGCGTCCCTGGTCCGGGCCGCGAATTCGCCGACCAGCCGTCTGGTCACGGCGGGGGACAGCAGGGAATCGCCCGCCGCGACCACTCGCACGGCACGGATCAGCTCGGCCGCGTCGGTGTCCTTGACCAGGAAGCCCGCCGCGCCCGCCCGGAGCCCGTCGAAGATGTACTCATCCAGCTCGAATGTGGTCAGGATCACGACGTGCACGGCGGCCAGCCCCGGCTGGGCCGCGATCCTGCGGGTGGCCTCGATGCCGTCCATCCCCGGCATCCGGATGTCCATGAGCACCACGTCGGGTTTCTCCCGTACGGCGAGCCGCACGGCGCTCTCGCCGTCCGTGGCCTCGCCGACGACCGTGATGTCGTCTTCGGCGTCCAGGAGCGCGGCGAAACCCGACCTGACCAGCGCCTGGTCGTCGGCGAGCGCGACCCGGATCATGCCGGCAGGCGGGCCAGCACCCGGAACCCGCCGCCCGGGCTTGGACCGGCCTCCAGGGTGCCGCCGAGCGCCCGGGCTCGTTCGGTCATGCCCGGCATGCCGTTGCCCGTGCGCGCCGGGTGCACCGCCGTGCCGTCGTCGGCTACCTCGATGGTGAGCGCGTCGGCGTCATAGCGGAGATGGACGGTGGCGGTGCTGCCGCCGGAATGGCGCATGGTGTTGGTGAGCGCCTCCTGGACGATCCGGTATGCGGCGACGTCCACCCCGGCAGGCACCGGCCGGGGCGCGCCTTCTTCCACCAGCTGGACGGCGATCCCGGCGGTCTGCGCGTGCGACGCTAGCTCGCCCAGGCGGTCAAGGCCCGGGCTGGGCCCCAGCGGCGCGCCCTGGCCGTCCGCCCTGAGCACGCCGAGCACGGACCGGAGTTCGGCCAGGGCCTGCTTGCTGACATCGTGTATCGCCGTGAGCGCCTCGCGGGCGCGTTCCGGCTGCCGGTCCATCAGGTGCAACGCGGTGTTGGCCTGGACGTTGATCACCGAGATGTTGTGCGCCACCACGTCGTGCAAGTCCCTGGCGATGGCCAGGCGCTGCTCGCTGGCACGCCGTTTTTCCTCTTCTTCCCGGCCGCGCCGGACCGCGACCGACCTGGAGTACCACGCTCGGTTCAGTTCGGCGGCGGACAGCAGCGTGATCAGGCCGGCCAGCAGTCCGAGCGCGAACGCGGTCGTCGGGTGCCCGGCCGACCCGATCAGCCAGGGCGGCCAGACCGAGGCGACATAGCCGATGATCAGGGACGCGACGGCGGCGGTGCGCTTACGGGCCAGCACCGCGTTGAAGAACGCGGCGATCAGCGCGAGCCACGCCGTCTGGAGGCCGAGCGCCGACGTCCACAGCGCCGTGGCCAGCGTGACCGCCAGCACGGGCACCGGGTACCTGCGCCGGGCGAGCAGCGACATGCCCCCCGCCACCACCAGCAGGTAGCCGAACCAGCCGGGGTGGCCGTGCCTGGGACCGTGCCACGACGCCGACTGGTATGACAGGCCCACCTGGCAGACCGTAACCGCACCCGCGATCGCGGCGTCGACAACCCACCGCCGCAGGCGCGGCCGGTTGCGTGACGGGGCTGAGGTAATCATCTGCCTGCGACGGTACTCCGCGGGTGCGCCACCGGGCATCGTCCCGGTGGCGTACTGCCGAGGGCGCCGGCTACTCCCGCAGACGACACGATTCTGGCCGTACAGCCGGCGACCGGGCAGGCCCGTCGGACGCACCATGGCGACCATGTCAATCATAGAAATCCGGGGCCTCGCCAAGCGGTTCGGCTCCGTGCAGGCGGTCAAAGGCCTGAGCTTCGAGGTGGAGCGCGGCACGGTAACCGGCTTCCTCGGCTCGAACGGCGCGGGAAAGACCACCACGCTGCGCGTTCTGCTCGGCCTCGTGACCGCCGACGAAGGCACCATCGCGATCAACGGTCACGCCTACCGTGACCTGCCCGAGCCGCTGCACCAGGTCGGCGCGGTGCTGGAGGCGAGCAGCTTCCATCCCGGCCGCACGGCGCGCAATCACCTGCGCGTCCAGGCGGTGGCCGCCAGAGCCGACCCGTCCCGCATCGACGACGTCCTCGATCTCGTCCAGCTGACCGACGCGGCGAGCCGGCGGGTCGGCGGGTTCTCCCTCGGCATGCGGCAGCGGCTCGGCCTGGCCACCGCGCTGCTCGCCGACCCGGAGATCCTCATCCTGGACGAGCCCGCCAACGGCCTGGACCCCGAGGGCGTGCGCTGGCTGCGCGACCTGCTGCGCGGTTTCGCCGCCGAGGGCGGCACCGTCCTGGTGTCCAGCCACGTCCTGGCCGAGGTCGCGCAGACCGTCGATGCGGTGGTCATCCTCGACCACGGGCGACTGGTTCGCCAGGCCTCGCTGGCCGAGCTGACCGCTGACAGCACCGGGCTGGAGGACGCGTTCCTCAGCCTTACCGAGAACCACGCCCACGGGGAGGCGTCCCGATGATCAGGCAGATCCGCATCGAGTTGCTCAAGCTCAGTACCACCCGCGTCGGCTACGGCCTGCTGGCCACGGGGGCCGGGCTCACCGCGCTGTTCGCCATACTCGAAGCGGCCAGGGCAGGCGGCCATGGCGCGAATACGCCCGCCTCGCTGTCCACCGCGGCCGGCCTCGGCTCGGTGATCAGCGCCGGGATCTGGGGACTGCTGCTCGCCGCGGTGCTGGGAGTGATCGTCTCCAGCGGGGAGTTCCGGCACCAGACGGCGACGCTCACCTACCTCGCCACCCCGGGCCGGACCCGGGTCCTGGCCGCCAAGGTGGCCGCCGGTGCCGTGGCCGGGGCGCTATTCGGCCTGGCCAGCTTCATCGTCGCCGGCGGGACGGGGCTGGGGTTCACGATCGCCCGCGGCTATCACGTCCCGTTGGGCGACGCCACCCTGGCCCGCTACGGGGCCGGCCACCTATTGGCCGGCGCGTTGCTCGCCGCCATCGGGGTGTGCGTCGGGTCATTGCTCAGGTCTCAGCTGGCGGGCGTGATCGGCGTTTTCGTGTGGACGATCGTCGTCGAGTCGCTGCTCGGCGGGCTGTTCCCCGCGATCAGGCCGTACCTGCCGTACACGGCGGCGACGAACCTGGCCGGGACGAGCCTGGGCGGCGCGGCCTTCGGTCCCGCGCACGGCGTCAGCGGGGGCACGCCGTTGCCGTTCGCGGCCACTACCGCGCTGCTCGCCGCCCTGGCTGTCGTCCTGGCCGCGGCCGCCGCCCGCACCACCGTCCGCCGCGACGTCACCTGATCCTGGAGGCAGCCATGGTGCCTGGAGGGCACGTCATCGAGAACCCGCTCAGCGGGGAGCAGATCACGATCAGCGCCCCCGCCGCGCGCAGCGGCGGCAGCGTGCTCGAGTGGGAGCTCGTGCTCGCCCCCTGCGGGCGGGTGCCGAGCAGCCACGCCCACCCGCAGCAGGAGGAGTGCTTCACCGTGCTCGCCGGGCAGATGCGGTTCCGGGTCGGCGGCCGGCGGCTGATCGCCGGTCCCGGCGACACCGTGCGGGTCCCGCCCGGCACCGTGCACCACTTCGCCAACGCCGGCCGCCAGCCGGCCAGGGTCGCGGTGCGGACCAGCCCGGCGCTGAACATGCGGGAGCTGCTGGAAACCGCCGCGGCGATGGCCCGGGACCAGCACGCGGCGGCCCGCCGGGTGCCCAGCCTGATCGATCTGGCCCTGTTCATGCGCGACTTCGAGCGCGAGGTGCGGGCGCCGTATCTCCCGGCCGCGCCGGTCCGCGCCGTAACCCGGCTGATCGCGGGCCTGGCCAGGCGGCGCGGGCTCGACGCACGCTACCGCCGGATGCGGGCCACAGACACGAGCCAGGCGGCGCCCCGATAGCGGCGCCCTGATAGCGGCGCCCCGATAAAGGACGGACCTCCCATGACCGCAGTCGAGGTCGCCCACCTGGTCAAGCGCTACCGGGGCGCACGGCGGGACGCGGTGGACGACATCAGCTTCGACGTACCGGAGGGTCAGCTGTTCTGCCTGCTCGGGCCCAATGGCGCCGGGAAGACGACCACTATCTCGATCCTCACCACGACGCTTACCCCGACCTCGGGTCAGGTCCGGATCGCCGGCCTGGACCTGGCGACCGAGCAGGCGAGGGTCCGCGGCGAGCTCGGCGTCGTCTTCCAGCAACCTTCGCTCGACCTCAACCTGACGGCCGAGGAGAACATCAGGCTGCACGCGGTGCTGTACGGGCTCTACCCGTGGCGGCCTATGTACCGCCTGATGCCGGCCGGGTACCGCGCTCAGGTGCGAGAGCTGGCCGCCATCCTGAGTCTTTCTGACATCCTCGGGCAGCGTGCGCGCTCCTTGTCCGGAGGGCTGCGGCGCAGGCTGGAGATCGTGCGCGCGCTGATGCACCGGCCCGGCGTGCTCTTCCTCGACGAGCCGACCGCGGGCCTGGACCCGGAGAGCAGGCGCGGCCTGTGGGCTTACCTACGGCAGGCCCGGGCCAGCTTCGGGACCACCGTGTTCTTGACGACGCACTACCTGGAGGAGGCGGAAGCCGCCGACGCCGTGTGCGTGCTGGCCGGGGGCCGGATTATCGAGCGCGGCAGCCCGGCCGAGGTCAAGGCGCGTCAGCTGAGCCCGGAACTGGTGCTCGATGCCCGTGACCAGGCCGGGCTGCGCCGCGAGCTGGAAGCACTGGGCCTCCCGGTCACCGTCGGCGGCCCGGCGGGTCCGGTCGGCCCGCTGCGTGTTCCGCTGAACGGGCACAGCGCGCAGGGCATCGTCGCCGCGCTGGGGGCCGAGCTGACCCGGTTCCAGATCGCCGAGCCGACGTTGGAGGACGCGTACCTGCTGCTGCTCGAGCGGGCCGGGTCATGAGTAGCGGACCGCCAGGCACCGGCTCCCCGCCCCTGACGGCCGGCCCGGCCCACGAGCTTTCCGGGCTGCTGGTCATCGCTCAGCGCGATGTGATCAAGCTGTGGCGGGACCGACCCCGGCTGGCGGTCAACCTGGCGTTCCCTGTCCTGCTCATCGGCGGCCTTGGCGTCATCCTGCAGCCCACCGTCGGGCGGGTCACCGGCCTGAACGCGGTGACTCTCGCGTTCACCGGGGTGCTCGCGGCCAGCCTGTTCCAGTCCGCGGCGGCAGGCATGATCTCGATCGTCGAGGACCGGGAGAACGACTTCTCCCGCGAGCTGTTCGTGACCCCGGTCTCCCGGTTGACCCTCGTCACGGGGAAGGTGGCCGGGGAGACCTTGGTCGCGTGCTGCCAGGGGGTCGCCATCGTCGTGTTCGCGGTCGCGTTCGGTGTCCGGATGTCACCGGCCCAGCTGGCCTCGCTGGTCGGGCCGTGCCTGGCCTGCTGCCTGCTCGGCGGTGCGTTCGGGCTCGCCACGATCGCGGCGCTGCCCAACCAGCGCTCGGCGATGCAGATCTTCCAGTTCCTGATCATCCCGCAGTACGTGCTCGGCGGCGTTCTGGTGCCGCTGCGCGCGGTGCCGGGTTACCTGGACGTGCTGGCGGATGCGATGCCGGTGCGCTATGTGGTCGAACTGACCCGCGCCGCGTTCTACGCCGGGACGCCGGGCTACGGCCGGGTGGTATCCGGCCGCCCGCTGCTGGACGCGGGCGTGACCGGGATCTTGTTCGTCAGCCTCATGGTCACCGGGGCAGCCGTATTTGGCTACCGCGAACGGACCCGCTAGCCGGCGTTCTCCAGGACGCGGGCGAATGCGCGCAGGTAGCTGGGGTCTGACTGCCGGTCTCGCAGCAGCCAGTACTCAGCCCCCCAGAACAAGTACCCGTCCAGGACGCGGGATCGGCCGTGCATCCATCGCACGCACTGGCTGTAGTTCCCGATCAGGTCCTCAGGACGGCAGCTGTACATGGCCCGGCCGGCCGGGCTCGGCGGGGTGGTGACCGCCTCCCAGGGTTCAGCCTGCCCTTCGGCGATCATGACCCGCCGCCCGGCCTCGGCGGCCCAGTCCAGCAGGCGTTCCCGCCTGAGCTGCCGCCGGGTCTTGCTGCCGTCCAGGTACAGGGTCAGCGGCCCGGCGCTGGTCAGCGCGTGCCGCGGATAGTAGTCGATGCCGACGATATCGGCATGGCGCTGCGCTACCGACAGCGAGTCGCCCTGGTCCCTGGTGCGCCACCACTGCTGCAGCCGGACCGGGGTCGATGTCGGCAAGAAGCCGTTCATCAGGACCGGCCGGACCGGGTTGGCGCCGCGGACCGCCTCGACCTCGCCGCGGACGAACGCCTCGGACAGCCGCCAGGAGTGCTCCATGCCGAGCGGGTCGACGGCCTCGTGCTCGACCTGCCAGGCGATGATCGCGTCGCGGTCCCGGTACCGCTCCACCACGCGGGTGATGAACTCGGTCCCGGCCCGCAGCAGCCGCGGGTGCTCGTCGGGTGTGATCAGGGCGCCTTCGCGCAGGGGCGGCTCCAGGTGGTGCTGCGGCACGAAGAACTCCGGGTAGCCGAACGACTTCACCGCGCCGACGCAGACGATGACCTGCTTGCCCGCCCGCTCCGCGGCGTCAAGCTGGCGGTCGAGCTCGCCGGGCAGGAAGCGGCCGGGGCCGGGTTCCATCCGGTTCCAGTAGGCGCTGAGCCGGATCAGCTGGAACGGGTAGGCGAGGAGCGCCCGCAAGGCGGTCTCCGGATCCAGCCCGAGCGCCGTCGCCTGCAGCGGCCGGAAACTGATCCCGAGCTGCGCGGTGCCACGGGGCTCCACCGGCATGTGCTGCCAGCGGCCGGTCAGCGGGCGCGCGGCCCGCTTCAGGCGCAGCTCCGGCAGGATCAGGCTCGCCGCTGCCGCCATGCCCGCGGATGTCACGCTCGCGGCAACCTCAGCCCGGCGCATGTCAATCTCCTTCCGTCGCGGTAACGAGCCCGGTCATCGGCCTGGCCCCGGCGGGTATCGCCGGCCAGGCCGGGACCAGGCCCGCGATCAGCTCAGCGATGGCACCCGCGTCACCCGGCCGTCCCAGACGCGCGGACGCGGCGCGCATCGCGTTCATGGCGGCAGCGTCGTCGCGCAGCCGGCCGATCTCGGTGAGGAGCCGCCGTACGCCCGGTACGCGGCAGCCGGCCGCCGCACCCGCGACGAACTCGGTGTTGCCCTTTTCCTGCCCTGGTAGATGCGAGGTCAGCAGGAGCGGCGCGGCGCAGCAGGCGGCCTCGGCGATCGTGCCCGGGCCCGCCTTGGTGACGACCAGATCGGCGCAGCGCAGCCAGTCGGCCATGTTGCCGGCGAAGCCGATCACCGTCAGCCGGTCGCCGTACCTGGCCGCTAGCCGGTCGAGCCTGCGCTTCAGGCGCAGGTTGCGACCGCAGATAGCCACGACGTCGACATCAGCGAATCGCCGCAGGATCGCGGCGGCCCGCCTGCCGATCCCGCCGCTGCCCTCGCCTCCGCCGGTGAGCAGGACGTTGAGCCTGTTCTCGCTCAGGCCGAGCGACCGGCGCAGGGCCGCACGTTCGTGCGGCCGCGGCGGGCCCGCCCAGAAGTCGCGGGTCACCGGCGGGCCGGCCGGCGGCGCGATCATCAGGTCCACGTCGGCACAGCGCCACGCCGCGTGCACGTTGACCAGGTTGGTGACGACGGTCACCACGGGCACGGCGTGCCCGCCCCGGTCCCTGGCCGAGACCGCGGCCAGGCCGGTAAGCGGGTGAAATGACACGATGGCCGCCGGACGGTGAGCCGCGACGGCATCGGCGGCAGGCCGGTTGGCGAGCCGCAGCAGGGTCCGCCCAAGCACGGCCATGGCCGGTGACGAGTTGCAGGCATGGTAGGCGGCACCCCACAGCCACGGCGCGAGCCTGATCGCGGGCCCGTACAGGCTGACCACCCAGCGCAGCAGGCGCGCCGAGCCCGCGCCGCCCAGCGGGTCGCACAGCACCGGTGCGAACCTGCCCGGATACGCCCGGTCGAGGGCCTGGCTGACCGCCCTGGCCGCGTTCCGGTGCCCGCCGCCGGTATCGGCGATGAGGAAGAGCAGCGGCACCCGGGCCGGCGTCACGCAGGCGGAACGCTCAGTTCCTGACATCTGTCCATGGTGCCGGCGGGCGGGAGCGCGTGTCGTCAGCCGCGTGGCTACTGGTGGCTACGCCCTCGGCCGGCATCGGCGCCCGTCGCCTGCGCCCCTCGTGGTACGCCGCGCGAGGGCCGTGCACACTAGAGGGGTGACACGGGTCATCGCTGGCGAGGCAGGCGGGCGACGGCTGGCCGTCCCCGGAGGGCGGGATACCCGGCCGACGAGCGACCGCGCCAGGGAAGGGCTGTTCGCCACCATTTCGTCCATTCTGGGTGCGCCGAGGCCGGGATCGCTGGCCGGCACCCGGGTGCTTGACCTGTACGCGGGTTCGGGTGCGGTCGGCCTGGAAGCACTGTCCAGGGGCGCGGAGCATGTACTGCTGGTCGAATCGGGCGCTCAGGCGCTGCGCGTCATCCGGGCGAACATCGATGCGATCGGGCTGACCGGGGCCGCCGTCATCGCCGACCGGGCCGAGCGAGTGCTCGCCCGCGGGCCGGCCGACGGCCATCGCTACGACATCGTGTTCGCGGATCCGCCGTATGCCATGCCGGGCGAGGACGTGGCGGCCATGCTGGGTGCCCTCGCGGAGCAGGGCTGGCTGGCGCCGGGGGCGCTGGTGATCGTGGAGCGCGCCACCCGGTCCGGCGAGCTGAGCTGGCCGGACGGGTTCGCGGCGGATCGGGCGCGCCGGTACGGGGAAGCAACGTTCTGGTACGGTCTCGCCCGGGAATCCGCTGGGACCGAGTGCGATGACCGGATCTGGGCACATGCAAGTCCGGTACTACCCGATGAGCAGGAGGGAGTCACTGCGTGCGACGCGTAGTCTGTCCGGGTTCCTTTGATCCGGTCACCAACGGTCACCTCGACATCATCAGCCGCGCGGCCGGCCTGTACGACGAGGTTGTCGTCGCGGTGCTGATCAACGTCACCAAGCGCAGCCTGTTCACGGTCGACGAGCGCGTCGAGATGCTGAGCCAGGTCACCAGCCGCTACGGCAACGTCAGGATCGAGCGGTTCCACGGCCTGCTGGTGGACTTCTGCGCGGCCAACGGCATCACCGCCGTGATCAAGGGGCTGCGGGCCGTCAGCGACTTCGAGTACGAGATGCAGATGGCGCAGATGAACTACCGGATGGCCAAGGTCGAGACGCTGTTCATGACCACCAACCCGCTCTACTCGTTCCTGAGTTCCAGCCTGGTCAAGGAGATCGCCAGGTACGGCGGGGACGTCAGCGGCCTGGTCCCCGAGATCGTCCTGTCCCGGCTGCGTGAGCGCCTCGCGGAAGAATGAGGGCCAGGCCGGAATACCGGCCCGATGCGCCAAGTTGGGAATACCGCGCGCCGCCGGTAGGCTGAGCGCTCGGTTTCCATTAGCTCGAACGAGTACTCTGTCATGCCCAGCACACGCACACACGCACCCAGAGGGGCGCTTGTCTTTGACATGCGCCAGCTTGGCCGTCAGGCGGGGTCCGCGCTTACCCAGACGCGGATCGTCCCCGCGCCCGATGACCTGCGCCTGGAGCTAGTCGGAGTACCGGCCGGGTCTGATGTCGCGCTTGAGGTCAGGTTCGAGGCGGTATCCGAGGGCGTCCTCGCCACCGGGACCGCGATCGCGCCGCTCGCGGGTGAGTGCGCGCGCTGCCTGGCCCCGCTGACCTCGTCGGTGACCGCCGGCTTCCAGGAGCTCTACCTGTACGCCGAAGGCCGCCACGACAAGCACGAGAAGCACGAGAAGCACGACAGGTTCGACAAATACGACAAATACGACGAGCAGGATGAGCAGGACGCCGAGGAGCTCTACCATCTCGACGGCGACCTGCTCGACCTGGAACCCGCCTTCCGTGACGCGGTAGTGCTCGCGCTGCCGATGTCACCGCTGTGCCGGGAGGACTGTCCCGGGTTGTGCGCCGAGTGCGGCGCGGCGCTCGCGGACGCTGGTCCCGGCCACCAGCACGATGCGGCGGTCGACCCCCGGTGGGCGGCCCTGAAGCAGCTGGGCGAGCAGGGCGACGACAACCAGCAGGACCGGCGCGCCCGCGCCATCGACCTACAGGAGGGCTGACGTGGCGGTTCCCAAGCGGAGGATGTCCCGCAGTAACACCCGATCACGACGTTCGAACTGGAAGGCCACCGCGCCCGCGCTGGTGAGCTGCCCGCAGTGCCACGAGCCGAAGCTCTCGCACGTGGCCTGCCCGACCTGCGGCACCTACCGGAGGCGTCAGGTCATCAATCCATCCTGAGGAAGCTGTGTTTGCCTGGCCGCTGCCGCGGCGGGGCTTGCGGGTCGGTCCCTGGCCAGATACGGGGGGTTATATTTCGCGCCCGGCCGGGCATTATCAGCGAGTGCTAGGAGGAGGACGCTTTGGGCGTCGTGAGCCGGTCCTGGGACGGCGGTGTGAACGCCGGAAGAGATCCCGCTGAGCTCAGGCACGCCCTCGGCGTGCCTATCATGCCCGCCTCGCTCGAGCGCGCCCTGACGCACCGCTCCTACGCCTACGAGAACGACAACCCGCCCACCAACGAGCGGCTGGAGTTCCTCGGCGACTCGGTGCTCGGCCTGGTCGTGACCGACACCTTGTACCGCGGCTACCCGAACCTGCCCGAGGGCCAGCTGGCCAAGCTCCGCGCCGCGGTGGTCCAGATGGGCGCGCTGGCCGAGGTGGCGCGCGAGCTCAGCCTGGGCGCCTACGTCAGGCTCGGCCGCGGCGAGCAGGTCACCGGCGGCCGGAACAAGCCCTCGATCCTGGCCGACACGCTCGAGGCGGTGATCGGCGCGGTCTACATCGACTGCGGCCTGGACGAGGCCAGGGCGCTGGTGCACCGCCTGTTCGACCCGGTCATCGCCCGGTCGGCCCGGCTCGGCGCCGGGCTGGACTGGAAGACCTCGCTGCAGGAGCTGACCGCGGTCAAGATGCTCGGGGTGCCCGACTACCAGGTCGAGGAGAGCGGCCCGGACCACCAGAAGTCGTTCCGCGCCACGGTCAGGGTCGGCGGGCAGGTGCTCGGCTCCGGTCAGGGCCGCACCAAGAAGGCGGCCGAGCAGCAGGCCGCCGAGGCGGCCTGGCGCGCCATCACGGCCGAGTCGGCGAGCCTGGCCACGGAGAACGGCGACCTGCGCGCCGTCGACGGCGGCCCGGACGACGGCGAGGACAAGCCGGAGCAGTAAGCAATGCCTGAGCTGCCCGAGGTCGAGACGGTCCGGCGCGGCCTCGAACACCACGTGGTCGGAAGGACCGTCGGTACCGTCCGTGTCCTGCACCCGCGCGCCGTGCGCAGGCAGCCGGCCGGCCGGGCCGAATTCGAGTCCGCCCTGGCCGGGCGCAGCCTGGACGTCGCCCGGCGGCGGGGTAAGTACCTGTGGCTCTCCGTGGGCGAGGACGCCCTGCTCGCGCACCTGGGGATGAGCGGCCAGCTGCTGGTGGGCGAGCCGGACCGGCCGCTCTCGCCGCACGTCAGGATCTTGTTCACGTTCTCCGACGGCGGCCCGGACCTGCGCTTCACCGACCAGCGGACGTTCGGCCACATGTGCATGGTGCGGGACGGGGCCGAACTCCCCGGGCCGATCGCGCACATCGCCCCCGACCCGTTCGAGGCGGCCTTCGACCCGGCCGGCCTGGCCCGGCGGCTGCGCACCCGGCACACCGGGGTCAAGCGCGCGCTGCTCGACCAGTCGCTGATCAGCGGTGTCGGCAACATCTACGCCGACGAGGCGCTGTGGCGGGCCCGGCTGCACTGGGCCCGGCCCACCGAGACGCTGAACGGCCCGGAGGTGAGCCGCCTGCTCGCCGCGGTCCGCGAGGTGCTCGGCGAGGCCCTGGTGGCCGGCGGGACCTCGTTCGACGACCTGTACGTCAACGTCAACGGGGAGAGCGGCTACTTCGACCGGTCGCTCGCGGTCTACGGCCGCGAGGGCTTTCCCTGCTCGCGCTGCGGCACGCCGGTCCGGCGTGACTCCTTCATGAACAGGTCCGCCTACACCTGCCCGCGCTGCCAGCCCCGCCCCCGCCGCGCCCGCCTCTGACCCGCGCCAGCGCGTGGTCCCCGGCCCGCGTGGTAGCAGGCACGAGCCAGTCCCTGACCCTGCCGTCCGTTACGCCCCGTTAGCCCCAGGCCGACAAACGGCTTGTTACGGCTGATAGGGTATATAACAGGCATCCGATGGGCGCTCAACTTGACCAGCTAAGGCCATGGTGGGAAACTAACTGCTGTTGGTTGCGCGCGCGGGTTCGCGCGTGTTAAGTAATGTGCCCACTCTGGTCACTCAGCGTGGAGGACCTTTTACAATGGCGAAGGCTCTATTCGGCCACGTCGGCGGTCCGGATCCCCGCATCGTTTCCGAGATGCGCCGCCTCCAGCAGCGAGTACGCGACCTGGAAGCCGAGCTCGTACGGCTTCAGGAAGAGAACGACGCGCTCACGGTTGAGGCAGGCCACGAGGACGTGTTGGTTCCGGATCGCGAGCCTGCGTACGTCTGACGTACGCCGGAGAGACGCGACCAAAACGACAAAGAACGAATCAGGGGCGCCTTGCCGGCGCCCCTCTTCGTTGTATATCTGCCCGTTATATGTCACGAGCCACACGGGCATCAAGGCCTGGCTCCCGAGCCGGCCGCAGGCGGCGCTGACGCCGGGTCCCGTCCAGGGACTTCCGGCCATTTTGGCATGCATATGTCCGGAACCGGCACGCTAGCCGAGCTGGAGTTCGCCGTTTCTGACGCCGCCGGGCGGTAAGGTGCGTGGAGCGAAGGGAGGGGCTGCACGTGTACCTGAAGAGCCTCACTCTGCGCGGCTTTAAGTCCTTCGCCTCCGCCACCACGCTCCGCCTCGAGCCCGGCATCACCTGCGTCGTCGGTCCGAACGGGTCGGGCAAGTCCAACATCGTCGACGCCCTGTCCTGGGTGATGGGCGAGCAGGGGGCCAAGTCGCTTCGCGGCGGCAAGATGGAGGACGTCGTCTTCGCGGGCACCACCTCACGGCCACCGCTGGGCCGGGCCGAGGTGACGCTGACCATCGACAACAGCGACGGCGCCCTGCCGATCGAGTACGCCGAGGTCACGATCAGCCGGCTCATGTTCAGGTCGGGGCAGAGCGAGTACGCCATCAACGGCGACCACTGCCGCCTGCTCGACGTGCAGGAACTCCTGTCCGACTCCGGCCTGGGCCGGGAGATGCACGTGATCGTCGGGCAGGGCCAGCTCGACGACATCCTGCACGCCGGCCCGGAAGCCAGGCGCGCCCTGATCGAGGAAGCGGCCGGCGTACTCAAGCACCGCAAGCGCAAGGAAAAGGCGCTGCGCAAGCTGGAGGCGATGCAGGCCAACCTGACCCGGCTGGTCGACCTCACCGCCGAGCTTGGCCGCCGGCTCAAGCCGCTGGGCCGGCAGGCGGAGGTGGCCAGGAAGGCCGCGGTCATCCAGGCTGAGCTGCGCGACGCGCGGCTGCGGCTGCTCGCCGACGACTACGTGACGCTCGCCGCCGACCTGCGGCGGGACGAGGCGGACGAGGCCGCCGTGCTGGCCAGGCGCGCCGCCCTGGATCAGGAGCTGGCCCAGGCCAGGGCCAGGGAGAACGAGCTCGACCAGGCCGCCCAGCAGGCCTCGGCCGTGCTGGCCCGGGCGCAGGAGACCTGGTTCGCGCTGTCCTCGCTGACCGAACGGCTCCGCAGCACCCAGCACCTGGCCGCGCAGCGGCACACGCTGCTGACCGAGCCTTCAGAGCCCGAGCGTCCCGGCCGCGACCCCGACGAGCTCGACCGCCAGGCCGACGAGCTGCGGGAAGAAGAGGAGAGCCTGAACGAGCGGCTGACGGCCGGGCGCGAGGTGCTCGCCGTCGCCACCGCCGAGCGCACGGCCGCCGAGCGGGAGCTCGCCGCGGCCGAACGCCGCCAGGCCGAGGGAGCCAAGGCCGCGGCCGCCCGGGCCGGCCGGATCGCCCGGCTGCGGGAGCAGGTCGGCGCGGCGGACAGCCGCACCGTGGCCGCGCAGGAGGAGATGGACCGGCTGGAGGTCTCCGCGGCCGAGGCCAGGGAGCGCGCCCTCCTGGCCCAGGACGAGTACGAGCAGGTGCAGGACCAGGCCGGCGGGGGCGGAGAGGACCGTAGCGAGCTGGCCGCGGCGCACGAGCAAGCCGCCGGGATCCACGCCGAACATACCGAACGGGTCAAGGTCCTGCGCACCGCCGAACGTGAATCGGTCCGCGACCTGGCCGCCCGGCGGGCCCGGGCCGAGGCGCTGGCCGAGGCCGCCAGGCGCGGGGCGGACGCCTCCGCGGCCGTGCTCGCCGACCCGGCCAGGTTCGGCGGCGTGGTGGGCTCGTTCGCGGCGCGGCTGCGGGTGGCCGAGGGGTACGAGGTGGCGATCGCCGCGGCCCTGGGTGCCGCCGCCGAGGCGGTGGCGGTGACCGGCCTCGACGCGGCCGCCGAGATCCTGGCCACCCTGCGCCGCGACGACGCCGGCAGCGCCGGTCTCGTCATCGCGCAGGCCATCACCTCCGCAACCTCACCTGCCACACCAGCCCCACCCGTCCCTCAGGGCACAGGGCCGTTCCCCGCTAACGAGCTGGTGCGCGCGCCCGACGGGCTGGCGGAGGCGGCGGCCGAGCTTCTGTGCGACGTGGTGGTGACCGCGAACCTGGAGCAGGCACGCCGGTTCGTTCGGGAAAATCCTGGTTTCAAAGCCGTGACCAGGGACGGTGACCTGCTCGGGACCTACTGGGCGCAGGGTGGCGGCGCCCGGCCGCAGAGCCTGCTCGAGATGCGGGCCGCCGCCGACGAGGCGTCCGCGGGCCTGGCCGGGGCCGAACTGCGCTGCGAGGAGACGGCCCGCCAGCTGGCGGGCGCGGCCGAGGCCGAGGAGGCCGCCCGGCAGTCCGTGGCGCAGACGCTGGCCCGCAGGCACGAGGCCGACGCGGCCGCGGCCGAGGTCTCCGGCGGGCTCGGCCGGCTCGCCGGGGCGGCGCGGGCCGCTCGCGACGAGGCCGAGCGCTTCGACGCCGCCATCACCTCGGCCCGGCTGGCGGCCGAGAAGGACCTGTCCCGGCTGGAGCAGCTCCGTGCCGAGCTCGCCGAGGCCGAAGAAGCACTGGACGTGCCCCACGAGCCGGAGGACGAGGAAGGGCGCGAGGACCTCGCCGAGCGCTGCGCGGCGGCGCGCAACACCGAGATGGAGGCCAGGCTCGAGGTCAGGACCGCGGAGGAGCGGCTGCGGGCGATCGGCGGCCGCGCCGAGTCCCTGGCCTCCGCGGCGGCTGCCGAGCGCGCTACCCGCCAGCGCGCGGCCGAGCGCCGCCGGCGCCGGACCGCCCAGGCCGCCGTGGCCGGGGCCGTCGCGCTCGGCGCGCGGTACGCGGTCGAGGCGGCCGAGCAGTCGGTGAACCAGGCCCTGGCCCTGCGGGCCGACGCCGAGGCGGCCAGCAGCGGCGGCGCCGCCGAGCTGAAGGCGGTCCGCGCCCGGGTCCGCGATCTGGCCGCCGATCTTGACACCGTGGTGAACACCGCGCACGGCACCGAGATCGCCAGGGCCGAGCACCGGCTGCGGCTGCAGCAGCTGGCCGAGCACGCGCTGGAGGAGTTCGGGGTCGAAGCGGACGCCCTGGTGGCCGAGTACGGCCCCGAGGTGCCCGTGCCGGTCATCGGTGACGAGGCGGCCCTGCCGTCGAAGTTCGAGCGCGCCTCGGCCGAGCGCCGCGCCGCCGACGCGCAGCGCCAGCTGGACCGGCTGGGCAAGGTCAACCCGCTGGCCCTGGAGGAGTTCGAGGCGCTCACCGAGCGGCACAACTTCCTGGCTACCCAGCTCGAGGACCTCCGCAAGACCCGGCGTGACCTGCTCATCGTGGTCAAGGAGGTCGACGACAGGGTGCAGGAGGTGTTCGCGTCCGCCTACGCCGACACCGCCCGCGAGTTCGAGGACCTCTTCGGCCGCCTGTTCCCCGGCGGCCAGGGCAACCTGGTGCTGACCGAACCCGACGACATGCTCGCCACCGGCATCGAGATCGAGGCGCGGCCGCCGGGCAAGAAGGTCAAGCGGCTGTCGCTGCTGTCCGGCGGGGAGCGGTCGCTGACCGCCATCGCCTACCTGTTCGCGATCTTCAAGGCCCGCCCATCGCCGTTCTACGTGCTCGACGAGGTCGAGGCGGCCCTGGACGACACCAACCTGCAGCGGCTGCTCCTGGTCTTCGACGAGCTCAGGGAGAGTTCCCAGCTCATCGTCATCACCCACCAGCGCCGCACGATGGAGGCGGCCGACGCCCTCTACGGCATCACCATGCGCGGCGACGGCGTCTCCACCGTCATCAGCCAGCAGATAGCCGCCCGCCAGCCCGCCTGACCCCCGCCCCCAGGTGGGTCGCCCCAGGTGGGTCGCCCCAGGTGGGTCGATGGCACATCGGTCCGGTTAGAGCGTGACCAACGGCACATCGACCCATCCGCGACAGCGCGCAGGCGCCGCACCCATCTCAGGCGCCCCATTCGCATCCTGCGTTCAACGTGTTGCCGCCGCCGAAAACCGTTAACGCTCTGCACCCCGGATCACATAGCGTTTAAACACGCTGAAAGTCCGGTTTCATGCGATGCCGGGGGCAGGAACCGGGCTGTCGGCGTCACGGGGAAGCTATGCCGGGCACCTGGAGTCCCATCAGCCGCTCGCGGCGCGGGAGCCTTGCCCGGCCCGTCCTTGGTAACCGTCACGATGTGACATTGATGCGGTTATAACCGCCACGATGTGACATCGTTGCGGTTGCGCTCCCGGGCGACGCGTAAGGAATGAGGCTGAGGTGACGGACGTGGCGCAGTCCGCAAGAGACTTCCTCCGCTCGGTCGTCTCATCATCCGAGACCGCCCAGCCGCAGTGTGACCTGCGGATTTTCGGGAGGCAGGCGTTAGCGCCGGTAATTAAGTTGACGGCATAAACTCTGACACGAAATACTCGTAATAGTAAACAGTGTAAACAGATCACCACGGGGAATTCAGATGATCGACATGCAGCTCTTCCACGACGTAATCCTGGTCTTGGCCGTTCTCGTTGGCCTGACCGCCGCGCTTTCGGTGGTGATGCTGATAGCGCCTTCAGTGGCCAGGCCCGCCAGGCCCAGCCAGCCGCCGCGGGGCGGGTTGCGGCGTGACCTGCCGCGGCAACCGGAGCCGGAGCCGGAGCCTGAGCTTCAGCCGGAAGCCGAAGAAGACCGCGAGCTCGTACTGGTCTGACCGCGGGGGAAGCGGCGCGTCTGACCACGGGGAAGCGGCGCGCACTGACTTCCATCAGGGCCTGAGCCCCAGACCCCAGCGGCTACGGTGGGGCGCGAGGTCTGGAAGACTGGAGTCCTGATGGAATACGTGATCCTGATCATTGTCATCGCCGTGCTGGCGCTCGGCACCGGCGGCTGGCTGCTGTTCGTCCGGCCGCGCCGCGGGCGCCCCGTCGACGCGCCCCGGGCCCAGGCCCCGGTCGAGCCGGCCGCGACCGCGTCAGGCGGCGGGGGAGCCGAGACGGCCGACGCCGCGGCCGCGCCGGAAACCCCGGCCGCCGCGACCGGCGTGCTCGAGGTCGAGCGGCCACCGCCGTCGGCGGGCCGCCTGGTCCGGCTGCGCGCCCGGCTGGCCAGGTCGCAGAGCTCGGTGGGTTCGGCCCTGCTGAACCTGCTGTCCAGGGACCGGCTCGACGACGACACCTGGGACGAGATCGAAGAGGTGCTGATCACGGCCGACGTGGGCGTGGTGCCCGCCCGGCTGATGGTCGACGAGCTCCGCACCAAGGTCAAGGTGCTCGGCACGCGGAGCCCGGACGGGGTGCGCGGCCTGCTCAAGGCCGAACTCGTCGCCCAGCTCGGCGAGGACACCGACCGGTCGCTGCGCACCTCGCCGCACAACGGCGTGCCCGCGGTCGTCCTCATGGTCGGCGTGAACGGCACCGGCAAGACCACGACCTGCGGGAAGCTCGCGCGGGCGCTGATCGGTGACGGGCACACCGTGCTGCTCGGCGCGGCCGACACGTTCCGCGCGGCCGCGGCCGACCAGCTTCAGACGTGGGGGCAGCGGGTCGGCGCCGAGACGGTGCGGGCCGACCGGGAAGGCGCCGACCCGGCCAGCGTCGCGTTCGAAGCCGTCAGCGCGGGCACGGAAAAGGGCGTCGACGTCGTCGTCATCGACACCGCCGGACGGCTGCACACCAAGGTCGGGCTGATGGACGAGCTCGGCAAGGTCAAGCGCGTGGTGGAGAAGAAGGCCGTGGTCGACGAGGTGCTGCTGGTGCTCGACGCGACCACCGGGCAGAACGGTCTGCGCCAGGCCAGGGTGTTCGCCGAGGTCGTCGACGTCACCGGCATCGTGCTGACCAAGCTGGACGGCACGGCCAAGGGCGGCATCGTCATCGCGGTCCAGCGTGAGCTGGGCGTTCCGGTCAAACTCATCGGTCTCGGCGAGGGTCCGGACGACCTGGCCCCGTTCGACCCCGACGCCTTCGTAGACGCCATCCTCGGCTAATACCCAACTCGGGGGGTCCGCGGGGGGCGGAGCCCCCCGCGTGTCGAAACATGGCTGTAACAAGCGCCCGTGATGCTTCACTTGGCTGACACACGCCGGCCGGCCGGATGAAACGTCGGCATCGGAACCTCGGTACAGGCTGCCGAAGGGACATCAGATGAAGCTCATCACCGCTGTCATCAAGCCGTTCAAGCTGGACGACGTCAAGGCCGCGCTGCAGGCGTTCGGCGTCCACGGCCTGACGATCACCGAAGCAAGCGGGTACGGCAGGCAGCGCGGGCACACGGAGGTGTACCGCGGGGCCGAGTACCAGGTCGACCTGGTGCCGAAGGTCCGCGTGGAGGTCCTCTGCGAGGACGAGGATGCGGACGACCTGATCGGCGTCGTGGTCAAGGCGGCGCAGACCGGCCGGATCGGCGACGGCAAGGTCTGGTCGGTCCCGGTCGAGACGGTGGTCAGAGTCCGTACCGGGGAGCGCGGGCCGGACGCGATCTGACCGGCGGGCTCACATGCGGCTCGGGGGACGCGCGTGGAAGCCATGACATCGTTCGCCGCGGATCGGGCCCGCCGGACCGGCCAGGTCGACCGGTGGCTGGCCGAGCTTCTCGGCGCCGAGGCCGGCGTGGCCCTGGTGGCGGTGGGCGGGTACGGGCGGCGCGAGATGCTGCCGCGCAGCGATCTGGACGTGCTGCTGCTGCACGGCGGCCGGAACGACATCGCGAGCATCGCGGACCGCATCTGGTACCCGGTCTGGGACTCCGGGGCCGAACTCGACCACGCGGTGCGCACGGTGCCGCAGGCCAGGCGGGTGGCCAGGTCCGACCTGAAGGTCGCGCTCGGGCTCCTTTCCGCCCGGCACGTGGCCGGTGACCCCGATCTCACCGAACGACTGCGGGCGGGTGCCCTGGAGGACTGGCGGGCCGCGGCGCCCGCGCGCCTGGCCGAGCTGCACGCCGCGCACGACGAGCGGGCCAGGAGCAGCGGCGAGCTCGCCTTCCTGCTCGAGCCCGACCTGAAGGAGGCCAGGGGCGGGCTGCGAGACGTGCACGCGATCCAGGCGGTGGCGGCCGCCTGGGTGGCGCCCGCGCCAGGTCCCAAGGTCCGCACCGCGTACGAGCAGATCCTCGACGCCCGGCACGCGCTGCACGACGTCACCGGGCGGCGGATCGACCGGCTGGTGCTCGAGGAGCAGGACGACGTGGCCAGGGCGCTCGGGCTGCTCGACGGGGACGTGCTGCTCCGGATGCTGGCCGGCGCGGCCAGGACCGTCGCCTACGCGGTCGACCACGCCTTCCGCCAGTCCGACCGGCTGCGCGGCGGCGCAGGCCGCCGGCTGCGCCGCCGCCCGGCCGAGCGCCGCCCGCTCGCGGACGGCGTGGTGGAGCAGGACGGCGAGGTGGTGCTGGCCCGCGTGGCCGACCCGGCCAGCGACCCGCCGCTGGTGCTGCGCGCGGCCGCCGCGGCCGCGCAGGCCGGGCTGCCGCTGGCGCCGCGGACGCTGGACCGGCTGACCGAGTGCCCGCCGCTGCCCGTGCCCTGGCCCGCGGCCGCCAGGGACGCGCTGCTCTCGCTGCTCGGGGCCGGCCAGGCCGCGGTCGGCGTATGGGAGGCGCTCGACACCGAGGGCCTGGTGACCGCGTTGATCCCGGACTGGGAGCGGGTCAGGAACCGGCCGCAGCGCAACCCGCTGCACACCTACACGGTGGACCGGCACCTGGCCGAGGCGGCCGCCCGCGCCGCCACGCTGGCCCGTGAGGTAGCCCGGCCCGACCTGCTGCTGCTCGCCGCGTTGCTGCACGACATGGGCAAGGGCTGGCCAGGGGATCACAGCGTCACCGGCGAGGTGGTGGCGCGGGACGTCGTGCGCCGGATGGGGCTGCCCGCTCCGGACGTGGAGCTCGTCGCCTGCGCGGTCCGGCTGCACCTGCTGCTGCCCATGGTCGCGACGCGGCGCGACCTGGACGACCCGGTGACGGTGAAGCAGGTCGCCACGGCGGTGGGCAGCCGCGCCCTGCTCGAGTTGCTGCACGCCCTGGCCATCGCGGACGGCCTGGCGACCGGGCCCGCCGCCTGGAACGACTGGAAGGCGACGCTGGTCGCGGACCTGGTGCGGCGGGTGGCGGCCGTGCTGGACGGCGAGCCGACGCCGCAGCCCGCGCCGCTGCGCGAGGACCAGCTGGCGCTGGCCGCCGCGGGCGGGCCGGCCGCGACCGTGCGCGGCTCCGAGGTGACCGTGGTCGCGCCCGACCGGCCCGGCCTGCTGTGGCGCGCCGCCGGCGTGCTGGCCTCGCACCGGCTCGCGGTGCGCAGCGCCAACGCGACCTCGGTCGGGGCCACCGCCGTGTCCGTGTTCGACGTGGAGCCCGAGTTCGGTGACCCGCCGGACGCCACGCTGGTTGCGGCGGACCTGCGCCGGATGCTGCAGGGGCGGCTGGACGTGGAGGACCGGCTCGACCGCCGTGCCCGCGCGGTCCGGCCGCGTATGGCCGCGGTGCCGGCGCCCAGGGTGAGCCTGGTCGACGACGCCTCAGAAACCGCCACCGTGGTGGAGGTGCGCGCCCACGACGCGCCCGGCCTGCTCTGGCGGGTCGGCCGGGCGCTGGGGGAGTGCGGCCTGGACGTGCGGGCCGCCCGGGTGGAGACGCTCGGCGCCGAGGTGGTGGACGTGTTCTACGTGACCGACGGCGACGGCAAGCCGCTCGGCGACGGTGACCTGCGCCGCAGCATCGCGGGTTCGGTGCTGGCGGCGCTCGGTGACTAGGCCGGATGACCTCGGCGGGGCGCTTAACCTGCGAAGGACCCGGATACCCACGGCCGTTCGGTAGCCTGGTCTTGTGTTTGAGACCCTTTCTGACCGGCTGACGCAGGTTTTTTCCGCCCTTCGCGGCCGCGGGCGGCTATCCGCCGCCGACATCGACGCGACGGCCCGTGAGATCCGCATCGCCCTGCTCGAGGCGGACGTCGCGCTCCCGGTCGTCAGGCAGTTCATCGCCAGGGTCAAGGAGCGGGCCGGCGGTGAAGAGGTCTCTGGCGCGCTGAACCCTGCCCAGCAGGTCATCAAGATCGTCAACGAGGAGCTCATCGGCATCCTCGGCGGCGAGGAGCGGCGGCTGCGGTTCGCCAAGACGCCGCCGACCGTGATCATGCTGGCCGGCCTGCAGGGTTCGGGTAAGACCACGCTGGCGGCCAAGCTGGCGCTCTGGCTGAGGGAGCAGGGCAACACCCCGATGCTGGTCGCGGCCGACCTGCAGCGGCCGAACGCGGTGCAGCAGCTTCAGGTGGTCGGCGAGCGGGCCGGCGTCCCTGTCTACGCGCCGCAGCCCGGCAGCGGCGTCGGCGACCCGGTGGCGGTGGCGCGGGACTCGCTGGAGGAGGCCAGGCGCCGCCAGCAGAACATGGTCATCATCGACACCGCGGGCCGCACCGGCGTGGACGCCGAGATGATGGCGCAGGCCGTCGCGATCAGGGACGCCACCCAGCCGGACGAGATCCTGTTCGTGGTCGACGCGATGATCGGCCAGGACGCGGTGGCCACCGCGCAGGCGTTCCTGGACGGGGTCGGCTACGACGGCGTGGTGCTGACCAAGCTCGACGGCGACGCGCGCGGCGGTGCCGCGCTGTCCATCGTGGAGCTGACCGGGCGCCCGATCATGTTCGCGTCCTCGGGGGAGAAGCTCGAGGACTTCGACATGTTCCATCCGGACCGGATGGCGTCGCGGATCCTCGACCTGGGCGACGTCCTGACCCTGATCGAGCAGGCCGAGAAGAATTTCGACGCCGAGCAGACCGCGAACCTGGCCGGGCGGCTCGCCTCAGGCGAGGGCTTCACGCTCGAGGACTTCGTCGAGCAGCTGGCCATGGTGCGCAAGCTCGGGCCGATCGGGAACCTGCTCGGCATGCTGCCGGGCGCGGGCAAGTACCGGGAGCAGATCGAGCAGGTCAGCGACAAGGACCTGGACCGGGCCGAGGCCATCGTCCGGTCCATGACGCCGGAGGAGCGGCGCAATCCGAAGGTCATCAACGGCTCCCGCCGGGCGCGCATCGCCAAGGGCTCCGGCGTCGCTATCGGCGAGGTCTCCCAGCTGGTCACGAACTTCTTCGAAGGCCAGAAGCAGATGAAGGCCATGTTCAGCGGCGGCATCCCCGGCATGCCGGCCATGCCCGGCATGCCAGGCGCGGCCCGGCGGGCGAGCAAGTCGACCCGGAAGAAAGCCAAGAAGAAGGGGCCGCGCAGCGGTGACCCGCGCCGGGCCGCCGAGCTCGCGCGCGGCGGCGGAGCCGAGCAGGACCAGGTCCCCGACGGTCCCGGCCAGGTCCCCGCCGGGCTGCCGAACCTGGGCGGCGGCCTGCCCGAGGGGTTCTCGGAGAACCTGGCAGAACAGATGTCCAAGATGCCGTCCGGCCTGAACTTCCCGCCCCGGCCGCAAGGCCCGCAGGGCAACATCCCGGCCGCGTTCCGCGGCGGCAGCAAGCGCAAGAAGAAGTAACGATGCCCCGGGCGGCGCTGGCACCGGTCAGCCCGTGAGGTGCGCGATCGCGTCGTAAACCCTGGCGGCCGCCTCGGCCAGGACCGCGATTCCGGCGACTCTGGTGGCGATGCCCTCCAGCACGGAGAGCAGGAGCAGCTTGTTCGGCCGCTTCTTGCGGACCTCCGTCTTCAAGGTGTCCGCTAGGGCGGCCGCCGACTCGCGGACCTGGTCCGGGTCCGGTACCTCGCTGTCGTGCTCGGCGAGCAGTCGCGTGAAAACGTCGAGCGCGCGCAATGCCTCCGATGCCGCCGCAGGGAGCACCGGCGACCCGGCCGCGACGTTCACCACCTGCGACCCGTTTCCGATCACGATGCCGACGCCGCTCACGTCGCCGGTGCTGATTCCCTGTTCCGGCTTCATGCCGCTCCCTTCGCTCCCGCCGGCGGGCTCGGTGGCGCCTGCCTATTGCCGGTGTTCGTCACCGCCGACTTGTCGCCGATGACTATCCCGGTGCCTGAGACGTTGCCGACATTGAAGTTCTTCTGTGTCGAGTAGGTGATGACCTGCACTTGGCCCTCGAATTCACTGACGTCGACATGATGCTCTGCCAGGAAGATCCCGACCGCCTGCAGCAGCATTTCCTGGGCGAGCATGATGGCCATATCCTGGTCATGCTCGATGAAATAATCATGGCTGCTGAACCCGCTGGCATCCTCCCTGATGCTCCGCGCGGCGCCATAGTCGAATACCTGACCGCGCCCGATTTTCCAGGACTGGACGCCGCGGCGTGCCTTCTTCCTGACCCAGTGCCAGCCGTATCCGGCCACCGCGAGCGGTGACTTCAGGAATGCCGGGATCGCGTACAGCAGGCCCAAGCCGAGTGCCTTGCCGAACTGCTCCGCGGCGGGCTCGTCATAGAACTCGTCGATATCAGGGAACAGCTTGCTGAGCGGGGGCAGCACGTGAAAGCTCCACTCGAGGTAGAGCGAGCCGCCGGCGTGCACGGCCCGGGCGAACAGCGTGGTGACGAGCTGGCCTTGCCAGCCGGGCATTTCCAGGCAGATGTAGACGCGCGCATCCGGGGTCGGGTGCAGCGCGGCCTGCCTGAGCACGCTGTCGGCTACGTGCGCGGGCGGGGGGCCCGGCGGTTTCCAGCCCGGCACCAGGTCCGGGTTGTGCTGGACGTACCGGCCGTTGACGAACAGCCGTTCCTCGGCGTGCGCGTCGGGCAGCCCCATGCGGCTGAACGCGTCGATGATCTCCGCATGCAAGTCCGTGCTGGTGAACTCGGAGGGCTTCCGCCGGGTTCCGTCGCCCAGCTTCGTCCCCCGGCTCACATCGAGCACCAGATGCCACGGATGCACCCGACGCCCGGCGCCGACGAAAGGCGAGTTGCCCTGGAATATCACCAGGTTGCCGTCGCGCCGCTCCGCCACCGCGTCGAGCCTGCGGGATATTTTCTCGTTTCCCGGTTCCGGGGCGTGGGCCGGATTGAATACCTCGCGCCGCATGTGCGTCACCAGAATCTGCCGGATCTGGAATTTCTCCCTGGTAACCACGCATACCACGGCGATCAGCACGATGGCCGCGAAAATCCAGGCGTCCGACGGCCGCTGGGCCCACAGGATCAGGAAGATCCCGGCCCCGGCGATGAACATCGTCGCCAGCACTACATCACGACGGAATCTGCGGCGCAGGGCGCTCAGCGCCCAGCGCGCGATCACCGCCGGGTCGGCGCCGTAGACCGGCGCCAGCGCGTGGAACGGCTCGCTGATGATCCGGCGCCGCACCGTACGCGCGTAGCTAAGCTCGACTTGCGTGGCCGCGGCGAGATACCTAGTAGTCTCGTTGGCCACATCGCCGCGCGAAAAGCGATTGAGGCTCCTCTTATCCACCGTGATGGCATCCGGCGGCCCCGGGATGCGCGCGGATCCCGCGTGCCCGTTGCGGGACGGGGAACTGTCTGCTGGCTCGAGCCTGCGCTGGCCGCTCATGTCGATACCTCCGTTTCAGTGCGCCGGACCGAGGCTCAGCCGTCCCGCAGCAGCGGTTGCCACGCCGGTGATCTCGATGTATTCGGCGCTTTCTACGCAGAAGACGCCTATCCGGTTCCGGCAGGAGAGCGGCAGCACGATATCCACGGTTTGCGCAAAATGCTTGAGCTGCCCCGCGAACGCGCTCGTTTTTGCAGTCATGATCCTCCCCCGGCCGGTCGCATCCTCAATTGCGGCGGGTCGGCAGCCGTGCCTGAAAGGATTTGAGGATTCCAGTAAACTCTTTGCCCGATTGTCGTCTAGGGAAGAAAGTCCCGATGTCCGGCGGAATTTCCTCGACCGGTGTCGAACATTCACAATAATTGCCCGAGAAACCCCTAGGACTGATTTATCCCTTCAGAAACACTTAGGCCAGCGCGCCGCAGGACTTAAACGGGACTGAGCGCGCGCACGGTGTCGATCGTGTCGGCCTCGGCGGCCGTCTTGTCCTCGCGGTAGCGCAGCACGCGGGCGAACCGCAGCGCCAGGCCGCCCGGGTAGCGGGGGCTGCGCTGCACGCCGTCGAAGGCGATCTCGACGACAAGTTCGGGGCGGACGTAGACGGTGTAGGCGTCCCGGCGCTCCTCCAGCGCGAGCAGCCGTTCGGTCTGCCAGGTCAGCAGTTCGTCGGTCAGCCCCTTGAACGTCTTGCCGAGCATGACGAAGCCGCCTGCGGCCGGGTCGCGGGCGCCCAGGTGCAGGTTGGACAACCAGCCGCGGCGCCGCCCGTGACCCCACTCCACGGCCAGCACCACCAGGTCGAGCGTGTGCCGTGGCTTGACCTTGATCCACCCGGCACCGCGCCGCCCGGCCGCGTACGGTGCGGTCAGCGACTTGACCACCACGCCCTCGTGGCCGTGTGCCAGGGCGTCGGTGAAGAACGCCGTGGCCTCCGCGGCCGACGCCGTGACCAGGCGTGGCATGAGCAGGTCGGCCGGCACCGCCCGGGCCAGCGCGGCATGCCGCTGCTGGTCCCCGGCGTCGATCAGGTCGGCGCCGTCCAGGTGCAGTGCGTCGAACAGGAACACCGACAGCGGAACGGCCGGCCCGCTGCTCTCGAAGCTGGCGGTGCGGGACGCGGTGTCCTGGAACGGCAGCGGCCTGCCGTCCTCGCGCAGCGCGATCAGCTCTCCGTCCAGCACCGCGGCCGAGACCGGCAGCCGGGCCAGCGCCGTCGCCACCTCGGGCAGCCGCGCCGTGATGTCGTCCAGGGTCCGGGTGAACAGCCGGACGTTCCCGCCGGACAGGTGCGCCTGGACCCTGATGCCGTCGAGCTTCCACTCCACCGCGGCGGCCCCGTCGATCTTGGCCAGCGCGTCCTCGATGCTGGGCGCGCTGGCCGCGAGCATCGGCCGGACCGGGCGTCCGACCTCGAGCCCGAACGCGGCCAGCGCGGCGCTGCCGCCGCTCAGCGCGGCCGCGGCCACAACGCCCAGCGAGCCGCGCAGCATCATGGCCCGGCGGACCTCCGCCACCGGCACGTCAGCGGCCCGCGCGACGGCTTCGGTCATGACGCCCTCCAGCGCGCCCTGGCGCAGCTCACCGGAGAGCAGGCCGACCAGGAACCGCTGCTCGTCCGCCGTGGCGCGGCCGAGCAACTCGCCGGTGAGCGCCTTGCGCGCGGCCGCCGAACCCTTCCCTGACACCGCGCCGATCGCGCTGAACCCCGCGTCCACCTCGGACAGCGTCAGCGTAGGCGCCTGCGCCGGCGCGAACCCGTCCCGAAGGGCCGCCCAGCCGACGCCGATCTGGCGCTGCGGCAGCTCACCCGACAGGTAGGCCACCGCGATCGGCACCTCGAGCGGCCCGGCCTCGCGCAGCGCGGCGGCCAGCATCTCGATCTTCGCCAGCCGGGCACTGGTCCCCGCCACCGCCCGCGACACCTCAGCGATCTCACTAAGCAGCACGCGCCTATTCTCCCCCCGCCCAAAGTCCGCCAGGAAATCTCGCGGTGAGATGTCGAGAATCCGAGCGCGGCTTCGTCCCCGCAGCGAACACGGCCACAATGGGCCGTACCGCACTAAGGAGAACACGATGGCCAAGTACCTGCTGCTCAAGCACTACCGGGGCGCGCCGGCATCGGTCAACGACGTGCCGATGGACCAGTGGACGCCGGAGGAGCTTTCGGCCCACTTGCAGTACATGCAGGACTTCGCCGATCGGCTCGAGGGCACCGGCGAGTTCGTCGACAGTCAGGCACTCTCCCCGGAGGGCACGTTCGTCCGGTACGACGGCGAGGGACGGCCGCCGGTCACCGACGGTCCGTTCGCGGAGACCAAGGACCTGATCGCCGGCTGGATGGTGATCGACGTCGAGACCTACGAGCGCGCGCTCGAGCTGGCCGGCGAGCTGTCCGCGGCTCCCGGTGCGGGCGGGAAGCCGATCCACGAGTGGCTCGAGGTGCGCCCGTTCCTGGCCGCGCACCCGACCGTCACGGAGTGACGCACGGTGGATGAGGCCCTGCTGCGGACCCTCACCCCCACCGTGATCGGGATCCTCGTCCGTCGCGGAGCCGACTTCGCGGCGGCCGAGGATGCCGTGCAGGACGCCCTGGTGGAGGCCGTGCGCGCGTGGCCGGACGACCCGCCGCGGGACCCCAAGGGCTGGCTGGTCACCGCGGCCTGGCGTAAGTTCCTCGACGCCGCCCGCTCCGATACCTCCCGGCGGCACCGCGAGGTATGGGTCGAGGGCGAGCCCGTGTCCGGCCCGGGCGAGGTGGCGGACGACACGCTCCAGCTCTACTTCCTGTGCGCGCACCCGTCCCTGACACCGGCCTCGGCCGTCGCGCTCACGCTGCGCGCGGTCGGCGGGCTGAGCACGCGTCAGATCGCGCAGGCCTACCTCGTGCCGGAGGCGACCATGGCCCAGCGGATCAGCAGGGCCAAGCGGACCGTCTCGGGCGTCCGGTTCAACCAGCCCGGTGACGTCGCCACGGTGCTGCGCGTGCTCTACCTGGTCTTCAACGAGGGCTACTCCGGCGACGTCGACCTCGCCGGCGAGGCGATCCGGCTCACTCGCCTCCTGGCGGCCAAGATCAACCATGAGGAGGTCGCGGGCCTGCTCGCGCTCATGCTGCTCCACCACGCACGGCGCCCGGCACGGACCGGCCCCGACGGCAGGCTCGTGCCTCTCGCCGAGCAGGACCGCGGCCTGTGGAACACCCGCCTGATCGCCGAGGGCGTCGACGTGCTCCAGGCAGCCCTCACCCGCGACCGCCTGGGCGAGTTCCAGGTCCAAGCCGCCATCGCCGCGCTCCACGCCGACGCCAGGACGGCCGAGGAGACCGACTGGGTGCAGATCGTCGAGTGGTACGACGAACTGGTGCGCCTCACCGGCAGCCCGGTGGGCCGCCTCAACCGGGCCGTCGCGGTCGGCGAGGCCGACGGCCCGCGGGCCGGCCTGGCCGCCCTGGCGGGGCTCGACCCCGCCCTGCCCCGCCACGCCGCCGTCGCGGCGTACCTGCACGAGCGAGACGGTGACCCGGTCACCGCAGCACGGCTCTACGCCGAAGCTGCCCGATCAGCGCCCAACCTCCCCGAACGCGACCACCTCACGCGACAGGCCGCACGGCTCAACGCGCAGCTGCGCCGTCCCCCCCGGGCGGCACCATGATCTCGGGCAGTTCGGGGCAAATAGCACCGGAAACTGCCCGCGATCATGAAACTGCCCCTCAGCTGTGCCGGCCTGCGCGGCGTGGCCGGATCCCGCGCCTGGCGGGCCCTCGCTTGGCAGCACCGCGCTTGACAGCACCGCGCTTGACAGCACCGCGCTTGGCAGCACCGCGCCGGGCGGTGCTCTCCGGCGTCCATAGCCAGTATCCGACCGGGAACAGCCGGATGTTCAGGCGATCGTCGATCAGCCCCCACAGCCCGCGCCGCGCGAACAGCGCGACGAAGACCGCCACCAGCCCGAGCACGATCAGGTACCAGGCGTCGTACGACTGCAGCGTCCGCTGCAGGATCACGTACACGATGGCGCCGATGATCGGACCCTCGATCGTGCCGAGGCCGCCGATGACCACCGCGAACGCCATTATCGCCGTCCACTGCACGGTGAACACGGCGCCCGGCTGCACGATGAGCTGACTGATCGCGAGCAGCGCGCCGGCCGCGCCGCAGCCGACCGCGGCCACCACGAAGACCAGCATCCGGGCCAGGCCGACCCGCGCCCCGGAACTACGCGCGGCCACCTCGTCGTCCCGGATGGCGGTGAGCACCAGGCCGGTCCGGCTGCGGAGCATGACGTACACGGTGACCAGCGCCAGGACGGTCACGGCCAGCCCGATCCAGTACGTGTACGCGACGAGCAGCGTCGGGTCGTAGCCGGACAGCCCGGGCAGCGACATGCCGGTGCCGCCGCCGATGGACGGGAACCTCTCGATGAACAGCATGATCGTCGTGGCCAGCACCCAGGTGGCGATGGCGAAGTACCCGCTGCGCAGCCGCGAGACCAGCCACCACAGCGGCACGGCGGCCACTCCGCAGCCGGCGGCGGCGATCGGCAGCCCGCCGAACGGCGAGGTGCCGTGCTGCGCCAGGATCAGCACGAAGTACGCCCCGAGCCCGATGAACGCCTGCTGTCCCACCGATACCAGGCCGGCGTAGCCCGCCAGCAGGTTCCACATGCTGGCCAGGGTGACCACGATGAACCCCTGCACCATGAGGGTGGTGGTGCCGGCGTACACGATGTAGGGGAACAGGGCCAGCACGACCACCACGATCAGGGCGCCGGCTCCGGTCCAGGCCACGTTCCGCCGTGACCGGGTCACGCGGAAGTTTTCTTCCGAACGGACCGAGGTGTCCGTCACCACGTTCATGACTGCGCCCTCCTGGCGGTGAGGCCCTGCGGCCTGACCGCCAGCACGAGGAGGAAGACGAGATAGCCGGCGAAGACCTGGTCGGCCTGGTTGATCTGGGCGCCGATCTGCTGGGCGACGCCGAGCACGATGCCGCCGACCAGCGTGCCCCACAGTGAGCCCAGGCCGCCGATGACCACGGCGGCGAACGCGAAGAGCAGGATCGTGTCCGTGCCGGTGGTCGGCGAGAACTGCGAGTACATCCCGTACGCGATGCCGGCCAGCGCCACCGTGCCGAACGCGATCGCCGCCGCGATGCCGAACACGTGCCGGTAGTCGATTCCGGACAGCTGCGCTGCCTCCTGGTCATCGGCCACGGCCCGGATCATCCGGCCGTACCGGGATCCGGACAGGAAGTACTGCAGGCCGAGCAGGACCACCACGGCCACCGCGAAGATGAGCAGCAGCAGGTAGGAGAGCTGGATCTGCGAGCCGATGGAGAACGAGCCGGTCACGATGGCCTCGCCGACCCCGAGCGAGTGGCTGTCGGCGTTGATGAACTGCAGCAGCCCGCTCTCGATCACCACCGAGAGGCCGAACGTCACCAGCAGCGTGATGAGCACGCCGCGGTCAAGCGCCGCCTGGATCAGCGTCCGCTGGAGCACGTAGCCGAGTAGGGCCATGATCGGCACCACGATCACGAACGACCACAGCGTCGGGATGTGGGTGACGGTGATGACGCCGAGCGCGACGTAGCCGCCGACGACCGCGAGGTCGCCGTGCGCCAGGTTGACGACCTTCATGACCCCGAACATCAGGGATAGGCCGCAGGCGAACAGCGCGTAGAGCCCGCCGGTCAGGATGCCCTGGATGATGGCGTTGACCCAGGCCATAACGGTGCGCTCCCCTCGGCCGCCGGATCAGGGTTTCCGGCGGCCGCCCCGGCAAGGCCGAAGTACGCGGCCTCGACCTGTTCGGCGGTGACCTCGGACGGACGGCCTTCCAGCGTGGTGTGACCTTCGAGCAGGCACTGGATGTGGGACGCTACCCGCAGCGCCTGGCTGACGTCCTGCTCGACGAGGAGCACGGTGAGCCCGGTGGCCAGGATCTGCGGCAGCATCGCGTAGATGCGCTGGACAACCACCGGCGCCAGGCCCAGGGACAGCTCGTCGAGCAGCAGCACCCGCGGGTTGGCGACCAGCGCCCGGCCGATCGCCACCGCCTGCTGCTCGCCGCCGGACAGCTGGGCCGTCCGCTGGGTCCTGCGGTCCCTCATCCAGCCGAACAGTTCGTAGACGCGCTCGATCGTCCACGGCCCCTTGCGCGCGTAGGCGGCGCCGACCTGGAGGTTCTCCTCCACCGTGAGCGAGCCGAAGAGCCGCCGCCCCTCCTGCACCATGCCGATCCCGGCGGTGGCGCGGCGTTCCGGCCTGACCCTGGTCATGTCCTTGCCGTCGTACACGATCGCGCCCTCGGTCGGATGGTGCAGGCCGGCGATCGTGCGCAGCAGCGTCGACTTGCCCGCGCCGTTCGCGCCGATGATCGCGTACACCTCGCCGGGGAACACCCGCAGCGACACGCGGTCGAGCGCCCGCAGCTGGCCGTGGTGCACGGTCAGGTCGCGCACCTCGAGCAGGGGCGTGTCGCCGTTGGCTGCCTGCTCGGTCGCTGGCTCGCTCATGGCGCCTCTCCCGGGTCGCTGACCTCCGCGGTGAGGGTGCCGCCGCTGAGCGAGGCGGTCAGCTCGGAGCCGAGGAAGACCTCGCGGACCGCCGGGTTGGCCAGCACCGCGGTCGGCTCGCCGTCGCCGACGAACGAGCCGCCGGCCAGGCAGATCAGCCGGCTCACCACGGCGGTGAGCGCGCGCACCACGTGCTCGATCCAGATCACCGCGATGCCCTCGGCGTTGACGCCGCGGACGATCTCGACCAGCTGGGCCACCTCGGGGTCGGTCAGGCCGCCCGCCACCTCGTCCAGCAGCAGGAGGCTCGGCCCCGAGGCCAGGGCGCGGGCGAGCTCCAGCCGCTTGCGCTGGAGCAGGCCGAGCCGGGCGGCGGGCAGGTTGGCCTCGCCGGTCATGCCGGCCCGTTCCAGGGCCTGCACCGCAGGGCCGTAGCTGGCCCGCCGCCGCAGGCCGCCGCCCTGCTGCGCGGCCACGAGCACGTTCTCGAACACGGTCATGTCGGTGAACGGCCGGGGTACCTGGTACGTGCGCCCGATGCCGAGCCGGCACCGCGCCGCGGCGTCCAGCTTGGTCACCGGGCGCCCCGCGAAGGAGATCGCCCCGGCGCCCGGCGACAGATCGCCGGAGATGAGGCCGAACAGGCTGGTCTTGCCGGCTCCGTTCGGCCCCACGATCCCGACCACGTCGCCCGGCCCGACGGCGAACGAGAGGTCCTCCGCGATGACGACGCGGCCGAACCTCTTCGTCACGTGGTCCAGTTCGAGCAGGGGACTTGTCATCCGGTTACTTGTTCGTCGGCTCGAGGGTTCCGGTGGTCGGCACGTTCGGCATCAGAGTGTTGTCGACGACCTCCATCGAGTAGCCCCACTTGGTGCTGGGCTTCCACTGCACGCCGACGCAGGGGGTGTCCACCACACCGGGGGCCGGGTTCTTGGTCGAGGTCCAGTTGAGCTGGCCGGCCAGGGCCTCGATGTTCACCTTGAACATGGCGTCGGCCACCGCGGCCTTGTCGTGCGGGTCGCCCGACGCGACCAGCGCGGCGTAGGCGGTCTCGAAGAGGCTGTAGTTGGACAGCGCCTGCACCCACTGCTGGCCGGTGGCCGCCTCGTACTGGTCGGCGATCTGCTGGCAGGTCTCCCCGGTGAGCGAGGACTTCCACGGCATGTTGGGCGTCCACCAGGCATCGGTGGCGACGTTGTTGACCAGGCTGCCGAGCGCCTTGACGTCCGACGGGAACAGCAGCACCTTGGCCACCGTGGCCAGCTTTGGCTTGTAGCCCTGCTGGGCGGCCTGCTTCCACATCACGTTGAAGTCGGGTGGCAGCGGCACGTTGGTGAAGAAGTCGCAGTTGTGCGCCTTGAACTGATTGATCATCGAGGAGTAGTTGGTCAGCCCGTCGGTGTAGGCCGGCGGGTCGATCAGGGTGTAGCCGGCCGGGTGGGCGAAGATCGGCCACGCGGCCCGGAAGGCGTTGCCGTCCGAGTCGTTCGGGAACGCGCAGCCGATGTTCTTATTGGTGCTCAGCTGCTTGTGGATCCTGTTCATCATGGCGATGAAGGCTTCGCACAGGTCGTTGACGCCGAGGAAGTACACCGTGGCCCACTTGGGCTTGAACGTGCTCTTGCCCGGGGTCGGGTTGCCGCCCAGGTTGGCATACCACGATTGCCAGGGCACGTTGCCGCAGATCACCGGCGTGCCCAGGGTCTTCAGCCTTGGTCGCGACCGGGTTGACCGTCTCGGGCGTCGAGGAGGTCAGCAGCAGGTCCACCTTGTCCGACAAGATGGCCTGGCTGGCCAGGTCGCCGGCCCGGTTCGGATCGGACTGGGTGTCGTAGGACTTGACCGTGACCTTGTAGGTCTTGCCGCCGATCTTGAACCCGTTCTTGTACTGCGGCGTCTGGGCGATCTTGGTCATGATCCAGTTGTCCGGCGAGCCGAAGCCGGCCAGCGCCCCGGTGAGCGGGTGGATGAAGCCGATCACGATGTCCTTGGTGCCGCCGCCTCCCGTGCTGGAGGTGGAACCGCCGCTGGCGCCCTTGATGCTTGAGCAGGCCTCGAGCAGTCCGCCGCCTCCCACGATGGCCGCGCTGGCACCGGCCGTGCGCAGCACGCCGCGCCGGCTGATCGATCCCCCTAGACGCCCCCACGCTCGTGAGGATGTCGTCCCCCCAGGCCCCTCTGACGTGCTATCGGGCTGCGCAGTCTGGTCACTCATGTGCAATCGATCTCCCTTTGAGGTCGCGCCGACGGCGCGGGACCGCGTTCGAGGTGACACCGGCGACCCCTGCGGATGGACCCAGGGTGCTGCGGCGTCATGAGGCTAACATCACCTAAATCCCAATAAGAGAGCGCTGCGGGTGAAAGCGGAGTGCGCTCGGCCTCATCGGGTTCAGGGGGCCTCGGTGCGGGATGCCTAATATGCGGGCTCCTATCACTTCGTGAGAGTGCGCCCGCCCGCTGCGCCGATGGATTCGTGCGCTCTGCGAACGAACGTACAGATAAAGAACAGTATGGCAACGCTAGGATGCCCGTTTGGCGCGAGTCAACTTACGTTATGTAACTGTTTCAATCTGTGAGATTCCGAGGTCGGGGCACCTCCGGCCGCCTGGTAGACGCCTCATCCGTATCGCGCTGTGCGCCTCATCCGCCCCCACCCTCCTGTCCGGCCGATCCCGGCCGGCGCGCCCGCGCCCTGTGTTCCCGCATATCACCTACACCACGTGGGCACCCCGGGCATCAGATGCCTGGTTTGTCTCTTCTGTTCCCAGGATTCCCGGCGGAGAAGGCCCGTGAACCTGGGTCCCTGACCGATGATTACTAAGCACGGCCGGTTGTCTGGCACAATGTGAGGCTGACCGCTAGGCCACGCGACGCCCTCTCCTCGTTCGCAGGGCCTGGCTCATCTGTGCGGTCCTGTCGGCTGTTCCCCGGTCGGCGCGGTTCCGCCGCATCGCATCTAAACGCTGGGAGAAGACCACAGCCGTGGCTGTCAAGATCAAGCTGAAGCGCCTGGGTAAAATCCGGGAGCCCTACTACCGGATCGTCGTAGCGGACGCACGCACCAAGCGCGACGGGCGCGCTATCGAGGAGATCGGCAAGTACCACCCGAAGGCCGAGCCCTCGTTCATCGAAGTGAACTCCGAGCGGGTGCAGCACTGGCTCTCGGTGGGCGCGCAGCCCACCGACCCGGTCCGCGTCCTGCTCAAGATCACCGGGGACTGGCAGAAGTTCACCGGGGAGCCTGGGGCCGAGGGCACTCTGCGCACGGCCGAGCCGCGCGCGGACAAGAAGGAGCGCTTCACGGCCGCGGCCAAGGAGAGCCTGGCCAGCAAGGAAGCCAAGGAAGAAAGCGCCAAGGAGAGCAAGGCCGCGAGCAAGGCGTCCAAGCCCGCCAGGAGCAGTGCTGCCAAGGACAGTGCTGCCAAGGACAGGGCCCCGGCCGCCGAAGCCGTCGCCGCGGACGCCGCGGACGCCGCGAGCGAGGCTGCCGCCGACGCCAAGCCGGCGGACGCGAAGCCCGAGGCAAAGGCTGCCGACGCCAAGCCCGCGGACGCGAAGCCCGCCGACGCGAAGCCCGCGGACGCGAAGCCTGAGGCAAAGGCTGACGACGCGAAGCCCGAGGCAAAGGCTGACGACGCGAAGCCCGAGGCAAAGGCTGACGACGCGAAGCCTGAGGCAAAGGCTGACGACGCGAAGCCCGAGGCAAAGGCTGACGACGCGAAGCCCGAGGCAAAGGCTGACGCCAAGGCCGCCGAGGGCGACTCGGGGAGCGGAGCCTGACGTGCTTGAGGAAGCCCTCGAGCACCTGGTCCGGGGCATAGTCCAGTACCCGGACGACGTCCAGGTCGCCAGCAGGATGCTGCGCCGGGGCAGCGTCCTCGAGGTGCGGGTGCATCCCGACGATCTCGGCAAGGTCATCGGCAGGGGCGGGCGCACCGCTCGCGCGCTGCGCACCGTGATCGGTGCCCTGGCGGCGGGTCGTTACGTCCGGATCGACCTGCTGGACGCCAACGAGGTCCGCTGACCCCGATGCGGGTAAACGTCGGCCGGGCTGGCCGTCCGCACGGGATCCGCGGCGAGGTGGTGATCGGGGTCAGGACGGACGAGCCTGACCTCCGCTTCGCCGTGGGCGCCAGCGTGGACGTCCGGAGTTCTACCGGCGACGGCCCCGATGATGACGGCACCGGCGGCGGGCGGCTGACGGTCGCCTCGGCGCGCTGGCACTCGGGACAGCTGCTGGTCGCGTTCGACGGGATCACCGACCGGACCGCGGCCGCCGAGCTGACCGGCAGCTGGCTGAGCGTGGATTCCAGCCAGCTGCCGGACACCGGCGACCCGGACGAGTTCCGCGACTACGAGCTGATCGGCCTGTCCGTGCGGACGTGCGCCGGCGACCAGGTGGGCGTGGTCACCGACGTGCTGCACTACGGCCAGGACCTGCTGGTGGTGCGGCGCGAGGACGTCCCTGGCGGCGAGTGCCTCGTGCCGTTCGTGAAGGCGATGGTGCCCGAGGTCGACCTGTCGGCCGGCGTCGTGGTCATCGACCCGCCCCCCGGGCTGCTCGACCCCGCCCAGGCGCAGGAATAAGGAGAGGGCGTGGGGCTGCGCATCGACATCGTCACGATCTTCCCTGAGTACTTCGGCAGCCCGCTCGGGGTGTCGCTGATCGGGAAGGCGGCGAGCCGGGGCGACATCGACTTCCGCGTGCACGACCTGCGCCGCTGGGCCAGGGATGTCCACCACACCGTGGACGACGTCCCGTTCGGCGGCGGCCCCGGCATGGTGATGAAGCCGGACGTCTGGGGCGACGCGCTCGACGAGATCGTCCCCGCTGGCGGCGGGGACGCGAGGCTGGTCGTCCCGACGCCTAGCGGGGTGCCGTTCTCTCAGGACATCGCGGCCAGGTACTCGGCCGAACCGCGGCTGGTGTTCGCCTGCGGGCGTTACGAGGGCATAGACGGCCGGGTCGTCGAGGCGATGCGTGACCGGATTCCGGTGGACGAGGTGAGCATCGGCGACTACGTGCTGGCCGGCGGGGAGGCCGCCGCCCTGGTCATGATCGAGGCGGTGGGACGGCTGCTGCCGGGCGTCCTGGGCAACGCGTCCTCGGCCGGTGACGACTCGTTCGGCGGCGACGCGGATCCGGAGGGTGCCATGCGCGGGCTGCTCGAAGGCCCGGTCTACACCAGGCCACGGGCCTGGCGGGAGCGCGAGGTGCCCGAGGTGCTGCTGTCCGGCAACCACGCCGCGATCGCCCGCTGGCGCCGGGACATGGCCCTGCGCAGGACCGCCGCGCACCGGCCCGACCTCATCGGGGCCCTGAGCGACCTGGATCGCCGCGACCGGGAGGTGCTGGCCGAGGCTGGCTTTCCGGTTAGTGCCGAAGATATGGCACACTGAAGTCCGCTGTCTTTTCAGGCACCGGGCCCCGGGACCTCCGAGAGGTCCCGCTGGCGTAAGCCGGTTGCGGGTGCCGCAACGACCACCACCGAGGAAACCGCTGTCATGCATACCGCGATTGCCGAAATCGAGCAGGCCCAGACCCGGTTTGACATCCCGGACTTCCGGCCGGGGGACACGCTCAAGGTTCACGTCCGGGTCACCGAGGGGAACCGCTCGCGGATCCAGGTGTTCCAGGGCGTGGTGATCCGGCGCCAGGGCAGCGGGTCCCGGGAGACGTTCACCGTCCGCAAGGTCAGCTACGGCGTGGGCGTCGAGCGGACCTTCCCGGTACACAGCCCCTCGATCGACAAGATCGAGCCGGTCACCCGGGGCCGGGTGCGCCGGGCCAAGCTGTACTACCTGAGGGATCTGCGCGGCAAGGCGGCCCGCATCAAGGAGCGTCGCGACCAGACCGGCAGCTGACGCCAGGCGATGGATGACCAGCAAGATCCTGGCACTCTCGCCCCGTCTCCCGCCTCCGAGCCGGATGCCGACTCCAGTGAAGCGGAGCCGGACGAGGACGCTCCCGCCGCCAAGAAGGCCAAGAAGGCCAAGAAGCAGAAAAGCTTCGGCCGCGAGCTGCTGACCATCGTCGTGGCGGCCGCCATCCTCACCCTGCTGGTGAAGGCGTTCATCATCCAGGTGTACCGGATCCCGTCGGCGTCGATGGAGAACACCCTCGAGGTCGGCGACCGGGTCCTGGTGAACAAGGTCGTCTATCACTTCCGCGGCATCGCCCGCGGCGACATCGTCGTGTTCAGCGGGCAGGACTCGTGGGGCCCCGACGCCCCGCCGCCGTCCAGCAACCCGGTGGTCAGGGTCTTCGACGACGCGCTGTCCGGACTCGGGCTGCACAGCGACCAGACCTTCTACATCAAGCGGGTCATCGGCCTGCCCGGCGACCACGTGGCCTGCTGCACCGACGGGAAGGTCACGGTCAACGGGGTCCCGCTGACCGAGGGTCAGTACCTGTTCGCCGGTGACGCGCCCTCTGCCTTCAAGTTCAGCGATGTCGTCCCGCCCGGGCACCTATGGGTCATGGGCGACCACCGCGGCGACTCCGACGACTCGCGCTACCACTCCGGTGATCCCGGCAACGGCACGATCCCGGAGAACCAGGTCGTCGGGCGGGCGTTCCTGATCGTCTGGCCGCCATCGCAGCTCCGCGACCTGCCCATCCCGACGACCTTCGGCCAGGCCGCGCTGCACGCGGGCGCCGCGGGCGCCGCCGTGCTCAACACCGGTGAATCCGCGCTGGCCGCCGCCCCGGTGGCGGGAGCGGCCGGTATCCTCGCGGCCCCCGTGCTCCTGCTCCGCCGACGCCGTCGGCGCTAGCCCTCTAGCATGCGGAAATGCGGATAAGCCGGGCAATTGCCCGGCTTATCCTACGCGCCGCGGTGGCCCGGGCCTGGCGATCGGGCGGCCGGGTTTTGGCGCTAAGCTCGATTCAATGACGGTGAACCCCGACGAGGGGCGCGGGTTTGCGTGAGCCGTCTGGATCCGGTGCCCGCGAGGGTCGGCCTGCCGAGGTCGCGGCCCAGCCAAGCGGTGCGCGAACGGAAGGGGCGCAGATGAGCGGCGCTGGCCGTGGCGTGACGCCGGGGGCCGAGCCAGAGGCCGGCCAGGGCGAGAGCGCCGCGTCACCCGAGCCCGAGCAGGCCCGGTCGTCCAGCGCGGACAACGGGGCCGAGGCGCCCGGGCAGGCCAAGGCCGAATCAAAGGCCGAGTCCAAGGCTGAGTCGAGCGGTCCAGCGGAGGATGGCGACGGCACGGCGCCAGACGGCAACCCAGACGGCAACCCGGACGGCAACCCGGACGGCAACACTGCGCCGTCGGCCGGCGAGGCCGGCTCCGGCGGGCCGAAGCCGGCCGCCCGCCGCGGGCGCAGGAAGCGGTCGTTCTGGCGTGAGTTCCCGATCCTGGTCGTCATCGCCCTGCTGCTCGCGGTCGTCATCAAGACCTACGCGATCCAGGCCTTCTTCATCCCGTCCGGGTCGATGGAGAACACGCTCGAGATCAACGACCGGGTGCTGGTCAACAAGCTCGTCTACGACGTCCGCGGCATTCACCGCGGCGACATCGTGGTCTTCAACGGGGACGGCTCGTGGGACCCGGGCACGGTGCCCACGGACACCAACTTCGTGGTGAAGTTCGCCCAGGGATTTGCCAGCATGTTCGGCTTCGGGCACCCCGGAGACATCCTCATCAAGCGGGTCATCGGACTGCCCGGCGACAAGGTGGCCTGCTGCGACGCGCAGGGCCGGGTCACGGTCAACGGCGTCCCGCTCATCGAGGGGTCCTACCTGTACCCCGGCGATACCCCCTCCGAGATCAGGTTCAACATCGTCGTCCCGCCCGGTCGGCTGTGGGTCATGGGCGACCACAGGCTCATCTCCGACGACTCCCGGAGCCACCTCGGCAATCCCGGCGGCGGTACGGTCCCGGAAAGCGCCGTGGTCGGCCGGGCCTTCGTCATCATCTGGCCGCCCAGCCGGTGGCGGATCCTGCCGATTCCCGCCACCTTCGAGCAGCCCAAGCTGAGCGCCGCCGACCCTTCGACCCCTCCGGCGACCCGGGACACCGCCGGCCTGCTGTCGGCCCGGCTCGAGCCCTCCAGCCCGGCTCTGCCGCTGGCCCTCGGCTTCGCCGCGGCCGTCCCGGTCACCTGGCTGCAACGCCGGGCCCGGCTGCGGTTCGCCCGCCGCCGCGCTGGCCGCCGTACTGGCCGCCGTCCGCCCTCCGCGTAACCCCACGCCGTGGTCCCTCCCAGGTGGGTCGATGACTCATCGGTCCGGCTAGAACAGGACCGACGGCACATTGACCTCATTCGGCAGGGCAGCGGGACACCAGCCTGGCCTGGTTGTCATGGGCTGCTTGTCCGCGTGACCCCGGCATCTGGCGTACCCTTCCCAGTGTCATGACCCGCCATCCTGGGGTGCCGCCCGCCAGCAACCGGCCCTCGCGGGCCGCCGAACCCCCTCTGGCCCCTTCAGACCCGCCGGTCTCGTTCCGCAACCTGTACCCCAGGTATCCGGGCTATACGCCCCGGCGGGACGGCGGGCTCGGCGCGTACGAAACCGTGCTCGGCCGGGCCGGGTTCGCGCCCGTCGCCGGCATCGACGAGGCCGGCCGGGGAGCATGCGCGGGACCGCTCGTGGTGGCGGCCGTGGTGCTCGATCCGGCCAGCATCAGGCGGATGCCCGGGCTGGCCGACTCCAAGCTGCTCACCCCCCAGGCCAGGGAGGAGGCCTACGCCGAGGTGCTCCGCCGCGCCATCGACTGGCATGTCGTGGTCATCGGCGCCGACCAGATCGACGCCACCGGGCTACACGTGTGCAACGTCTCCGGCATGCGCCGCGCCTTCGCGGGCCTGCGCAGCAAGCCCGGGTTCGTCCTTACCGACGGCTTCCCGGTCCGCGGCCTCGGCGTCCCCGGGCTCGCGGTCTGGAAGGGCGACCGGGTCACCGCCTCGGTCGCGGCGGCCTCCGTGGTGGCCAAGGTCAGCCGGGACAGGATGATGCGGGACCTGCACGAACGTTATCCCCTATACGGCTTCGACCGGCACAAGGGATACGTCACCGATGAGCACGTTGCCGCCCTGACTGAGCACGGGCCGAGCCCGGTACACCGGTACTCGTTCGTGAACGTGACCCGTGCGGCGGGCGTGGCGGCCCCGGTGGCGCCCGCGGACCCGGCGGAACTGCTGGACCCCGCTGAGCTGCCCGGCGACGCCGATCCCGTCGTCGCCGGCCCGCTCGGGGCGCTGGTGGCTGCGGGGTTGGGCCCGGCGGCTGCGCCGGGGGAGAACGAGAGGAGAATGGACTCATGAGCGCGGAGGACCTCGAGAAGTACGAGGCGGAGATGGAGCTCCAGCTCTACCGCGAGTACCGCGACGTCGTCGGGTTGTTCACGCACGTGGTCGAGACCGAGCGCCGGTTCTATCTCACGAATGACGTGGAGCTAAACGTACGGTCAAGTGACAACGGTGAGGTCTTCTTCGAGGTTACGATGCGGGATGCCTGGGTCTGGGACATGTACCGCCCGGCAAGGTTCGTCAAGAACGTGCGCGTGGTCACCTTCAAGGACGTCAACATCGAGGAACTGGCCAAGGCCGACCTTGAGGTGCCAGAGGAAAAGCCGGACTTCCCGGCGTAGCTTGCGTGGGCGGAGGGGCGATGTTCGGGCTTCCCGACGGGGTTAAGGCATGCCTATTCGACATGGATGGCGTGCTCACCCAGACAGCGGTCGTGCACGCGGCGGCGTGGAAAGAGATGTTCGACGAGTTCCTCCGCGCCCGCGCCGAGAGCAACAGGACCGAGTTTGTCCCGTTCGACGCCCACGCCGAGTACGACGCCTATGTCGACGGCAAGCCGCGGCTGGACGGCACCAGGTCCTTCCTCGAATCCCGGGGCATCGAACTGCCTGAGGGCAAGCCGGACGACCCGCCGGGAACGCCGACCATCTACGGCCTGAGCAACCGCAAGAACGACCTGGTGCTGGCCAAGCTGTCCCAGGGAGGCGTTCAGGTCTACGAGGGAACCGTCACCTACATCCGTTCGGTACGGGAAAAGGGGATCGCGACGGCGATCGTGTCCTCCAGCGCCAACACCAGGCAGATCCTTGATTCCGCCGGGCTGGCCGATCTGTTCGACGTGCGGGTGGACGGCCTGACCGCGACCGAGCGAGGGCTGCGCGGCAAGCCGGCCCCAGACACGTTCCTGGCCGCGGCGACCGAACTCCGCCTGACGGCCAGCCAGGCGGCCGTGTTCGAGGACGCGCTGGCCGGAGTCGAGGCGGGCCGGGCCGGTCACTTCGCGCTCGTAGTGGGCGTGGACCGGGTCGGCCAGGCCGACGGGCTCGCCAAGCACGGGGCCGACATCGTGGTCAAGGACGTCGCGGAACTCCTCGGCAAGGACGCCAGATGATCAAGCAGTCGGCCTACGGGACCGAGCCCTGGCAGCTGGTCGAGAAGGCACTCGACCTCGACCTGCTGGCCCAGAGCGAATCGATCTTCGCCCTGTCCAACGGGCACATCGGGCTGCGCGGCAACCTCGACGAGGGGGATCCGCACGGGCTCCCAGGCAGCTACCTGAATTCGGTGTACGAGGTCCGGCCGCTGCCCTACGCCGAGGCGGGGTACGGCTTCCCCGACGACGGGCAGACCGTCATCAACGTCACCAACGGCAAGATCATCCGGCTGCTCGTGGACGATGAGCCGTTCGACATCAGGTACGGCACGCTGCACTCGCACCAGCGCATCCTGGACCTGCGGGCGGGCACGCTGACCCGCGAGGTGGACTGGTCGTCCCCGGCCGGGGCCAGGATCAAGGTCACGTCGCAGCGGATCGTGTCGCTGACCCAGCGCGCCATCGCCGCGATCAGCTACACGGTCGAGCCGGTGGACGCGAAGCTGCGGCTGGTGCTGCAGTCCGAGTTGGTCGCGAACGAGGAACTGCCCAGGCGGGGCAAGGATCCCCGGCTGTCCGCCGTCCTGGAGAACCCGCTGATCGGCGAGGAAACCCAGTGCTCCAACGACACCGGGCCCGCCCGGGCGCTGCTGGTGCACAGGACGCGTGCCAGCGGGCTGCGGATCGCGGCCGGGATGTCCCACGCGGTCACCGGTCCGGCGAAGATGGCGAACCGGGTCGAGTCCTATCCCGACCTGGCCCGGTTCACCGTCGCGACCGAGGTTGCCCCCGGCGAGAAGGTGCAGATCGTCAAGTTCATCGGCTACGGCTGGTCGAGCGAGCGGTCCCGGCCCGCCCTCATCGACCAGGTGGTCGGGGCGCTCGCGGCGGCCCATCTGACCGGCTGGGACGGCCTGCTGGCCGAGCAGCGCGCCTACCTGGACGAGTTCTGGGAGGGCGCCGACGTCGAGCTTGACGGCGACGCCGAGATCCAGCAGGCGGTGCGTTTCGGGCTGTTCCACATCCTGCAGGCCGGGGCGCGGGCCGAGTACCGGCCGATCGCCGCGAAGGGGCTGACCGGGACCGGCTACGACGGGCACACGTTCTGGGACACCGAATCCTTCGTGCTGCCGGTGCTCATGTACACGCAGCCGTCCGCCGCGGCCGACGCGCTGCGCTGGCGGCACCTGGTCCTGGACGAGGCCAGGCGGCACGCGGCCGACCTCGGCCTGGCGGGGGCCGTATTCCCGTGGCGGACGATCCGAGGCCAGGAGTGCTCCGGCTACTGGCCCGCGGGGACCGCGGCATTCCACATCAACGCCGACATCGCCGACGCGGCCATCCGCTACATGGACGCCACCGAGGACGCCGACTTCGAGCAGGAGGTCGGCCTCGAGCTGCTGGTCGAGACCGCGCGCCTGTGGCGGTCGCTCGGCCAGCACGACGCCACCGGCCGGTTCAGGATCGACGGCGTGACCGGGCCGGACGAGTACAGCGCGGTCAAGGACAACAACATCTACACCAACCTGATGGCGCAGCGGAACATGGCCTGCGCCGCCGACCTGGTGGTGAAGCTGCCCGACGCGGCCTCCAAGCTCGGGGTGACGACCGAGGAGGCAGCGTCCTGGCGCGACGCCGCGGCGGCGATGTACATCCCGTTCGACGAGCGCCTCAACGTGCACCCGCAGCACGAGGGGTTCACCGACTACGCCCGGTGGGACTTCAAGAACACCCCCGAGGACCACTACCCGCTGCTGCTGCACTACCCCTATTTCCAGCTCTACCGCAAGCAGGTCGTCAAGCAGGCGGACCTGGTGCTGGCCATGTACCTGCGCCCGGACGCGTTCACTCCCGAGGAGAAGGCCAGGAACTTCGCCTACTACGAGCCGCTCACCGTGCGCGACTCCTCCCTGTCGGCATGCACGCAGGCGGTGGTGGCCGCCGAGGTCGGCCAGCTCGATCTCGCCCACGACTACCTGGCCGAGGCCGCGCTGATGGACCTGAGGGACGTCGAGCACAACACCTCCGACGGCGTGCACATGGCGTCGCTGGCCGGGGCGTGGATGGCGCTGGTGGCCGGGTTCGGCGGCATGCGAGCGGGCGCCGGGTCGCTGACTTTCAGCCCGCGGCTGCCCGGCGGCATCGCGGAGCTGAGGTTCCGGCTGCGCTACCGGGGCCGCAGGCTGCGCGTGACGATCACCTCCCGCCGCGCCAAGTACGAGCTGCTCGACGGCGAGCCGCTGCCCGTCGTGCACCACGGCAAAGAATTCCAGCTGGGGACCAAGACCGCGGAACGGGAGATCCCGCAGGTGACCGCCGGCCCGCGGCCCGAGCAGCCGCCCGGCCGTTCGCCCTACAGCCGCGCCAGCACCTGAGCTGTCCGCGCCGGAGCCCGACAACGCCCCGGGCGGATTAGACCACCAGGCACCGACATTTCCGGGCTGCCTTTCCACCATCACGCCCCACGTCGCCGGCCATTCCACAGCCGCCGATGCCGCCGCGCGGGGCACCGGAGGTTCCGGCGAATCTCGGAGCCGGAGGTGATGGCGATGCACGCCAAGGACGTGCTCGGCAGGTCCGGTGAGCAAGCGGCGGCGGAGTACCTGGAGTCATGCGGCCTGCGGATCCTGGACCGCAACTGGCGCTGCGCCGCCGGCGAGATCGACATCGTGGCCGTCGACCGGCATGCGCTGGTGGTCGTCGAGGTCAAGGCCAGGACCGGGCTGCGGTACGGCAGCCCGCTCGAAGCCGTCAGCCGGGCCAAGCGGGCCCGGCTCCGCCGGCTAGCTGTGCAATGGCTCAACGCCCACGGCGTCCGGTTCGATCAGGTCCGCATCGACGTGGTCGGCCTGGTCTACGACGGCACCGGCGGGTTCTCCGTCGAGCACATCCGGGGAGTGGGCTAGCCGTGCCGCTGGCCCGTACCTACTCGGTCGCCGTGATCGGGGTGACGGGGCACGTGGTCGAGATCGAAGCCGACATCGCCAACGGGCTGGTCGGGATGATCCTGGTCGGCTTGCCCGACACCGCACTACGGGAAGCGCGGGACCGGATCAGGGCCGCGATCGCCAACAGCGGCGAGCAGTGGCCGCAGCGGAAGATCACGGTCGGGCTGTCCCCGGCCAGCCTGCCCAAGCGGGGCAGCTGGTTCGACCTGGCCATCGCGATCGGGATCCTCGCCGCGGCGGGCAAGGTGCCAAAGGCGGCGGCCGCCGGGGTCATGTTCTTCGGCGAACTGGGCCTCGACGGCCGGCTGCGGCCGGTCTGCGGCGTGCTGCCCGCGGTGGCCAGCGCGGTGGAGAAAGGGTTCGGCAAGGTCATGGTGGCCGAGCAGAACGCGGCGGAAGCCGCCCTGGTGCCCGGCGTGCGCGTGATCGCGGCCGACAGCCTGACCATGGCGGCGGACTGGCTTCGCGGCCGGCCGGGCCGCGATGGCCGTCCCGCCGCGGTCGAGTACCGGGGCGGCCAGGACCTGCCCGGTCACCGCGGGCCCGGCGGCGGACCCGCCCCCGACGGGGACGCCAGGGCGGCAGGCCCGGACGCCGCGATGAAGCCCGATCTCGCCGAGCTGCTCGGCCAGTCGATGGCACGGCGGGCCGCCGAGGTCTGCGCCGCC
>CAVWBQ010000050.1:0-46748 GCA_963753225.1 uncultured Actinomycetota bacterium | reverse complement strand
AAATCGCTTCGCGGATATACCGGCGGACCGCCGTCCGGCCGGGGACATGCGCGGAGCAGCGGTGACGGGCCTGCTCCAGGGTTCCCTGCGGCCGGGTGGCCGTTGGCAGTCGATTGCGGGTTTGGCCTGCTAGAGGGCGCGGTACGCAGCCGGATGGGACGGGTCGGCCGGGTCGGCCGCGCGTTCGGTCGTGGACCCGCGCACGACGAGCTCCGGCGCCAGGTAGAGGATCTTGACCGGTCCCTCCTTCCCGCTGATGCGCTCGAGCAGCAGCTCGGCGGCCTCGGTGCCGAGCTGGTAGTGCGGGAAGCGGACCGTGGTGAGCGGCGGCCGCAGCCGGTCGATGAACGGCATGTCGTTGAAGCCGATCACCGAGATGTCCTCGGGGCACTGCAGGGACCGCTCGTCGAGCGCGGAGTAGCACCCCACCGCCAGCATGTCGTTGGCGGCGGCCACCGCGGTGAAGTCTCCCGGCCGGGCCAGCAGCTCCCCGCAGCAGCGGGCGCCTTCCTCGACCGTGTACCTGGTGGCGTAGGCGATCAGGTCCTCGTCCACCGCCAGGCCGTGGGTGGCCATGCCGTCCCGGAACCCCCGCAGGCGGCTGATGCCGGTGGATGCCTCCTGCGGGCCGGCGACATGCGCGATCCTGGTGTGGCCGAGCCGGGCCAGGTGGGTAACCGCCATCCGCGCGCCCTGCTCGTTGTCGACCGAGACCGAGGGGAAGCTGTAATCCGGCGCCAGCCGGTTCATCAGCACCACCGGAACCTCCGCCGCGGCCGCGTCGGCCAGCAGCTGGTCGTGCAGCGTGGCGGTGGCCAGCACGAAACCGTCAACGTGCCGGGCCCGCATCTGCTCGAACAGGGTGCGCTCGCGGCCGGCGTCGGCGTCGGTGTTGCCGAGCAGCGCGACGTAGCCCGCGGCGGCCAGCTTGTCCTCCAGGCCGCGCACGATCGGCGGGAACAGCGGGTTGTTAAGGTCGGGGATCAGCACCCCGACCGTGTGCGAGCGCCGGGTGCGCAGGCTCCGGGCGACCGGGTTGGGCCGGTAGCCGAGCCTCGCGGCCGCATCGGTCACCCGGCGCGCGGTGTCCTCGCTGACCAGGATGCGGGTCTCGGGGTTGAGCGCGCGGGAGGCGGTGGCCGGGTGCACGCGAGCCGCGGCCGCGACGTCTCGCAATGTGGCCGGCCGGTCAGGCATCGTTCATCTCCGCTCCCCCCACCAGTGCGTCCGCGCCGGGCATGACCCTAACAAGCCCGTTTTGGACGGACTAACCCTAACCGGGGGGCGCTACCTGCCGCTACTCGCCGCGCTGAGCATTGAGGCAGGCAGATGGCGGGCGAGCACGTCCCGGTGCGTCGGCACGGCCTCGGCGTGGCGCCGCTGGCCCGCCTCGGTCAGCACCACGTAGACGCCGCGGCGGTCCACGTCACAGCCGCACCGCTCGACCAGGCCGTGCCGGGCCAGCCGGTCTACCAGGCGAGACAGCGCGCTCTGGCTCAGGTGCACGGCCTCGGCGAGGTCCTGGGCGCGGAACTTGCGCCCCTCGCTCTCGGCGAGGCGCTCCAGCACCTCGAAGTCACTGATCCCCAGCCCGTGCCGTTCGCCGAGCTCGCGCTCGAGCGCGGCGCACGCGGCGGCGTGGCAGGCCGACATCTCCCGCCAGGCGGTCACCACATTGTCCTGCGTCATGCTCACGACCGCATCGTAGCGCGCGGCCTAGATATTTGCAAGCGCATTAATTGTTCTTGCATCTAGTGCTTGTACATACATATAGTTTGGCTCATGATTTCATCCGAAGCACTTCATGCCGATGCCCGTCACGGGGACAGCCAGGCCTGGACACCGCAGCTGTGGGCCATCCTGATCGTGCTCGGCGGCGCGCTGTGCCTTGATGCCCTGGACGTCTCGATGATCGGAGTGGCCCTGCCGTCCATCCGGACGGCCCTCGGCCTGAGCACCTCGTCCCTGCAGTGGATCGTCAGCGGCTACGTGCTCGGCTACGGCGGGCTGCTGCTGCTCGGCGGCCGGGCCGCGGACCTGCTCGGCCGCAGGCGGGTCTTCCTGGTCGCGCTGGCCGTCTTCGCCCTCGTCTCGGTGCTTGGCGGCCTCGTCAGCGACCCCGGGCTGCTGATAGCGGCCCGTTTCGTCAAGGGCGTGGCGGCCGCGTTCACCGCGCCGGCCAGCATGTCCCTGCTCACCACCACGTTCCCCGAGGGCCCGATGCGGAACCGCGCGTTCAGCGTGTACACGGTCTTCGGCGCCAGCGGCTTCTCGCTGGGCCTGGTCCTTTCCGGCCTTCTCACCGAGATCAGCTGGCGGTGGACGCTGCTGGTCCCGGCCCCGGTGGCGGCACTGGTGCTGCTGGCGGCGATCCGGTTCATCCCGCGTGGCGAGCGCGTGGCGCGGGCCGGCCGGCGGTTCGACATTCCCGGCGCGCTGACCATCACCGCGGCCATGCTGCTGCTCGTCTACACGGTCGTCTCCGCCCAGCAGGCGGGCTGGGGCTCGCCCAGGACCATCGGGTCGTTCGCGGCCGTCGCCGTCCTGTTCGGTATGTTCGCCACGATCGAGGGGCGCAGCCGCGACCCGCTGGTGCCGTTCGGCATCTTCGCCTCGCGGCCGTTGCTGCGCGCGAACATCGGCGCGGTGACCCTGTTCGGCACCTACATCTCGTTCCAGTTCCTGGTCACTCAGTACCTGCAGACGATGGCGGGCTGGTCGGCGGTGGGCACCGCGCTCGCGTTCCTGCCGGCCGGGCTGATGGTCGTCCTGCTGTCCACCCGGATGGGCCCGCTGCTCGGCCGGTACGGGCCCGCGCCGCTCACCGCGCTGGCCTTCACCTGCCTGCTCATCGCGTACGTGGTGTTCCTGCGGGCCGGCGTGCGCCCGGACTACCCGGCGGTGATGCTGCCCGCGACCCTGCTTATCGGGCTGGCCTTCGGGCTCGGCTTCTCCTCGCTCACCGTCGCGGCCACGGCGGGGGTCCCGGACGCCGAGCAGGGCCTGGCGGCCAGCTTGTTCCAGACGTCTTTCCAGGTCGGCGGCGCCGTGGTGCTCGCGATCGTCACCGCCGTGGTCGACGCCTCCGGCGCGGCCGGGCTGGCCTCCCCCGCGGCCACGCTGACCGCGTACCGGCCGGCGCTTGTCCTGATCACGGTCGTGGCCGCGGTCGGCGCGCTGGTCGCGCTCAGCGGCCTGCGCCGTCAGCGTGAGCTGGCCGTGCGGCCCGGTGAGCTGGCCGTGCGGCCCGGTGAGCTGGCCGTGTCCGGCCGGGAGCTAGGCGGATCTGACGGCGACCTGGTCGGCTGCGTCGCGGCGCCCGCGGCCGTCCCGGTACGCGAGGCTGCCAGGGACAGCCGGACGGACTGACTCCGCTCCCGGTGGCGTCAGGCCGAGCGATGGGCCGAGATGATGATCACCAGGGACGAACCGCGCCGGCCGGCCTGGCCGGCGCGGTTCGCGCCCGCAGGGGCCAGCACGGTACGGGTCCAGCTGACGTGCCACCGGGGGAACCGGTGACGGCGGCCAGCGTGGCGGCGGGACGCTGAGTCCTGCACCAGCTCATCGCGGTGCTGCGCGACCAGGGTCTTGGCTATTTCCGGATGCATGATGCCTCCTGGTGCCGTTCAGTGCATGTTCAGTGCATGTTCAGTGCATACTGAGGACGCGTACTAATTACGATGTATCTTGAGTTTGGCGCTTGTCAAGATATATCTCGAATTTTGGTCAGGCCCCTGGCTCGGGGCGGCCTCCGCGGGGCTACCCTGACGGGTGTCTGTGGGTTACCCGGTCCCGTCATTATGCCGACGGGGTTCTGACATTTTCGGCGGGCCAGGGACCGCGGAGTCAGCCCCCTGGACCGGCGTCCGTGTCGTCGCCGGCGCCATCGTCACCGGCGCCATCCTCACCGGCACCGTCGCCGCCGCCCGGCAGCGGCGGTGAGTCGAGGATCGGGTACCCGAGCAGCACGAACTCGACAGGCACGGCGCCCGGCGGGCGGCGCGCCGGGTCCCTGCGCTCGGTAAACCGGTGGTCCTGGCTGATCGTCTGCTCGAACGTCTTCATCAGGACCGCGTGAAGCTCCCTGGCCTCCTCCGGCGTCACGTAGACCATGCTGACGGAGCCGCCAAGGTCGTCCTCGAGGGCGGCCGGCCACGACGCTAGCGAGCTGAGACTGCGGCGCGCCCGGCTCAGCACCCGGTCCAGCCACACCTGGCCGAGAGCCTCGCTGGCCAGCGTGAACTGCGCATCCCCCGGCCGGGTCCGCAAGCTCATGCGCCCGTAGGCCTGACGCCACGGACGCTCCCGGCCCTTGCCGCCGCCCGCCTCCTCCACGAAACCGTACTTCGCCAGGGTCCGCAGGTGAAAGGCGCAGTTCGCCGGGGACTCGCCGAGCATCTCGCTGGCCTGCGTCGCGGTGAGCGTCCCAGCGTGCCCGAGCGCCTCGAGCAGCGCCCAGCGCAGCGGATGGGCCAGCGCCCGGATGGCCTTCGGGTCGGTCAGGTCGAGTTGCTCGTGATCGTCACGCGGATGAGGCTCGGCCTGGTCTTCGGAAGTCATGTTTCGAAAGACTACTCTCGAAAGGGTCGTTTCGACAAGTCCTCGGAACACTTCTTCCGATCCCGCGGCCGCCACGTCGGCCGCGGCCTCCATCCGCGCAGGCGGCGGCCGTGGCCGGCCATAATGGCGCCGTGATCGACGAGTTGATCGCCCGGATGGCGGCCCTGCTCGGCCCGCTGGAGGCCGGAGGCGACCAGCGGCGCTACTTCCACGCCACCTACCAGCGGACCACGATCGCGGTGGCCGGCGAGATCAAGCGGGGCGGCTTCAGTGATCCCGGGTGGGTGGAACGGTGGGACGTGGCGTTCGCCGACCTCTACCTGGACGCGCTGGAGACCTCGCTGGCGGGCCGGCGGCCGACGCGGCCCTGGGAGATCGCGTTCGGCGCCCCCGCCGATCTGCCCGCGCTCCGGCACGTGCTGCTCGGCATGAACGCCCATATCAACTACGACCTGCCGCAGGCGCTGCTGGCGGTGATTACGGACGAGGAGTTCGGCGACGCGACGCTGCTGGCCCGCCGGGAGGCCGACCACCAGGCGATCGACGGCGTGCTCGCCTCCCGGGTCGGCGCCGAGGACGACGAGCTGGCCAGGACCTCCGGCCCCGCTCCCTTGCTTGACCGGCTGCTCAGGCCATTCAACAGGCTCGGCACCCAGCGCTTCCTGCGCGAGGCGCGGGCCAAGGTATGGGCCAACGCGATCGCGCTGAACCACGCCCGCCGGCAGGGTTCCGACGCCTACGTGGTGCGGCTGGGCCAGCTCGAGGAGCTCAGCGCGGCCAAGGTCGCGGACCTGCTGGCCCCCGGCCAGGTCCTGCTGAAGCTGGCCGCCACCGGCTTCGGCGTCCGGCTGCCCGGGTAGGCCACGGAGCCGCAGGAAAGGCCAGCCGGAATTTCGCGGATAATCCCGGCCGTACACGTAAGAAAACAGGAAAATCGAATTAAGAAAAGCCTGCGGAAACAAGGTAGTACAGCATCGGAGCAACTCAGCGTTCCGCCGCGTAACGCCTGGTAACCTGTGGATGACCTGTGCAAAAGGCGGTGGAAAACCACGACGAAATGCGGATAACCAACCGTATTCTGTGGACTTCCTGTGGACAGGAAAATAGCTGGAAAAAGATGCGGCGCGGGTCTTGTGCGGGCGCGCGCCGAGGCAGTAGAAATGCTTTCACCGTTAGAAACGGGCACTGCCCGGGGGCGACTCCGGGACGTGGGAGGAGCAGGGCAACCTGAGCCTAACGCGGGTTCCTGGCTCTGGCGGGCGGCGTGTCCGCGCCGGGAAGGCCAGGCAACTGGCTGACTTGATGCGGCAAGGCCAGGCGAGGTCCCCTGCATCTCATACATGGAGGGGACCTTGTTCTATTCTGCCCGACACAAGCGCTCAGCCCAGGACCGACACGCCGGCAAGCACTCTCACGCCGGCCGCAGGACTGTCCTGAGTTCACTGCGCCAGGACCGCGCCGAGACCGACCCGGCCGAGGTGCCGGCGGACCAGGACACGCACGCCCCGCAGCACCTCGGAGCGCCCACCGAAGAGTAAGCTCCGGCCACAGACGCAGATCAGACGGGCCAGGCTTCCTTGCGGTAACCCATGTCCCAGAACATCCACTCGTAGCGGCTCGTGTTACGGAAGTGGCGGTGAACCCGGTCTCGTTCGGCTGCTCCTAGACCGGGACCCATCTCGTCGGTCACGTCGATCACGGCCTGCACCACGTCGCCGAACTCCTCACTCCCGTACGTGTCGATCCACTGCCGATAGCGGGGGTCGGGCGAGCCGCGGCGCAGCAGCTCCTTGCCGACCTCCCAGTAGATCCAGTAGCACGGCAGGACCGCACCGACCCCCTCCGCGTAGGACCCGTTGCCCGCGGCGGCGAGCAGATAGCTGGTATAGGCGAGGTTCGTCGGGGCAGGTTCGGCCTGCTCCGCGGCCACCGGATCGATGCCGAGGTCGGTGAGCAGCGACCCGTGCAGGGTCTTCTCGACCGCGATCGCGTCCGCCGCGTGCCGCGCGAACATCTCGGTCTGCGATGGCGCGGGGGCCCGGCTGGCCACGGCGGCCAGGGCCTGGGCGTAGCCGTGCAGGTAGATCGCGTCCTGCACGACGTAGAACGCGAAGGCGTCATGCGGCAGGCTGCCGTCGGTCAGCCCGGTCAGGAACGGGTGCGCCAGGATCGCGTCGTAGACCCCGGCCACCCCTTGCCACAGCTCAGCGCTGAAACTGTCGCTCATCGCGTGGTCTCTCTCGTTGCCGGGACCGTCATGGCGCGGTACTCGTGCAGGACGTGGACGGGACCTTCGCCGGCCCCGAGCCAGGGCAGGCCGTGCTCGACCGCCTGGCCGGCGATCACGGCGGCCTGGCGGGCCGCTTCGTCCAGCGGCAGCCCCGCCCCCAGCCCGGCCGCGAGCGCCGCCGAGTGGGTGCATCCGGCGCCGTGGGTGGCGGCGACGCCGTGCCGGGCGACCGGGATCGCCATGTGCCGTGATCCGTCGAACAGGTGGTCCACGGGCTCGGCCCCGTGGCCCCCCGTGACCAGGGCCGCGCGTGCTCCCATCGCCACCAGGCGCTCGGCGAGCGCCGCGCGGTCCTCGGTCACCATAGCGGTGAGCGCCTGGGCCTCAGGCAGGTTCGGCGTCACCACCGTGGCCAGCGGGAACAGCCGCCCGACCAGCGTGCCGACGGCGTCCGGGCGGAGCAGCCTGCTGCCGGAACTGGCCAGCATGACCGGATCCACCACCAGCGGCAGGCCGCGCGGCGCCAGCGTCTCGGCGACGGCCTCGATCAGCTCGGCGGAGAACAGCATCCCGGTCTTGGCGGCGTCGGCGCCGATGTCGTCGAGGACCGCATCGATCTGCGCCCGCACGAAGTCCGGCGGAACCTCATGGATGCCGCGGACCTCCACGGTGTTCTGCGCGGTCAGGGCGACGATGGCGGCCAGGCCATGCGCGCCGCACCGGGCGAAGGCCTTCAGGTCGGCCGCGACGCCGGCCGCGCCGCCGGAGTCCACCCCCGCGATGGTGAGGACGCGTGGCACGCGGGCGTTCACGACGGCAGCTCCGGCCGTCCGCCCACCGGGCTGGACGCCCGGGCGTGCCAGCGGCGCGGGATGCGTCCCGCGGTCCGGGCGGCGTGGCCAGCCGCCACCGCCAGCCGCATCGCGGTGGCCATTCGCTCCGGGTCCGCCGCCCTGGTGATGGCGGAGGCGATGAGGACCGCGTCGCAGCCAAGCTCCATCGCGAGGGCCGCGTCGCTGGCCGTCCCGATCCCCGCGTCCAGGACGACCGGAACGCCCGCCTGCTCGATGATCATCGCGATGTTGTGCGGATTGCGGATGCCGAGGCCGGACCCGATCGGCGCGCCGAGCGGCATGACCGCGGCGCAGCCCGCCCGCTCGAGATGCCGGGCCAGGACCGGGTTGTCGTTGGTATAGGGCAGCACGGTGAACCCGTCGGCGACCAGCAGCCGGGCCGCGTCGAGCAGCTCGACCGGGTCGGGCAGCAGCGTGTGGTCGTCGGCCACCACCTCGAGCTTGACCCAGTCGGTGCCCAGGGCCTCCCGGCCCAGCCTGGCCACGAGCCTGGCCTCGCTGGCGGTGTGGCAGCCGGCCGTGTTCGGCAGGATGCGCACCCCGGCCTCGCGCAGCGTGCCGAGCAGCGAGCCTCCTCCGTCGGGGCTGACCCGCCGCATGGCCACAGTGGTGAGCGCGGTCGCCGAGGCGTCGAGTACCCGGCGCAGCACGTCCAGGCTCTGCACTCCCCCGGTGCCCAGGATCAGCCGCGAGCTGAGCTCCTGCCCGGCCACCTCCCATCGCTCGGTACCGGCCTGCGCCCGGCTCACCACATCGGTGTCACTCATGATCATCCTCCCTGCACGGCCGTGACGACCTCGACCTGATCGCCGTCCCGGAGCGGCGTGGCGGCCCACGAGCCGCGCGGCACCACCTCGCCGTTGACGGCGGCGGCGACACCAGACGGCGCCGCGGTGAGCTCGGCGACGGCCTGCGTCACCGTGCTGCCGTCGGGCAGGGCGCGCGGTTCGCCGTTGAGCTTTACCTGCACGCTCACCGCGCTCCCTTCCCGGCCAGGAAGCGCCCGGGGCCGAACGGCTCCCATTCCGCCGCGGGCACCCGGCCGGTGAGGCAGGCCACGACCGCATCCGCGGTCGCCGCCGACATCAAGATGCCATTGCGGTAGTGCCCGGTGGCCACCCATAGGCCGACGGGCCCGGCCCCGCCCACGACCGGCCCGTTGTCGGGCGTGCCCGGCCGCAGCCCGGCGCACGTCTCGGCCAGGATCAGCTCGCTCGTCGCCGGCAGCACGCTCATGGCGTCGTGCAGCAGGTCGTGCACCGCGCCCGCGGTCACCGTCAGGTCCTGACCCCGCTCCTCCTGCGTGGCGCCCACGATCAGCTCGCCGTCGGCCCGCGGCACCAGGTAGACGTCTGCGCCGCGCACCGTGGCCCGGATCGTATGGGTGAGGACGGGCGGCATGCCGTCCGGGTGCCGCAGCCGCAGCAGCTGGCCCTTGACCGGCCGGACCGCGGACCGCAGCTCCGCGGGCAGCCCGTCCACCGCTGCCGACCAGGAGCCGGCCGCCACCACGACCTGGGCGGAGCCGATCTCCCCGCCGTCCGCCAGCGCGACCCCGTGCGCCCGCCCGTCCGCGCCGTCCGCGCGGTCCGCGCCGTCCGCGGTAAGCACCGCGGTCACCCGGTCTCGCACCACCCGCACCCCGGCGGCGGCCGCCGCCTCGCGCAGCGCGGCCGCGTACCGCCGGTTGTCGACCGACCAGTCCCCGGGGAACAGCACCCCGCCGTGCAGATCCGGGGTGAGAAAGGATTCCAGCTTGCGGCAGGCCCGGCTGTCGAGCTCCTCCGCGTCGAGCCCCGCGGAGCGGCGGAACGCTGTCAGCCGCATCAGCGCGGCGTAGTCGCCCGCATCGTAGGCGACGGCCAGCGTGCCCTCGCGGCGCAGGCCGACCCGGTGGCCGGTCACCTGCTCGAGCTCGGCCGCGAATGACGGGAACCTGGCCAGGGCGAGCAGGTTGACGCGGAGCAGCGCGCCCTCGCCGAACAGCGCCTCCGAGACCGGGGCGAGCATCCCCGCCGCCACCAGCGACGCGGCGTCACCCTGCGCCGGATCGGCCAAGACGACATCGAGCCCGGCCATGGCGGCCCGCCAGGCGATCGCGGTTCCGATAACGCCGCCGCCCGCGATGACGACATCTGCGGTCACGGCCACGAGCTCTCCCTTCGCCGGCATTACCCGGATCAGGTACGACGGTCGGAGGCGCGCGGCCTCCCTCTCAGCCCCTTGCGGGCTCCCGTGTTCGGAAATTGTTTCCGACAGTTCACCCTATAACAGCGTGCGCGCCGGGTCGCGGTGCGGGGAGCGGGGGACGCGGGCCAGGTCGCGGGCCGGGCACCTACCAGTGATTGGATGGGCCGGTGGACAGCGATCTGCGGGCGCGGCTGGCGGACGCGCGCCTCTACCTGTGCACCGGCTCCCGCCGGTCCGAGGGCGACCTGCCGGAGTTCCTCGACGCGGTCCTGGACGCCGGGGTGGACATCGTCCAGCTCCGGGAGAAAGGCCTGGAGGCGGGCGAGGAACTCGGCCTGCTCGAGGTGTTCGCCGACGCCTGCCGCCGGCACGGCAGGCTGCTGGCCGTGAACGATCGCGCGGACGTCGCGCTCGCCGCCGGGGCCGACGTGCTCCACCTGGGGCAGGACGACCTGCCGGTGCCGGTCGCGCGGCGCATCCTCGGCCCGGGGCCGCTCATCGGCCGGAGCAGCCACAGCCCGGCCCAGTCCGACGCGGCGGCGGCCGAACCCGGCGTGGACTACTTCTGCGCAGGCCCGCTGTGGACCACGCCGACCAAGCCGGGCCGCCCGGCGACGGGCCTGGGTCTCCCGCGCCATGTCGCGGGGCGGCACCAGGGACGGCCGTGGTTCGCGATCGGCGGCATCAGCCTGGACCGGCTGGACGACGTGCTGGCCGCCGGGGCCACCCGCGTGGTCGTGGTCCGCGCCATCACCGAGGCGGACGATCCCGCCGCCGCGACCAGGGCCTTCACCCGCCGCCTGCGCTGATGCCGCCGCCGGGCCCGGTGATCTGCTGCCCGGGACGGCGACGTACCAGACGCAGGGAGGCAAACATGGCGAACATAACGGGCCGCAGGATGATGGCCGAGATCGACGGCGACTTCGTGGTGTTCCTGATCGGGGCGCGCTTCAACAGCTTCCACCTGCTCAAGACGGTCCTGGACCTCGGCGGCAGGCGCGGTATGAAGCACATGCTCGACTACCTGGTCGCGCACCCGGAGAAGGGACTGCTCGGCTACCAGATGGGGCTGCCCACCATCGTGCAGTACTGGCGGTCCTTCGATCACCTCGAGGCGTTCGCGAACGACGCCGGCGACCCGCACGTGGCCGCGTGGCGCAACTACTGGCGCCGGCTTGGCACGAGCGCTAGGACCGGGATCTGGCACGAGACGTACCTAGTCCGGGCGGGCGAATACGAGGCGATCTACGGGAACATGCCGCCGTTCGGACTGGGCAAGGCGGGCCGGCTGGTCCCGCTGGCCGAGGGCAAGACCGCCAGGCAGCGGTTCCGCGCCGCCGCGAGCAGGGCCGCCAGCTAGCATGGCGCGATGAGAACCGCCACGATGTCACATCGTGGCGGTCCTGACCTGGTCCTGACCGCGGCACTATCACATCGTCGGTTCTGCGCCCTGGACCGCCGGTACTGCCGTGGCGGGAGCGACCGGCTGGGGTTGAGTGGGGAGCGGGCGTCTGGGGTCAGGGTGCCCTTGCCCCCATCTACCGGGGGCCAGGGCCCCCTCACCCCAAGCGGGCGGCACGGCACGCGCATGCGGGTGTGAAAGGCGGGGTCAGTGGGTTCCGAGGGGTGGCTAACCACTAGCGCAGCAGGTCGGCGACCGCGGCGATGCCTGCCTCGATGGCTCGCTCGCCGGTCAGCCCGAAGCCGAGCACGAGCCGGGGCGGGGCGGGGACACGGGCGGCGCGGAAGGGCGCCATCCCGTACAGGCCGACCGACCGGCGCAGCGCCTCCGCCACAATCGCGTCCTCGTCGGCGTCCTCCGGCAGGTGCGCGACCGCGTGGAACCCGGCTGCCAGCCCGGTGAGCGGGACGCCGGGCGCGTGCCGCTCCAGCGCTCCGATCAGCGTGGTGCGTCGCCGCGCGTACACCCCGCGCATCTTGCGCAGGTGCCGGTCGTAGCGCCCCGACCTGAGCAGCGCGGCCAGCGCGAGCTGGTCAAGGCCGGAGGTGCCCCGGTCGCTGAGCAGCTTGGCCTCGGCGACCGCGGCCGACAGCGCCGGCGGCGCGACGACCCAGCCCAGCCGGACCGCGGGCGCCAGCGCCTTGCTGACCGTGCCGAGGGTGAACACCCGGTCCGGGGCGATGCCCTGCAGCACGCCGACCGGCTCCCGGTCGTAGCGGAACTCCGAGTCGTAGTCGTCCTCGATGATGTAGCCGTCTTGGCGGCTCGCCCACTCCACCAGCGCGTGCCGCCGCGCCGCGGCCAGCACCACCCCGGTGGGCGACTGGTGCGCCGGGGTCACCACCACGGCGCGGGCGCCGCTGGCCGTCAGCGCCGCCACGTCGACCCCGAGGTCATCGACCGGCACCCGGACCGCCTGGCTCGCCGAACGCACCGAGGTGCTCGTCTCGTCGTCGCCGTAACCGGGGTCCTCGAAGGCCACCCGCCCGACGCCGAGCTGGCTCAGTACCTGCAGGACCAGGTTGAGCCCCTGGGCGAAGCCGGTGCAGACGATGAGGTCCTCCGGCCCGGCCGCGGCGGCCCGGACCCGCCGCAGGTACCCCGCGACCACCTCGCGCAGCGCGGCGCTGCCGCGGGGGTCGCCATAGTCCAGTTCGGCCGTGGCCACCTCCCGGCACGCCTCCCGCATCGCCCACACCCAGTCACCGCGCGGGAAGCTGGCCAGGTCCGGGACCCCGGAACGGAAATCCGCGATCAGCCGGGGGGCCGGTGCCGCCGCCACGCGCCTCGGGGCCGGGGAGGCCGCGGGGTAGGCGCGGGCCGCGACGCTGGTGGCCGAGCCGACGTGGCTGTCCAGGTACCCCTCGGACAGCAGCTGGCCGTAGCACTCCTGCACCAGGCCGCGGGACACCCCCAGCTCGCGCGCGAGCTCGCGGGACGAGGGCAGCCGCTCCCCCGGCTGGAGCCTGCCGTCCCTGATCGCGTCGCGGAGCCCGGTCTCCAGCTGTGACCGCAGCGGCTGGTCGCTGTCACGGTCGAGCCGCAGGAGCAGTTCCGGGCCCAGGCCGGACCACTGGATCGCCATGGAACGGACAGTATCGGCTCGCGGCCGCGCCAGGTACCGCCACCCGGCCGGGGTCGTGTAACCATGGGCAGATGCGGATCGTCAGCGTCGAATCGACAGACTTGTTCGCCGGAACCGCGCAGCGCCCGCTGCAGCTAATCCGGGTCACGCTGGTGAACGAGGGGCCGGGCATGCTGGCCACCCCCGCGATGTCCGCCGCGATCAGCGTGCAGGGCCCGGGGGTGCGAGATCCGGGCCCGTTCGGCATCAGTGACCTGAACCCCGGCGAGGAGAAGGCGTTCGAGGTCCCGGTGGAGATTGCCGCTCCCTACCAGCCGGGCAGCACGCGGCACGTGACGGTCACCGTCACCAGCGACGCGGGGCGCACGCAGGCCGAGGCGGGCCTGACCGTGGCCGAGCCGGGCTGGACCATGTGGATGGTCAGCCACTTCCACTACGACCCGGTGTGGTGGAACACCCAGGGCCAGTTCACCGAGGCCCGGCTCAGCCTGCCCGACGAGGACGGCAGCCTGCCGGACGTCAGGAGCGCGTTCGAGCTGGTCGGCGCGCACCTGGACAAGGCCAGGCGGGACACCGACTACAAGTTCGTGCTGGCCGAGATCGACTACCTCAAGCCGTACTTCGACGCCTTCCCGCAGGACCGCGAGGACCTGCGGCGGCTGATGGCCGAGGGCCGGGTGGAGATCGTCGGCGGCAACTACAACGAGCCGAACACCAACCTGATCAGCGCCGAGTCCGTCATCCGCAACGCCGTGTACGGCATCGGGTTCCAGCGAGACGTATTCGGCGGCGACCCGCGCAGCGCGTGGATGATCGACGCCTTCGGCCACGACCCGGGCTATCCCGGCCTGATGGCGGCGGCCGGGCTGACCTCCTCGGCGTGGGCGCGCGGTCCTTTCCACCAGTGGGGCCCGTCCGGGGCCGAGGGCGGCGACCGGCGAATGCAGTTCAGCACCGAGTTCGAGTGGATCTCCCCGGACGGCGCCGGCCTGCTTACCGCGTACATGGCGCACCACTACGGCGCGGGCTGGCGGCTGCACTCACCGCCGGACCTGCAGGCGGCCGAGCTCGAGGCGTACGGGCAGTTCCGCGGGCTGGCGCAGGTCGCGGCCACCCGCAACGTCCTGCTCCCGGTCGGCTCGGACCACGTCATCCCGGCCCGCTGGGTGACCGACATCCACCGCGACTGGAACCAGCGCTACGTGTGGCCCAGGTTCACCACCGCGGTGCCGCGCGAGTTCTTCGACGCCGTCCGCGCCGAGGCGGGGTCAGGGGATCGCGCGGGCGCCTGGATCACCCCGCAGACCAGGGACATGAACCCGGTGTACACCGGCAAGGATGTCTCCTACATCGACACCAAGCAGGCGCAGCGCGCGATCGAGACCGCGGTCACAGAGGCCGAACGGCTCGGCACCCTCGCCTGGCTGGCCGGCGCGCCGTACCCGCACGCGGCGCTGGACAAGGCCTGGCGGATCCTGGCCTACGGCGCCCACCACGACGCCATCACCGGGGTCGAGTCCGACCAGGTGTACCTGGACCTGCTAGGCGGCTGGCGGGAGGCCTGGGAGCTCGGCTCGGCCGCCCGCCGCGAGGCCGCGGCCTACCTGTCCGGCCTAGCCGGCCAGGGATCCGGCCTGGCGGTCAGCGTCGCCAACGGGCTGGCCAGGCCGCGGGGCGGGGTGGCCAGGGTCACGGTCCCGATACCGGAGGACGGCACCAGGCACCTGGAGGTGCAGGACGACGCCGGCGCGCCGGTGCCGTCGCTGACCGAGGGGACCCGCCGGCGGCCGGACGGGTCGCTGGCCGAAGTGACGCTGGCGTTCCTCGCCTCCGGCGTGCCCGCGGTGGGGCTGCGTACCTACCGGTTGCAGGCCACCGATGCCCCGGCCGGGCCGTGGCGGGAGACCGAGGGGACGGTGATCGAGAACGCCGCGTACCTGGTCACCTCGGACCCCGCGCGGGGCGGGACGGTCAGCGTCACCGACAAGCGCACCGGCGCCTCCGTGCTCGCCGGGCCGGGTAACGAACTGGTCCTCCAGGACGAGTACGCGCAGCACCCCAGGCACGGCGAGGGTCCGTGGCACCTGGCGCCCAAGGGTCACGGACTCGGTTCGGCCTCGGTCCCGGCCACGGTGCGGCGGGAGCGCTGCGAGCTCGGCTCGCGGCTGGTGGCCTCGTTCACCCTGGACGGGATCGACGTCACCCAGGAGACGGTGCTCTGGGACCACGCCGAACGGGTGGAGTTCCGTACCCACGTGGACTCCTACGCCGGGCGGGACCGTCTGCTGAGGGTGCGCTTCCCGGCCGACGTGCCGGGCGGGCTGCCGGTCTACCAGACCGCCACGGCGGTGATCGGCCGGTCGTTCGGGGTCGTGGACGTGGACTCGGCCGACCACTGGTACACGCTGGACAACCCGGCGTACCAGTGGTTCGGGCTCGGCTCGGTGGCGCGCGTCAGGGACAGCGGCGGGCTGGCCCAGGCGATCGGGGTGGCCGAGGTCGTCTGTCCTTTGCCGCCGAACGGGCTGGGTGATCTGCTCCGCGACCTGCTGGTCGCGCTGGCGGCGGCGGGCGTGACCGCGACCTGCGGCCAGGCCGACGGATCCAGGTACGGCGCGATCGACGTGGACTCCAACCTTCCCGACGTCCGGATCGCGGTCGGCGGCCCCGAGGTGAACCCGTTCACCGCCGAGGTGCTGGCCGCCGCCGGGCCCGGGTACGCCAAGGCGCTGGCGACCCGGCTGGCCTCGGCGCCGGCCGCGCGGCTGTGGGTGCCCGGGTCCCGGGACCGGGCGGACGCCTTCGGCCCGGACGCCGACGTGCGCGGGGCCGGCGACCTGCCCGTGCTGGTCCTGGCGGGCGACCTGGCCGCGGCGGTGACCGGGCTGATCGGGGATCTGGCCGACGCGGTGGTGGATACCGGCGACCCGGTGAACGGCGAGGCCGGGCTCACCGGGCCAGTGCCGCTGGCGGACCGGTCGGTCGCGGTGCTGAACCGGGGCACGCCCGGCTGCGTGGTCACCCCGGACGGGACGCTGCACCTATCGCTGATGCGCTCGTGCAGCGCGTGGCCGTCCTGTGTCTGGATCGACGGGGACCGCCGCACCGCGCCGGACGGCAGCAGCTTCGCCTGGCAGCACTGGAGCCATACGTTCGAGTACGCGCTCGCCTCGGGCGCTGGCGACTGGCGCGCCGCGGGCTTCAACCTGGCCGCCGAGGACTACGCCCACGACCTGCTCACCGTGCCCGGCGCGGGCCCGGACCCTGGCTGGGCCGGAGGGCTGTCGGTGGAGCCCGCCACGGTCACGCTCGGCGCGCTCAAGCCGCGCGCGAACCCGCTCGCCGCCGGGCGGACCGGGGCGCTGGCCGGGGGGGACGCCGTGACGGTGCGGCTGCGGGAGACCGGCGGGCGGCCGGCCACCGCGCGGGTGCGGTTCCCCGGCGTCGCCGCCGCGTGGCTCACCGACCTGCTGGAAGAGTCCGACGGCGCTCCGCTGCGAGTGGAGAACGACACGGTATTTGTCGATTTGCCGGCATTCGGCACGGTAACCGCGGTGCTGCGGGCCGGTTCGCGCGGTCCGGCCGGCACCGCGGGGGCTGAGCCGGTGGAGCCCGCGTACGCACGCTACTGGCTGCACGGGAAGGGCCCGGCGCCGGCCGGTAACCTGCCGGTCGCGGTGCACCTCTCCCCGGTCAGGGTAGCCTTGGCGGACCTGGGCGAGGCGGCGGCGCTGACGCTGACGGTGGGCTGCGGGGCCGAGCCCGCCTCGGGCACGGTCGAACTGGTCGCGCCCGATGAGGTCACCGTGGCCGCGAGCCGCGACCTGCGCTACGACCTGGCCGCGGGCGGTTACGCGGCCTGGGACCTGTCGGTGCGGGTACCGGCGGGGACCGCGCCGGGACGGTACTTCGTGGCCGCGCGGATCCGCGACGACCTCGGCCACCTGGTCGAGGACACGGCCATGGTGGCGGTCGGCGAGCGGAACTGGCCCGATCCCGCCCTGCCGCCCGAGGACGACCTCGAGCTGATGCAGGCCGACTACGCCGCGGGCGCGGCCGAGGCGGAGGTCGCGGTGCTCACCCCCGGGCTGCGCCTCGCCCCGGGAGGCCATGGCGAGCTTGAGGTCCGCGTGACCAGCGGGCTGGCGTCGGAACTGCGCGGCGAGGCCCAGCTGGTCTCCCCGTTCGGCAGCTGGGAGATGCTCGGGCCGTGGACGCAGGGCTTCAGCATCGCGCCTGGCGCGAGCGCGGTGCTGCGATTCGCGGTGCACGTACCGGTGACCGCACGTCACGCACAGTGGTGGGCGCTGGTGAAGGTCATGTACTACGGCCGGGTCCGGTACACCGAGGCGATACCAGTCGTCATCGGGCCAGTCAACTGACCTAGCTACGCTGCGTGCGAACGGATACGGTGAGAGACTCAAGTTGTTCCCTAATTCAAGCGTGAGACTTCCAGAGGCCCCATGCAGTCCGCTACCGCGATAGTCACCGGCAACCTGCCAGCGGAGCCGAACAGCTTCATCGGCCGCGAGCGTGACCTGGCCGAGCTGGCCAGGCTGCTGGGTGTGGTACGCGCGCTGACGCTGAGCGGTCCTGGCGGTATCGGCAAGACCCGGCTGGCGGTACGGCTCGCCCGCGACGTGCTCTCCGGCGGAGGCCCGGGCGGGGACGAGGGGCCTCCCGATCTGGACGAGGTGTGGCTGGTCGAGCTGGCCGACTGGCACGGGCAGACTGCGCAGCAGGTGGCCACCACGCTGGGGATCCGCGAGGAGCAGGGGGTCCCGCTGGCGCAGACGCTGGCCGAGGCGCTGCGCTCGCGGCACATGCTGCTGATCCTGGATACCTGCGAGCACCAGGTCAGCGACTGCGCCACGCTGGTGCAGCTGCTGCTGGCCCGGTGTCCGTGGCTGCGGATCATCGCGACCAGCCGGGAGCCGCTGCGGGTGCGGGGCGAGACGGTGTGGCGGGTGCCGCCACTTGACCTGCCGCCGGACGGCGCCCCGGTCGCCGAGCTGGCGGCGCACGAGGCGGTCCGGCTGTTCGCGGCCCGGGCCGCAGAGGCCCGGCAGGGGTTCACGCTGACCAGCGACAACACCGCGTCGGTGGCCCGGTTGTGCCGGACACTGGACGGGATCCCGCTGGGCATCGAGCTGTCCGCGGCCCGGGTGCGGGCGCTGTCGGTGGAGCAGATCGAGGGCCGGCTGCGCGACCGGTTCCAGCTGCTGAACTCGGGTGACCGGACCGCGCCGCTGCGGCAGCAGACGCTGCGGGCCACCGTGGACTGGAGCTATGAGCTGCTGGACTCCGACGAGCAGATGCTGCTGCGGCGGCTGGCGACCTTCTCCGGCTGGAACCTGGACATGGCCGAGCAGGTCTGCTCGGACGAGGCGATCCCGGCCGACGCGGTGCTCGGGCTGCTCATCTCGCTGATCGACAAGTCGCTGGTGGTGCTGGACGGCGAGGCGGCCGGCGACGCCAGGTACCGGCTGCTGGACACGATCAGGGAGTACGCTGCCGAAAGGCTGGACGCCGCCGGGGAGAAGGACGCGCTGGCGCTACGGCACCGGGACTGCATCCTGGCGCTGGTGGAAGAGACCGTCGGCGGGATGTTCAACCGCGGCGAGCCGCCCTGGCCGGTCCGCCGGGCGGTGTACCGCCGGGGCATCGCGGAGTACGGCAACTTCCGCATCGCGCTGGCGACCTCGCTGGCGCACGAGCACGCCGACGAGGGCCTGCGGCTGTGTATCGGGCTGCGCAACATGTGGCTGCCGCACGGCGACACCCGCGAGGCGGCCACCTGGCTCGACAGGTTCCTCGTCCTTCCCGGCGGGGAGGTGTCACAGCCGGTGCGCGGGCGGGCCCTGGCGGTCCGCGCGGAGATCGCCTTCGACCTGCAGGACTACGACACGCTGGTGCGCTGCGCGACCGAGAGCCTTGAACTGAGCCGGGCCAGCGGAGATGACTTCCCGGTGCCGACCGCGCTGCGGGTGATCAGCCAGGCGGCGGCGCGGGCGGGCCGGGCCGACGACGCGGTGGCCCACATCGAGGAGGCGGTCGCGGCGGCCGAGGCGGCGGGCAACGACTGGGAGGCCGGGCTGACCCAGGCCACCAAGGCCGCCATCGCCGTCCGCCAGGGCAAGCTCAAGTCGGCCCAGCGGGCGTATGAGACCGCGCTCGAGGTGCTGGCCGACAACAACCGCTGGGGCGTCGCGCAGGTCGAGTACGGGATGGGCACCTTGGCCAGGACCCGCGGCGACGCCGAGATGGCGGTCCGGTACTACGCCGACGCCATGGAGATCTTCCGTGAGCTCGACGCCTGGCCGGAGATCGCCCGCTGCCAGGCCGGCATCGGCTGGATCGCGGTCACCAGCGGCGACTACGACCAGGCGCAGGAGAGCCTGGCCGAGGCGCTGCGGCTGAACCAGATAGGCGGCCAGCGGCTCGGCATCGCCCGCGGCCTGGAGGCGTTCGCCACGCTGGCCGCTGCGCGGCAGCAGCCGCAGCGGGCGGCCAGGCTGGCCGGCGCGGCCTGCCAGCTGCGCGAGTCCCTCGGGCACGGGACCGGCATCGGCCCGCGGATCGAGGAGGTGCTCGAGTTCGCCCGCGGCCGGCTCGGCGCCTCGGCCGCGGCCGCCCTGTTCGCCGAGGGCCGTGAGACGGTCGCCGAGGACGCCGTCGGCTTCGCGCTTCGCCCGGACCAGGACCAGCTCGTGCCGGGACCCGCGGCCGCCACCGAGCCCGCCTGGACCGACCCGTCCCGGCTGGGCGCGAATCCTGGTGCGGGGCCGCGCCCTATAACTGCCGGCGGGGACACCGGGGGAGCGCACCGCGGACCCACGCCGCTCACCCCGCGTGAGCACGAGATCGCGAAGCTGATCGCCAAGGGGCTGTCCAACCGGGAGATTGCCGACGAGCTGGTGATCAGCCCGGCGACCGCTGCCCGGCACGTGGCCAACATCTTGGCCAAGCTCGGCTTCAGCTCGCGTACACAAGTTGCCTCATGGGCCACCAGGCACGAGCCGTCCAGCTGATCCCCCGCGTGCATATGTGCACGCGGCGCCGGCTCCTGAGCCCGGCGATATGCACACCGGAATACACAGTTCGGCGCATGTGCGGCCTGCCGCCGCGGCCATAGCGTTCAACTGTCGCTATCACACGGTGGCGCCGGGTCCTGAAACCCGGTACCGGGCCTGTTCCCAAGGGGGGGTGGGAACCGGCGAGCCGACGGCAGCGACCGGGCGGGTCCCGGTTCCACGCCAGGACCCGCCCGCGATGACCAGCCGGGCTGGGAGGTTCTGGTGGAACGCGGCGTCAGTACCGGGGAACGTACAGAGGCAGACTCGCTCCTGATGAGCGAGGGCTCGCCGGATCGCGCGATGACCGAGCGCATCCTGGCGGTCGCGGCCGAGGCAGGCTACCGGGCCGCCCTCATCGACGCCACCGACGGTTCGGTGACGGCGTGGCCGCGGTTCTCCCAGACCGTGCGGGAGGCCGCGGGCGGGCTGGCCCGGCGTGGCCTGGCCGAGGGCGACACGGCCGGCGTGTTCGTCCCGGACGCGGTGAGCGCGGCCATCGCGGTCAACGCGATCCGGGCCGCTGGTGCCCGCGCCTGCCTGATCCGGTCCGACGCGGGCCCGGCGGACATCGCCGCCCGGCTCAACGCCTGCGGCGCGCGGGTGCTGATCACCTCGGCTCCGCTGGCCGAACTCGCCGCCGAGGGCGCGGACCGTTCCCGGGTGCGGCAGGTCATCGCGTTCGGGGAGGCGGCGGGCACGACCCCGTTCAGCTCGCTGCTCGGATCGGGCCGGCACGGCCAGCCCGGTGAGCAAGCGGCCGCCGGGCCCGGCTTCGCCGAGAAGTCCGGTTTCGCGCATGAGTCTGGCCGTCCGGAGGGGAACGGCCGGGCTGATGAGCGAGACCTGGAGGACTCTGGCGAGCCGGGCTCCGGCCGTGAGCTGACCTACAGGGACGTGGTGGTGGCGGGCCCGCCGTGCGGCGACGGGCCCGCCTACACCTCGCTCCTCGACCTCGCCCTGCTGGCCGGCGCCACCCTGGTGGCGGCGCCGCTTCCGCTGGTGGCGGCCGCGTTGCGTGTCTACAAGGGCACCGCCGCGATCGTCCCGCCCGGCACAAGCGTGCCGGCCCGGGTCTTCCCAGTCGCCTGATCCCCTAGGAAGCGACGGCCTCCTCGTGCTCCCGCGGCGCGGGCGCCGGAGCGGGCGCGAGCCGCCTGGTCCTGATCAGGGCGACAATGACGAGCAGGCTGCACAGGTCCAGCAGCGCGGCGAAGCCGAACGCGGCCCCTATGCCGTGCGTGACCGCGTGCGGGCTGACCGCGTGGCCGCTCGCGGTGCCGTACACCGCCACCAGCACCCCGAGGCCCAGGGCGCCGCCGACCAGCTGGAGCATGTTCACCAGGCCGGAGGCGGCCCCGGAGTCGGCCGCGGGCACGCCGGCCAGCGACGCGGTGGTCAGCGGCACGAACACCAGGCCCATCCCGAGGCCGACCAGCAGCATCGGGCCGAAGATGCCCGACCAGTAGCCCGTTTCCGTGGACACCCGGGACAGCCAAACCATCGAGGCGATCGCGGGCACCATCCCGGTGATCATCAGCGGCTTCGCGCCCAGCAGCGGCATGAGCCTCGGGGCGGACCGGGACATCGCGAACAGCGCGACGGTCATCGGCAGGAACGCCACCCCGGCGCGGAGCGGGCTGAAGCCCATGATTATCTGCAGGAACTGGGTGAGGAAGAAGAACATCCCGAACATGCCCGCGATGAGCAGCAGCCGGGCGATGAACGAGCCCGCCCGGCTGACGTCGGTGAACAGGCGCATCGGGGTGATCGGCTGGCGGGCCCTGGTCTCGGTGACCACGAAAAGGGTGAGCAGGACCGCGGCCGCGCCGAACGCGGCCAGGGCCAGCTGATCGTCCCAGCCGCTGGCCGCGGCCCGGATGAACCCGTACACCAGCGCGGTCACGCCCGCGGTGGCGGTCAGCGCGCCCGCCAGGTCGAAGCGGCCGGGCTGCCGTGGTGTCTCGGCGACGAACCGCGGCGCGACCGCGACCACGGCCAGGCCGATCGGCACGTTGATGAACAGCACCCATCGCCAGGACAGCCACTCGGTGATCACCCCGCCGAGCACCAGGCCCAGCGAGGAGCCGCCGGTGATCACGCCCATGTAGATGCCGAGCGCCCGGGTCCGCTCCCGGCCCTCGGGGAAGCTGGTCACGATCAGCGCGAGCACGGCGGGCGAGGCGAACGCCCCGCCCACGCCCTGCAGCGCCCGGGCGGCTAGCAGCAGGCCCGGGGTGGTCGCGAGGCCTCCGGCCAGCGACGCGAGGGTGAACAGGCTGATGCCGGCGATGAACATCCGCCGCCGGCCGAGGATGTCGCCGGCCCGGCCCCCGAGCAGCAGCAGGCCGCCTGACGTCAGCGTGTACCCGCTCAGCACCCAGGACAGGCTGGTCGCGGAGAAGTGCAGGCTGGTCTGGATATGCGGCAGCGCGATGTTCACCACCGTCATGTCCAGGATGATCATGAGCTGGGCGCCGAGCATGATGGCCAGGGCGATCCCGCGCCGCTGGCCACGGGCGGTCCCCCGCAGCCCGTCGCGCCTACGGTTCCCGTTAACCCCGTTGACCTCTATGGCATCGTCAGCCCCATCCGGAGCATGCGAAGAAGACAAGATGCCTCCATGGTTGTCTGGTCATGCGATCTGGAGCCGCAACGATGGAACATCGGGGCCGGCCTCGGCTGTGCCGTCCCGGCCGGGCGATGAGCGCCGGTGCGGTGGAGGCAGGCCTCCGGTGGCTGACAGACCGCTGGCCGGGCGGTACCATCGGGGAATGAAGCGGAGGTCTACTCCGGTTAACTATACGGAGGCAGCCTCCGTTTCGCAACCTTATTTGTTCAGGCCCGATCTGTTCCGGCCCGCCGCACGGCGCGCCGGTCCCCCGATCCCGTTAACCTCGAAGCGATGAGCAGGACATCTGACCAGGTACCGCCGCGGCCCGCCGAGCAGTTGCGGGCCGACGCGCGGCAGAACCACGCCCGGCTGATCACCGCGGCCACGGCCGCGTTCGCCGAGCGGGGCGCCGACGCGCCGCTTGAGGACATCGCCCGGCGCGCCGGGTTGGGCATCGGCACCCTCTACCGGCACTTCCCCACCCGGACCGACCTGCAGGCGGCCGTATTCCGCAGCCAGGTGATCGCGGTCTGCGACCGAGGGGACGCGCTGCTGGCGGAGCAGGCGCAGCCCGGCGAGGCCTTCAGCGCCTGGATGCGGTCGCTGGCCGGCTACCTGGTAACCAAGCGCGGCCTGTCGCACGCGCTGATCGAGGCGATCGGCATCGAGTCCGAGCTGATCTCGTCCTGCTGGATGACGATGCGCCAGACCACCGAGCGACTGCTAGCCAACGCGCAGCAGGCCGGCGTCATCCGGACCGGACGTGGACGCCACCGACGTGATGCGGCTGGTGCACGGGGTGACGGTGAGCACGGAGAAGGCGCCCGAGCGGTCCGACATGCTCCTGTCCGTGATGCTCGACGGCCTCCGCGCCACCCCTGCCACCCCCTCCTGACCGCCTACCCCCGCTCAGATTCAATGAGAGTGGCGCTCTACCGCATCTTTCGGGTAGAGCGCCACTTTCATTGGTTTCTGACTGTTGCTGGAGTGGCGGGTGCGGGATGCCAGGGGCGGGTGCCGGGAGGGGAGATCAGATGGCGGGGGGGCGGTTCTCGTAGGGGGTGCTGAGGACGACGGTGGTGCGGGTGGAGACGCTGCCGATGGTGCGGATCTGCTGGAGCAGCTCTTCCAGCGCGGCGGGTGAGGTCACCCGCACCTTGAGGATGTAGTTCTCGTCGCCCGCGACGCTGTGGCAGGCCTCGATCTCCGCCAGGCGCTCGAGCCGCTGCGGCACGTCGTCGGGGGCGGCGGCGTCGAACGGCTTGATGGACACGAAGGCCGTCAGCGGCAGGCCCACGTCGTCCGGGTCGAATACGGCGACGTAGCCCTTGATCACACCGTCCTGCTCCAGCCTGCGCACCCGCTGGTGTATCGCCGACACCGAGAGCCCTGCCTGCCTGGCCAGCTCGGTGAAGCTCATCCGGCCGTTGCGGGTCAGCAGCGACACGATCTTGCGATCGATCTCTTCCACGAAGTCACGTTAGCGCCAACGGTTGCAGGCTGCGACTTCATCACAATATAACGAAACGGTCACGCCGTTTACGCTAATGTAACATCGCCGTTCGCGTACTTATCAGCAGGTCACGGCGAGGCTACGCTGCCGCCATGGCACAGATCATCTTGGATCACGTGGAAAAAGCGTACGCAGGCGGCGTCAAGGCCATTAACGACTTGAGCCTCGACATCGCCGACGGCGAGTTCATGGTCTTCGTCGGTCCCTCCGGGTGCGGCAAGTCCACCGCGCTGCGGTCCATCGCCGGGCTGGAGGAGATCACCGCCGGCACCATCAGCATCGGCGACCGGGTGGTCAACGACCTGCCGCCGAAGGACAGGGACATCGCGATGGTGTTCCAGAACTACGCCCTCTACCCGCACATGACGGTCGAGCAGAACCTGGCGTTCGGCCTGCAGCTGCGCAAGACGCCGAAGGACGAGATCAAGCGCCGGGTGGACGACGCCGCCAAGATGCTGGGCCTGGAGCCGTACCTGAAGCGCAAGCCGGGCGCGCTGTCCGGCGGCCAGCGGCAGCGGGTCGCGATGGGCCGGGCCATCGTCCGCGAGCCGCAGGCCTTCCTGATGGACGAGCCGCTGTCCAACCTGGACGCCAAGCTCCGCGTGTCCATGCGTGCCTCGCTCAACCAGCTGCACGAGCGGCTCGGCGTGACCACCGTCTACGTGACCCACGACCAGGTCGAGGCCATGACGCTGGGCAACCGGGTGGCCGTGCTGCGGGACGGGCGGCTGCAGCAGGTCGACACGCCGCAGACCCTGTTCGAGTCGCCGGTCAACCTGTTCGTGGCCGGGTTCATCGGCTCCCCCGCGATGAACTTCGTGAACGCCGAGCTGGTCAGGGACGACGGCGCGGCGGTCACGTTCGCCGGCTACAAGCTCCAGGTCCCGCCCGAGCTGCTGGAGAAGAAGCCCGGGATCGCGGACTATTTCGGCAAGAACGTCATCCTGGGCATCCGCCCGTCGGACTTCGAGGACGCCGCCGTCTCCGACCGCCAGTGGGGAACCATGGCCGTCACCGCGGGCGTTACCGAGGAGCTCGGCAGCGAGATCAACGTGATCTTCACCATCGACGCCCCGCACGTGGAGCACGCCAGCATCGCGGAGGCCACCGAGGCCAGCGAGGACGAGGACGAGGCGACAGCCGCGCTGGTCGGCGGCAAATCGCTGTGGACCGCACGGGTCTCCAAGGAGAGCCGGGTCAAGAACGGATCACCGCTCGAGCTGAGCGTCGACACCCGCTACCTGCAGTTCTTCGACCCGGCCAGCGGCCTGTCGATCGGCCACCCGAAGGCCACGGCGGCACTGGCCGACTAGCCCGCGCAGGCGGCGGGCAACCCAGCCCGGGCGGCAGCGGCCTGGGCGCCATACTGGCGCCCAGGCCGTAGCATCGCGCAGACCGTGGGAAACTGTAGGGATGCAGCGGAATCCGGAGGAACTCTACGAGCTCGGTCCGGCCGCGCCTGGCGTCGCAGGCGCTCCGATGTTGCACTACCTGGAGGGCTTCATCGACGCGGGCACCGCGGGCCGCCTGCTCGCCGAGCACTTGCTGGAGGCCTTCCCGCACGAGACGGTGGCGCGGTTCGACACCGACCGGCTGATCGACTACCGGTCGCGGCGCCCGCTGATGACCTACGACAACAGCCGCTGGGAGAGCTACGAGCCGCCCGAGCTGGCCCTGCACCTGCTGCACGACCAGAGCGAGCGCCCGTTCCTGCTGCTGACGGGACCGGAGCCCGACCACGAGTGGGACCTGTTCAGCCGGGCCGTGCTGGCCATCGCGTCTCAGCTCGGCACCGGTCCCGCGATCAGCTTCCTCGGCATCCCGGCCGGGATGCCGCACACCCGGCCGCTCGGGGTGATCGCGCACGCCACCCGCGAGGAGCTGCTGGCCGGCCATCAGCGGCTGCCGAGCCGGATCCAGGTGCCGGGCAGCGCTCCCGCCCTGCTCGAGCTGCGCTTCGGCGAGGCGGGCCGGGACGCGCTCGGCTTCGCTGTGCAGGTGCCGCACTACCTGGCCCAGGCCGTGTATCCGCCGGCCGCGCTGGCCCTGCTCGGCTCGGTGACCACCTCGACCGGGCTCGACCTGCCCGACGCCGAGCTCCGCGAGGCCGCGGACCGCACCAACGAGGCGATCGAGCGGCAGGTAGAGGAATCCGCCGAGGTCGCCGAGCTGGTCCGCGCCCTGGAGCAGCAGTACGACACCGCGGCGGAGAGCCAGCAGGCCGCCACGGACGCGGCGGCCGGCCTGCTGGCCGACGGCGAGGCCATGCCGACGGCCGACGAGCTAGCCGCCCAGTTCGAGCGCTTCCTGGCCGAGAACCAGGACCGGACCGACCCGCCCGATCACTAGGAGACGACGACCAGCTCCCGCGGGCTGTGGTTAAGGCGCTCCGCGCCGTCGGCCGTGCACACCACGATGTCCTCGATCCGAGCGCCGTGCGGCCCGGGGTAGATCCCTGGTTCCACCGAAAACGCCATGCCGGGCTCGAGCGGCTCGGAGTTGCCGGCCACGATGTACGGGTCCTCGTGCGCCTCCAGGCCGATGCCGTGCCCGGTCCGGTGGAAGAACGCCGCCCCGTAGCCGGCCCTGGTGATCGGCTCCCGGGCGGCCGCGTCGACGGCCTCGGCGGTCACGCCGGGCCTGACCGCGGCGCAGGCCGCCTCCTGGGCGTCGTACAGGACCTTGTAGTACGCGCTGAACTCCGCGGGCGGCTCGCCGAGGGCGTAGGTCCTGGTGCTGTCCGAGCAATATCCCGACGGCATCGTGCCGCCGATGTCGACCACAACGACGTCCCCGGCGGCCAGCACGCGGTCGGAGACCTCGTGGTGCGGGCTCGCGGCGTTCGGGCCGGAGCCGACGATCACGAAGTCCACGGTGGCGTGCCCCTCGGCCAGGATGGCCTCGGTGATCACCGAGGCCACGGCCCGCTCGGTCAGCCCGGGCCGCAGCCAGCCAGGGACGCGCGCGTGCACCCGGTCGATGGCGGCGCCGGCCTCCCGCAGCGCCGCGACCTCGGCCGGGGTCTTGGAGATCCGCAGCGTCCGCAGCGCGCGGCGGGCCAGGGCCAGGCGCGCGCCGGGCAGCGCGTCGCGGAACCTCAGCACGGAAAGCGCCCACATCCGGTCGGAGAGCCCGACCGAGGCGACCGGTCCGAGCCTGGCCGCGACCAGCGCGAACGGGTCGTCGGTCTCCTCCCAGGGGATCATCTCCAGGCCGAACGAGCCTGCCGGGGAGGCCTGCGCCGCGGGCAGCTCCAGCCGCGGCACGAACAGCGCCGGCTCCCCGCTGGCCGGGATGGCCAGGCAGGTCAGCCGCTCGAGCTGCTTGGCGTCGTAGCCGATGACGTACCTCAGGTCCGGGCCCGGGGTCAGCAGCACGGCGTCGAGGCCGGCCGCGCCGGCCGCCTCGCGCACCTGACCGAGGCGCCCCGCGGGATACAGTTCGTCCGTCGTCACGAGATAGATGCTAGGCCGGGGAGACGGCGCTGACGAACCGGCCCAGCGAGGATCCGAGCCCCCACCGGTCGCCGAGCTCGCGCAGCAGGCCGGCGTCGGGCGGCACCGCGGGCAGCGTCCCGTCGACGTCCGGCAGCGGGGCGTCGTCGGCCACCTTGACCACGGACATGGCGACGTCCAGGTACTCCCTGGCCTTTTCCAGCTTGTCCCGGCTGCCGCGGGGGAACCCGCCGTGGCCAGCGTCCAGCGCCGTGGTGATCCCCTCGATGCTGCCGAAGGCGCGGATCAGCGCGGACGCGGTCTTCTCCCCCACGCCCGGCACCCCGGGCAGCCCGTCGCTCGGGTCGCCGCGCAGCGCGGCGAAGTCGGCGTAGGCGCGGCCGGGGATGTCGTACTTCGCGGTCACCGCCGCCTCGTCGATCACGTCCATGTTCATCAGGCCGCGCACGGTGTAGATGACCCGCACCCCGCGTACGTCGTCGACCAGCTGGAACAGGTCCCGGTCGCCGGTGACCACGTCGACCGGGCCGGCGGAGCGGGCCGCGAGCGTGCCCATCACGTCGTCCGCCTCGTACCCCGGCTGCCCGGCGACGGCCAGCCCGGAGGCGTGCAGGATCTCCTCGATGACCGGGACCTGCACGGCCAGCGCGGGTGGCGTCTCCTCCGACGTTCCGTCCGCGGCGAGCCGGTGCGCCTTGTACGAGGGCACCGCCGCGACGCGGAAGGCCGGCCGCCAGTCCGCGTCCAGGCACGCGACCAGCCCGGCCGGGTGCCTGGCCCGGACCAGCCTGCTGATCATGTCGAGCAGCCCGCGTATCGCGTTGACCGGGGTGCCGTCCGGGGCCCGGACGGTCTCCGGCACGCCGAAGAAGGCGCGGTAGTACAGCGACGCGGTATCAAGCAGCATCAGGGAGCCCACACCCGACATCCTAGGCTGGCGCCGGGGCGCGTCAGAGCAGGATGACGTGGCCGTCCACGATCTTGATCTGCCTGGCCGGCAGCGGCGAGGGCGCCGGGCCGGTCACCACGGCGCCGTCGGTGATCTTGAACTCGCTGCCGTGGCAGGGGCAGTCGATGGTCCCGTTAGTCACCTTGTTCACGACGCAGCCCACGTGCGTGCACACCGCGCTGAACGCCTTGTACTCGCCGCTAGCCGGCTGGGTGACCACGACTTTGGCCGCCTTGTAGATCGCGCCGCCGCCGACCGGAATGTCGCTGGCGGCGCCGAGCACTGTGCCGGTGAGCTTCGGCTCGGCCTTCTTCCTGGCCGGGGCGGAACGGGAAGGCGTGGCACGCGAACCCGGCGCCGCCTGGCTCGTCATCGCGCCCGAACCCGGCATGCCGCCCTGTGCCGGGCCGTTCGGCGGCACTCCCGCCTCGTTGGCGTCGTAGGGCACCGCCGTGGTACTGCAGCCGGCCAGGGCCCCGCCCAGGCCGGCCAGGCCCACGCCGAGCAGCACGCCGCGTCTGGTCGGACGCGCGCCCCGCTCGCCGGAGGATTCGCTATCCCGCTTCGATTCGGGAATCATGACCACCCTTCGCTCGTCTGCGTCCGTCCCCGTGACACCGTCTTAGGGGAGGCGGGCCGGCGGGCGCCGGGGGGTGGCGGCATCTGTAAGAGTCCGGTAACCGCGCCACAAGGAACTCCGAACGGGCCGGGTCCGCAGCGCGCACGCCTGATCCAGCACGGGCGGGAACGGTCGCCAGGGCGTCAGCCGGGCCCGTTCGGCACCTTACTGCTCTTCCTTTTCCCAGCTGGCCGCTAGCGCCGTGACCCGCCCGGCCGCGTCAGGCAGGGTCAGGCCGCGGCCGACCGCCACCCCGACCAGGTAGGCGGTGAGCGGTGCGGCGGGCCGGGCCACGCCGTGCGCGACATCGCGGGTGAGGTCGAGCACGGCCCGCAGATCGCTGGCACTGGCGTCGAGCCCGAGATCCGCGCAGACCGCGGCTGTCCACTGGTCCATGGTGCTCATGGGTCCAGCGTAGGGGCACCCTTGCCATCCAGTGCTCCCACGTCACCTCCAGCCATGGTTACCTGTCCCTGACCGCCGAAGATATCGTCAGATGGTGGCGGCGAATCACGGGCATGCGCATGGCCCGGCGTCCGGGGCCGAAGGGACGGACGCCAGGTGGCTGTCCGCTGCCCTGGCGCTGATCCTCGCCTTCATGGCCGGCGAGGTCGTCGCGGGGGTGGCCGCGCACTCGCTCGCGCTGATCTCCGACGCGGCGCACATGCTCACCGACGCGGCGTCGATCGCGCTCGTGCTGGTCACCGCGCGGCTGGCCGCCCGGCCGCCGGCCGGCGGGTACACCTACGGCCTCAAGCGGGCCGAGATCCTGTCCGCGCAGGCCAACGGCATCACGCTGGTGCTGCTCGCGGCGTGGCTCGGCTACACCGCGATCCGGCACCTGGTGACGCCGCCCGTGGTGGCCGGCGGCACGGTGCTCGCCGTCGCGCTGGCCGGGGTGGCGGTCAACCTGGCGGCCACCGTGCTGATCGCCCGGGCGGGCGGCGGTCACGGCGCCCCGCGCAGCCTCAACCTGGCCGGCGCGTTCAAGCACATCGTCACCGACCTGTACGCGTTCGCGGCGACCGCGGTGGCGGGCCTCGTCATCCTGCTCACCGGGTTCGATCGGGCGGACGCGATCGCCACGCTGGTCGTCGTCGTGCTGATGGTGTACGCGGGGGCCGGGCTGCTCAGGGACTCCGGGCGGATCTTCCTCGAGGCGGCGCCTGCCGGGCTCGACCCGGCGGCGGTGGGCGCGGCGATGGCAGGCCGCTCGCACGTCGCCGAGGTCCACGACCTGCACATCTGGGAGATCACCTCGGGAATGCCCGCCGCCTCCGCGCACGTTCTGGTCGCGCCGGGCGAGGACTGCCACGCGGTCCGCGCCGACCTGGAGGCCCACCTGAGCCGCGAGTACGGCATCACCCACGCCACCCTCCAGGTCGACCACGCCGGCCTGCCGACCGCGCCCGGGCTGATCCGGCTCAGCCAGGAGCAGCACTGCGACGACGCGCACGGCCCGGCCTACCGCCCGGCCGACGACCGCTAGCCGCCCAGGTGCCCCGCGGCGCTAGCCGCCCAGGTGCGCGGCTAGGAAACGCAGGAGGGCCGCGCCCGGCGGCTGGCCGAACCAGCGGGCGTGCTCGATCAGGTACTCATAGGCCAGGTCGGCGTTGGCCGACGAGACCGCCACGCTGGTGAAGTAGTCCGCCTCGGACAGCGCGTACTCGACGTGCACGACGGGCAGCAGCAGCGGCAGCGCGACGGCTTCGGCCCCGGTCAGCGGCCGGACCGTCTGGTAGCCGTCCAGGAGGAAGGCCGCGGCGGCGAGGTCGGCGGTGGCGGTGCCGGTCTCCGGCAGGTCGAGCCAGCTCACCACCGCGCGCTCGATCGCCAGGGCCAGGTCGTGCACTGGATAGGTCCTGTTGGCCAGCCCGAAGTCGAAGATCCCGGCCACCTGCGCGTCGGGCGCGGCCGAGGTCCAGGTGAGGTTGGACGGGTGCCAGTCGCCGTGCGCCCACTGCGGGCGCAGCGCGGCCAGCCGCGGCGCGGCGCGACCGATCAGGGGGACCAGGACCTCGTCGAAGTCGGCCTTCCAGTGCCGGCCGTCCAGGTAGGAGGCCAGCACGGGCCGCGCGGCCACCAGCGCGCCCGCGGCGGCCAGCGGGTCAGGCGCGGTGATGACCTGGCAGGAGTTCATCAGCACGGCGGCGGGCCGGGCGGGCTGCCCGAAGTCCGCGGCGGCCACGTGCAGCCGGGCCAGCGCCACGCCGGCCGCGTAGGCGTGGCCCAGGCTGGCGTACGGCGACCAGCTCGACTGCGTCGCGGTACAGGTCGACGCCGGCGGCGGCCTGGTGCACCTCGTAGCAGAAGTTCCCGCGCCGCAGCACGGACTGCACCCCTTGACCGTCGGCCAGCCGCACCACCGCCGGGACCGGCAGGCCGCCCGCCCGCAGGTGGGTGGCGAAGTCGTGCTCGGCCGTGAGCTGCTCCGGGGTGCGGACGCTGACGTGGTGGCGCTTGACGAAGACCGTCGCGTCGCCGTGCCTGACCAGCGCGGCGGCCGACATCGGCCGCGGGCTGCGCCAGGTCACCACGGGCTGGCGGCCAAGCCCGCCTGGGGCGCTGCGGCCCAGGATGCCGCGTAGCTCGTCGTCGGTGAGCGGGAGCCAGTCGGGTTCGGCCAGCTCACGGCCCATGCCGTGAACGGCGTGCGGGCCTGCGCTCAAGCTCTGCGCCAGCGGTGCAGCAGGCCGACCGCCACGGTGACCGCGGTGGCGACGGCGAACGACAGGATCGAGGCCGACATCCAGCTGGCCGGGCTGAACCCGATGTCGTGGCCGAACGAGGTCCACGCCGACGCCCACCAGGACACGTAGCCGGGGTTGATGAGCTGATAGGTGACGAAGCCCGCGGCCCAGGGCACCAGCATCAGCCACCGCGAGGGGGCGGTGTCCGACAGGTCCCAGCGGCCGCGAGACACGACGAAGTAGTCCGCGATCATGACCGCCGACAGCGGCACGAACACCGAGCCGATCAGGGTGAGGAAGTTCTCGTAGTCGGCGATGTTCAGCCACAGCGCGCCCGCCGTGGTCAGCGCGGCGATCACCCCGGCCAGCACCCGCCGGTCCCACAGCGGGCGCAGGTTCTGGGCCGACACCGCCGTGGAGTAGACGTTGGCGAACGCCTGGTCGAGCTCGCGCGCGGCCAGGATGGCGAAGCCGAGGGCGCCGAGCGGCAGCGCGATGAACGCGCCGTAGATCTGGTCCGGGTTACCGTGCGCGACGGTGACCAGGGCGAGCAGCCCGATGACGTAGCAGAGCACCTGGGTGACGCTGTAGCCGGCCAGCACGCCGGCGAAAGCGGCGCGCTGGCTGCGGGAGTGCCTGGTGTAGTCGGCGACGAGCGGGGCCCAGGAGATGGCGACCGCGACCACGGTGTCGGTCGCCGCCCAGTATCCGGACCAGGTGCCGTGCGTCAAGCCAGGCAGCGGATGCCGGATCAGCTGCACGAACAGGTAGCACAGCACGACGAGCACGGCGCCGGTCGCGTACTTGCGCAGTACCCTGATCGCGCCGAGCGGCCTGATGGTGAGCAGGGCCGTGGCCGCCCCGGCGATGAGAACGTAGCCCGTCTTCGGCAGGGCGGGTGCCACCGTGTGCGCGGCTGTCGCGATCGTGACCAGCTCGAACACGCCCCAGCCGACGCATTGCGCGATGTTGAGGACGGTCGGCAGGTACGACAGCCGTGCGCCGAACAGCCCGCGCAGCAGCACCATGGCCGGCGCACCGGTCCGGACGCCCGGCAGCCCGGCCAGCGCGACCGGGAGCGTGCCGAGCACGGTGCCCACCACGATCGCGGTCAGCGCGGCGGCCAGCGAGAGCTCGGGGGTGCCCGCGCCGCCCGGCTGCAGGACGAAGATGGCGCCGGTGAAGCCGAGCAGGCTGACCCCGAGGTTGCCCCACAGCCCGAACTGGTCGAACAGGCTCAGTGCCTGCGGCACCGGCTCGGCGAGTGTCCTGGCGACCTCGGCATGCCGGTCCCCGGGGACGATGACGAAGGTCTTGCTCTGTTCGCTGGTGGTGGTCGCCGCCATGGCAGCCTCCCTACGCCGGCATTACCCGGACAGGTTCAGACGGTCGGCGGCGCGAGCAGCCACCCTCTCAGCCCGGTCAGCCCGAGCTCCCGTGCGTGTTCAGTTCGCCCCAATGGTACCGGTCGCCCGGCCCGGCCCTTGTGCCGCTAGCCGCCGATCGCGGACATCGGGCGATCCGGCTGCAGGAACGACGGGTCGTTGATGCCGTGGCCTGGCAGCTTCACCGCGACGGCGCGCCGCCACGCTTCGGCCAGCTCGGCGTCACCAGCCCCGGCCCGCAGCGGGCCGCGCAGGTCGCTTTCCGCGCGGGCGAACAGGCAGTTCCGTATCTGGCCGTCGGCGGTCAGCCGGACCCGGTCGCAGGTCCCGCAGAACGGCCGGGTGACCGACGCGATGACGCCGACCCGGGCCGGGCCTCCGTTGACCAGGAATGCCTCGGCCGGAGCGGACCCGCGCTGCCGCGGGTCGTCGGGGGTGAGGATGAACTCGCGGCCGAGCGCGGCGAGGATCTCCTCCGCCGTCACCATCTCGGCCCGTTTCCAGCCGTGCTGGGCGTCCAGCGGCATCTGCTCGATGAACCGCAACTCGTAGCCGGCCTCGAGGCAGTACCCGAGCAGCGGCGCCGCCTCGTCGTCGTTCAGGTCCCGCATGAGCACGGCGTTGACCTTGACCGGGCGCAGGCCGGCCTCGGCCGCGGCGGCCAGGCCCTCGAGCACGTCCGGCAGCCGGTCCCGGCGGGCGAGCTTGCGGAACGTCTCGGGGCGCAGCGTGTCCAGCGACACGTTGATGCGGTCGAGTCCGCCGGCGCGCAGCGCGCCGGCGGTGCGGGCCAGGCCGATCGCGTTGGTGGTCAGCGAGATCTCCGGGCGGGGGCGCAGTTCCGCCGTCCTGGCGACGATGCCGGCCAGCCCGCGCCGCAGCAGCGGCTCGCCGCCGGTGAACCTGACCTCGCGGATGCCGAGCCGCTCGACCCCGATCCGGACGAGCCGCACCACCTCGTCGTCGGTCAGCTGATCGGCGTTGGGGAGCCAGTCGAGTCCTTCGGGCGGCATGCAGTACGCACACCGCAGGTTGCACCGGTCGGTGAGCGATACGCGCAGATCGGTGGCGATCCGCCCAAAGGAATCAGCCAGCATCGTCCCAGCTTACGCGCGACAGCAATGACCTTTCGGCACACATGACGTCTCCCGTCAGAGAGGCAGAAGCCAGGCTTTGCCCGGCGCAACCGTCCCTTGCGTTTCGTTAGCCGCGGTGAACCATTCCGTAGGCTCGTTCGGCCCGCAGCCGGACGACGAGGCGCCGGTCGCGGACCATGGCCGCCCGGTAGTCATCCCAGTCCGGGTGGTCGCCCTGCACCGCGCGGTACAGGTCGACCAGTTCCTCCACGGCCGCGTCGCGGGTGTCCCTGGCCACCTCGGATAGCTCGGCGTGCCCGTCCACCACCACGTAGGACCAGAAGTCACCGCTGGTGACGTGGAAGCTGACCCGCGGGTCGCGGCGCATGTTGCCGGTCTTGGCCCGGTCGTCGGTGGTGGAGACCCTGATGGTCTGTTCCTCCGGGTACCAGGCGTAGTTCACGTTGGACAGCTGCGGCCGCCCGTCTTTTCTGAGGGTGACCAGTACTCCCTGCCGCTGCCCGGCAATCAGCTCAGCAAACCGACCCTCGATCATGTCGCAAGAACAATGTCCGGCGGCCCGATGTTCCGGTCGCGCCCGGGTCGCCCCGCGACGCAGGTCAGCGATGGGTAGCGCCCGCCCCCGTCACTTTGCCGGCACCGGAACCGCCCCGGGCCTGCCTTCTGGCCCATGCCGCAGGGCCAGGCGCGTACTCGGGACGATGGAAATCACGCGGCTTACCGGTGGTCGGCGAAGCCGGGCAGGGGCAAGGGCCAGGGTCCGGTGCCGTCCCTGCGTGCCGGGTATGCGAGCCTGGCGCGGTGTCGGCCGCGTTGATGAGCGCCAGGACCTGGCCCGGGGTGAGGGCCGGGGCGGGCGGAGTGCGCGGACCGGGCCGGGGCCGGGCGACACCGGCGGCGGGGCTGGCGCTGATGTGCCCGCGCCGGGCCAGCCAGGCGTACCAGCTCGAGATGGCGGCGAGCTTGCGGGCCGCGCTGGCCGGGGACAGCCCGGCGGTCTCCAGCTGCCGGGCGTACCGGGCCACGTACAACATGGTGACGCCAGTGACCGGATGCACTCCTTGCTCCCGGCACCAGATGAGCCAGGACGGCGCGCGGCCGGGCCGCCGCGGCGGGGTGATGCCGATGTCCCTGGCGTAGCCGGCCTGGGTGCTCTCTGACCGCCTGGCTGACCGCCTGGCGGAAAGCCAGGCGGTCACCAGGAGGGTCACCGGATCGGCGTCCGCGGCAGCGGCGACCAGTGGCGGGTCCGGAGGGCTGGCTGGCTGCTGCCCATGACCGGATCCTGTCCCGAATGATCCTCGATAATCGTAATTATCGAGGATTTACTGGCTCTCCAATACACCGAAGTTCGCGGAGATCAGCCGTGATCCGCAGTTCCCTTGTCCGGGCCCGAGCCGGTCCTGTACGGTGATGACCGAACAGTATGTAAATTTGTGGATGGACTCACCAATGTCCGGTTCCGGGTGACCCTCGGCGAAAAAGCCTGAAATAAAGGTTCGTCTGCGCGTTTCGGGCCGCTGATGAGGGGCACGAGGAGCCCGGGTCTGGCCTATCCCGGTGGTGGGGAGCTGCTCAATGCCGCAGCCGATCTTGCGACACATCGCTCGCCGAGCGATGCAGGTCGCGATCGCGGCTGCCGGGATCCTGGTCGTCTTGCTAGTGTTCACCCGGCAAGCGCACGCAGCAACTTTGGCGCCTTCGGCTGCCCCGGCCCCGTCGGCGAGCTCGGCTCCGGCCGTCCCGGCTCCGGTAGCGTCGGCTGCGGCTCCGGTCACGTCCGCCGTGTCGGCGGTCGTGTCGGCGGCTGCCCCCGCTCCGTCGGCTAGCTTGGCCCCGGCTCCCGCCGCTCCGGCTCCGGCCGCTCCGGCCCCGTCGGCTACCCCGGCTCCCGCCGCTCCGGCTCCGGCCGCTCCGGCCCCGTCGGCTACCCCGGCTCCCGCCGCTCCGGCTCCGGCCGCTCCGGCCCCGTCGGCTACCCCGGCTCCCGCCGCTCCGGCTCCGGCCGCTCCGGCCCCGTCGGCTACCCCGGCTCCCGCCGCTCCGGCTCCGGTGGCGTCGGCTGCGGCTCCGGTCACGTCCGCCGTGTCGGCGGTCGTGTCGGCGGCTGCCCCCGCTCCGTCGGCTAGCTCGGCCCCGGCCACCTCAGCTCCGGCTCCGGCCGTCCCGGCCCCCGCCGTCCCGGCTCCGGCCGTCCCGGCTCCGGCCGTCCCGGCTCCGGCCGTCCCGGCTCCGGCTCCGGCTCTCCCGGCCACCTCGGCTCCGGCCGTCCCGGCTCCGGTGGCGTCGGCTGCGGCTCCGGTCACGTCCGCCGTGTCGGCGGTCGTGTCGGCGGCTGCCCCGGCCGCCTCGGCCAGTTCGGGCCCGGCCACCCGCGCCCCGGCCCCGTCGGCCAGCTCGGCTCTCCCGGCCGCCCTGGCTCCGGCCGCCCTGGCTCCGGTGGCGTCGGCTGCGTCGGCCGTGGCCCCGGTCACGTCGCCCGCCCCGGCCCCGGCCCCGGCCGCGTCGATCACGTCGGCTGCCACTTCGGCCGCATCCACGGTCGCCTCAGCCGCTACCGGCACCAGTTCCGGCTCCGGAACTGGTAGCTCGGCCACCTCGGCCGCATCGTCGGTCACCTCAGCGGCGGCTCCGGTCACTTCGGCTGCCACCCCGATCGCGTCGGCGGTGGCCCCGCTCACGGGCACGGCGACTAGCACGGTGGCCCCGCTGACCGGCACTGCGACTAGCGTGGTGGCCCCGCTCACGGGCACTGCGACTAGCGTGGTGGCCCCGCTGACCGGCACGGTCACGAACCTGGTCGCCCCGCTCACGGGCACGGTGACCGGCGTGGTGGCCCCGCTCACGGGCACGGTCACCAGCGTGGTGGCCCCGCTGACCGGCACTGCGACTAGCGTGGTGGCCCCGCTGACCGGCACGGTCACGAACCTGGTCGCCCCGCTCACGGGCACGGTGACCGGCGTGGTGGCCCCGCTCACGGGCACGGTCACCAGCGTGGTGGCCCCGCTGACCGGCACTGCGACTAGCGTGGTGGCCCCGCTGACCGGCACGGTCACGAACGCGGTGGCCCCGCTGACCGGCACGGTCACGAACGCGGTGGCCCCGCTCACCGGCACGGTCACGAACGCGGTGGCCCCGCTCACCGGCACGGTCACGAACGCGGTGGCCCCGCTCACCGGCACGGTCACGAACCTGGTCGCCCCGCTCACCGGCACGGTCACGAACCTGGTCGCCCCGCTCACCGGCACGGTCACGAACCTGGTCGCCCCGCTGACCGGCACGGTCACGAACCTGGTCGCCCCGCTGACCGGCACGGTCACGAACCTGGTCGCCCCGCTGACCGGCACGGTCACGAACCTGGTCGCCCCGCTGACCGGCACGGTGACCGGCGTGGTGGCCCCGCTGACCGGCACGGTCACGAACGCGGTCGCCCCGCTCACGGGCACGGTCACGAACCTGGTCGCCCCGCTGACCGGCACGGTGACCGGCGTGGTGGCCCCGCTGACCGGCACGGTGACCGGCGTGGTGGCCCCGCTGACCGGCACGGTGACCGGGCGACCGCGTGGTGGCCCCGCTGACCGGCACGGTCACGAACCTGGTCGCCCCGCTCACGGGCACGGTCACGAACCTGGTCGCCCCGCTGACCGGCACGGTCACGAACGCGGTCGCCCCGCTCACGGGCACGGTCACGAACCTGGTCGCCCCGCTCACGGGCACGGTCACGAACCTGGTCGCCCCGCTGACCGGCACGGTCACGAACGCGGTCGCCCCGCTCACGGGCACGGTCACGAACCTGGTGGCCCCGCTCACGGGCACGGTATTCACTGCCGCCGGTGCCCCGGCTCCGGTCTCCGATGCTGGTGTGCCCGGGGTGGCCGGATCGCTTCCGGCGGCGGGCGCGACGGCAAATCGAACTGGCGTCTCGGTGCCGGGTAGCGGTGCTGGCGGGTCCTGGCTGCCGAGGTTGTCGGCGGGGTCAGGCGGCGGCGGTGCGCCGTTGCCGTCGGCGCCGATGCCCTCTGGGCTGCCGGCTGTGCCGGGTGGCGGCGCGAATAGTGCGAACGGCGTCAGCGGTTCTGGTAGCGGCGCCGGCGGGCACAGCGGGGGCGGTGTGCGGGGTGGTATCGGCGCTGCCCTGATCGCGTTGGTCTCGCTGGTGCTGCTGCGGCTGGCGCGTCGTGCCGCTGCGGTACCGATCTGGCGTTCCTACCTGCCGGAGGTGCCGCCCGCTTAAGTCCTTTCCTTCCAATCGGTCCGTTCTGTGCGTCCGGGCCAGCAGCGTTCGGGCGCTGAATCCCCCTGGGAAGGAAAGGCACATACGTGCATGCGTGTTTGAAGTCCGCGTGCGCCGTGCTCGCCTGGAGCATCCTGGTCGTCCTGGTGGCGGCCGGCATGAAGGGATCTGTCCCCCCGGTTCAGGCGAACATCCGCACTGCGAGTAGTACTACTCAGGTCACCCTGGCCAGCACGCTGAGCGTGGCCGCGGCACCGAAGACGGTGGCGCGTCCCGTCTCGGGGTATGCCGTGCGGCCTGGTGACACGTTGTCCGGCATCGCCGCGCGGTTCGCCGTGCGCGGTGGCTGGCCGGCGCTGTACGCGGCCAACCGGCCGCTCATCGGCCCTGACCCGGATGTGATCCGCGCTGGCACCGTCCTGGTGCTGCCCGGCCGGGCGCCTCCGGCCCGTTACACGGTCGCAGCCGGTGACACCCTGGCGGGCATCGCGGCCACGTTCGCCGTGCCCGGCGGCTGGCAGGCCCTGTACGCGGCCAACCGGCGGGCCATCGGCTCTGATCCGGATGTCATCCGGGCCGGGATAGTGCTGACGGTCCGGCGGCCTGCAGCGCCGGCGCAACCTGCGCCGGGCCCGGGCCGCCGCCTGCACCCGGCGCCGCCGCCGCCGTCGGGCAGCGGGAACCGTCCCGCGCCGGCCGGAACGGGCGCGCCGGCCGCCGGCGGCATGCCGGGGTGGCTGAAGACCATGCTGCTGGCCGCCGGCCTGGTCGTGGGGGCGGCGTTCCTGGCCGAGCCGGTGCTGCTGGTGTTCCGGCGCCATCGCCGGCGGGCGTCCGCCCGGGCCGCGGCCGTGCCGGAGCAGGCCCGGGAGCCGGCGCCCGTGCCGCGGCCGCGCTACGGCCGGGAACCGGATCCGGGGCGTCCCGCCACGGAGGAGGCCAGCATCGTGGTGGCCGACTATGACCGGGTCGTCGTGACGCAGTGCCCGCATGACGGCACGGTCTACGTGCTGCGGCCGCCGGGCGGGGATCCCGGGGTGATCTTGCGGGCGGCCCGGCTGGTGCTATCCGAGGGCCTCTACCGGGAGCTGGCCGGGCAGCTGGGCATGCCCGCCAGCTGGCCGATCGTGGTGGCCGATTATGACCGGGTTGTCGTGACGCAGTGCCCGCATGACGGCACGGTCTACGTGCTGCGGCCGCCGGGCGGGGATCCCGGGGCGATCTTGCGGGCGGCCCGGCTGGTGCTGCCGGAGGATCCTTACCAGGAGCTGGCTGACCAGCTCGGCGTGCCCGCCGGGCTGCCGATGGGATAGAAGTGCCCGCGGGGCGGGCCGGGCGGATGCCCGGGCCCGCCCCGGGCCGGGGACGCTAACGGGTCCTGCGGCTCCTGCGTGGTCCTGTTCCGCAGCGATTCGACCAGCGCGGCCACGTGGCGCCGGTCGTCGGGTGTCAGCTCGTCGATGCTGGCGATCAGGAGCTCCCGCTCCGGGTCGCCGGGGTTCTGCGGCCCGGCGGGGGCCTGGTCGTAGTAGTGCAGCCCGGTGGACTCGGCGGCGGCGGCGCGGACCGCGGAGACCGGCACGTCCAGGCCCTTGGCCAGCGCGTCGATCGTGGCCGGGCGCGGCGGGCGGGCCAGGTTGCGGGTCGAGGCGAGGGTGTGGACGGTGGAGTGCGGCAGCCCGCCGCGGCGGGCGACCTCGCGGTAGGACCAGCCCCGCTCGCGCAGCCGCTGCTGGATCAGCCGCTGGAGCGGGTTGAGCGCAGGCTCCAGCTCCGCGGCGGGGCGCGGCTGCTCCGCGGCGGGGTTCTGCTCGTCCCCCGCCGCCTGCGTGGTCATGGCCACCAACCCTAACCCGCCTTCCTCTGAGCAGGTGCTGTCGTGATTCCCCGGGATTAGCCGGGACTCGCCGGCATTGACTATCCCGGAACGGGTACTGTACGGTGGTGACCGTACAGTACGTCTGGCAAATAGCGTACACCGGATTCGCGTCCCGGCGCCACAGGGTGCCGGGCAGGTAAATCCCCGGGCTGCCTGGTCCGGGGGGGATCGCCCAAGGAGGCACCATGTCCACTGACGTGACGATGAAGGAGCTCGAGCTCGAGACCGCCGAGCTGCTCCCCAGCCGGGAAACCCTTTCCTGCGGCAGCTCGCGCCACAGCGGCTCCAGCATCACCAACGTGATCGGCAACACGAGCCAGTTCGGGCTGATCAACGTCTCCGCGTTCAACGGCGTGGGCAACACCCTGCTGGCCCTGTAGCCCCGGTGCCCTGCCTTGCATCGCCTGAGGGGGCTGCACGGCAGGCAAGGAGGGCCGCCCACGGGTTCCCGGGCGGCCCTCCGGCTACTTCCGGCGCCGGGATGGTGACCACCTGGGTACTGTGCGTCATCCCGCTGCTCCTGCTCAGCATCGGGTACCTGATGCTGTACCTGCCCGCGGTCGACCGGGCGCTGTGGCGCTCAGCCAGCCTGCAGGCCCATCTCATGACCGCCGCCGTGCACGGCCACCGCTACGCGATGGCCGCAGTGGACGCGATCGGCATCGCGCTGGTGACCCTGTCGCTCGCCGGATCGCTCTACGTCGTGACGGGGCTGGCACGGCGGGTCACCGCCCTCGGCCGCCGCTGGTCCGCCGGCCGCCCGCCACGCCGCCTCCTGGCCGGCGCGGCCGGCCTGGCGGCCCTGGCGGGGCTGGCCGCATTCTGGACCCTGCAAGGCCAGTTCCGTGGCTGGTGAGCCCGCACGCACGACAATCCCGGCCTGGCCCCCGCCCCGGGGACCAGGTGGCCGCCTTCGAAGGAGGCTCCCCATGTCCGCTGTACCTGCCATGACGTCCGCCGCGCCTGCCGTGACGACGCAGGACCTCGAGCTCGAGCACGCCGAACTCCTCCCGGCCCGGCAAACCCTCTGGGTCACCAGGCTCTACCCGCGCTACCACCCAGGGGGCCCCATGATCCACGACTATCCCGGTCACGTGTAACGCCTGACACGGCGAGGCTCACCCCGGACCGGAGCGGGCCCTTTGCCCGGCCGCGGGCCGCGGGCTGTCAATCCCGCCGCTGAGCTGCGCGCCGCAAGCCTGATGCAGCCCCCTCCAGGGGGACCCGCCCAGCTGCCCTTCCCGGGCTGGGCGGGTCCTGGTTGTCCTCGTGCCATACCGGGTTCCCGCCTGCGCCAGGAGCGGCCGGCCTCTCCGCCTACTGGCGCAGGCGGGCCAGCTCGGCCCGGGCGGCGTCGAGGTCACGCTCGGCGCGCCCGGCCCGGCCGCGCAACTCGCCGCGTGACTCCTCGAGTGCCTGGGCGCGGAATTCCAGCGCGGCCCGCAGCTCGTCCCGCTCGCGGGCCGCGTCGGTGCGCAGCTGCTCGAGCTCGCGGGCCGCGTCCTCACGGGCCCGCGCGGTCTCGGCGCGGGCGGCGTCGGCGCGTGCCTCTGCGGTGGCTGCGCGCTGGTCGGCCTGCGCGGCCTGCGCGAGCGCCCGGTCCCGGTCCTCTCCGGCCTGGCGAACCCGCTCGCCGCCGGGACCAAGATCATCTTTCTTTGATGCATGTGCCTGATTGCTTTCCATCGCCCACGCAGGGTAGCCGGGCGCCGGTTACTATATTGATCTCCTCGCTTACGCATGGTACAAGGAGAGTGCGCGCGCGTTATCACCGCCCTCACAGGTCCCTATGGGGTGATTGTGGGTATTTCCCGTGTCATTTTCAGCGCGGCAGTTGCAGTTACCACGGCAGGCCTGGTCACGGCCGTGAGCGCGATGCCGGCCGTCGGCGCCGCCTCCCCGGTTAGCTACGTCGCGCTCGGTGATTCGTACAGCTCCGGCCTTGGCGCCGGGTCGTACATCTCGTCCGCCGGCAGCTGTGACCGGAGCACGAACGCCTACCCGGAGCAGTGGGCCGCCGCCAACTCCCCCGCTTCGTTCGTCTCCGTGGCCTGCGCGGGCGCGACGACCTCCGTCGTGATCAGCGGCCAGGCGTCTGCGCTGAGCGCCGCCACCACGCTGGTCAGCATCACGATCGGCGGCAACGACGCGGGCTTCTCCAGTGTGATGGAGACCTGCGTGCTCCACTCGACTAGCACGTGCCTAAGCGCCGTCGCGACGGCCAGGGACTTCGTCACCAGGCAACTGCCGGCCAGGCTCGCCAGCACCCTGCAGGCCATCAGACAGCGCGCGCCCAGCGCCAGGATCGTGGTGCTCGGCTATCCGGACCTGTACGACCTGTCCAAGTCGGGTAGCTGCATCGGGCTGAGCACCCAGGACAGGACCGCGCTCAACGGAGGCGCCGACGCCCTGGACAGCGCCCTGGGCGCGGCCGTTACCGCGGCGGCTGACCGCAACATCGTGTACGCCGACGTCCGCGGCCAGTTCGCCGCGCACGAGATATGCGATTCTGGCCGCTGGCTCCATTCGGTGGACCTGCTCGCGATCAGTTCGTCCTACCACCCCACCGCGTCCGGCCAGAAGCTCGGCTACGAGCCTGCCTTCGGCAGGAACACCGGGTGAGCCCCGGCTAGCCTGACGGATCGGCCCGCGCGGGCACCTGCTCGGTCACCGGCGGCGCTGAGCTGGTGCCTTCCGGAAGGCGGCGGGTGAAGGCCAGCGCCATGAGTCCCACCGCGGCGGCGGCCGAGAACGCGGCGGTGATGCCCAGGCGGAGGTCGCCGCCCGCGGCCGCCGCCACGGCCGCGCCGCCCACGCCGATGCCGATCGCGGTACCCAGCACGTCCGCCAGGTTCAGTGACGCCGCGGCCTGCCCCTCCTGCCCGGGCCGCGCCTTGTGCAGCATCATCAGCGACAGCGGAGCGTAAGCCAGCCCCATGCCCAGGCCGGCGACGGTCCAGGCGGCCAGGCCCTCGGCCAGCGGGACGGCCGGCTGCAGGACCAGGATCATTCCGGCGATGCCGGCCAAGACGATCAGCAGCCCGGCACGCACCAGGCGCCGGCCTTCCCAGGTATCGCTGAGCCGCGCCTGCACCCAGGCGCCGGCCGTCCAGGACACCGTCGCGCCGGTGACGGCGAGGCCGGCCACCACCGGGCTACGGTGGCGCACCGCCGTCAGCGCGAGGGTCACGTACGCGTCGGCTCCGAAGAACGTGAACGTCAGCAGGCCCCGGCTGGCGATCGTGGCGGGCAGCCCGGGACGTCCGGTCAGGGTTCCGGGCGGGACCAGCCGGCGCAGCGCTGGCAGGCCGACCACGCCGCTGCCCGCGATCAGCGCCAGGCCGGGCAGGACCTCACCGGACGCGGCCGCGAGGCTGAGGCCGGCCAGCAGCAGGGCCGCCCCGGCCGCGGTGCGCAGGCCGTCGGTCAGCCGGTGCTCCCGCGCCTGAGCCGCGGCGGGCGGCCCGAGGCGGATCAGGGCGGGCACGGCGATAGAACCGGCCACCGCGACCACCGGCAGCAGGCCCAGGAATACCCAGCGCCACCCGAACAGGCGCGCGACCTCGGCGCTGATCGCCGGGCCGGCTAGCCCCGGCGCGACCCACGCGGTCGACAGCACCGCCATCATCCGGGCGCGCAGCGCCTCGGGCAGGCTCCGGCCGATGGTGGCGTAGGCGACCGAGGGCACCGCGCCAGCCCCGAGACCCTGCAGCACCCGGCCCGCCACCAGCACGCCCATCGAGGGCGCCAGTCCCGCCACGGCCAGCCCGCAGCCGAACAGCACCACCCCGGCCACGAACGGCAGCGCGGGACCCCGCCGGTCGGCCTCCCGGCCGGCCGCCACGATGCCGACCACGCTGCCGAGCATGAACCCGCTGAACACCCAGCCGTACAGGCGCAGCCCGCCCAGGTCGCGGGCGACCACCGGCATGACCGTGACCACGGCCAGCGCCTCGGACGCGACGAAGGTGATGGTCAGGACCAGGCCCGTGGTCAGCGCCCGCCGCTGCGGCGCCCACAGGCCCGGCACCCGGCCCTCGTCGCCCGGCCCCATCGGCTCTCCCTCCGCTTGGCCCGCCGTCTCGAGCCTAGGCGCAGTCCGGCGTGGACCACAGCGCGGCTACCTGGTGCGCTGGGCGGCAGCAGCGGAATCAGGATCCGCGGTGTCAGCGGCCGCGGCCGAGCCACCTGCGGTATGCCAGGCCCCCGGCGCCAGCCAGGATCGCCCCCACGCCGAGCACGAGGAGCAGGGTGCCCTGGAATCCCGCCGTGCCCCCGCCGCCGGTGCCCGGCGCGGCGGCCGGGATGTTCTGGCTGTTCGGGGAGGCGGCGACCGTTTCCGTCACGGTCACCGTGGGCTGCGGGCTCGACGCGGCCGCGGCGCCGGGGGACACGCCGGGCGTGCCGGACGCCGACGTGTCGCCGGCCGAGGCTGACGTGCCCGATGAGGCGGAGCTGCCCGATGAGGCCGAACCGCCGGAGGACGCCGAGGCGTTCCCGGTGGGCGAGGTGGTCAGGGTGGGCGTGATGGTCCCGGGCGACGTGGGCGGGGACGAGGACGAGGTGCACGCCGAGACGGCTACGGGGGCGAGCAGCGTCATGGCGGCCCAGCACAGCGCGGTCAGCTTGGCGCCGAACGGCGTGCCCGCGGTCGTTCCGCGCAGCTTCATAGACCCTCCTCCTGCGCCGGGCAGATGACGTGTGTGTTTCCCGCTCCAGGCGGCAGAAACCGGAATCGGAAAAGGAACGCGTAACCCGTCTGGCCCTAAGCCGAGGCCCGAGCCCGGCGCAAAAGGGGCAATGGCCAGTTCACCATCGCAATATTAGGCTGATAGGGGAGATCAGCGGACGAAAGGACGGCGACATTGCCGGAGGCACCGTGGCGGCGTATCGCCGGGTTCCGCGTGGTCGTCTCCTGGCCGCAGGAGGGGTACGCCGCGCCGCTTGCCACCACGACCGGCCTGCGCGCCCGGGTGGCCGGGATCGCCGGGGCGCTGCTCATCATGGCCGGCACCGCGGCCGTGGGCGTCGTCGTCGCCTCCCAGGTACACGCGCCGCAGCCCTCGCTGTCGCAGGCAGGGGTCATCGGCGGATCGTCTCGCGGGCCGGCGCTGGCGCGCTCGCTTCCGGTCTCGGTGCACATCCCGGCCATCGGCGTGGACTCGAAACTGCTGCGCCTGGGGCTCAACGCCGACGGCACGGTCCAGGTGCCGTCGCTCCGGACCAGTGCCGCCGTGGCAGCGTGGTACAAGTACTCGGCGACGCCGGGCCAGATCGGGTCGTCGGTCATCGAGGGCCACGTCGACAGCCAGCGGGGCCCGGCCGTCTTCTTCCGCCTCGGCGCCCTGCACCGGGGCGACACCATCGACGTAAGGCTCGCCAACGGGGTCACGGCCGTTTTCCGCGTCACCGGGGTCCGCGAGTACAGCAAATCCCGGTTCCCGGCGAAAGCCGTTTACGGCGCGGCCGACTTCGCCGCCCTGCGCCTGATAACGTGCGGCGGCGCCTTCGACTACGCCACCGGCCATTACCTCAGTTCCACCGTCGTATTCGCTTCGCTCGCCTCATCGCTGCAGTTACAGCAGGGAAAGCTGGCCCTCGACGTCCGGCCGGTGCCGCTTCAGGTGCCGCCACCGCGGCAGGTCGTCCAGGTACGACCAGGACAGCCGGTGGTGTGGGGTGGGACCGTGGGCGGCCAGCGCCTCCTGGTGCGCGGGCGAGGGGTACCCGGCGTTCTCCGCGAACGCGAACTCTCCGGGGCCGAGCCCGGCCATGAGCCGGTCCCTGTGCACCTTGGCGATGACCGAGGCCGCCGCGACCGATACCGACCGCAGGTCCGCCCGCACGGCGCAGCGCACCGGCCAGGGACGGCCGATATAGTCATGGGCACCGTCGAGTAGCACCGTGTCCGGGCGGGCGGGCAGGCCTTCAAGGGCGCGGATAGCCGCGCGGCGCAGCGCTAGGTCATGCCGGCCGCGTCGATCTCGGCGGGTCCCGCCTCGCCGATGGCATAGGCCTCGACCCAGCTCAGCAGCTCGCCCGCGATCGCGGCGCGGCGCGGCGGGCTGAGCCGCTTGGAATCGGTGAGCCCGGCCGGCGCGGCGGGGAAACCGGCCCGGACGATCACCGCACACACCGTCACCGGTCCGGCCCAGGCGCCGCGGCCCACCTCGTCCACGCCCGCGACCGGGCCCGCGCGGGCAGCGGCCAGCTCGCGCTCGATCTCGTACCCGGGCCTGGCCGCGGGTGCGCAGGCGGCCGGGCGCGCCGTCCGTCCCCGAACGTGAGCTGCTCCACAGCCGCCATGATGGCCCGGCCGCCGCCGGACGTCACGGCGAATCGCCGCGGCTAGCTGATCC
>CAVWBQ010000049.1:0-496806 GCA_963753225.1 uncultured Actinomycetota bacterium | reverse complement strand
GACGGGAACGACCCCGAACTGCTTGCCATAGAACTGCTTGGCTAGGTTCATCGTCGGGAAGTTCCAGGGGCCGTTGACCATCATGGCCGCCTTGCCGTCGATGAACTGCGTCGACGCAGCCGGGGTCTGGCTCCAGTTGAGACACGACTTGGACGCGGAGCTGTCGCTGACCAGCTGGCGCCACAGCGTCAACGCCTGCACGCCGGGCGCACCCGAGACGTTCGAGAACGTGGCCGTGCCGCCGTTGGTCCAGAAGTACGGCTCCCACTGCCACGTCGTGTCCTCGGCCGCCTCACAGGTCAATGCGATCCCGTAGTGAGCCGAGGTCGTCAGTGCCTTGGCGTCGGAGACCAGGTCCGCCCAGGTCTTCGGCGGGGTCAGGTTCGCTGCCTTGAACATTGCGATGTTGTAGATCAGCGCGATCGAGTTGGCCCCTGCCACCGGGAGGCTGTAGTACTTACCGCCCGATAGGCCCTCGTTGATCACGGCAGGGTAATAGCCCGTCGTGCTGAAGCCCGACAGGCCGCTGATCGGCACGACCTGGCCGGTCGAGATCATCGTCGACACAAACGGGTTGTCCACGGCCAGCAGGTTCGGCAGGTCCTGGCCGGCTGCCTGCGTCAGTAGCTTCGCGTCCAGATCGGCGAACGGCACGTACTGCCGTTTCACCGTCACGCCCGGGTGCGCGGCTTCGAATGCCTTGCTGTAGGCGGCCAGGGCCGCGATCTGGCCAGGGGTGTTGAAGTAGTCCTCTTCGGTGATCGTGGTCTTAGTCCCGGACGTGCCGGACGTACTGGCCGACTGCGAGCACCCGGCTACGGCGCACGCCGCAACCAGAACTGCTGCCAGTCCCCAGTGCCCCCTCCTGATAGATTGCTTCATAGCGTTATGTCCTCTTTTGCGGTTGATGTTGCGGTGAATTCGGTCGAAACGACAGAGGGAACCAAGAAGTCCGATCCGGTTATCGAGATCTGCTACCACCTCCCTCGTGCGGCCCGGCGCATCGCTACCCCTTCACCGAGCCCGCCGTGAGACCGCTCGCGATGTACCGCTGCGCCACCACGAGCAAGATCGCGGCCGGTACCATCGCGAACACGCCCGCTGCCATCACCGCGCCCCAGTCGGTCGAGTAGTTGCCGAGGTAGGTGTAGATCCCGAGCGTGATCGGCTCGATGCCCGATCCGTTCAGGATGGTCAGGGCGAAGATGAAGTCGCCCCACCCGGCCAGAAACGCGAAGACCGCGACAGTGATCACGGCCGAACGGGCGAGCGGGATGACGATCATGCGGAACGTCTGCCACTCGGTCGCTCCGTCGACCCGGGCCGCGTAGAGCAGCTCGTTGGGCAGGCTGAAGAGGAACGCCCGGAGGACGAGGATCGCGAACGGGACGGCGTACGTCCCATCAGCGATGATCAGTCCCGGGTACGAGTTCACCAGGTTGATCCGGTGAAAAACGATGAACAGGGACGTCGCCAGGACGATCGACGGGACGATCTGCGCGATGAGGAGCGAGCTGACCAAGATCACCGTCACCCGCAGGCGGTACTTGGACAGGGCGTAGGCCGCCGGGACGGCTACGACCAGGGCGAGCAGCGCCGTCCCAAGACCCACGACCAGGCTCGTCACAACGTTGGCCGATTGCGCGTGGATGACCGTGCTGTAGTTGTCGAGCGTCGCGGCGTGCGGCAGCCAGTAGAACGTGCCGCTGAAGAGCGTGTTGGTCGACTCGAACGAGCCGACGATGATCGCGTATACCGGGAAGAGAACCAGCGCGAGGGCCGCCGCCGCCGCGAGCGTGCACAGCCAGCTCAGGGCCCGGGACCTCTTGACGCGCCTCACCGGTCCGCCCCCGAGCTACGGCGCAGCGAGTCACGACTGAGGAACAGGTAGATCGGTGCGCAGACGAGCGCCAGCACGAGGAGCACGTTGTTAAGCGCCGCGCCGTAGCCGAACGAGAACTGCTGGAACGACAGGTTGTAGGACCAGGTGGTGATCAGCTGCGTCGCGTTCGCGGGCCCGCCGCCGGTCAGGCCGATCACGAGGTCGAACACTTTCACCGTGAACACGAAGCCGAGGAGCAGCGTGACCTCGATGACGGGCAGGATGATCGGCACGACAACGAGCCGGAGCCGCTGCCACGGGCTCGCACCGTCGATGATCGCCGCCTCCTTGATCTCCACTGGCACGTCCTGGAGCGCGCTGTAGAGCAGGAGGGTGAAGAACGGCACCCCGAGCCAGATGTTGGCGATCAGGATCGTCCAGAGAGCCAGATGTGGATCGTCCAGCCAGTCGACCCCGTGGTGGACAATCCCGAGACCGGTGAGCACCTGGTTCACAGCCCCGCCTTCAAGCTGAAACAGGAAGCGAAACATGACTCCGGTCACGATCAGTGGCAGAAGCCACGGGACAATCACGAGCGAGCGGGCCAGAGTCCGCCCATGGAACCGCATGCTGAACAGCAGCGCGAGCGCGAAGCCGATCAGGAACTGGCCGGCGAGCGAGCCCACCGTGAACAAGAACGTGTTAGCGATCGCCTTCCGGCTCGTCGGATCGTTGAGGATGAAGTGGTAGTTGCCGAGCCCGGCGAAAGGCGCGGTGAGGCTCGCAATCGTCGCCGGCGACGTCTGCTCGAAGCTGAGCGTCAGGTTGTAGACGATGGGCAGCGCGAACGCGAAGAGCAGATAGGCGATTGCCGGGGCCAGGAAGAGCCAGCCTGCCAGCTGCCCCTTACGGCGGGAGGTGAGCCGCCGCAGCGTCATGAGGGCGCTCGCAGGTCGGTAAGGCTGCCGCCTTCGCGGAGATAGACCGGGATGCGCTCGAGCGGTGCCGCCGCCGTCACCCAGCCTGTCGCGCCGACGGGGTTGCCCGTCCAGGCGTCGAGCCACGAGGCTGCCTCCGGCAGATACACATCGCGCTCCCGCGCGCCGTACGTTGTCACGGGCGCGACCAGCACGTCCGGGCCGAACATGAACTGGTCCGTCACCTCCCATGCCGGCGCCTCGTCCGGGAACTCGAGGAAGAGCGCGCGCATCGGCGGAAGCCCGTTCGCGCTTGCCGTGGCCATCTGCTCCATCACGTACGGCCGCAGCCGCTCCCGCAGGAACAGCAGGTGGCGGATGATCTCGTACTCGGTCTCGCCGAACGACCACACCTCGTTGGCCGCGCCGGTCTGCTCCGAGCCCACCAGGGTGCCCGGCTGACGGATCCCGTGCAGCCTGAAGACCGGGCAGAACACGCCGAACTGGAACCAGCGGACGATGAGCTCGCGGAAGGACGGCGAGTTGATGTCGCCGTTCTTGAACCCGCCGATGTCGGTGGTCCACCACGGGATGCCGGACAGGCCGATGTTCAGCCCGGCCGGGATCTGCCGGCGCAGGTCCTCGAAGGTGGAGTCGATGTCGCCGGACCACACCAGCGCTCCGTAGCGCTGGCTGCCCGCCCAGGCGGACCGGCACAGCAGCACGATCTCCTGCTCGCCCTCGGCCTGCATGCCCTCGTAGAAGCCGCGGGCGTGCAGCATCGGGTAGGCGTTGCCGACCTCGAGGCCGGGACCGATGTGGTAGCGGAGGTTTTCCGGCTGCTCGGGCACGAGCTCGGGCTCGCAGGCGTCCAGCCACCAGGTCTTTATCCCGAACTTGAGGTAGTTGTCCCTGACCTTGGACCAGATGTAGTCCCTGGCCCGGGGGTTGGTCGCGTCATAGAAGCTCATCGGGACCCGCACCGCCGAGCCCCGGTCCCAGCTGGCCAGCTGCAGCCCGAGCCCGTGCTCGTTGGCGACCAGGTAGCCCAGCTCGCTCATCTCGGCGTAGTTCTCGCTGGCCGGGTTGACCGTGGGCCAGACCGAGACCATCAGCTTGATGCCGAGCCGCTCCAGCTCGGCCACCATGGCGGCCGGGTCGGGCCACTCGTCCGGGTCGAACTTCCAGTCGCCCTGCTGGGTCCAGTGGAAGTAGTCGATCACGATCACCGACAGCGGCAGCCCGCGGCGCTTGTACTCGCGCGCCACGCTCAGCAGCTCGTCCTGGGTCTTGTAGCGGAGCTTGCACTGCCAGAACCCCGATGCCCACTCAGGCAGCATCGGCGTGCGGCCGACGGCCTGGGCGTAGCCGCGGACGAGTGCGGCGGGCTCGTCCGCGGCGGTGACCCAGTAGTCCCACTGGCGGGTGCTCTCGGACACCCAGCGGGTGGCGGTCGTGCCGAGCTCGACCCGGCCGATCCCGGGGTGGTTCCACAGCAGGCCGTAGCCATGGCTGGAGAGCAGGAACGGGATCGACACCTCGGTGTTGCGCTGGATCAGCTCGACGACCGCGCCCTTCTGGTCCAGGCGGCCGTGCTGGTGCTGGCCAAGGCCATACAGGCGCTCCCCGTCGCGGGCCTCGAAGGTCACCTCGAACCGGTGCATGCCGCCGCCCACGGACTTGTAGCGGCGCGTCGGCGGCCCGGTGAAGTGCGCGGTGGTCTCGGCCAGGAGCTCCTCGCCGGACGTGCGCAAGAACCTGAGCTGCCCCGAGGCGGAGATCTCGGCGGTCAGGACGCCGTTGGTGATCCGCGCCGAGCCGGTCCCGATCTCGATGGCAGCCGGGACCGGCTCCACGGTGCCAGCCTCAAGGGGGGTAAGCGCGCCGGGCAGGTCGTCGCGGATCTTCTCCCAGACCGTCCCGCGCACCCGGAGGCTGCCCGGCCCCCAGGGCTCGATGCGGACGATCTCATGCCCGCCCCGCCACTCGAGGGCCTGGTCAGCATGCGTGAAGACACCCATGTAGCACAGCTCTCCATTGGCTTGTAAGGCAAAGCTTTTCCAAGACCGGATGCTAGAACCGCCGTGTTCCAATCGTCAAGGTTTAGCAGGACTTTTCACCAGATTGAGTCCTTCGGACAGGATGCCATTAGGAAACTTCACAAACTACCTTTTCCTCCCCTATACTCAGGCGATCAGATCGCCCGCTCGCAGCCTGGCGTCCGGGTCATCGAGCAGAGGAGGCGGACGCGATGCCTCCTGGCAAGAACCCCGCGACGATCAGCGACGTGGCCCGCCTGGCCGGCGTGTCACCCGGCACCGTGTCCAAGGCGCTCAACGGGCGCGGCGCGCTGTCCCTCGGCACCATCGCGCGCATCCAGCACGCCGCCGAGCAGCTCGGCTACCAGCCGAACGCACTGGCCCGCGGCCTGCTCACCGGCCGCACCTTCACGGTGGGCCTGATCACCACCGACAGCTTCGGCCGGTTCAGCATCCCGATCATGCAGGGCGCGGAGGACGCGCTCGGCCCCGGCCGCATCTCGGTGTTCCTGTGCGACAGCCGGGACGACCAGATCCGGGAGCAGCACTACCTGCGCACCCTGCTCGAACGGCGGGTCGACGGCATCATCGTGACCGGCCGCCGCCAGGACCCCAGGGAGCCGATCGGCAGCGACATCCCGGTCCCCGTCATCTACGCGATGACCTCCTCGACCGACCCCAGGGATCTCTCCCTCGTCCCCGACGACGCCGAAGGCGGCGCGATCGCGGTGCGCCACCTGCTCAGCACCGGGCGGACCAGGATCGGCCACGTGACCGGCCCGATGTCGTTCGCGGCGTCGCGGCTGCGCGCCCAGGGCGCGGAGCAGACCCTGGCCGACGCCGGGCTCGAGCTGGCCGCGGGCGGGCCCATGTACGGCGAGTGGACCGAGGAGTGGGGCCGCCAGGCGACCGACGGCCTGCTCCGGGCGGCGCCCGACCTGGACGCGGTCTTCTGCGGCAACGACCAGATCGCCCGGGGCGTGGCCGATGCGGTGCGGGAGGCGGGCAAGCGGGTGCCCGAGGACATCGCGCTGGTCGGCTTCGACAACTGGGAAGTCATCGCGGCCGCCTGCAGGCCCCCGCTGACCACGGTCGACATGAACCTGCGCGAGCTCGGCCGGACCGCGGGCGAGGAACTGCTCAGCGCGATCGAGGGCCGGCCGAGCTCGGGCCTGCGGCGGCTGCCGTGCAGCCTGGTGCTCAGGGAATCGAGCCGCCCCCGCCAGGCCCCGGCTAAGCAAGTGGAGGGCCAGCCCGTCAGCGCGTGAGGGGAACCAGGGCGGGCAACCCGGGCTCGTTCGGACCATGATGGACGGATGCCCGCACTCACCGAAACCGAAGCCACGGCGCGCGCCGCCCTCCTCGACGTCGCCTCCTACGAGGTTTTCGCCGACCTGACCGCCGAACCCGTCCGGTCGCGGACCGAGATCCGGTTCGGCTGCCGGGAGCCGGGGGCGGCCACGTTCGCCGAGCTGACCGCGACGGCGACCCGCGCGGTGCTGAACGGGCGGGAGCTGGCCGGGCCGGCCGGCGGGCGGCTCGCGCTGCCCGGGCTGGTCGCCGAGAACGTGCTCACGGTCGAGGCCGAGGTGGACGACGGCGCCCTGAGCCGGTTCACCGACCCGGCCGACGACGCCGGCTACCTGCTGTTCACCGGGTACCCGACCCAGGCGCCCAGCCTGTTCTGCTGCTTCGACCAGGTGGACCTGACCGCCACCACCACGCTGAGCCTGGTGCTCCCGGCCGGATGGGAGTGCCTGACCAACGGGCCGGTGACCGGCCTGCCGCTGGCCGGGGAGCCGGGCCGTTGGCGGTTCGGCCCGGTGGACGGCACGCGGCCGTTCGACCTGACCATCGCGGCCGGGCCGTATACCGAGGCCTGGAGCGGCACGGGCGGGATGGACCGCCGGGTGCAGATGAGCATCTGGTGCCGGCGGTCGCTGGCCGGGACGCTCCCGGGGCTCGAGCGGTTCGCCGGGCTGGCGCGGCAGGCGCTTGAGCACTACGAGCGGACGCTGGGCGTGCCCTGCCCGTACCCCAAGTACGACATCGGGTTCGTGCCCCGGCTGAACGCGCAGGCCATCTCGATCCCCGGGCTGATGCTGGTCAACGAGAACCTGCTGACCCGGATGGCCGATCCGGACGACGACTTCGTGGCGATGATCTGCGCGCACGAGGTGTCGCACCTGTGGTTCGGCTGTCATATCTCATCGCGCTGGTGGGATGACCTGTGGCTGGACGAGGCGATGGCCAGCTACGTGAGCTACCCGGCCATGGCGGCGGCGGGGATGGCCGATCCGTGGACCGCGCTCAGCTACCGGGAGAAGCCGCGGGCCTACGAGGCCGACGCGCTGCCGGGGCGGCAGCCGGTGTCCTCGCCGGTGGCCACCGCGGCCGACGCCATGTTCCGGCCGGTCGCGCTGACCTACTCCAAGGGCACCGCGGTGATCAGGCAGCTGGCCGCGCTGATCGGCGACGACGCGCTGCGGGCCGGGCTGAGGGATTACATGCGCCGGTTCGGCGGCGGCACCGCGAGCCTGGACGACCTGATCGGCTGCTGGTCACGCTCGTCCGGCCGGGACCTGGGCGGCTGGGCGCAGGAGTGGCTGCGCACCGAGGGCGCGAGCACGCTGCGGGCCTCGGTGGAGGCCGGGCCGGACGGCACGCTGGCGTCCCTGGCCGTGGAGCAGGACGAGCCGCGGACGCACCGGCTCGGCATCGGGCTCTACGATCGCCCGGGCCCCGGGTCGGCCCCCTCCGGGCCAGCACTGCGGCGGCGCCGGGTGATCAGCGCGGAGGTCAGCGGGGCGCGATGCGAGGTACCGGTGCCGCCCGGGGAGCCGCTCCCGGCCGCGGTGGTGCCCAACGACGGCGACCTGACCTACGCGGGGATCGCGTTCGACCCGGCCAGCCTGGAGGCGCTGGCCGGGGCGGCGATGAACACCGGCGACCCGCTGACCGAGGCGGCGTGCTGGAACGGAGCCTGGCGGATGGTGACGTCCGGCGCGCTGTCCGGCGCCGACCTGGCCGGCCTGCTGACCCGGCGGCTGGCCGGCTCCCCGCCGCTGCCCGCGGTCGGGCTCGAAGTCCTGCTCGGCTGGGCCGTCACGGCCGCCGACCTCTACACCGCGGATGCCGAACGGGGCGGAGCGCGGGCCGCCCTGGCCGCCGCGAGCCTGGCCGGGGCGGGCGCCTCGGCTCCTGGCAGCCCGGCCCAGCGCGCGCTGGCGGCCGGGTTCGCGGCCAGCGCGCACACCGGCGATCAGCTGGCGCAGGCGCGCGCGTGGCTGGACGGCGGGCCGCGGCCGGACGGCCTGGACCTCGACGGCGACCTGCGCGGGCGGCTGCTGCGCACGCTGGCGGCCCGCGGGCTCGCCACCGATGAGGACCTGGACGCGCTGGCCGCCGCGGACCCGGTGGGCGGAGAGCGGTACCGGGCGGCCTGCCTGGCCGCGCGACCAGACGCCGCGGCCAAGGAAGCGGCGTGGGAACTGGCGCTGGGCGGCGGGGACCGGCGGGTGACGGAGGCGGCGGCGAGCGCGCTGTGGGTGCCAGGCCAGGAGGGGCTGCTGGCCGCCTACCGGGATCGGTACTTCGCCGAGGCGCTGCCGGTGCTGGACCAGCTGGACATCCGCCAGATGCGGCGGCTGGCCCGGGCGCTCTATCCGGTCACGCTGGCCGAGCCCGCGACGCTGGCGGCGGCCGCGGCCGCAGTGGAGGCCCAGGCGGGGACGGATCACGACGGGCTGAGCGCCGGGCTGCGGCTGGTGCTGCGGGAGCAGGAGACGATCATGGTCTCGGCGCTGGCCGCCCGGTCACAGCCGCGGCGCTGGCCGTAAGCCGCTACCCGGCGTCTGCGTCATTCATCCAGGGCGGCGGCGTCGGCGGGGACGTCGACGGAGTAGGACTTGAGGATCTCCAGCGGGACGATCTCGAGCGCGCGCTGGTGGGTCGAGGCCAGCACCACCGGCGCGGCGGCGCCTTCCTGGTGTGCCTGCAGCCAGTTGGCCGCGGTCACGCACCACCGGTCCCCCGGCACCAGCCCGGGGAACCGGAACTGGGGCATCGGGGTGGAAAGGTCGTTGCCGATCCGGCGCTGGTGCTCGAGGAATTCGGCCGTCACCACCGCGCAGATCGTGTGGCTGCCCAGGTCCTCGGGGCCGGTCGTGCAGCATCCGTCCCGGTAGAAACCGGTGAGCGGGTCGGTTCCACATGGCTCGAGCTCGCTGCCGAGCACATTACGGTCCATGCTTGCAGTATCCGCATCGCGCACGCCTGTTCGCAAGATCACTGCCGCGCTTCTGGGTGCCTGGACAGGTTCCGCCGCGCCGTTTAGTCTTGACTGTATGGTCAGTCAAGATTTTCGGGCCCGGTCTGGTACAGCTATCCCCCCGGCGCCGCTCGACCGCGGTGAGCTGGAGCTGGCGCTGCGTCCGTTCGGTGAGAGCCGGATGCTGCCGCGGGCGGCGTACACGGACCCCGCGGTGTTCGGCTGGGAGCAGCGGCACTTCTTCGGCGGCGGCTGGATGTGCGTGGCGCGCAGCGATCAGCTGCCGCAGCCGGGCGACCAGCGTGCCGAGGCTACCGGCCAGGGCGGCGTGCTCCTGGTCCGCGGCGAGGACGGCGAGGTGCGGGGGTTCGCGAACAGCTGCCGGCACCGCGGCCACGAACTGCTTCCGTGCGGGCAGAGCGCTCGCGACAAGGTCATCATCTGCCCGTACCACGCCTGGACGTACTCGCTGTCGGGCTCGCTGCGGGCCGCGGCCGGCTTCCGCAAGGTGCGCGGCTTCGACTTCGCCGAGTGGGGCCTGGCCCCGCTGCCGGTGGCCGAGTGGCACGGGCTCGTCTTCGTGGACGGTTCCGGCGGCGCGGCCGGGTCGCTGACCGAGGCGCTGGCCAAGCTCGACGAGCTGATCGCGCCGTACGAGCCGGAGCGGCTGGTGACCGCCGGTGAGCACCGCTACGACGCCGCGGCGAACTGGAAGACGCTCACCGAGAACTACCACGAGTGCTACCACTGCCCGTCTATCCACCCCGAGCTGTGCCGGGTCAGCCCGCCCAAGAGCGGCGAGAACTACGCCGCCGACGGCGCCTGGATCGGCGGCTGGATGGACCTGCGCGACGGCATGGAGACGATGTCGCTGTCCGGTGAGAGCGGCGGCGTGCCGCTGCGCGGGCTGGACGCGCAGGGCCTGCGCACCGTCATCTACGTCAACATCTTCCCGAACGTGCTGCTCAGCCTGCACCCGGACTACGTGATGACGCACCGGCTGATCCCGGTCGCCGCGGACCGGACCACGATCGAGTGCACCTGGGCGTTCGCGCCCGAGGCCGTGGCCCGTGATGGTTTCGACCCCGGCTACGCGGTGGATTTCTGGGACATCACCAACAAGCAGGACTGGTCCGCGTGCGAGTCGGTGCAGCGGGGCCTGGCCTCGCCGCACGCCTCGCCCGGGCCGCTGTCCCCCGCCGAGGACGCGGTGTACTCCTACGTGACCAGCATCGCCCGGGGCTACCTGGGGCAATCCGTCTGGAACCCGGTACCGTAAGCACCGTGACGATATTTGACATACCGGTGAAAACCCTGGCCGGGGAGGACTCCTCGCTCGGCACGACCGCGCCAGGCGCGGCGCTGCTCGTGGTGAACGTGGCGTCGCAGTGCGGGCTGACCCCGCAGTACACCGCCCTGGAGAAGCTGCACGAGCAGTTCGCTTCGCGCGGGCTGTCGGTGGTGGGCTTCCCGTGCAACCAGTTCGGCGGGCAGGAGCCGGGCACGGCCGAGGAGATCGCCGAGTTCTGCTCGACGTCGTACGGGGTCAGCTTCCCCATGTTCGAGAAGATCGAGGTGAACGGGCCCGGGCGGCACGCCATCTACGACTCGCTCACCGCGGCGCCGGACGCCGGCGGCGAAGCCGGCGACATCCAGTGGAACTTCGAGAAGTTCCTGGTGCGCCCGGATGGCACCGTGGCGGCCAGGTTCCGCCCGCGCACCGAGCCCGACTCCCCCGAGGTGCTCGCCGCCATCGAGGAGAACCTCCCCGCCGACTACTACCTAGGCTGAGGCGCCCCCGCTAGCGCGCCCCTTTGGGTCGATGGCACCTTGGTCCGGTAAGAGCGTGACCAACGGCACATCGACCCAGTCGGCGGGGTTAGGCGAGGCCAGGCTAGGCAAGCAGAGCGGGGGTGCGTTTGGTCATCTGGCGGGCGATGATCATGCGCTGGATCTCGCTGGTGCCCTCCCAGATCCGCTCGACGCGGAGCTCGCGGAAGAAACGCTCGGCGACGTTCTCGCGCATGTAGCCGCGGCCGCCGAACACCTGGACGGCGCGGTCGGCGACCCGGCCCGCCATCTCCGAGCTGTAGAGCTTGGCCATCGAGCACTGCGCGTGCGACACCTTCACGTCGGCTCCATCCCGCAGACGGTCGATGCCGCGGGCCGTCTCGTAGACCAGCGCGCGCGCCGCGAACAGCTCGGTGAGGCTGTCCGCCAGCATGCCGGCTACCAGCCCGTACTCGCTGATCGGCTGGCCGCCGACGACGCGGGCGGCGGCGAACGCGGTCATTTCGTCGACCAGGCGCCCGGCCGCGCCGAGGCAGCGGGCCGCCACCATCAGCCGCTCGAACCTGAACCACTCGTAGGCGAAGGCCATCCCGTCACCCTCGGCGCCCACCAGGTTCGCCGCGGGGACGCGCACGTCCTCGAAGGCCACGATCGGGTGGTGGTGGCTGATCGTGTGCGAGTAGGCCGGCGTCCTGACCACCCGGACGCCCGGGCTGGGCAGGTCGACCAGGAACATGGCGTGGTCGCCACTAGGCAGCTTGGCCTGGAAGAAGGCGAAGTCGGCGCTGTTGTAGGAGGTGACGTGCCACTTGACGCCGTTGAGCAGGTAGTCCTCGCCGTCCCGGCGCGCGGTGGCCTCGATCGCGTCGACGTCGGAGCCCGCGCCCTCCTCGGTGATCGCGTAGCACTCCTCCCGCTCCCCCGCGATGGCCGGCCGGACGTACCTGTCGATCTGGTCCCGCGTGGCCACGGCGGGCAGCCAGGACGGCGGGGTGGCCGCCACCCAGCCGAGCGCGTTGGTGACCCGGCCCATCTGCTCCTGGACGAGTACTTGCTGCAGTGAGGTGCAGCCGCCGCCGCCGAGCTCGCGCGGCATGTTCGTCGAGTGCAGGCCGAGTTCGCGGACGCGTTTGGCGTGGGCGGCCGTCACGTCTGCGGGCAGCTCCCCGTCGGCCCGTTCGGCCTCATCCTCGAACGGGATCAGCTCGTCCGCGAACCCGCGGGCCCTGGCCTGGATCTGCAGATCTTCTTCCGACAACCCGTACATCCGGCGGTTACCTCCAGGCGGCGGCCTCGCAATCCGGCCTTATTGACTGAATGTTCAGTCTATGCCAGCATCGGTCCTGTGCCAACGACTGATACCGCGGACGCCGTGGTGGTGGGCGGCGGGGCGGTGGGCGCCTGGTGCGCCTACTTCCTGCGCCGGGCTGGTCTGGCGCGGGTCGTCCTGATCGAGAAGGGCTTCCTCGGCCAGGGAGCGAGCAGCCGGGCCGCCGGGGTGGTACGGGTGCAGGGCGGGACGCCCGAGGCGGTGCGCCTGAGCACCTGGTCCCGCCGGTTCTACCTGGGCCAGCGGGACGAGACCGGCACCGACTCCGGGTTCACCGAGCAGGGCTACCTGCTGCCCTGCTTCACCGAGGCGGACGTCGCGGCGGCGCGCGAGCGGATGGCCATGCAGACCGCGCTCGGCGTCCCGGTGCGGTGGCTGGACCCGGGCGAGGTGGACGCGGCCAACCCGACGCTCGCGCCCGCCCAGACGCTCGGCGGCACCTTCTGCGCCCAGGACGGCTTCGTCGCGCCGCCGCGCAACGTGGCCGCCTACACCGTGGCGCTGATCCGCAGCGGCGTCGAGATACGCGAGCATGTCGCCTTCCTCGGCCTGGCCGACGGCGACGCGACCGTGCAGACCAGCGCGGGCCGGATCGGCGCGGGCCTGGTCGTGCTCACCGGGGGCCCGAAGCTCGCGCAGGTCGGCCAGCTGGCCGGCCTGCGCGTCCCGGCCGGCGGCGTCCGGCACCAGGTCGCGGTGACCGAGCGCCACCCCAGCCTGGACCCGGCCCGGGTGCCGATGGTGTTCGACCTGGCCGCGGGGCTCTACTGGCGGCCGGAAGAGGGCGGCCTGCTGTTCGGCATGAGCAACCCGGACGAGCCGCCGAGCGAGAACCGCGAGGTGGACGAGGAGTACCTGGCCAAGATGAGGGCCCGGCTGGCCGCGCTGGTACCGGTCACCGCCGGGCTCGGGCTGCGCCGGGTCTGGGCCGCCACCATCGACTACACCCCGGACCACCTGCCCATCATCGGCCGGGCGCGGGACCGGGTCACCGTGGCCTGCGCGGCCGGGGCCGGCATGATGTGGGGACCCGGCCTGGGCCGGGCCACGGCCGACGTCGCGATGACCGGCTCCTCCGACGTGCTCGACACCTCGGAACTCGGCCTCGACCGATTCGACGAGGCCGGGCGCAGCCGCCTGGCCACCGATCCCATCGCCCTGCCCTTCCCGGAGAGGATCGCCTCACCATGATCACCGCCACCCCGTACCTGGCCGCCGCGGCCGACGCCAAGCTCGAGGACTGGGGGCCGCTGGAGGAGGCCACAGGCGAGGCGATGCACACCTCCGGCACCACCTTGTGGTCCGGTGACGGCGCCCAGGAGGCCGGCGTCTGGGAGTGCACGCCCGGGCCCTCCCGGTGGAGCCTGGAGGAGAACGAGTTCGTGCACATCTTGTCCGGCCGGATGACGGTCACGCCGGACGGCGGCGAGCCGGCCGAGATCGGCCCAGGCGATACCGCCGTCTTCCCCCGCGGCTGGGCCGGGACCTGGCAGATCCACGAGACGATCAGGAAGCTCTACGTCCTGTTCTGACCGGCGGGGCGCCGGCCGATAGCCTTGGCGGTATGGAATACCGAACTCTGGGACGAAGCGGCTGCGCGGTGTCGAGTCTGTGCCTGGGCACGATGACGTTCGGCGTGGAGACCGACGAGCCGGGCGCGCACCAGCAGCTCGACCGGTTCCTCGAGGCCGGCGGCAACCTGGTGGACACGGCCGACACGTACGGCGACGGGCGGTCCGAGGAGATCATCGGGCGCTGGTTCGCCAGCCGGCCGGCCGACGTCACCGAGCCGGTGGTGCTGGCCACCAAGGGGCGCTTCCCGGTGGCCGGCGACGACTCGCCGAACGGCGCCGGCCTGTCCGCGCGCCACCTGACCCGTGCGCTGGACGCCTCGCTGCGGCGGCTTGGCCTGGAGTCAGTCGACCTGTACCAGGTGCACGCCTACGACCCGCTGACGCCGCTCGAGGAGACGCTGCGCGCGCTGGACCAGTTCATCCGGGCCGGCAAGATCCGCTACTACGGCCTGTCCAACTTCACCGGCTGGCAGCTGACCAAGGCCGTGCACCTGGCCCGGGCGCTGAACCTGGCCGGGCCGGTGACGCTGCAGCCGCAGTACAGCCTGCTGGCGCGGGAGATCGAGTGGGAGATCGTGCCCGCCTGCCTGGACGCCGGGATGGGGCTGCTGCCGTGGAGCCCGCTCGGCGGCGGCTGGCTGTCCGGCAAGTACCGGCGCGACCAGCGCCCGTCCGGGGACACCAGGCTCGGCGACGACCCGAACCGCGGCATGGAGGCCTACGACCGGCGCGGCACCGAGCGCACCTGGAACGTCATCGACGCGGTGCAGAAGGTAGCCGAGGACCGCGGCGTGTCAATGGCCGAGGTCGCGCTGGCCTGGGTGACTGCCCGGCCCGCCGTCACCTCGACCATCCTCGGGGCGCGCACGCTGGGCCAGCTCGAGGCCAACCTGCGTTCGGCGGCACTGGAGCTGACCGCGGCCGAGACCGCGGCCCTGGACGCCGCCAGCGACCCGCGTGTGGCCGACTACCCGTACGGGGAGCTCGGCCAGGAGCAGCGTTCCCGCAAGCTGGGGGGCGGCCGCTAGGACGGGGTTAGGCGGGTCGCTCGACCCCCTCTGGCAGGCTTCGGCGCCCCTCGGGGCGCCAAACAGGGCATTGATTCGTTACCAGGTGCCGGGTGACCCTGAATGTCATGGTGTGGCGGATCCACTTCAGCGAGGACGACCTGTCCCGTATCCAGGTCAGCCCCACGCTCGGACCGCTGGCCGAGACGGTGCTGGCGCTGGCGCTGCTCCGCTGCTCGCGTCAGCCGCGCAGCATGCTGAGCGAATGGCGCGGCCAGGTCAGGGTCACGCCGCGGATGAGGCCGCTGACGGCGCTGATCCCGCCCGACTGCAACGGCGTGGACCTGCCCACGCTCGTCGGCGAGACGGCAACCATCGAGCAGGGCGTCCAGGCCCTGCTCGACGTGCCGCGCGAGCACCTGCTGGTGGAGATGGAGTGGATCGACCGGCGGCACCGGCTGCCCCCGCTGGCGTGGGCGATGGCCGAGGCCGGCGGGCGGCCCGAGCTGGCTGAGGCCACCCGGGTCGCCTACCAGGAGCTGATCCAGCCGTTCTGGCCCCGCATCCGCGCCAGCCTGCACGCCGAGCATGCGGCCCGCCGCCGGACGCTGGCCGCGAAGGGTCCCGGCGCGCTGCTGGCCTCGCTGCAGGGCCCGCTGATCCGCTGGCGGCCGCCGGTCCTGGAGATCCTGAGGCCGGGCACGGTGGAGATGGAGCTGGCCGGCCGGGGCATCGCGGTGGTTCCCTCGGTCTTCGTCGGCAGGGCACCCAGCCTGCACGAGAACCCGAACGACGAGGACGAGATGCCGCGGCTGATCCTCCCGGCCGAGGGCGCGGGCCGGGCGCGCTTGTGGGCTGTCTCCCGGGGGCTGGCAGGGTCGCGCGGATCGGCGCTGGCCGCGCTGGTCGGCCGGAACCGGGCCGCGGTGCTGCAGAGCATCGCGGACGGGTGCACCACCACCGAGCTGGCCCACCGGGTGGGCATCTCGCTCGCCGCGGCCAGCCAGCACGCGTCGGTGCTGCGCGGGGCCGGCCTCATCGCCACCCGCCGCCAGGGCAGCGCGGTGCTGCACGTGCTCACGCCGCTCGGCGCGGAACTGCTGCAGGCCGGATAGAAGGACCGAGCCTGGCGCGACACCGCCTCCGGGCTCCGGCCGTCGTCTGTAACCGAAGTCTCTTCCGCGGAACCGCGCCAGGCCCAGAGCGGACCACCGGCTGTGGTTTCCGTCTTCATGATCACCGCCGGACGACGCGGCGGCAAAGCCTTTCAACCAGGCCTTAAAGCTCCAGGCAGGACGGCGATTGACGAGCCGGGGCAAAGATTGACAGAACACACAGAACTGCGTCAAGATCGGTAAACAACGGTCATACAGGAGCCGTATGCTGCCGACTCAGCGCCGCCAGGCCATCCTCGCCGAGCTCCGCCAGGCGAAGGCGGTCTCGGCCGAGGAACTCGCGCGGAGGTTCGGCGTGTCGCTGGAGACGATCCGCCGCGACCTGCGCGGGCTGCGGGACCGGGGGCTGCTCGAGCGGGTCTACGGCGGCGCGCTCTCGGTCCGGACCGCCGAGGGCGACTTCGCCACCCGGAGCACCCTGCACGCGACGAGCAAGGCGGCCATCGCCCAGCTGGCCGCGACCCTGGTCGAGCCCGAGGACACCATCGTCATCGACATCGGCACCACCGCTCTCGAGGTGGCCCGGGCGCTGCCGGAAACCTTCCGCGGCCGGGTGCTGACGAACTCGGTGCCCGCCGCGATGGCGCTCGCCGACCGGGAGGAGGTCGAACTGCTGCTGTGCGGCGGGCAGGTCCGGCACGGCGACGCGGCCTGCTTCGGCGCGCAGGCCGAGGCCTTCTTCGCCGACTTCTACGCCGACAAGGCGTTCCTCGGCTCCGGCGGCGTGCACGCGCAGGCCGGGCTGACCGACTACCACCCGCCCGAGGTGGCCACCAGGCGCACGATCATCGCGCACGCGGCCGCCTCCTACGTCCTGGCCGACTCGAGCAAGCTCGGCACGATCGCCGTGCACCGGGTCTGCCCGCTGAGCCGCGTCACCGCGGTCCTCACCGATTCACAAGCCAGCGCCGAGGCCACCAAGGCGCTCACCAGCGCCGGCTGCACCATCCGGCAAGCCCTCTAGGAAGTGATGCACGTGGACCAGGCCACCAGGGGAAACGTCCCCGAGGACGAGCAACTAGACCGGTTCGGCTACCGCCAGCAGTTCGCCCGCTCGCTCCGCCACTTCGAGTCATTCGCGGTGGCGTTCTCGTTCATCTCGATCACCACCGGCATCTTCACCACCTACCTGTTCGCGCTGACTACCGGCGGGACGCGGTCCATCTGGACCTGGCCCATCGTGATCGCCGGCCAGGCGCTGGTGGCGCTGGTCTACGGCGCGCTCTCGATCCGGGTCCCGCTGTCCGGCTACTCCTATCAGTGGGCCTCCCGGCTCGCCAACCCGCATGTCGGCTGGTGGTTCGGCTGGATGTCGTTCGCGTTCCTGACCATCGTCACCGTCTCGGTCGACTACGGCCTGGTCCAGGTGGCCTTCCAGCCGCTGATCGGCCAGACGTACACGCCGACCAGCGCCGCGCTCGAGACCCTGGTCGTGCTGGCCATGCAGGCCGCGTTCATCGTCACCTCGACCAGGATCACCACCCGGGTGAACAACGCCGCGGTGGCCACCGAGATCATCGGCATCGTGGGGCTGACCGTGCTCCTGCTGATCGTTGCCGCGGTCCGGTCGCTGGGGCACTGGTCGAACCTCACCTCTGCCGGCCCGGTGCCGTCCGTCGGCTACTACGCCTGGCTCGGCCCGTTCATGCTGGCCACGCTGCTCGGCGCCTACACAATCGTCGGCTTCGAGTCGGCCAGCAACCTGGCCGAGGAGACCCATGAGCCGCACCGGGTCATCCCGAAGGCGATGCTCCGCGCCGTGCTCGTCTCCGGCGTGGTGGGGTTCGCGTTCCTGGTCGCCCTGGCGTACGCCACCAACAAGGCGGCGTACGCCAGTACCGCGCCGGTGGCGTCCATCGTGCACGACGTGCTCGGCGGCGTGGTACAGAAGATCTTCCTCGTCTTCGTGTGCGTGTCGATCTTCGCCTGCGGCCTGATCATCATGGTGACCAACAGCCGCCTGATCTTCTCCATGTCGCGGGACCGGCGGCTGCCTGGCCACCAGCTCCTGCACCAGGTGCCGAGGGCCACCGGCGGCCCGCCCTGGGCCACCATCCTCGCCGCGGTGCTCAGCGGCGCCATCGCGCTGGCGCTGCGCACCCACACCGCCGCGCTCATCACGCTGTTCACCGCGTCCACGATCATGCCGGCCCTGCTGTACGCGGGCACGGTGCTGCTGTACGTGGCCACGGCCCGGCGGCGGGGCGTGGGAGAGGGCCACGGCACGACGCCCAGCCCGTTCGGGAAACTCGAGCTTCCGATCGTGGCCGGAGCGGTGATCTGGCTGGCCTACGAGCTGATCATCTTGATCGGGCCGAGCGAGTTCCGCGACGCGCAGTACTACGTGCTCGGGGCGCTCGGCGTGGGCCTGGTGTTCTACATCGTCCAGCTGCTGACCGAGCGGGAGGCGATGCGGCGGGAGCCGGGTCAGGGGTGAACGTCCTGGCCATCGACCAGGGCACCTCGGCGACCAAGGCCCTGCTGGTCGGCCCGGGCAATGATCGAGCACTGGAGGAGCTCGGCCGCGGCGAGGTCCCGGTCCGCACCCGCAGCGTCGGGCCGGACGGGGTCGAGGCCGATCCGGAGGAGCTGTTCGAGTCGGTCGTGGCGGCCGGGCGGCAGGCACTGGCCGCGGCGGGCGGCGCGCCGGCCCACGCAGTGGCGCTCGCTAACCAGGGCGAGACCGTGCTGGCCTGGGACCGCGGTACCGGCGCGCCCCTGTCCCCGGCGATCGTCTGGCAGGACCGGCGCTCTGGCGGCGTGTGCGCGCGGCTCGCGGACCGTTCGGCCGAACTGACCGCGATCACCGGCCTGCCGCTCGACCCGTACTTCGCCGCGCCGAAGATGGCCTGGCTGCGGGAGAACCTGACCGCTGACGGCACCGTCACCACCACCGACAGCTGGCTGCTGGCCCGGCTCGGCGCCGGGTACGTGACCGATGCCGCCACCGCGTCCCGGACCCTGCTGCTCGACCTGGACCGCGCGGCCTGGTCGGAGGCGGCCTGCGCGGCCTTCGGCCTGGACCCGGCGGCGCTGCCGGAGGTGGCGGACTGCGCCGGGGTGGTCGGAGAGACCACCGCGTTCGGGCCTTCGCTGCCGGTCGCCGGGATCGCCGTGGACCAGCAGGCCGCGTTGCTGGCCGAGGGCTGCCTGGCCGAGGGCGACGCCAAGTGCACCTTCGGGACGGGCGCGTTCCTGCTGGTCACCACCGGCACCCAGGCGACCAGGTCGGGCTTCGGGCTGTCCGCGTCGGTGGCCTGGCGGCTGGGCGGCTCGGTGACATACTGCCTGGATGGGCAGGTCTACACGGCGGGTTCGGCGCTGCGGTGGCTCACCGGCGCCGGCGTGCTGCGCGAGCCCGGCGAGCTCGACGCGGTGGGCGGGACCGTGCCGGACGCGGGCGGCCTGACGTTCGTGCCCGCGCTGGCCGGGCTGGGCGCGCCGCACTGGGCGCCGGACGCACGCGGGCTGCTGACCGGCCTGCACCTGGGCACGTCGCGCGGGCACATCGCCCGGGCCGTGGCCGAGGGCATCGCCGCGTCGGTCGCGCTGCTGGTCTCGGCGGCCGTCGCCGACCTGGGCCGCCCGCTGACGGCGCTCCGGGTGGACGGCGGGCTGACCAGGTCACGGCTGCTCATGCGGGCCCAGGCCGACCTGCTGCAGGTGCCGGTGCTCATCTGCCGCTCGGCGGACGCCACCGCTCTGGGGGTGGCCGCGCTGGCCCGGCTCGGCACGGGGGACGCGGCCTCCGCCGCCGAGGCGGTGGGAGCGGCCGAGGTGGAAACGGTGGTGGAGCCATCGATCACCGCTGATCAGGCGGCCGAACGGCTCGAGGTTTTCCGCGCCGCCCTCGACCTCACGCTGGCCTCGCGATGACGCTTCCCGGCGATGCCGCCGACGTCGCGATCGTGGGCGCCGGGGTGGTCGGGACCGCGATCGCCCGGACGCTGGCCGCGTATTCGCTGGATCTAGTGCTGGTCGACGCGGCACCCGACGTCGGCACCGGCACGTCGAAGGCGAACACCGCGATCCTGCATACCGGGTTCGACGCCAAGCCGGGGAGCCTGGAGAGCCGACTGCTCAGCCGGGGCTCCTGGCTGCTGCGCGGATACGCTTCGGCGGCGCGGATTCCGGTGGAGCGCACCGGCGCGCTGCTCGTGGCCTGGACGCCGGACCAGGCCGCGGCGCTGCCCGGCATCGAGGCGACCGCGCGGCGCAACGGATACCGGGCGGTGCGGCCGCTGGCCGCCGCCGAACTCTACGCGCGCGAGCCCGCGCTCGGGCCGGGCGCGCTCGGCGGGCTCGAGATCCCGGACGAGAGCATCATCTGCCCGTGGACCACACCGCTCGCCTTCGCTACCGAGGCCGTCGCCGCGGGCGTCAGGCTCCTGCTGTCCACCCGCGTCACCGGCGTCGTCGCGGCTGGCGACCTGCATGAGCTCGCGACCACGCGCGGGCCGCTGCGGTGCCGGTGGGTGGTAAACGCCGCCGGGCTCGGCAGCGACACGGTCGACGCGATGTTCGGCGGCGGCGGTTTCACCGTCCGGCCGCGGCGGGGCGAGCTCATCGTGTTCGACAAGCTGGCCAGGACGCTGCTCCGGTCGATCCTGTTGCCGGTGCCGACGGCGCGCACCAAGGGGGTGCTCGTCGCGCCCACGGTCTACGGGAACGTGCTGCTCGGCCCGACCGCGCAGGACGTGCCCGACCGCGCCGAGGTGGCCACCACGGCCGCCGGGCTGCGGTCGCTGCTCGCGGCCGGGCGGCGCATCCTGCCCGGGCTGGCCGCTGAGGAGGTCACCTCGACCTACGCGGGACTGCGGGCCGCCACCGAGCATTCCGACTATCAGATCCGGGTGGACGCCGGGCGGCGGTACGCGTGCGCGGGCGGCATCCGCTCGACCGGCCTGTCCGCCTCCCTCGGCATCGCCGAGCACGTGGCCGGCCTGCTGGAGGAGGCCGGGCTGACGCTGAAGCCCCGGCCTGGTCTCGCCGCTTCGCCGCCGGTGATGCCGTACATCGGGGAGGCGGGGGTACGGCCATACCAGGACGCGGCCGCGATCGCGGCCGACCCGGCGTACGGCCAGATCGTCTGCCACTGCGAGCGGGTCACCCGCGGCGAGATCAGGGACGCGCTGGCCAGCCCGGTGCCGCCGGCCGACCTGGGCGGGCTGCGCCGCCGGACGCGCGCGGGAAACGGGCGCTGCCAGGGCTTCTACTGCGGGGCCGCGGTGTCGCGGCTGCTGGCCGGAACCGGGGCCGGGGCCGGAGCGTCGTGAGCGCGGGCGTGGTGGTGGTCGGGGCCGGGCCGGCCTGTCGGCGGCTGCCGAGCTACGCCGCATGGGCGTGGGCCCGGTGCTGGTAGCCGACCGGGAATCGGAACCGGGTGGCGTGCCCCGGCACAGCTGGCACACCGGGTACGGGCTGCGCGACCTGCGCCGGGTCATGACCGGGCCCGCGTACGCGCGTTCCCTGGTGTCGGCGGCGATGGCGGCGGGCGCGGAGCTGCGGACCGGGACCACGGTGACCGGCTGGACGATGCGGCCGGACGGCGCGCACGCGATCGCGATGACAAGTTCGGCCGGCCTGGTGACGGTGGAGGCGGCGGCGGTGCTGCTGGCCACCGGCTGCCGGGAGCGGCCGCGGACGGCGCGGCTGGTCCCCGGCGACCGCCCGGCCGGGGTGATGACCACCGGCGAGCTACAGCAGCGGGTATACCTCGGCGGGGAGCGGCTGACCGGGCGGGCGCTGGTCGTCGGGGCCGAGCACGTGTCGTTCTCGGCCGCGCTGACGCTCGCGCACGCAGGAGCCGACGTGGTCGCCCTGGTCACCGAGCACGAGCGGCAGCAGAGCTACGCTGCGTTCCGGTTCGGCGCGGCGGTGCGCTGGCGGGTGCCGGTGTGGACGTCGAGCGCGGTACGGCGGATCGCCGGGCGGGGACGGCTGGAGGGCTGCGAGGTGGCGGACGTGCGGACCGGGGCGGCGCGGTTCGTGCCGTGCGAGGTCGTGGTCTTCACCGGCGACTGGATTCCCGACCACGAACTGGCCCGGCTGGCCGGGCTGGCCATGGACCCCGGCACCCGCGGCCCGGCGGTCGACGCCACGCTCTCGACCTCGCAGACGGGCGTGTTCGCGGCCGGCAACCTGGTGCACGCGGCCGAGACCGCGGACATCGCGGCGCTGTCCGGGCGGCACGCCGCGCGGCACGTCGCGGCCTTTCTGGGCGCAGGGGGCGCGGCGGCCGGACCGGGCCAGGCGACGGGAGCCCGGCTTCCGGTGCTCGTGGAGCCGCCGCTGCGATGGATCTCGCCCAACGCGATCGGGTCCGCCGCCCCTCCCCCGCTCGGCCGGTTCGTGCTGCGCAGCGCCGGCTTCCGCCGGGGCGTTCGGCTGGAGGTCCGGCAGGACGGCCGGCTGCTGGCAAGGTCCCGTCCGGCCCGGCTCATCCCGGAACGGCCGGTGCACCTCGGCGCGGCCTGGCTCGACCGGGTCGACCCGGCGGGCGGGCCGGTGCGCGTCGTCACCGGCACCTAGATGAGTGATTCCTGATTCAGGTGAGTGCGGCGTGCCGGGGTGCGGCTCACTCACCTGAACAGCCTCCGGCGGGCCGCGCGGATCACCCCGTCCGGGCCGCTGATGAGGGCTACATCAGTCCCATCAGCCTCTCCCGCACGCCTTTTCGCTCGCCAGTACGATCATCGTGACTTTTACGGGGTGGATTCGGGCTTGCGGGTGAATTAGGGGTACTATAGTGCACCAAAATCACCCGGGAGCCCCAATCCACCCGGATCTTCCGCCGCTGCCTGCCCCACCGTGCACGTGCGCACCGGGCACCCCCGGCAAAGACCGCCTAAGCCCGCAACCCGATCAGGAATCACTCATCTAGATGACGCCCAGGTCTGCGGCCCTGATATCAGACCTTGACAAGCTCCCGTGGGCCGAGGTTAGGTAAGGCTTACCTAAGCGACGTGGGCCTGAGCGACGCGACCAACGGGAAAGCGAGGGTCTACTGGTGCTGCCCACGTTCGTGATCGGACTACGGGAAGGCCTCGAAGCGGCCCTCATCGTCGGGATTATCGCCGCCTTCCTGGGCCAGCAGGGCCGGAAAGACGCACTCCGCCAGGTCTGGATCGGCACGGCCACCGCGGTCGCGATCTGCATCGGCGTGGCCATCGCGCTGCAGGTGATCTCCTCCGACCTGCCCCAGCGGCAACAGGAAGGGCTCGAGACCGTCGTCGGCGCCCTGGCCGTGTGCATGGTCACCTACATGATCGTCTTCATGCGGAAGCACGCCCGGAGCCTCAAGAAGGACCTCCAGGGTGCGGCCGCCTCGGCGCTGGCCGCCGGGTCGAGCCGGGCCCTCGTGGTCATGGCGTTCCTGGCCGTGCTGCGGGAGGGCTTCGAGACGGCCGTCTTCCTGCTGGCCACGTTCCACGCCTCCGACGACGCCACCACGTCCTGGCTGGGCGCGGTGCTCGGCATCGGCCTGGCCACGGCGATCGGCTACGGCATCTACAAGGGGGGCATGAAGCTGAACCTGGCCCGGTTCTTCCGGGTCACCGCCCTGGTCCTGGTGGTGGTGGCCGCGGGCCTGGTGATGACCGCCTTCCACACCGCCTACGAGGCGGGCTGGCTCACCGTCGGCCAGACCCAGGCCTTCGACCTGTCCTGGCTGGTCCGGCCGGGAACGCCGGTGTCGTCGCTGCTGACCGGGGTGCTGGGCATCCAGCCCTTCCCGGTGTGGATCGAGGTCATCGCGTGGCTCGCCTACCTGGCGCCGATGCTGCTCCTCGTGGCCTGGCCGTCGGGTCAGGCGAAAAAGCCCCGCGCGGTGGTCCCGGCCCCCAGCCCCGCCGTCGGGCAGCCCGCCCAGCAGTAGCCGCGGGCACGGCGCCCGCCAGCACGGCCCCGGCATCCTGGCTCCTACCTCTGTCTTCATTCCTGTCCCTCCTGTCCCTCTGCCAGACAAGCGTTGCCCAACTAAGCGTGAGGAGCCCTCGATCGTGAGCAGTGACGGTATGCGGCCCAGACGCCGCGGCGCGGCGGCGGCGGCGGTGGTCGCCGCGAGCCTCGCCCTCGTGGCGTCGGGATGCTCAAGCTCGGGTTCACAGGGATCGACGGGGACCGCCGCGCGCGCGGACAAGCCGAGCACGGTCAAGATCAACCTGACGTCGCAGGGCTGCGAGCCCCAGCCGGCCAAGGTGCCCGCCGGGGCAGTCGAGTTCGACGTGACCAACGCGGGAGCCGGCGCGGTGTCCGAGGCCGAGCTGCGCACCTCGGATCTGGCCCACATCCTGGGCGAGCAGGAGAACCTCACGCCCGGGCTCTCCGGCGGCTTCTCGCTGACCATCCAGCCGGGTACATACAAGATCAACTGCCCCGGCGCGTCCAAGCCGGCCTGGACGCTCACCGTCACCGGGAAGGCGACCGGCATGTCCTGGCAGAGCAACCCGCAGCTCGTGACGGCCGTGCAGGGCTACGCCAGTTACGTCAAGCAGAACACCGCGGACCTGGTCAGCCACACCCAGACGTTCTGCCAGGCGATCAACGCCCGCGACATGAACCAGGCGAAGGTGCTCTACCCGCAGGCCCGCGTCTACTACGAGCGGGTCGAGCCGGTGGCCGAGGTCTGGGGCAGCCTGGATACCAGCATCGACGGCAGGTGGGAGAACCCGGTCACGGTGAAGTCCCAGTTCACCGGTTTCCACCGGATCGAGCAGATGCTCTGGCAGGACAAGACCATGGACGGCGCGCCGGCGATGTGCTCGGGGCTGGTCAAGAACGAGCAGCAGCTGCTGACGCTGGTGAGCAAGGCGCAGTACAACCCGCTGGAGATGGCGAGCGGGGCCACCGACCTGATCAACGAGGCGGGCACGTCGAAGATCAGCGGCGAGGAGGAGCGCTACTCCAACACCGACCTGCCCGTCTTCGCGGCCAACGTGGAGGCGTCCATGAAGGTCGTCACGCTGCTGCAGCCCTACCTGCAGGGCAAGGATTCCGGCGTGGTGCCGCTGATCGAGAAGCGGGACGCCGCGGTGGACAGCCTGCTAGCGCATTTCAAGGCCGCGCCCGGTTACGACAAGACCGGGTACGTCGAGTACACCACCGTGAACAAGACGGACCGCCGGCAGCTTTCGGCGGCGGTGAACGCCCTGGCCGAGGCCATGTCGAAGATGTCCGCCCAGGTGAGCAGCTGATCGCTGACCGCGGTCGGCGGGAAGGGAGAAACCCATGGCATCCCGGGACGGCGGCCCGGTAGCGGATCCGGATGGCACCGGGCCGGGCGGGCCGTCGCGGCGGCGCCTGCTGACCGGGGCCGGGCTGGTCGGGGCGGGGGCGGTGGCGGGCGGGCTGACCGGGTACTTCACCCGGTCAGCGACCGCGCCGCCCGGTGCGGGGGAAACCAGCCTCGGCCAGCAGACGATCCCGTTCTACGGGACGCATCAGGCCGGCGTCGTCACCCCGGCCCAGGACCGGCTGGCGTTCGGCACCATGAACGTCGTCTCAGGGACCTCCCGCGCGGACCTGCGTGACCTGCTGCGGGCGTGGACGGGCGCGGCGGCGCGGATGACCGCCGGCCAGCTGGTCGGCGAGGAGACCGTGCCCGAGGCGCCGCCGGCGGACACCGGCGAGGCCTTGGGCTCCCCGGTCTCCCGGCTGACCGTCACGATTGGCTACGGGCCCGCGCTGTTCGACGACCGGTTCGGCTTGGCCGCGCGCAAGCCATCCGCGCTGACCGACCTGCCGCCGCTGCCGAACGAGAACCTCGACCCCGACTACAGCGGGGGCGACCTGTGCGTCCAGGCCTGCGCAGACAACCCGCTCGTCGCCTTCCATGCGGTGCGGAACCTGGCCAGGATCGGCATGGGGGTCGTCGCGCACAACTGGATGGAGCTCGGCTTCGGCCGGACCTCCACCACCTCCACGGCGCAGGCCACCCCGCGCAACCTGCTCGGGTTCAAGGACGGCACCCGCAACATCAAGGCCGAGCAGACCGACCTGCTGAACCGGTACGTGTGGGTCGGCCGGGAGACGGACCAGCCGTGGCTGCGCGGCGGCAGTTACCTGGTGGCCCGCAAGATCCGGATGTTCGTGGAGAACTGGGACCGCGACTACCTGCGGGACCAGGAGAACGTGATCGGCCGGGCCAAGGTATCCGGCGCCCCGCTGTCCGGCAGGTCGGAATTCAGCACGCCCGACTTCACCGCCAGCGGTACCGATGGACAGCCCGCCATCCCGGCCGACGCGCACATCCGCCTGGCCAGCCACGAGCACAACGGCGGGACCAGGATCATGCGCCGCGGCTACTCCTTCACCGACGGCATCGACCCTCAGGCCGGCACGCTGCTCGGCGGCCTGTTCTTCATCGCCTTCATGCAGAACCCGGCCCAGTTCATCCAGCTCCAGCGGTCGCTGGCCGGCGACGCCCTGAACGAGTACATCCACCACACCGGCAGCGCGGTCTTCGCCGTCCCGCCCGGCGTGCGGCCCGGCCAGCACTGGGGCGACGCTCTGTTCACCTGAACTACGTCTTGCGTTGCTACATGTGGCGTAGCCGGGGCGCGGGCGGCGTGCGGACGGAATAGCGCGGGTCCGATCGCTGCTGAAATTTATTGCCGTCCCATTTCCGCGCCGTCATGCGCGCATGTACTCGTCCGGGCACGGCACCATGGAACCGCTATGACGCTTACTGACCTGCTGCCTGCCACGCCCGAACCCGACGCCGTTTACGACGCCTTCGCCGGGTGGTCCAAGCGTCGCGGGCTGGCGCTGTACCCGCATCAGGAAGAGGCGCTCATCGAGGTCGTTTCCGGGGCGAACGTCATCCTGTCCACCCCGACCGGGTCCGGCAAGAGCCTGGTCGCCATGGGCGCCCACTTCGCCGCGCTCGCGGACGGCAGGCGCACGTTCTACACCGCGCCGATCAAGGCGCTGGTGTCGGAGAAGTTCTTCGACCTGTGCCACGCGTTCGGCCCGGCCGAGGTCGGCATGATGACCGGGGACGCCAGCGTCAACCCGGAGGCGCCGATCATCTGCTGCACCGCCGAGGTGCTGGCGAACATCGCGCTGCGGGACGGCGCCGCCGCCGACGTGGGCCAGGTGGTCATGGACGAGTTCCACTTCTACGCCGACCCCGACCGCGGCTGGGCCTGGCAGGTGCCCCTGCTCGAGCTGCCCCGGGCGCAGTTCGTGCTGATGTCGGCCACCCTCGGCGACGTGAGCCGGTTTGAGACCGACCTGACCTGGCGCACCGGCCGGCCTACCGCGGTGATCCACTCGGCCGAGCGGCCGGTGCCGCTGGTCTTCTCCTTCGTCCTCGAGCCGCTGCACGAGACGTTGAAGGAACTGCTGTCTACGAATCAGGCGCCGGTCTATGTCGTGCACTTCACCCAGGCGGCTGCGATTGAGCAGGCGCAGGCGCTGATGAGCGTGAACGTCTGCAGCCGGGCCGAGAAGGACGCCATCGCCGACATGATCGGCAACTTCCGGTTCTCGGTCGGCTTCGGCAAGACGCTGTCCCGGCTGGTGCGGCATGGCATCGGCGTGCACCACGCCGGCATGCTGCCCAGGTACCGGCGGCTGGTCGAGACGCTGACCCAGGCCGGGCTGCTCAAGGTGATCTGCGGTACCGACACCCTCGGCGTGGGCATCAACGTGCCGATCCGCACGGTCCTGTTCACCGCCTTGTCTAAGTACGACGGGAAAAAGACCCGGCTCCTGCAGGCGCGCGAGTTTCACCAGATCGCCGGGCGGGCGGGCCGGGCCGGTTACGACACGTCCGGCCGAGTTGTTGTCCAGGCCCCCGAGCACGTGGTGGAGAACGAGAAGGCCCTGGCCAAGGCGGGCGACGACCCGAAGGCGCGGCGCAAGGTGGTCCGCAAGAAGCCGCCTGAGGGCTTCGTGTCCTGGGGTCGTCCGACGTTCGAGAGACTCGTCGCGGCCGACCCCGAGCCGCTGACCTCGAGCTTCAAGGTCACCCACGCCATGGTGCTGAACGTCATCGCCCGCCCGGGCGACGCGTTCGCGGCCATGCGCCACCTGCTGACCGACAACCACGAGGACCGCGCGGCCCAGCGTCGGCACATCCACCAGGCCATCGCGATCTACCGCGCGCTGCTGGCCGGCGGCGTGGTCGAGCGGCTCGACTCGCCCGACGAGGACGGCCGCCTGGTCCGGCTCACCGTGGACCTGCAGCTCGACTTCGCGCTCAACCAGCCGCTGTCGCCGTTCGCGCTAGCTGCCATCGAGTTGCTGGACTGGGAGTCGCCGTCCTACCCGCTTGACGTGCTGTCGGTGATCGAGTCGACGCTGGAGAACCCGCGGCAGGTGCTGTCCGCCCAGCAGTTCCGGGCGCGCGGCGAGGCGGTGGCCCAGATGAAGGCGGACGGCGTCGCCTACGAGGAGCGGCTCGAACTGCTGGACGACGTGACCTATCCCAAGCCGCTGGAGGACCTGCTCGACGGTGCGTACGAGATCTACCGGCGCGGCCACCCGTGGGTCGCCGACTACGAGGTACGGCCGAAGGCGGTGGTCCGCGACATGTACGAGCGGGCGCTGACCTTCGCCGAGTACGTGGCGTTCTACGGGCTCTCCCGGTCCGAGGGCCTGGTGCTGCGCTACCTGGCCGACACCTACAAGGCGCTGCGGCAGACGGTGCCCGACGAGGCCAAGACCGAGGACCTGACCGACCTGATCGAGTGGCTGGGCGAGATCGTCCGGCAGGTCGACTCCAGCCTGATCGACGAGTGGGAGCGGCTGCGCAACCCGCTGGACGCCGGGGAACCGTCGCGGGACGAGCGGCCCGCCACGGTCACGTCGAACGTGCGGGCGTTCCGGGTGCTGGTGCGTAACGCGCTGTTCCACCGGGTCCGGCTGGCCGCGCTCGGGCACTACGAGGAGCTCGGCGCGCTGGACTCGGAGAGCGGCTGGGACGCTTCGGCCTGGGAAGAGGCCCTGGAGGGCTACTTCGACGTGCACGACGAGATCGGCACCGGCCCGGCAGCGCGCGGGCCCGCCCTGCTCATGATCGACCAGCGGCCGGGGCAGTGGGCGGTGCGGCAGATCTTCGACGATCCGGCGGGCGACCACGACTGGGGCATCAGCGCGGTCGTCGACCTGGACGCGTCGGATGAGGCCGGTTCGGCCGTGCTGAGCATTACCGACGTCGGGCAGCTGTCGGGGTTCTAGGTCCTAGCCGAAGTCGGGCAGGACGAGCGAGCCGTCCGGGCCGAGGGTGAAGCCGGGGTTCCAGGCGATCTCCCAGACGTGGCCGTCCGGATCACGGAAACAGCCGGCGTAGCCGCCGTAGAAGGTCTCCCTGGCGGGCTGCGTGATCTCGGCCCCCGCACCGGCCGCATCGGCCAGCAGCGCGTCGACCTCAGCCCGCGACCGGAGGTTGTGCGCCAGCACGACGCCATCGAAGCCGCCGACGCCGCTATCGGCCACGCCGCTGTCACCTGCGAGCTTGGCGCGCCCCCACAGGATGAGGGCCATGTCGCCGGCCTGGAAGAAGACGGTCTCCTCGATCTCCTGGCCGCGCCAGCCGAGGCGTTCGTAGAACGCCCGGGCACGGCTTACGTCGGCGACGCCGAGCGTGATCAGGCTGATGCGTTGCTCCACGTCAGCAACCTAGCCGACGCGGCCGGCTAGCGGCGCGGGGCGTCCAGGGTGAGGCGGCGCTGCTCGATGATCAGGCAGCGGTCTTCCACGTAGAGGAGCCCGGCGTCCTCGGCGATGGCCCGGGCCTCGGCCGAGGCGATGCCCAGCTGCAGCCACAGCGCGGTGGCCCCCGCCGCGACCGCCTGGCGGGCGATGTCCGGCGTCTGGCCCGGCGGGCGGAAGACGTCGACCAGGCCCACCTGCTCAGGCACGTCGCCGAGCGTCCGGTAGACCTGCTCGCCGAGGATCACCTCGGCGTGCGGGTTGACCGGGATGATCCGCCAGCCGTGCCGCTGCATGTGAGCGGGTACCGAATGCGCCGCCTTGTACGCGGCCCGGCTCGCCCCGACCACGGTGATGGTGTCGTAACTGGTCAGGATGCGCTCGACGATGGCGTCGGTCCCGGTCATCCGGCCACCCTAACGCGCGAGGCGGGACCGGAGCAGGCGGGGCAGCACCGCGGGCCCCGAGACCGGGCGGAACCGGACGGCCGCCGCGTGCAGGGCCTGGTACTCGTCCTCGGTCAGCTCGATGTCGGCGGCGGCGGCGTTGCTCTCTACCTGGCCGACGCTGGAGGCGCCCGGTATGGCCACCACCGCGGGATGGCGGATGACCCAGGCCAGGGCGATCTGGGCGGGCGTCGCGGCATGCGCGTCCGCAACTTCGCGCAGGGTCGCGATCAGGTCACCGGCGCGGTCGAGGTTCTCCGGCAGGAACAGCGGGCTGGCGGCCCTGAGCCGGTTCGCCGGGCGGTGGTCCCGGTCGTAGGTGCCGGCCAGCAGCCCCTGGGCCAGCGGGCTGTAGGCGATCACGACGCGGCCGGCCGATTCGGCGAACGGGAGCAGGTCCCGCTCGGGCGAGCGGTCGACGAGGCTGTAGCGGACCTGGTTGCTCAGCACCGGGCCGCCCAGGGCCTGCTCGGCGGCGCGCCAGCGGTTCAGCGAGTAGTTGCTGACGCCGACCTCGCCCACCAGCCCGACCCGCTGCAGCGCGCGCATGCCGCGCATGATCGTCCCGTCCCTGACCACCGGGTTGGGCTGGTGCACCTGGTACAGGTCGAGCCGGCTCGTGCCGAGCCGGTTCGCGCTGGCCACCGCGCGCTGCTCGACGACCGGGGCGACCGGCAGCACCGGGAAGATCTTCGTCGCCAGCAAGACCGAGTCCCTGTCCTCGCCGATCGCCGCGCCGAGAATCCGCTCGCTGCGCCCGAAACCGTAGATCTCGGCGGTGTCGAACAGGGTGACGCCGAGTTCCACCGCGCGACGCACGATCGCGCGCGCCTCCTGCCCGGCGTAGGCCTGGCCGTAGCCCCACTCCCGGGAGCCGAACTGCCAGGTGCCCAGCCCGATCCGGGAAATAGGCGTGGTCTTGGGGCCGGTCCCGGCGCTCATATAACGCATGCACCTAGTGTCCGCCTCAGCGGCCCGCCGCTACCACCTGAGCCTGGCAATCTGGTCGTAATCGGCCGAGGAGTAACCGACCAGCCCCTCCGACAGGGCGAAGATCCACTCCGCCACGCCCAGGGACAGGGCGAGGCGGCTGCACCTGGAGCAGAAGTGCGGCTCGTCCAGCCGGACCGAGTCGTCGGCCTCGAGCCGCACGTAGATCAGCTTCGATCCCTGCAGCATCCGCCAGCCGTCGCCCGCACGGGCCAGGGTGATCGCCCGCTGCTCGGCGTGCGTCCGGCAGCGGTCATGCTCCCCGGCCTCCCCGAACTTGCAGTAGCAGTGGTCTTCCCCCGGGAACGGCACGCCGTTGGTCCCCCACGCCAGCAGGCTCTCGTCCTTCACCAGCACCGCCGCGTACCTGGTCTGCGCATGGGAATCCCTGGCCAGCTCCGCCGCCCGCTCGACCATCTGCTCCGCAACGTGGCTGTCGTGACGCTTCAGCGGCCGCCATACCGGCCCGTGCCCTGGTTGCATGCCCACCACCTCTCGCAGCGAAGGCTATTCTCCGCGACTGCACGGCGTCCGGCCAGGGGGAGTCTGGCGTTTCCCGGCGAATCGTCAGGCTGAGCCGCCGGCCGGCCACGCACCGGGGACCTCGTACGCCTCGGTGTCGCCAGGCCAGGGCGGCATCGTCACGCCCACCGCGGCCAGCGGCCCGCCGCCGTCGGCGCGGAACTGGAAGTGCGTGCCTGGCGGGATGGAAAGGCAGGTGCCGGGCCGCAGCGGTACCTTTTCCTGCCGCTCCCCGCGGCGCCGCCACATCTGGCCGTGGCCGCCGAGGATGTACCAGAGCTCGTCCACGGCGTGGTGGGCGACCGCCCGGGAGACCTGGCCGGCGGCGAGCTCGAAGTGGGCCATCGAACCACCGGCGAGCCGTAGCAGGCTCCGCACCTTCGAGCCATCCGGCGCGATCGCGTCGGGCGCGCCCGGCAGCTGCATGGTGTCAAAATCCTGGTCCACCCGTCGACCCTAGATCGATGACCGGGAAATAAGAGCAGCTCAATGGTCGTAGGCGATCAAGGAGCGCTTGACCGGGGCGCCGATCTGCCAGTTGAACCAGATGGCGGCGTTGAGCGCCAGCAGGCGCTGGACGATCCGCGCCCAGAGCCCGGCCGGGACGCGGCCGCCGTGGCGTTCGAGGCCGAGCTGGTTCTTCAGGGCCCAGATGATGGCCTCGACGCGCTGCCGCAGCCAATTCGGGAAGGACCGGGGCTCCTCGTCCTTGCGGGCCGGGCGGATGAGGGCCAGGTTCAGGTCCGGGCCGGCGAAGAACGCCTCGGTGTCCTCGCCGGACAGGCCCTTATCGGTGACGATGGCGGTTCCCGGCGCGGGACGGTTCGCCGGCTGGTGTTCCAGCATCTGCCGGGCCTGCTCACGCTCGCCGTAGAGTTTGGGATTGGCCAGGCAGAAACCCGTGACGGTCCCCTCGCAGGTCACGATCAGCAGCAGCTTGGCTCCCCAGTACCAGCGGGAATGGCTGGGGCAGTAGCCGTACCCCGCCCAGCCGTACAGGTCAGAGCGCTTCGCGGTGACGGCGGACTGGCCGCACGGGACCGGGGTGGCGTCCATCAGCCGCAGCAGGTCCGCGCTGGCTGGCGTGTGGTCAGCCAGCCAGCGCAGCGCCGCTTCCATCAGCGGCGCGGCGGCCTTGACCCGGTCGTTGTACTCGCTTTGGCCCAGCAGCCGGGGAAACAGGTGCCCGACCTGCCTGGGCGCGGCGCGCAGCCAGTGCCGCTCGTCGTCATAGCGCAGCAGCACCTGCGCCACGGCCAGGCACACCAGCTCGGCGTCGGTGACATCAGGCGGCTTGCCCGGCCCAGACCGGGTGAAACCCAGCGAGGGGATGATGCGGTCAGTCAGCTCCACGTAGAGTGCGGTCAGGAGAGTGTCCAGGTCGGCGATCACGATGACTCCCAAGGTCAGACGTGTGTAGACACGCCGATCTTGGACACTCTCCGCTCGCCAGTCACGGACCACCAGGTGGCGTGTCGCGATACGCCCCGACCTGCGCCGAATAACCGGTCATCGATCTAGTAGGCCGGCGGGGTGCGCGCCATCGGGTCGCTCGCCGACGCCGACCTCAGCTACGCCACACTGGAGACCCCGGACGAGGCGGAATGGAGGACCGAGATTGGCTGGCCTATCTTCCGCGCCGACGCCGGCGGAGGGACACGCGCAGGCTGAGGTCCCCTTCCGGCACGTGGCCAGGCGGTTCGCCGAGATGGTCTGCCCGCCGGAGGTCCGCGCGGGCCAGCGGGCGGACCGGCTGCTGGCCGAGTTCGGGCTGATGCTCGGCTCGCTGCCGCCCGCGGCCAGGAAGGCGCTCGCCGCCGCGCTGGTCCTGCTCGACCAGGGCGCGCGGCTGTACCCGCCGTCCAGGGGACGGCGGTTCGCCCGGCTCGGCGACCAGGTGGCCGACGCCTACGTCCGGGCGGTGCTGGCCCGGCACGGCCCCGCCGCCGAGCTGATCCGGCGGCTCAAGAGCGTAATCACCATGTGCTACTACGAGCTGCCCGAGGTGCAGCGGGAGATCGGCTACGACCCGGACCCCTACATCGCGGCCGTGTCCCGGCGGCGGCTGGACTCCTACCGGGCGGACATCCGGGCCGGCGAGGCCGCGGTGACCGCGACGCCGGAACGGGACGCGCCGTGATCAGCGGGCTGGTCACGCAGGAGGACGTGGCGGGCGAGCGGAGCCTGGAGTGCGGGGCGGTGATCGTCGGGTCGGGGGCCGGCGGGGCGACCGTGGCCGCGGAACTGGCCGAGGCCGGGGTGGACGTGGTCGTGCTCGAGGAGGGCGGCTACCACCCGACGGAGTTGTTCACCGCCGGGACCGGGCGGGCGCTGCGCACGCTGTACCGCGACGGCGGGGGCGGGATGGCGATCGGCCGTCCCTCCGTGCTGTACGCCGAAGGCCGCTGCGTCGGCGGGTCCACGGTGGTGAACGGGGGCATGTCCTGGCGGACGCCGGCCCGGGTGCTGCGCCGGTGGGCCGAGCAGGATGGCCTGCGGGCGATCGGCGAGCGGGACCTCGCCCCCTACTTCGCCGCGATCGAGTCCCAGCTCTCTGTCGGCCCGCAGGACCCCGAGACGGTCGGCCGCGACTCCGCGCTGTTCCAGGCCGGCGCGCAGGCCCGGGGCTGGGCGGTGGTGGCGAACCGCAGGAACCAGCTGCACTGCGCGGGCACCAGCAGCTGCAGCAGCGGCTGCCCGACCGGCGCGAAACGCTCCATGCTGGTGACTAGCGTGCCCAGGGCGCTGGCCCTTGGCGCCCGGCTGTTCGCCGATTGCCGGGTCGACCGGATCACCTCCTCGGGCGCCGCGGTGACGGGAGTGACCGGGCATTTCGTCCGCCCGGGCGGACGCAGGGGCCCTAGCCTGACGGTCCGTGCCAGGGTCGTGGTGGTGGCCGGCGGCGCGATCCAGACGCCTTCCCTGCTGGCCCGTTCGGGCCTGCGGTCGGCGTCCGGCCAGCTCGGCCGGAACCTGTCGGTGCACCCGAACGCGGTGGTGACCGCGTTCTTCGACCAGGACGTCACCGGCTGGCAGGGCGTTCACCAGGCCTTCCAGGTACGCGAGTTCCTCGACGAGGGGCTGCTGCTGACCGCGACCAACCTCACTCCCCCGATGCTGGCCGGGATCTTGCCGGCCTATGGCCGCGAGCTCGGCGAGCTGATGGCGGACTACAACCACATCGTCACCGCGGGCCCGCTGGTCTCGGACACGGGGACCGGCCGGATCCGGCCCGTTCCCGGCCTCGGGCCGCAGGTCTTCTACCAGCTCACCGACCACGACGCCGGGCGGGTGGCGCGCGGTGTCGAGCTGACCGCCGAGGCGCTGTTCGCGGCGGGCGCCCGGCGGGTGCTGCTCCCGTTCGACGGCGCCCCGGTCGTCCGCGGCCCGGACGAGCTGCGCCGCCTGCTCGCCCGGCCGGTGCCCAAGCGGTCCCTCCAGCTGTTCTCGATCCACCTGATGGGCACCGCGCGGATGAGCGAGGACCCCCGGCGCGGCGTGACCGGCAGCTTCGGTGAGTTCCACGGCGTGCCCGGGCTGATCGTGGCCGACGCCAGTCTCTTCCCCGGGCCGATCGGCATCAACCCGATGGAGACGGTGATCGCGCTGGCGATGCGCAACGCCCGGCGGCTAATCGAGCGGCGAGACGGCTACCGGCTCTAGCGCTAGGCGAGAGGGCGGCCCTAGGCCCAGACGGCGGCCGGGGTACCAGGCGCGTAGAGGTAGCCCGCGCCGCCCTTGCTGGCGTTCGGGTCCTTGGCCAGCTTGGAGTAGTCGATGTCGAACTCGAACTTCTTGCCGGTCGGGACGCGGTAGTAGGCGGGGGTCGACGGCTCGGGCACGCCAGGATCGGTGAACGACCCGTCCTGGAAGTAGAACTGCCTGGGGTTGACCACGAACCCGTCGGCCCCGCCCACGATGACCCAGGCGACGACGGCCCCTCCGGTCTGGTCGCCCTGGGTGTTGATCTCGGCGATGCGGGAACCCTCGGGCGTGGTGTACCAGGACAGCTGGTTCGGGTCGTTGCTGTCGGTGCCCTTCAGCCTGGCTTCCGGCGCGGTGATCCCCTTGACCGCGGCGAGCCGGGCGTTGCTCTCGTCGAGCAGGCAGGCCGCGACGCTGATCCCGTCGATCGTGCCGCCGGTGTTGAACGCGGCGGCGCACACCGGCGCCCGCGCGGCCAGCCACGCGCTGTCCTGGGTCAGGATCGTCTTCCGGTCGGCCGGCGAGGCGCTGGAGTACGCGGCGGACTGCGCGACGTCGATCTGTGCGTCCACGTTCTCGGTCTGGGTCTGGTAACACCGCTCGATCTCGATCTCGGTGGACTGGCTGCCGCAGCTGGCCGGGGCGGACTCGGTCCTGGCCGGGTGGCCGGGGTCGAAGGGCTCGACGATGCTGACGAACGAGAACGGCGTCCGCCGACGTGGTGCCGTCGGCGCCGGCCGGGCTGGACGAGGCGGCCGTACCAGCCGAGCCGGCCGACCCGGAGGACCCGCAGCCCGCCAGCGGCCCGGCCAGGACGGCCAGCGCCACGGCCGGTGCCAGCAGCGTCCTGCGCCGCGCGTGTCTCTTCGGTTCCATCAGGCCCATGGACGCCCCGCCTTTCCCGCCACCCGCTTTGTTCGCAGTGATCGTAGCGGTGCCCGAGGCGGCACGGGGTGGGCTTCACCGGTGCCGAACCATGATCGCGGGCAGTTCGGGGCAAATAGCACCGGAAACTGCCCACGATCATGAAAGGGGCGGGGGTGCGGGGCGGGGCGGGGCGGGGGTGCGGGGCGGGGCGGGGGCCGGGGTGGGTTAAGGGGCGCGGGGGATCAGGAGGGCGTCGACGGCTAGGGCCCCGGAAGGGGCGCAGATGAGCGGGTTGATGTCCAGGGCTTCGAGGGCGTCGCCCAGGTCGCAGGCCAGGCGGGACAGGCCGGTGATCGCGTCGGCGATCGCGCCGAGGTCGGCGGCGGGCTGGCCGCGGCTCCCGGCCAGCACCGGGGCGATCCGGAGCCGGGCCAGCGCGGCCAGGCCTGCTTGACGGGTGACCGGGGCGAGGAGCACAGCCCGTTCGGCCAAAATCTCGACGAGAACGCCGCCGGCGCTGATCACCAGGAGGGGACCGAGCGCGGGATCCCGGACGACCCCCAGGGCCAGTTCGGTTCCTGGCGGCGCGGTCTCGCACACCACGACCCGCGGGCCCAGGCGGGCGGCCAGGTCGTCGTAGGCGGCGCCGGCCTTGGCCGGGCCGGGCAGGCCGAGCCGGACCCCGCCGACGTCGGACTTGTGCGCGATGCCCGGCTCGCCGGTCTTGACCACGACGGGATAGCCGATCTCGTCCGCGGCCGCCAGGACCTGCGTTCTGGTGGCGGCGGCCCGGATGCGCGCCACCGGGATGCCGTAGTCGCGCAGCAGGGCGAACAGTTCGGGGCCGCCGGCCGGGAGCGGGTCTTTACGAGGGGCACGTGAGGGTGGCCAGGCGGGCGGTGGCTGCGGGCGGGCGGTGTGGTCGAGCAGGTGGCGCAGCGCGAGCAGGCCGGTGCGGGTGCCCTCGAGGACCGGGACCCCGGCGGCGCGCAGCCGGGCCGCGGCGGCCTGGTCGATGGCGGACGGCAGCCCCGCCAGCACCGCGACCGGCTTGGCCGTGCCCGCGGCCGCGGTGAGCGCCGCCCGCGGGTAGGACTCGTCGCCGTCGAACTCGGGCACCAGGTCGACGGCCAGCGCGACCGCCGCCACGGCCGGGTCGTCGGCCAGCGCGGACAGGCACTCGGCGAACAGCGGCTCGGTGTCGCGGCCGTTCCCCCACACGTCGAGCGGGTTGACCGGGTCCAGTCCGGGGTCGAGCACCGCAGCCAGCCGGGCGCGCGCCGACGGGGTGAGGGGGGCGAACGGCACGCCGAGCTCGGCGGCCAGGTCGGCGGTGTGCGCGCGTTCCAGGCCGGAGTCGTGCACGGTGGCGATGCCGGTGCCGGTGCCGGCGCGGCGGCCGGCCCCGTGCTGGCCAACAGCGAAGAGTTCGAGGGTGTCGCCCAGCTCGGCCAGGTCGCGGACGCGGTGCAGGCCGTAGGCGCCGGCCAGCGCCTCCCACGCGCCGTCGGCCGCGGCCAGCGCGCCGGAGTGGGCCGAGACCAGCGCCTGGCCGGCCTTTGACGCGCCCACGCTGAGCAGCACCACCGGCACGTCCGCGGACAGCGCGTCCGCCAGCACCGCGCGCAGCCCGGGCGCGTCCCTGATCGCCTCAATGACCAGGGCGAGCACCCTGGTCTCGGCGAGCTCGAGCGCGTACCTGGCGTAGTCCGCCGCGGTGGTGACGAGTTCCTGGCCGGACGAGACGGCCAGGCTGAAGCCGAAGCCGCGGCGGGTCCGCAGGAGCGCCGAGAACACCGAACCCGAGTGGGTGACCAGCGCGACCGGCCCGGCCGGGAGCGGGTCGGGCTCGAGGTAGCCGATGGCCCGCAGGCCGCGGGCCACGTTCACGAAGCCCATGCACCCCGCGCCGCACAGGGCCAGGCCGGCCTGGCCGGCGATCGCGGCCAGCCGGGACCGTAGCCCCGTGCGGCCACGGGGGTCGAAGGCGTTGCCGAAGATAACGGCCGAACGGGCCTGGCTTCGCGCCGCGGCGGACAGTTGCTGCTCCAGCGCATGGTCAGGCACCGCGAGCAGGGCCAGGTCCACCGGCTCGGGCAGCGCGGCCAGATCCGGCAGGCAGGGCACGCCGTCGATGTCGGCGTAGCGCGGGTTGACCAGGTAGGTACGGGGGCGCGACGGGCTCCTGGCCACCTCCGCGATCATGCGCGCGCCGAGGCTGCCCGGGCGGGCGCTGGCGCCGACCAGCGCCACGCTCCGGGCCTCGAGCATCGCGGTGAGCGCGGTGCTTGCCTGGGCCGTGCTTATCTTGGTGGGCGCGGTCACCTGCGGCGGCCCCTGGAGTGCTGGGCGCGGCGGTCGGCGATCGCGGCCCTGGCCGCCTGCATGCCGGGGATGCCGCAGACGCCGCCGCCGGCATGGGTGGCCGAGCTGGCGTAGTACAGACCGGGCACCGGGGTGCGGTAGTCGGCGAACCCGGGTGCGGGCCGCATGTGGAACAGCTGCTCCAGGGACAGCTCGCCGTGGAAGATGTTGCCGCCGATCAGGCCGTACTCGTGCTCCATCTGATACGGGCCCACGATGTCGGAGTGGATGATCGAGCTCTTGAAGTTCGGCGCGACCTCGTTGTAGCAGTCGATCATCCGGTCGGCGTAGGCCTGGAGTTCGTCGGCATGGGGCTCCTCGTTCCAGTCGGACGGCACCCACTGGGTGAACAGCGACATCATGTGGTAACCCTCAGGGACCAGCGTCTTGTCGAACGCGGTCGGGATGACGCCGTCGCTGAACGGCCGCACCGCGGGGCGGCCCTCACGGGCATCGGTGAAGGCGCGCTCGATGTACGGCATGGTGGGCGCCATCTCGACCGAACCCGTGTGGTGTTCCTGCAGGTTCGTGCCGGGGTCGGCGGTGAAATCGGGGAGTTCGGCCAGCGCCAGGTTGATCTTTACGACACCGCTGCGGGTCTTCCAGTGCTCGATGTCGGTGACGAAGTTGTCGGGCAGGTTGGCCCGGCCCACGTGGTCGAGGAACGCGGTGCGCGGATGCAGCGAGGTCACCACGACCTTGGCCGTGAGCTGCTGGCCGTTCTCCAGGACCACGCCGCTCGCCCGGCCGTTCCTGAGCAGGAGCTGGCTGACCTTGGCGCCGGTGCGGATCTCGGCGCCGTTCTCGCGGGCGGCGTTCGCGATCGCGTCGGCGACCGCGCCCATGCCGCCCTCCTGGAACCCCCAGTTGCCCAGGTGGCCGTCGCCCACGTCGCCGATGGAGTGGTGCGCCATCACGTAGGCGGTGCCGGGCTCGAAGGGGCCGGCCCAGGTCCCGATCACGCCGTTGACCGCGAGCGCGCCCTTGACCTGCGGCGACTCGAACCAGTCATCGAGCAGGTCGGCGATCGACATCGTCATCAGCCGGGTCACGTCGGCGATGGTGCGGACGTTCAGGCCGCGGTGGCGCCAGGCCAGCCTGAGGGTCTCACTGAGGTCGCGGGGCTTGCGCGAGCCGATGTTCGGCGGCACGGTGAGCAGCAGCGGGCCGAGCACCTCGGCCAGGCCGGCCAGCCAGGCGTCCCAGCGCGGCATGGCGTCGGCGTCCTTCTTCGACCAGCGGGAGACCTCGTTGTGGTTGCGCTTGGCGTCGTCGGCGTAGAGCTTGATCGAGCCGCCCTCGGGGAAGGCCTGGTAGTACGGGCCCATCGGGTAGATCTTGTAGCCGTGCCGCTCCAGCCGCAGGTCGTTGATGATGGTCGGGGGGAGCAGCGACATCACGTAGGACAGCCGGGTGACCTTGAAGTCCGGGGCGTCCGGCCAGGGAGCTTCGGTGGTCGCGGCCCCGCCGGTCTTCGGCCGCGCCTCGAGCACCAGCGTGCGCGCGCCCGAACGGGCCAGATACGCCGCGGCGACCAGGCCGTTGTGCCCGCCTCCGATGATGATCGCGTCGTAGTCCGCGGGGCTAGATGCCCCGGACGCCCCGGATGTCCTGGCCGCCCGGGCCGCCTGTGCCGCCTTGGCTGCCTGCGCTGTCTTTACCGCCTTTCCCGCCATCGCCTTTGCCGCCTGGGTTGCCTTCGCTGCCATGAATCCGGCCTCCGAAAGATTGACTGAACATTCAGTCTAGAAGCTGCTACGATTACCCACAAGACCAGCGACGCGGGTCGGTCACAATGAGCGGGAACAACTGAGCAGGCTGGAGCGAGGATCGGATGAAGCAGCGTGCGGGGGGCTCGCGCGGGGGTTCCGGCTCACGGGACGCTGGCCAGCGGGAGGCCTCCGAGCAACGGCGCGAGCAGATGCTGCGGGCAGCGCTGGAGGTCATCGTGGAGCGCGGCTACGCCGACACCAGGATCGCCGACGTGGCCGAGCGCACCGGCACGAGCCCGGCTCTGGTCATCTACTACTTCAAGACCCGCGACCAGCTGCTGACCGAGGCCATAAGGTACTCCGAGGACACCTGGTACGCCGAGTACCTGCTGCGGATGGAGAAGATCCCGACCGCGGCCGGGAGGCTGGCCGAGCTTATCGGGATGAACTGCCTGCCCGGCACCGACCCCGAACCGCACAGCTACTGGCTGCTCTGGCTGGACCTGTGGGCGCTGTCGCCGCGGAACCCGGGGGTGGCCGCGGTGCGGGAGAAGTCCGACGAGCGGTGGCGGGAGGCCATCGGCTCCATCGTGCTGGCCGGCCAGGAGGCCGGCGAGTTCGCGCCCGTGGACGCGGACGATTTCACGATCACGCTGTGCGCCCTGCTCGACGGGCTAGCGGTACAAATCGCACTCGATGACCGGGCGGTGCCGCCGCAACGCACGTACGATCTTGCGATGCGGTTCGCGGCCGGGCAGCTCGGATTTGACTGGGAGCCCGCGCCCGCGGGCAGGCGGGCACGCAAACGCGGTTCGTAGCTGGAGGACGAAGGGGTGGTGCCGTGGCAGGAGGAAGTATCGAGCTGTCCGGGCTGACCAAGAGGTTCAGCGAGATCGCTGTCGACAACATCGACCTGACCGTGACCAGCGGCGAGTTCTTCTCCCTGCTGGGCCCGTCAGGCTGCGGCAAGACCACCACCTTGCGGCTGGTCGCCGGGTTCGAGCAGCCGACCTCCGGGCGGATCCTGCTCGACGGCGTCGACGTGTCCGACGTGCCGCCGCACCGGCGCAACGTCAACACGGTGTTCCAGAGCTACGCGCTGTTCCCGTTCCTCGACGTCTTCGACAACGTGGCGTTCGGGCTCCGGCACCAGAAAGTGGACAAGGCCGAGCTTAAGCGCCGGGTGGACGAGGCTCTCGACCTGGTCGATATGACGTCGTTCGCCAAGCGGAGGCCGGGCCAGCTATCCGGCGGGCAGCAGCAGCGGGTCGCGCTGGCCCGCGCGCTCGTGCTCAACCCGGCCGTACTGCTGCTCGACGAGCCGCTCGGCGCGCTCGACGCGAAACTGCGGCGCTCGCTCAAGATAGAGCTGAAGGCGCTGCAGGAACGCGTCGGCATCACCTTCCTCTACGTCACCCACGACCAGGAAGAGGCGCTGACCATGTCCGACCGGCTGGCCGTGATGAACGCGGGCCGGATCGTGCAGATCGGCACCCCACGTAGGGTCTATGAGGAGCCCGCAGACAACTATGTGGCCGACTTCCTCGGCGCGGCCAACCTGATGGAGGTCGAGGTGGTCTCGGCGGGCGCGCTGAGGGTCGGGGACTTCACGCTGACCTCGCACCGGTGCGAGGCGGCGCCGGGTAGCGCGCACGCGGTGATCAGGCCGGAGCGAGTGCGGATCGAGGAGCATGGTTCGGCTGGCGAGAACCGGGTGCCCGCCATGGTGGAGCGCGTGGTGTTCCTCGGCTCCGCCACCGAGGTCCTGCTGCGGCTTGCGCCGGGCGTTCCGCTGCAGGCCTTGATGCAGAACGACGGCCAGCGGCCAGATCTGGCCCAGGGCACCCCGGTGCACGTGTACCTGCCGCCGGACGCGCTGCGCGTGCTGGCCGGGGCGGCTGGCGAGGTTCCGCTGGCCGAGGACGAGCACCTGGTCACGAGCTAGAACCGCCCGGCCCGGGCCGGTCCGGGCGCGCGTGGTGGGAACCTTGGTACATGCGCGCACTTGTGATCACCGGGGCCGGGTCGGCGCGGGTCGAGGACGTCGAGGTCCCGGTGCCTGGGGCGGGGCAGGTGGTCGTCGACGTCCGCCGGGCCGGGATCTGCGGGACCGATGTCGAGCTGTTCACCGGGCGGCTGGCCTACTTCGCCCAGGGCAAGATCGGCTTCCCGATCCGCCCGGGCCACGAGTGGTGCGGCATGGTGTCCGCGCTCGGCGAGGACGTTGATCCCGGCTGGCTGGGCGCCCGGGTGACCGGGGACACCATGCTCGGCTGCGGGCGCTGCCCGCGGTGCGCGGCCGGGCGCGGGCACGTCTGCGCGGACCGCCGCGAGGTCGGCATCGTGCACTGGCCGGGCGCGCTGGCGGAAAAGGTGCTGGTCCGCGCGTCCAGCCTGTACCGGCTGCCCGGCACCATCGACGACCGGGCCGGGGCCCTGGTCGAGCCGGGCGGCAACGGCTGGCGGGCCGCCTCGGCCGCCCAGGCCGGTCCCGGGAAGCGGATCCTGGTCTGCGGGCCGGGCACCATCGGGCTGCTGACCACGGCGTTCGCTAGCGCGATGGGGGCCGAGGTGCACATCTGGGCGCTGGCCAGGGACCGGGCGGAACTGGCCGCGGGCTTCGGCGCCTCCGGCTACTGGACGGCCGACGACCCGCCGCCGGGGAGCTACGACGCGGTCGTCGACTGCACCGACGATCACCGGATGCCCGCGGCCGCGCTGGCCCGGGCCGAGCCGACCGGACGCGTGGTCTACATCGGCATCGCGGGCGTGCCGAGCCCGGTCGACAGCCGGGACCTGGTCCTCGGCGACCTGACCGCGGTGGGCATCCTGGGCGCGTCGGCCGGGCTCGGACCGGCGATCGAGCACTACGCCGACGGGCGGGTGGACCCGTCGCGCATCGCCGCGGTGACGGCCGGCCTGGAAGACGCGGCCGACGCGCTGGCCGGGAAGATCAGCACCGGGGCGGGCACGAAGATCCTCATCGATCCGTGCGGCTAGCAGCCGCTACTCACCAGCATGTATCAGGCCGCCGGCCACGGCCCTCCGTTTGGATACCTGATGAACGTGACGGCCCTCGGGACGGAGGTCCGATATGCCTCTTCCACGGCATTCCGTGGCATTGCCGAGCGTACAGCTCGCGGCCGACGCAGGCTCCGGCGGCGTGACCGAACTCCGGGTGCACGGGGTGGGCGGGTCACAGCCCGACGCGACCCTCGGCGACCTGGCGCCCGAGCAGGTGATGGGCGACGCCATCGCGGGTTTCTACCGGACCTCGGACCACACGGCCACCCAGCAGGATCGGGACGCGCGCCGGGACGTGGACCGGCACGTGGAGGTCTATTCGTGGGGCGGCCTGACCTCGCGGAGCAAGGTCCGGGTGCTGTGGCTGGCGCTGCTGCCGTTCCTGTTCGCCAACCTGGCGGGCTGGATGTGCTCGGCCAGCACCCGCAATTCGGCCTGGCGGTTCCGGCTGCACCGGCTGGCCGCCGGGTTGTGCGCACTGGCGCTGACGGTGAACGCGGCCCTGATCGCCGTGATGATCAGCGCGGACGTCAACGCCTACCAGACGTCGCGGGCCGGCCTGGCCCTCAATCAATGGTGGCTCGCCCCGCTGAACTGGCATTTCGTCGCCGGGCACGCGGCCCGCGAGGTCACCATCGGGGTGCTGGTGGTGGTGCTGTTCGTGCTGGCACTGGTCGGGCTGGCCAGCCGGTCATGGCGCTACGAGGCGGTGCGGCCGCCGTACCGGGTGCAGGACGGCCGGAAGGGCAGGCCCAGGAAGGCCGCGGCGGACACGCTCGCCCAGGGACTGGCCGACCAGGAATTCTGGGACGGCGAGGGCACGGTCCGCGTGCTCACCTGGCTGCACGTCGCCGTGGTCGGCGGGTTCCTGGCGATCATGCTGAGTGTCACGACCAGGGCGCTGACCAGCGGATCACCGCAGGTCAGCGTCCTGGGATGGACGGGGATAGCCCTCGGTACGGCCACGATCGCCCTCGCGGTGGCCTACGTCTGCCTGGATGCCCTCGACACGGCGTCCATGAGCACGCCCGGCGCCGAGCCCGCCATGGGAGCATTCGCCGACAAGCTCCGCGGCTTGGTGGTATTCCTGCTGGTCCCGGCGAGTGCCGGGCTGATCTGCTCGGGTTGGTTCGCGTGGCTGCAGCCGGGCAAGCCTTCCGTCCGGGCGGCGGACCTGCCGGGGATGGCTGGCGTGACCGGATGGACCGTGCTGGCCATCGCGGTGGCGGTGGCTATCGCGCTGGTATCGGTGCTGCTCGGCCTGCGTGGCAGGGGCGGAACGATGGCCGGCGGGGCCTGGGTCACCTTGATGCTGGGGTTCGGCTCGCTGAACATCCTGCTGCTCGGCACGGAAATCTGGGTGGCGCACCTGGTGGGCCCGGTGACCAGCGACGCGGCCAAGGCCCTGTCCGCCAAGCCGGGCCAGATCTACCTCTCGCCGTGATCACATCCGGGGTGCCGCTGCTGGTCTGGGCGGTGGTGCTAGCTGCCGGAGCGTTCGGGGCGGTCGAGGCCGTCCGCTGGCTGCGGGCGGCCAGGCTGCCAGCACAGATGGCCGGCGAGTACGAAGCGCAGGCCGCAGAGTTCAGGACCAGCTTGTCCGAGACTTCGCTGAACGCCTGGTACTGGTCCGGGCTGCCTCCGTTCCCGCCAACCGGGGATACGACCAAGGACCAGGGCGCTGGCGGGAAGTGGCAGCGGCAGATCGCCCGGGTGCAGTTCCTCGCGCGCGCGCCGCACGACGCCATCTGGCTGCTGTGGGTCATCATCGTCGGGCAGCTGGTCATGGCCGTGTGCGTGTGGCAACTGGGTCTCCAGGCGCCGCCGCTCGTCCAGAAGGTCGGCATCGCCCTGGCCGGCCTGGTGCTGCCCGCGCTGGCGGCGTTCCTGTACGCGGCGTGGAGTGACCCCGCCAAGCGGCGCACGATCGGGGTCTTGTGGGACGTCGGCACGTTCTGGCCCCGGTCCTACCATCCGCTGTGCCCGCCGTGCTACGCCGAACGGGCCGTGCCCGACCTGCAGCGCCGGATGTGGTGGCTGCACGACAACGACGGCCGGGTCATGCTGGTCGCGCACAGCCAGGGAACGGTACTCGCGGTCGCGGCGCTGGCCCAGACCGCGTGCCGTCCCGAGGGTGACCATCCGGCCCTGATCACGTTCGGCTCTCCGGTCTGCAAGCTCTACGGCTGGGCCTTCCCGGCTTACTTCGACCGCGCTCTGCTGGAGCCGCTGGCCCCGGGCCAGGCCGCGAGGGTCAACGACTGGCGGAATTTCTTCTACCCGACCGACCCCATCGGCGGATCGGTGGCGCCCGGCTTGTCCGCGGTGGGCGGCGACCCGGTGGACACCGGGTTCCCCGACCCGGCGCACTGCTACTACGTGTACGGGCAGCCGCCGCCCGCGTCCACGGGCCACTCCGGTTACTGGGCGGACCGCCGGGTCTGGGATGTGATCAACGGCGTCGCGGCCGGGCTGCCCGGCGGGCCGGACGACATCTCCCCCGAACGGGTCCAGGAGATCGTGCACGGTCCGGAGGGACCGCTAGCGGTAGGACCGGACCGCGGCGGCGAGACGGTCGAGGTATCGGCGGCCGAAGAGGCCGGGCCCGTCGACGGCGACGACGGCCAGGTAGGCGTGTAGCCGCCATAGTTCCCGCCGTTCGGCGAAACCCCGGTCGACGGGGGCGATGTCCCGGTAGGCGTCGAACACGTCGGCCGGTACCGGCCGGAAGTAGTCGACCAGGGCCAGGTCGGCCTCGGGGTGACCGTAGTACGGGGCGGGGTCGATCACCACCGCTCCCGCCGCGGTGCAGGATGCCGCAGGGGTGCGAGGCCCGGTCGTCCAGGCTGGTAAATCCCTGGACGGCCCAGCGGCGCCCCCGGTGCGCCGTCGCGGCGCGCTCGATCGCCGCCAGCACCGCCGGGCCGAGCAGCGGATGATCCGGCCCCACGGTCCGAGGGTAAGCGAGCGTCTCCAGTTTCCTTAGAGGAAGGGCCGCCGAGGTGGGTGTGCTGGAAGCTCAGGTCGTACTTCAGGCCGTAGCGGGCCAGCCGGTCCATGCCGATATGCGCCAGCCAGAGCAGCCCCAGTGCGAGGGTCAGCGGGTGGTGGCCGACGGCTCCGACCAGCGACATGGCCGCTGGCAGCAGGTAGGAGTGCCCGAGGTTGTACACGGCCGCGCCGACCCGGGTGCCGCGCAGGTAGCCGAGCATGAACAGGTCGGGCAGCAGGATCACCGCGGGGACCAGCCACCACGGCTGGTGCGTCGCTGCGAACAGGATCAGCGTCGCGGCGAGCAGCACGAGGCCGTCCAGCCGCAGCCAGCGGAGCGGTTTGCCGGTCACGGCGGGGGCCCGGTCGGTCATGACTTGCCAATCTAGCGCGGGACGCCTGGGCCTGGTATCGGACAGATGACTGACGGACGGCCACGACGGCAGATCGTCCGGGCCGATGAGGTCGAGTCGGGCCAGCGCGGTCCGGTTGGTCACGCCGAGCTTGGGGAACGCGCGGTACAGGTGGTGGCTAACCGTCCGGGGGCTGATGAACAGCTGGGCGGCGATGTCCCGGTTGGTCGCGCCGGAGGCGGCCAGCCGAACGACCTGGAGTTCCTGCGGTGTGAGCAGGCTCAGCCGGTCCGGCGGCGGCGCCCCGGCGGCCGCGGGCCCCCGCCGCGCGCAACTCGGCCCGGGCCCGTTCGGCCCAGGGCGCGGCCCTGGTCCGGTCGAAGATCGCGAGCGCGGTTCGCAGGTGCGCGCGGGCGTCCGTGCCCCTCCCGCCGCGGCGAAGCCACTCGCCGTACGCCAGCGCGGTGCGGGCGTGCTCGAACGGACGGCCGCTGACCTCGTGCTGCCGCAGCGCCTCGCGGTAGTGGGCCTCCGGGTCACCGTCCTGGGTGAGCGCCCGGCATCGGTGCAGCACGGCCCGTGCCAACGGCTGGCCGGTGGCCCCCGGCCCAGGCGGCGAAGCGTCCCAGCGGCTCCGCGGCCCGGTCGGCCCGTTCAGGAGGCTGATGGTAACGCCGACCGGGCCCGCTGTCATTGCGCACGGGCCTAGATGAGTGATTCCTGATCGGGTTGCGGGCTTAGGCGGTCTTTGCCGGGGGTGCCCGGTGCGCACGTGCACGGTGGGGCAGGCAGCGGCGGAAGATCCGGGTGGATTGGGGCTCCCGGGTGATTTTGGTGCACTATAGTACCCCTAATTCACCCGCAAGCCCGAATCCACCCCGTAAAAGTCACGATTATCGTACTGGCGAGCGAAAAGGCGTGCGGGAGAGGCTGACGGGACTGATGTAGCCCTCATCAGCGGCCCGGACGGGGTGATCCGCGCGGCCCGCCGGAGGCTATTCAGGCGAGTGAGCCGCACCCCGGCACGCCGCACTCACCTGAATCAAGAATCACTCATCTAGGTCTCGCCGTGCTCTTGCAGGAAGGCGCGGAACTCGTCGATGGCTTCTTCCTGGTCCGGGCCAAGGTCTTCGACCACGGCCATCTCGGTGCCGGTCCAGTAGGCGCCGGTGTAGCCGGCACCGTCGGCCGGGGGCACTAGCAGATGGTGGTGCGCGATCTTGATGTGGTCCCGCACCTGCTGCCACGAGACGCCGGGCGGCACCAGGCCGATCGCGGGCGAGCCGGCGTCGTCGACCTCAAGGTCCTCGAGCACGCGCCTCCCTCCGGTGGACTCCTCAGCCAATGCTGGGGCACGCGCCAGGTCCGTTCGGGATAAAAATGAGACGGCCGGCGGGTCAGCCTTCGCCGCCGACGATCGTGGTGAGGGCGTCGACCCGGCCGCCTCGCTCGCCTCGGGTCAGGAACCGGTAGCCGATGTAGCCGATGATCGCGATGATGAACGTCATGACCAGCATGATCGTACCGAGCGCGTTCAGCGCGGGGCCGCCGTTGCCGCCGCGCTGCTGCGAGTAGATGTACACCGACATCGGCGTGTTGCCGGAATTGGAACTCAGCAAGTCGACGAGCACGAAGTCGTCGATGACGCCGGAGAAGACCAGGACCGCGCTGGCGAAGATGGCCGGCCTCAGCAAGGGCCACAGCACCCGGTATGCGACCTGCCACGGCGCGGCGCCAAGGTCGGCCGCCGCCTCCTCGTACTGCCTGCCCATCGTCACCAGCCTGGCCTGCACGATCAGGGCCGGCCAGCTGACGTTCCAGGTGACCAGGGCCAGGACTTCCGCAAGCGTACCCAGGCCGACCCCGGTGAAGAGCTTGGTGAACACGAAGAACATCGCGACGCCGAAGATCAGCTCGGGAATGACGAAGGACAAGATCATCAGGAAGTTGGCGCTCGAGGCGGTTTTGCCGCGCCACCGGTTGATCCCGAGCGCGAACGCGACGCCGAGCGGCACGGTAATCAGGGTGACGTAGACCGACAACCGGATGGTCTGGACGACGGCGGCGTGCAGGTTCGGGTCGTGCAGGACCGAGTTCACCGGATCGGCGAAGTACCAGCGCCACGAGAAGCCCTGCCAAACGCTCTGCGACCTTCCGTTGTTGAACGAGAACAGCACCGCGAGCGCGACGGGCACCAGCGACCAGATCAGGTACAGCCAGGTGAATCCCTCGAGGAACACCGGATGCCGCCACGGATTGCGGCGCGGCCTCAGCCTGCCGAGCACCGTGCGGCCCGTGACGGCGCCGGCGGCCTGCCCGGCCCCTGCCGGAGTCTTCGCGGCCGTTGTCATGCCGTGCTCCGCGACGAGCGATTGGTCGCCACGACGTAATAGATCATGGGGGCGATCAGCACGAGCAGGAACAGCAGCGAGAAGACCGCGCCCTCCCCCTGAAGCGCTCCTCCCGAAGAGCTCAGCTGATCATTGATCACGTTGCCGAACATCGTGGTTCCGGCGGTACCGGACAGCAACTGGTTGGTGAAGTAGTCACCGAGCATGGGGAGCACCGTAATCAGCATCCCGGTCAGGATCGCCTGCCTGGACAGCGGAAGGGTGACGTGGACGAAGGTGCGCACCCGGCCCAGGCCAAGATCGCGGCCGGCCTTGATCAGCGCCGGGTCGATCCGGTCCAGGCCCGCGTAGAGCACCAGGATCAGGTAGGGGATGTAGCCGTAGACCAGGCCGAGCACGACCGTGAAGCCCAGCCCGCCCAGCCAGTTGACCGGCTGGCCGATCAGGTGCAGGAAGCTCAGTGCCTTGTTCACGTATCCGTTGGTCTGCAGCAGGTCGATCCAGGCGAGCATGCGCATCATGTAGCTGATCCAGAACGGCGCGATGAGCAGGACCAGGAACAGGCCCTTGCGCCGGCCGGCGAACCTGGCCACGAAGTACGCGGCCGGATAGGCGATCAGCAGCGAGATGAACGAGGCCAGGGCCACGTAGACCAGCGTCCTACCGATGATCGGGCCGACGAAGGACGACGCGCCGGTCACGTCGTGCCATGCCGCGGAATAGTTGGCCGAGCTCCAGTGCAGCGGGTTCCACACCGGGAACGGGACCCCGAAGAGGTCCACCTGCCCGCCCGCGATGGCGAGTATCGCGTAGAAGGGCATGATGAACAGCACCGCGAGCCAGATGATGCCCGGAGCGGCGAGCGCCGCCCAGAACAGCCGGCGCGGCTCCTTCTGCCGGTTTCGCCGGTTTCGCCGGACCGGGGCCTACGTGCTCTTGGCCTGGAGCCACGCCTGCTCCCACAACGCGTTCGTCGCCACCGGGATCTGCAGCTGCATGACCCCGCGCCTGAAGTAGGAGGGCAGCACCGCGGTGGACGTCAGGCTGGGTGGCAGGATCTGCTCCTTGACCAGGCGCTGCGGGGTGACGCCGTTGATGGGCTGCATGTAGCCGTTGAAGCTGATGTTCGTCATCACGTTGTTGAAGTCGAGCATGTAGTCGAGGAACAGGTGGGCCAGCACCGGGTTGGGCGCGCCTTTGAGCACCGTGATCGTGTCGTTGGCGACCGGGCCGCGGCCGTCGGGCGGGAACCAGTAGCCGACGACGTCGACGTTAACCCCCTTCGGCATGTAGTACTGCGCCGCGGCGATGTCACCTGACCATGCGTGATGGATCCAGATCTGGCCGCTCGGGATAAGGGTGTAGTCGTTGTTGTCGATGTGCACGTTGGTCAGGTGGGCCAAGTCCTGGAGGGACTTCCCGGCCGTGTTGATCTGGTTCGGGTTCGTGGTGTTGAGATTGAAGTTGCCGTTCTTCATCAGCCCGAGGCTGATCGACTCCCGCGCGTCGTCGAGTATCGCGACCCGGTTCTTGTACTTGGCCTGCCAGGGCATCGCCCACGGATTCGCCATCGTGTACGGGTTCTCGTCGACGTGGTCCTTACGCCAGGCGATGCCGGTCGTGTAGATCGTGTAGGGCACCGTGTACTGCCACTTGCCGTCGTAGAACGGGTTGCTGAAATCAGGCCACGCCTGCGCGATGTTCGGGATGTAGCTGTGGTTGAGCGGCTGGATCAGCTTCCCGTACACCAGTTGCGCCATGACGTCGACGGTCGGGAAGAACACGTCGAAGTTGAGCTGCCCGCTGCGCAGTTTGGCCAGGGCGGCGTCCATGTTCTGGAACGTGGTCACCTCGACCTTGCAGTTGTACTTCTTGCCGAAGGCTTTGAGGCAGTCGGGGTTGATATAGGCGACCCAGTTGAACAGCCGCAGCGTGGCGTTCTGCTCGGGAGCAAGCCCGCTCTTGATCGCCAGGTTGTCCTTGGACAAGGGCCAGGTCACGGGGTTGTTCGGCCGGGGAAGCGGGATCCCGCCGGTTGCGTGCGTGCCGGACGTGGCGGTGGTGCCTGAACTGCAGCCTGGCAGAAGCGAGCCCGCGCCGGCGGCCAGCAGCCCGGCGGCCGCGCCCTGCTTGAGGAAGCCGCGACGGGATAGCCCGCCGGCTCGTCTATCTTCGGTCCAGCCTTCTCGTGGATGCATCCCGGATCACCTCTTTCGCGGCGTTCGCGGCGTTCGCGGCGGCCGGCAGTCATTCCTGACTGAACATTCCGTCAATACAGGTACTCTCGCCTCGCTCGGGCACGGTGCGCAAGACCTGGCATGTAACGGTTCACGCATCGACGGCCGACGCGAGCATCCACACGTTCCCGCGGGTACGCCATTGACTTAACCCCAGGTTCCTGGTCCGGCGGCACGGGCGAAGACAGCGAAGTTCTCGATCAGGCGGTCGATATCCGCCTCATTGTGCTGCACCGAGATCAGCCACTGCTCGATCTTGCCCCAAGGCGGCAGGAAAACCCCGCCGTTGTGCTGGTAGAGCCAGTGCGCGTGGCTGTACCTGTCGTCTACGCCGAGGAAGCCGCGGTAGCTGGTGACTTTGCCGGCGGCGAATACGACGCAGCCCTTGGCGCCCGCGGTGACCACGTGCGCGATCAGGTCGTTGTCGTCTATGGCCTGCTGGATGCCGTCGGCGGCGCGCTGGCCGAGGTGCTCGATCCGCTCGTAGGCCTCCGGCGTGGCCACCTCGGTCAGCATGGCCCTGGTCGCGGCCATGGCCAGCGGGTTCCCGTTGAAGGTGCCGACCATCTCGTAGCCGCCGCTGGCCACGTGCTCCATGGTCTGCTCGGTGCCGCCGATGGCGGCCACGGATACCCCGCCGCCCAGCGACTTGGCCAGGGTGATCAGGTCGGGCTGGACGTTCTCGGTTTTCGTGACCCCGCCCGGGCCTACGGTCAGGCCGGTCTTGACCTCGTCGAAGGTGAGCAGCGCGTCGTGATCGTGGAGGAGCTGTTTGAGGCCGGCGAGATAGCCGGGCTCGGGCTTGATGATCCCGGCGTTCATCATGACCGGCTCCAGGATCATGCCCGCGATCTGGCCCTCGTGCTCGTCCAGCAGGCGGGCCACGCTATCCAGGTCGTTGAACGCGGCGATCAGCGTGAGGTCGGTGATGGCTTTCGGGATGCCGGAGGACGAGGGGGCGCTGGCGGGCTTGTGCTGCGGGCCCGCGTCTTCTTCGTCCGGGGCCACGGAGACCTGCACGGAGTCGTGGTGGCCGTGGTAGCAGCCCTCGATCTTGATGATCAGGTCCCGGCCGGTGACCGAACGCATCAGGTGCACGGCGTCCATGGTGGCTTCGGTGCCGGAGTTGGCGAAACGCCAGCTGGGGAGGCCGAACCGGCGGGCGAGCTCTTGTGCCACCGTGATCGCGTCCGGGGTCGGCTGGGCGAAGTGGGTGCCGTTTCTCACCTGGCTTGCTACCGCCTCCGCGATGGCCGGGTGGGCGTGACCGGCCAGGGCGGCGCCGTAGCCGCCGTGCAGGTCGACGTACTCGTTCCCGTCGACGTCCCAGACCCTGGAGCCGCGGCCGTGGCTCAGCCAGACCGGCTGCGGCGCGGTGATCTGCCAGCTCGAGGTGACGCCGCCGGCGAGGTGCTGCTTGGCCTGCTCGGCCAGGAGCTTGGACTTGGGCTGGCGGCGGACGAAGATCTCCTCCTGCTCCGCGATGATCTGGTTGAGCTTGGTGTCGGTGAGCTTGGTGTCGGTGGTCACGTGGGTGGTCACGTCGGAGGCTCCCAGTCTTGACTGAACGTTCAGTCTAGGCCGGTCGTACGGCCACCGGCAAGAGCCTCGAGAAGGCGGATCGCGCGATCGCGATCGCGCGATCGCGCCGGACGGCATCGATGGGCGGACGAGGGCGGAGCCGAAGCACGGCGTGCGAAAAACCGTAGGACAGGGGTTGACCGGGGAGTGGGCCCGAGTTAACTTATCTGGTATTCGGAAATAATATTTCACGATACGGAAATTGTAGGGAGCCGCTGCGGACCGCGCAACCGGCCGATAGCCCGAGTGGAGCTGTGATGTCACTGACCAACGCACCCGAATCCGTGCCGCCCGACGCAGGGGAACGGCCGGCGGTTCATCCCGTGGACGAGGTGCTGCCCGCCCCCCGGCTGTTCGTGCTGGGGCTCCAGCACCTGTTCATCATGTACGCGGGCGCCGTGGCGGTTCCGCTCATCGTCGGCGGGGCACTGAGGCTGCCGATATCCACGATCGGCCTGCTGGTCAGCGCCGACCTGTTCGTGTCCGGCGTCGCGACGGTGATCCAGAGCGTCGGCATCGGCAAGATCTTCGGGGTGCGGTTGCCGGTGGTGGCCGGCGCCACGTTCACCGTGCTCAGCCCGATGATCATCATCGCGCAGCAGTACGGGCTGCCCGCGGTGTACGGGGCGATGCTCTGCTCCGGGGCGTTCGGCCTGCTTATCGCCAAGCCCTTCTCCATGATGATCCGGTTCTTCCCGCCACTGGTGGCGGGCACCGTCATCTGCGTCATCGGCCTGTCGCTGATCGGCGCCGACGTCAGCCTCATCGCCGGGGACAACCCGGCGGCCAAGGACTACGGGCAGGTCTCCCACATCGCGCTGGCCGGCCTGGTCATGCTGCTCATCGTGGTGATCACCCGGTGTTTCCGCGGCTTCATCAGCCAGATCGCCGTGCTGCTCTCCATCGCGATCGGCACGCTGGTGGCCTGGCCGATGGGCCTGCTGGACTTCTCCAGCGTGCACTCCGCCAACTGGGTCGGGTTCAGCGGGTTCTTCCGGTTCGGTCACCCGAAGTTCGAGGCGGCGGCGATCATCTCGATGTGCATCGTCATGCTGGTGACCTACACCGAGTCAACCGCCGACATGCTGGCCGTCTCCGAGATGGTCGACAAGAAGCTGACCCAGAACGACCTGGCCCGCGGCCTGGCCACCGATGCCCTGTCGGCGGTGCTGGCCGGATTCCTGAACTCCTTCCCCGACACCGCCTTCGCGGAGAACGTCGGCCTGGTCGGGCTGACCCGGGTGCGCAGCCGGTGGGTCGTCACCTCCTGCGGCACCATGCTGATCCTGCTCGGGCTACTGCCGAAGATTGGCCAGGTGGTCGCCAGCGTGCCGGGACCGGTCATCGGCGGCGCCGCGACCGTGATGTTCGCGATGGTCACGGCGGTCGGCATCCAGACCCTGCACAAGGTGCATTTCGAAGGCAACAACAACCTGCTGATCGTGGCGGTGTCGCTGGCGGCGGGCCTGCTCCCGGCCGTGGCGCCGACCTTCTACGAGCATTTCCCCAGCAACTTCCAGGTCATCTTCGGGTCCAGCATCACCTCCACGGTGGTCGTGGTGTTCACCCTGAACCTGGTGTTCAACCACTGGTCGTGGCGGCGCCAGGGCACCGAGTCCGCGGTGGAGGTCGCGGTGCGCGAGGGCGCGGTCGCGGTGGACGTCCCCGACGACGGAGTCCGTGGCGGCGACAAGGTGAGCGTCCCCGGCCACGCAGCCAGCGGCGGAGATATGCAGTTCTGACGCCAGGGACCGGCGGCCGGGAGGCGCGGGTGATGAGCTACCGCTCAGCCTGCGCCTTCGGCGGCGATGGTCTCGGAGATCTCGCGGGCGGTGCGCTTGAGCGCGGGCACGATGCGAGCCGCGGCGTCGTCGGTCATCCGGGTCTGCGGGCCGGAGGTGGAGATGGCCAGCGAGCCCGGCGCGTCCGGGACCGCCACCGCGAAGCAGCGCACGCCGATCTCCTGCTCGCCCTCGTCGACGGCGTACCCCTGCTTGCGGATCACCTCCAGGTGAGCGATCAGCAGGTCCGGGTCGGTGATCGTGGCGGGCGTGTAGGCGGGCATGCCGTCCCGCTCGAGCAGCGCGCGCGCATCCGCGGGCGGAAGCTCGGCGAGCAGGGCCTTGCCGACCGCGGTGCAGTGCGGCTGGACCCGGCGGCCAGGTTCGGTGAACATCCGCATCGAATGCGGGCTCGGGACCTGGGCGATGTAGACGACCTCGTCGCCGTCGAGCATGGCCAGGTTGGCCGTCTCGCCGGTGAGGCGGACCAGCTGGGCCAGGAACGGGCGCAGCCAGGTGCCGAGCATCTGGCTGGAGATCTCGCCCAGCCGGATCAGGCGCGAGCCCAGCGTGTACCGCCGGGATTCCTCCTGGCGGACGTAGCCTCGGTTGACCAGGGTGCGCATCAGCCGGTGCACGGTGGGCAGCGGGAGGCCGGAGACGGTGGAGAGCTCGGAGAGGCCGAGTGCGCCGCCGGAGTCGGCCAGCATCTCGAGCAGGTCGAAGGCCCGCTCGATGGATTGCACGCCGCCCGCCGCTCCGGCTGCGGCGCGGCCGGTGCCGTTGGAACCAGCGGAAGCGTGACCAGCCGGCGGGAGCCCGGCGTCCTGGGTCGAATCGTTCACGTCTTCCATGATACAGAAAACGTAATTCGTATAACAGAAGTTCCCATGGGCGGCGGCGCGAAGTCCCCCGGGCCGGGGCTGGCCTATGGCCGTTCTGCCCTTCCCGGGCCGACACTACTTGTGACGCCCGGCGAAACGACACCGGCGGCGGTTGACGGGCCGTCGGCCGGAGGTCTAGTCTTAATCCAAGAAACGGAAAATAAATTTCAGGATACGGAAAACATGACAGATCACTTGCTTCCTTACCTGGCTAACTGCTCGCTGCTGTTCACCGAGGAGACGCTGCTCCGCCGCCCGGCCGCGGCCCGCGCCGCGGGGTTCGGGGCGGTCGAGTTCTGGTGGCCGTTCGCCGTGCCGGTGCCCTCCGATCGTGAGGTGGACGCGTTCACCACGGCGATCGAGGAGGCCGGCGTGGCGCTGGCCGGCCTGAACTTCTTCGCCGGCGACCTGGCCGGCCCGGATTGCGGCGTGCTGTCGATTCCCGGGCGCAGCGCGGAGTTCCGCGACAACATCGACGTGGTGGCCGGCATCGGCGAGCGGCTCGGCGTGCGCGGGTTCAACGCGCTGTACGGGAACCGCGTCGACGCCGCGGACCCGGCGGCCCAGGACGAGCTGGCGGCAGAGAGCATCGGGCTGGCGGCGAAGGCGGTGGCCTCCTTCGGCGGCACGGTGCTGATCGAGCCGGTGAGCGGGCCGAAGCCCTATCCGCTGCGCACCGCCGCCGACGCGGTGGGCGTGGTCCGGCGGGCCCGCGCCGCGGGCGCCGGCAATGTCGGCTTCCTGTGTGACCTGTACCACCTGGCCAGCAACGGCGACGACATCGACGCCGCGATCGCCGGGTACGCCGAGTACGTCGCGCACGTGCAGATCGCGGACGCGCCCGGGCGCGGCGAGCCGGGCAGCGGCCAGCTCGACCTGGACCGGTACCTGGCCGCCCTGGCCGACCGCGGCTACCGGGGCTGGGTAAGCCTGGAGTACAAGCCCACCGGGACGACCGAGGCGAGCCTGGCCTGGCTGCCCAGGGAGCGGCGCGGCGGACGGACGAAGGAGCAGTCATGAGCAAGCGGATCGGGTTCATCGGGCTGGGCATCATGGGCGGGCCGATGGCCGCCAACCTGGTCAAGGCCGGATTCGAGGTCACCGGGTACAACCGCAGCCCGGCCAAGACCGAGGAGCTCGTCGCGGCGGGCGGCCGCGGCGCCAGGGACATCGCCGAGGCAGTGCGTGAGGCCGACGTGGTGGCCACCATGGTCCCCGACTCTCCCGACGTCCTTCAGGTCCTGGCCGGCGAGGGCGGCGTCTTCGAGAACGCGCCGTCAAGGGCGCTGATCATCGACTTCTCCAGCATCCGGCCGGACGTGGCGGCCGCGCTGGCAGTCGAGGGCGCCGAGCGCGGGTTCCGGATGCTGGACGCGCCGGTGTCCGGCGGCGAGGCCGGCGCGATCGAGGGCGTGCTCTCGATCATGGTCGGCGGCGCCGCCGGGGACTTCGCGGCCGCGGCACCGGTATTCGACGCGGTGGGCAAGACCGTCGTGCACGTCGGGCCCGCGGGCTCGGGCCAGACGGTCAAGGCCGCGAACCAGCTCATGGTGGCCGGCCACCTGGAGCTGCTGGCCGAGGCGATCGTGTTCCTCGAGGCCTACGGCGTCGACACAGAAGCGGCGCTGCGGGTGCTGGGCGGCGGGCTGGCCGGCAGCACCGTGATACAGCGCAAGGGCGCCGCGATGCTCGCCCGCGACTTCAAGCCCGGCTTCCGGATCGCGCTGCACGACAAGGACATGGGCATCGTCACCGCCGCCGCCCGCGAGGCCGGCGTGGTGATCCCGCTCGGCGCCGCCGTCGCTCAGCTGGTCGCGTCGCTGAAGGCGACCGGAGACGGCGGGCTGGACCATTCGGCACTGCTCAAGCTGGTCAGCCAGCTTTCCGGCCGACAAGAACGACAGGAGTAGAGAACCATGCCACGGATTACTGCCGCGGACGCCGCGGTCGCGATCTTGCGCCGGGAGGGGGTCACCAACGCGTTCGGGCTGCCCGGCGCGGCCATCAACCCGTTCTACGCCGCGATGCGCAGGGACGGCGGGATCGCGCACACGCTGGCCCGGCACGTCGAGGGCGCCTCGCACATGGCCGAGGGCTACACCCGGGCCCGCGCGGGCAACATCGGCGTGTGCGTCGGCACCTCGGGCCAGGCCGGCACCGACATGATCACGGGCCTGTACTCGGCGAGTGCCGACTCGATCCCGATCCTGTGCATCACCGGCCAGGCCCCGGTGGCCAGGCTGCACAAGGAGGACTTCCAGGCGGTGGACATCGCCGCCATCGCCGGCCCGCTGACCAAGATGGCGATGACGGTGCTCGAGCCGGCCCAGGTGCCCGGGGCGTTCCAGCAGGCGTTCCACCTGATGCGGTCGGGGCGCCCCGGCCCGGTGCTGATCGACCTGCCGTTCGACGTGCAGCTGGCCGAGATCGACTTCGACCCCGACACCTACCAGCCGCTGCCGGCGTACAAGCCGGCCGCCACCCGGGCCCAGGTCGAAAAGGCGCTGGACATGCTGGCCGAGGCCGAGCGGCCGATCATCGTGGCCGGCGGCGGGATCATCAACGCCGACGCCGCGGACCTGCTCACCGAGTTCGCCGAGCTGACCGGCACCCCGGTGGTGCCGACGCTGATGGGCTGGGGCGCGCTGCCCGACGACCACCGGCTGATGGCCGGCATGGCCGGCCTGCAGACCGCACACCGGTACGGCAACGCCACGGTGCTGGCCTCGGACTTCGTGCTCGGCATCGGCAACAGGTGGGCGAACCGGCACACCGGCGGGCTGGCCACCTATACCGCGGGCCGGAAGTTCGTGCACGTCGACATCGAGCCGACCCAGATCGGGCGGGTCTTCGCCCCCGACTACGGGATCGTCTCCGACGCCGGGGCGGCGCTGCGGCTGTTCGTCGAGGTGGCACTCGAGCGCAAGAGCGCCGGGCGGCTCGCCGACCGCACCGCCTGGGCGCAGGAATGCCGCGAGCGCCGCGCCACCATGCAGCGGCGCACCCACTTCGACAACGTGCCGATCAAGCCGCAGCGGGTGTACGAGGAGATGAACCGGGCGTTCGGCCCGGAGACGCGGTACGTCAGCACGATCGGCCTGTCGCAGATCGCGGCGGCGCAGTTCCTGCACGTCTACCGGCCGCGGCACTGGATCAACGCGGGTCAGGCGGGCCCGCTGGGCTGGACTACGCCGGCCGCGCTCGGCGTCTGCGTCGCGGACCCGGACACGCCGGTGGTGGCGCTGTCCGGCGACTACGACTTCCAGTTCATGATCGAGGAGCTGGCGGTGGGCGCGCAGTTCAACCTGCCGTACATCCACGTGCTGGTGAACAACGCCTACCTGGGCCTGATCAGGCAGTCGCAGCGCGGCTTCGACATGGATTACTGCGTGCAGCTGGCCTTCGACAACGTCAACGCGCCCGAGGTCGGCGGCTACGGCGTCGACCACGTCAAGGTGGCCGAGGGGCTCGGCTGCAAGGCACTGCGGGTGACCGAACCTGGCGAGATCGGTCCCGCCCTCGAGGAGGCCAAGAAGCTGATGGCCGAGTACCGGGTGCCGGTAGTGGTCGAGGTCATCCTGGAGCGGGTCACCAACATCTCGATGGGGACGGAGCTCGACAACGTGGTGGAGTTCGAGGACCTGGCCGAGCGGCGCGAGGACGCGCCGACCGCGGTCGTGGCGATGCTGGACTGACGATGGGACTGGACTAACGATGAAGATCGTCGTCGCGCCGGACAAGTTCAAGGGGTCGCTGCCCGCCACCGCGGTGGCGGCAGCGATCGCCGATGGGCTGCGAGCTGCACGCCCCGACGCCGAGCTGGTCACGGTCCCCGTCGCCGACGGCGGCGAGGGGACAGTGGACGCGGCCGTCGCGGCCGGGTTCGAGCGGGTGCCGGTGACGGCGGCCGGGCCGGCCGGCGACCCGGTGCGGGCCGGCTACGCGCGGCGCGCCGAGGTCGCGGTGGTCGAGCTGGCCGGCGTGTGCGGCCTGGCCCGGCTGCCCGGCGGGCGGCCAGCGCCGCTCACCGCGTCCAGCTCCGGCGCGGGCGAGGTGCTGCGGGCCGCGCTGGAGGCGGGCGCGCGCCGGATCGTCCTCGGCGCCGGCGGCAGCGCCAGCACCGACGGCGGCGCCGGCCTGCTGCAGGCGCTCGGCGCACGGGTGCTCGACGCCCACGGCGAGCCGGTCCGCCCTGGCGGGCCCGCCCTGGGAGGAGGAGCCCTGCGCGACGTGGCTACGCTCGACCTGGCCGGCCTGCACCCGGCACTCCACCCGGCCTCACGGACCGCGGAGCTGACCCTCGCGGCCGACGTGGACAACCCGCTGACCGGGCCGGACGGCGCGGCCGAGGTGTACGGGCCGCAGAAGGGCGCCTCGGCCGCCGAGGTCTGCGAGCTGGCGGCCGGGCTGCGCCACTGGGCGGCCTTGGTGGCCGCGGCCGTCGGCAAGGACTGGTCTCAGGCGCCCGCGGCCGGCGCGGCCGGCGGCGTGGGCTTCGCCGCCCTGGCCGTGCTCGGCGCGACCAGGCGGCCGGGCATCGAGCTCGTGCTCGACCTGGCAGGCTTCGAGACCGCGCTGGACGGCGCCGACCTCGTCATCACCGGCGAGGGCTCGCTCGACGAGCAGAGCCTGGCGGGCAAGACCCCGGTGGGGGTGGCGCGGGCGGCCGCCCGGCGCGGCATCCCGGTCGTCGCGGTGGCCGGGCGCAGCACGCTGACTGCGGCCGAACTGGCCGGGACCGGGATCGTCGCGGTCTACCCGCTGAGCGACCTCGAGCCCGACCTGGAGCGGTGCCGCGCCGAAGCGGCCGGGCTGCTCCGCCGCGCCGGCCAGATGATCGCCAGGGACCGGCTAGCCGAGGCAGTGACGAAAGCGGGGACCCGGGCATGAACCAGGTACCAGGCGATGAGGCAGGACGGTGACCGGCATGACCACCGAAGACAAGCAGGCGTGGCCTGACCTGGCCGGCCGGGCGCTCGGCGGCAGCGTGATCTACGCCAACGACGAGCTGTTCGCCGAGCGGGAGAACCTGATCAAGCCGGAGGAACCGGTGTTCCGGCCGCACACTTTCGGCCACAAGGGCCAGATCATGGACGGCTGGGAGACGCGCCGCCGGCGAGATCCCGCCGGTGATGGACAGGGAGACGCCGCGATCGTGCGGCTGGGCTGCGGCGGCGTGGTGCGCCGGGTCGTGGTCGACACGTCCTACTTCACCGGCAACTACCCGCCCGAGGTGTCCGTAGAGGCGTGCGGGGCGGAGGGCTACCCCTCCCCCGCCGAACTGGCCGAGGCTGGATGGACCACGCTGGTGCCGCGCAGCGCGGTGGCCGGCGACGCCAGGAACGAGTTCGAGGTTGAGCCGGGGCTGCGGGCCACGCACGTTCGGCTCACCATGTTCCCCGACGGCGGGGTGGCCAGGCTCCGGGTCTACGGCGAGCCGGTGCCCGACCCCCGGCTGCTGCCGGCCACCATCGACCTGGCCGCGCTGGAGAACGGCGCCGTCGTCACCGGCTGCAGCAACATGTTCTACTCCTCCCCCGCCAACCTGCTGCTGCCCGGCCAGGCCCGGGTGATGGGCGACGGCTGGGAGACCTCCAGGCGGCGCGACCAGGCGAACGACTGGGTGGCGGTGGGGCTGGCCTGCGCCGGATCCGTCGAGGTGGTCGAGCTCGACACCTCGCACTTCGTCGGCAACGCCCCCGGCTGGGCGACGCTCAGCGGCGACGGCCCCGGTCCAGATGGCAGAGACCTGCTGCCGCGCACTGCGCTGCAGCCGGACACCCGGCACCGCTTCGCGGTGGCGGGCGCCCCGGTGACCGGGCAGGTCAGGCTGGACATCTACCCAGACGGCGGGATGGCGAGGCTGAGGGTGCTCGGCAGGCCCACGGCGCAGGCGCGCGACCACCCTGGCCGAACGGTTCCTCCGCCTGCTGCCCGAGTCGCAGCTGGCCGGCCTGCTGGAGGCGGCCGGCCTGCCGCCGGCCGAGGCGGCCCGGCGGGCGGGGGCGGCCCGGCGGGCGGGGGCGGCCCGGCGGGCGGGGGCGCGGGCCGGGCTGGACGTGCTGGACGGCCTGCCGCCGGAAGCCCGGGCCCTGTTCCGGCTCTAGTTATCCACATATCGACAACTTATTTTCGTAATCCGAGATCCATCGCGGGAGCTAATCATGGCCATCACCTTCGGCGACAACCAGTACGGCAAGGCGGAGGTCCGCCTGGTGCACATCACCCGCGACGGTGACCGGCACCAGATCAAGGACCTGAATGTGTCCTCCGCGCTGCGCGGCGACTTCGCCGACGCCCACCTGACCGGCGACAACGCCAAGGTCGTCGCCACCGACACGCAGAAGAACACCGTCTACGCTTTCGCCCAGCAGTACGGGGTGGGCGAGATCGAGGAGTTCGGGCTCCGGCTGGGCAGGCACTTCGTGGACGACTTCGAGTGGGTGACCGGCGCGAAGATCACCATCGAGGAGTACGGCTGGGACCGGATCCCGGTGGACGGCGCCGACCACGGGCACGCGTTCTCCCGCGCTGGCGGCGGCACCAGGACCACCGTCGTCACTATCGACGGTCAGCCGGCATGGGTCGTCTCGGGGCTGACCGATTTGGTCGTGCTGAAGTCGACCGGCTCCGAGTTCTGGGGCTTCCCGCGGGACAGGTACACCTCGCTGGCCGAGACCAATGACCGCATCCTGGCCACCGCGGTCACCGCGCGCTGGCGCTACGCGAGCACCGACGTGGACTGGGCCAAGAGCTACGCCGACGTGCGCCGGATCCTGATGGAGTCGTTCGCGGTCAAGCACAGCCTGGCGCTGCAGCAGACCCTGTACTACATGGGCGAGCAGGTGCTCGAGGCCCACCCCGAGGTGGCCGAGATCCGCATGTCGATGCCGAACAAGCACCACTTCCTGGTCGACCTGAGCCCGTTCGGCCTGCCCAACGACAACCAGGTGTACTACGCGGCGGACCGCCCGTACGGGCTGATCGAAGGCACCGTGACCCGCGACGACGCGCCGGACCCCGGTCGCGCCTGGCAGGCCGTGCCGGGTTTCTGAGCTTCCCCGGCCGCGGCGGCACATGCTCCGGCGCGGCGCCAGAGACTAGCGCACTTATCCATGATACGGAAAAAAGTTTTCATTCCTGTCTGGATATTTAGATTGTCAAGAGCTATGGTCAGAAGGTAAGCAAGAGGACGCGCCGACGCGTTCTACCGGACCGCTCCTGGGGTAGCGGCAGGGTGACGGCGGCGGAGGCAGGAGCGTGTGCGGTGGAGCCCCGACTAGTGGTCAACGGCCGAACTCGCGAGCTCGGCGAGGTCGGCGGTCACGTCACGCTGCTGGAGTGGCTGCGAGGCAGCGGGCTGACCGGCTGTAAGGAAGGCTGCGCCGAGGGCGAGTGCGGCGCGTGCGCGGTGCTGGTAGCCCGCGACGACGGGCCGGACCGGACCCGCTGGGTCGCGATCAACGCGTGCCTGGTGCCGGCCGCGGCGTTCGACCAGCAGGAGGTCGTGACGGCGGAGGGCCTGGGCCAGCTCTACGGGCCGGGGAGCCTGCACCCGGTCCAGCGCGAGATGGCCGACCGGGGCGGCTCGCAGTGCGGCTACTGCACGCCCGGCTTCATCTGCTCGATGGCGGCCGAGTACTACCGGCCGGGTCGCCGACCGCCGGTCACCGGCGCGCCTGGTCATGGTCCGAACGGGTCGGGTAGCCACGCCACCGCCAACGGCGAGCGCCCGGCCGGGGACGACGCGAGCGCCGACGAGGAGCACGGACCGAACGGCTTCGACCTGCACGCGCTCAGCGGCAACCTGTGCCGCTGCACCGGCTACCGGCCGATCAGGGACGCGGCCTACGCCCTGGGCCAGCCCGCGGCGGACGACCCGTTCCTGGCCCGGCTGGCCGCACCCGCGCCGGCCCCGGCCGCCACCACGAGCTCGAACACCCAGGGCCGCTACGTCCGCCCGGCCGACCTGGCCGAGGCATTGGAACTGCTGGCCGCCGAGCCGGACGCCCAGCTGGTGGCGGGGTCCACCGACTGGGGCGTCGAGCTGAACATCAGGCACACCAGGGCCGCGCTGAGCGTCGGCATCGACCGGATCGCCGAGCTGCGCGAGCTCACCGTGGGCCGGGACAGCATCGACATCGGCGCCGCGCTGAGCCTGTCCGAGATCGAGACCCGGCTGGGCGGATCAGGGTTTCAGCGTGCCGCTGCTGGACCAGTTGTTCCCGCAGTTCGCGTCGCGGCTGATCCGCAACGGGGCCACGCTCGGCGGCAACCTCGGCACGGCCTCGCCGATCGGCGACACCCCGCCCGCGCTGCTCGCGCTGGACGCCGCCCTGGTGCTGGCCTCCAGCCAGGGCGAGCGCGAGGTCCGGCTGGCCGAGTACTTCACCGGCTACCGGCAGAGCGTCAAGCGCCCGGACGAGCTGATCAAGACGATCCGCGTCCCGCTGCCGGTCGCCCCGGTCACCGCGTTCCACAAGATCGCCAAGCGCCGGTTCGACGACATCTCCGGCGTGGCGGTCGCCTATGCGCTGCGGCTAGGCCCGGACCGTTCGGTCGAATCCATCATTATCGGGCTGGGCGGGGTGGCCGCCACGCCGATCCGGGCGCTGGCGGCCGAGCAGGCGCTGGCGGGCAGGCCGTGGACGCGCGAGGTGGTCGCGGCGGCCGCGGAGGAGATGGCCGGGGCCGGCACGCCGATGAGCGACCACCGCGCCAGCCAGGCCTACCGGATCGCGATGCTGCGCAACTCGCTGCTGAAGTTCTTTGCCCAGACTCAACAAGCAGGGCCGACGGAAGGGGCCAGCCATGAGTAAGGGATACGGATCGCTGGCCGACCGCCCCGACCGGCCCGTGGTGGGCCTGGCGGTCTCCCACGAGAGCGCGGACCTGCACGTCACCGGCGCCGCGCTGTACACCCAGGACCTGGTCGGGCGCACGCTCGGCACGCTGCACGCCTGGCCGGTCCAGGCCCCGCACGCGCACGCCCGGGTCACCGGCCTGCGCACCGCGGCCGCCTACGACGTGCCCGGCGTGGTCCGGGTGCTGACCGCGCAGGACGTGCCCGGCCTCAACGACGCCGGCGAGAAGCACGACGAGCCGCTGTTCCCCACCGAGGTCATGTTCTACGGGCACGCGGTCTGCTGGGTGCTCGGCGAGACGCTGGAGGCGGCCCGGCAGGGCGCGACCAGGGTCGAGGTCGACTACGAGCCGCTGCCCGCGCTGGTCAGCGTGCACGACGCCATCGAGGCCGGGAGCTACCAGGGCCACCAGCGCACGGTCAGCCGCGGCGACGCGGCCGCCGGACTCGAGCGGGCCGCGTACCGGTTCAGCGGCGAGCTCGAGATCGGCGGCCAGGAGCACTTCTACCTGGAGACCCAGGCCGCGCTGGCGCTGGTCGACGAGAACGGCCAGATCTTCGTGCAGTCCAGCACGCAGCACCCGTCCGAGACCCAGGACATCGTGGCGCACGTGCTCGGCCTGCACGCGCACGAGGTCACCGTGCAGTGCCTGCGGATGGGCGGCGGCTTCGGCGGCAAGGAGTTCCAGCCGCACGGGCTGGCCGCGGTGGCCGCGCTCGGCGCCACCCTCACCGGGCACCCGGTGAGCCTGCGGCTGAACCGCACCCAGGACATCACCATGACCGGCAAGCGGCACCCGTTCTTCGCCACCTGGGAGGTGGGCTTCGACGCGGACAAGCGGCTGTGCGCGCTGCGCGCCACGCTGACCGCCAACGGCGGCTGGAGCCTGGACCTGTCCGAGCCGGTGCTGGCCCGGGCGCTGTGCCACATCGACAACGCGTACTGGATCCCCGACATCGAGGTCACCGGCCGGGTGGCCAAGACCAACCGGCCGTCGAACACCGCGTTCCGCGGCTTCGGCGGGCCGCAGGGCATGATCGTCATCGAGGACATCCTGGGCCGCTGCGCGCCCGCGCTCGGGGTCGAGCCGCACGAGCTCCGGCACCGGAACTTCTACGCGCCCGGCCAGGCCACCCCGTACGGCCAGCCGGTGCGGCACGCCGACCGATTGGAGGCGGTCTGGTCGCAGGCGATCGAGTGCAGCGACTTCGCCCGCCGCCGGGCCGAGGTGGCCGCGTTCAACGCCGCCCACCCGGACGCCAAGCGCGGGCTGGCGATCACCCCGGTCAAGTTCGGCATCTCGTTCAACCTGACCGCGTTCAACCAGGCCGGCGCGCTGGTGCACGTGTACAAGGACGGCTCGGTGCTGATCAACCACGGCGGCACCGAGATGGGCCAGGGCCTGCACACCAAGATGATCCAGGTCGCGGCGACCGCGCTCGGCGTGCCGATGACGACGGTCCGGCTCGCGCCGACGCGCACCGACAAGGTGCCGAACACCTCGGCCACCGCGGCCAGCTCCGGCGCGGACATCAACGGCGGCGCGGTCAAGAACGCCTGCGACCAGATCCGCGAGCGGCTGGCCATCGTGGCCGCGGGCCAGCTCGGCGTGCACCCGGACGACGTGCGGTTCGCCGACGGCGTGGTCACCGGCATCGGCTTCCACGACAAGCGGATCGCCTGGGCCGACCTGGTGCACGACGCCTACTTCCAGCGGGTCCAGCTGTGGGCGGCCGGCTTCTACCGCACCGAAGGGCTGCACTGGGACGCCGAGCGGATGCAGGGCGAGCCGTTCAAGTACTTCGCCTACGGCGCCGCCGTGGCCGAAGTCGAGGTGGACGGGTTCACCGGCGCGTACCGGCTGCGGCGCGCGGACATCGTGCACGACGTGGGCGACAGCCTGTCCCCGCTGGTCGACGTCGGCCAGATCGAGGGCGGCTTCGTGCAGGGCGTCGGCTGGCTGACGCTGGAGGAGCTGCTCTGGGACGAGACCGACGGATCGCACCGCGGGCGGCTCAACACTCAGGCCGCGTCGACCTACAAGATTCCGAGCTTCTCCGAGATGCCGCCGGTAGTTCAACGTGCACCTGTTCGAGCGGGCCACCGAATCCGGCGTGGTCTACGGCTCCAAGGCGGTCGGCGAGCCGCCGCTGATGGAGGCGTTCAGCATGCGCGAGGCGCTGCGGCAGGCGGTGGCCGCGTTCGGGCCCGCGGGCTGGAGCGTCGACCTCGGCTGCCCGTCCACCCCGGAAGCCGTCTTCTGGGCCGTCGAGGCTGCCCAGAGACGCTGCCGCCAGGACGGGCGGCCAGCTGCCGGCCTACGCGGGGGTGTGAGGATGGACTGGCTCAAGGCCGCCCAGCAGCTGAGGGACGAGGGTCGAGCCCGGCGTGCTGGTGACCGTGGCCGAGGTGCGCGGGCACGCGCCGCGCGAGGCGGGGGCCAAGATGGTGGTCGGCCGCGAGCGCACCTGGGGCAGCGTCGGCGGCGGCAACCTGGAGGCGACCGCGGTCGCCCGGGCCAGGGAGATGATCGGGTCCGGGGCCGCCGAGCCGCAGATGCACGAGGCCAGGCTCAACCCGCACGCCAGGAACGAGCATGGCCGTCAGTGCTGCGGCGGGGTGGTCCGGCTGCTGCTCGAGCCGCTCCCGGTGCGGCCGGTCGTCGCGCTGTTCGGCCTCGGGCACGTCGGCTACGAGCTGGCCCGCATCCTGTCCCGGCTGCCGGTCCGGCTGCTGCTGGTTGACTCGCGCCCCGAGCAGCTGGACCGGGTCCGGCTGGCGGACGTGATCGACGGCACCGCCGACGTCAGCATCCACCACACGCTGCTCGGCGAGCAGGTGCTCGAGCAGCTGCCGCGCGGCGCGCACGTGGTGATCATGACGCACGACCACGCCGAGGACTACGCGCTGTGCGACGCGGCCCTGCGGCTGCCGCAGCCGCTGGGCAGCATCGGGCTGATCGGCTCGGCCGCCAAGTGGACGCGCTTTGCGGCTCAGCTTGCGGCAGCCGGCCACTGCCCCGGAGACCATCGCCCGGATCACCTGCCCGATCGGCCAGCCCGGGATCACCGGCAAGGACCCGGCCGTGATCGCGGTCGCGGTCGCCGCCGCGCTGCTGCCACCCTGGGTGACCGCGCCGCCGCTGACGGCGACCGCGATGACGATCTACGCCGCGACCGTTGTCGACACGCCCGGCGACCCGTTCGCCGGGGACCCGGCGGCCGCGCTGGCCGAGGACGGCGCGCTGCTGGTCCGGGACGGCGTGATCCGCGCCCGGGGCTCGCTGGCGGAGCTGCGCGCCGCCCACCCCGGCGAGGAGGTCACTCGCCTGGACGGCGGGCTGCTGCTGCCCGGATTCGTCGACACCCACGTCCACTTCCCGCAGATCCGGGCGATCGGCGGCCTGGGCCTGCCGCTGCTCGACTGGCTCGAGCAGTACGCGCTGCCCGAGGAGTGCAAGCTGGCCGACCGGGCCTACGCGCGCGCGGTGGCCGGGGAGTTCATCGACGGCCTGGTGGCATCGGGCACGACCAGCGCGCTGGTGTTCGGCTCGCATTTCGCCCCGGCCATGGACGAGTTGTTCACCGCGGCCGGGCGCCGGGGCCTGAACATCACCTCCGGCCTGGTGCTGTCCGACCGGAGCCTGCGCCCGGACCTGCTGAACTCACCGGAGACCGCGCTGGCGGACAGCGCCGACCTGATCCTGCGCTGGCACGACCGCGGCCGGCTGCGCTACGCGGTCACGCCGCGGTTCTCGCTGTCGACCTCGGACGAGATGCTCGACGCCTGCGCGCAGCTGCTCGGCAAGGGCGTCTGGTTCACCTCGCACATCAACGAGAACCTGGCCGAAGATCGCGACCGTGGCCGGGCTGTTCCCCGGGGCGCGGCACTACCTGGACACCTACTGCCGGCACGGCCTGGTCACCTCCGCGCAGCGTGTTCGCGCACAACGTCCACCCCGGCGACGCCGAGCTCGCCCTGCTGGCCGAGCACGGCGCGTCGGTCGCGCACTGCCCGACCAGCAACAGCGCCCTGGGCAGCGGTCTTTTCCCGCTGCGCCGGCACGTGCAGCACGGGATCGGTGTCGCGCTCGGCTCCGACGTGGGCGCGGGCTCCGGGCTGTTCCTGCCCAAGGAGGCGCTGCAGGCCTACTTCGTCCAGCAGTTGCTCGGCCCGGCCGGGCTGCGCCTGACGCCGGCGCACCTGCTGTACCTGGCGACCCGGGCAGGCGCCCGGGCGTTGGGGCTGGAGGACCGGGTCGGCGACCTCGCGGTCGGCAAGGACTTCGACGCGGTTCTGGCTGCGCCCGGCCGACGGGAGCACGCTGGCGGTCAACCTGCGGCACGCCCGCGACACCTCCGACGCGCTGGCCAGGATCTTCGCCCTGGCCACCCCGGCGGACGTGGCCGGGGTGTGGATTAGAGGGGCGACCGCCGTTTGTCCGGACCCTCGCTGAGCGCGGCGGCGCGGTAGGCGTGCCACCCGCCGTAGCTGGTGATGTCCTTGTGAGTGCCGAGCTCGTGTTCGGCCTCGCGGAGCACCATGGCGAACGACAGCTCGCCGCCCTCGAGCTCGACGATGGAGAGCTCGAGTTCCGGGGGTTCGGTGGCCAGCAGCGCGCTCAGCGGGCCCATGGGCACGTCGTACAGCTCGCCGACAATGGGCTGGCCGCCCCCGGCGGCCGGGTACAGGGCGGGGAACTCGTCGCGGACCGAGAAGAACCGGTATAGCGGCGCGGTGCGCCGCTCCCCCACCAGCGGCACGCCCTCGATCGTGTAGTGCGCCCGCCCCCCGCGCATCCCGTCTCCGTTGAGGAACATCAGGGCCATCCGCGCCTCCGGCGCCGCGCTCGAGGATCGTGGACCGTTACCCCCCGGAAAGCGCGGCTTTCTGTCCACGTTAATCGTCGGATCCAGAGACGCAAGACTGCTGAGGCAGATGTGCGGAGTGAGGCTGCTGGTGGTGTCCGTCAGTGGGTCGATGGCACATCGGGTCGGTAAGAACCGGACCGGCGGCACATCGACCCGGTCGAGGGGGGCGGGGGGGCGGGGGGCCGGGGGGCGGGGGGCCGGGGGCGGGGGTTAGGGGGAGGCGGGGGGCGGGGGTTAGGGGCGCAGGGTGGGCGGGAAGCCGGTCCAGCGGAGGGCGGGGGGCAGGTGGGAGGCGTCGTTGAAGAGGATCAGGGTGGCGGGCAGGCCGGGCTGGTAGGCGAGGATCGTCACGGCGCAGTTCATCTGGTTCAGGCCTAGCCAGCGCCACGGCGGCCCGTTCAGCGCCTGGCTGACGAGCCACCCGATGAGGAGGTTGTGCGTCACGACCAGCTCGTAGTCCTCGCCCGTCCCGTCGCCGGGGCGCGCGAACCGGTCCAGCGCGGCCGCGGCCAGCTTCGGCCCGTCCGCCCGTTCGGCCGCGGAGAACCCGGCGAGGAAGGCCGCGAAGCTAGGCGGCAGGTCATCCGGTTCCGGAACGGAGGGAATGTAGTCCCCGGCCAGATCGGACACCTCGACCGGGACGCCGGGCACGCCGGCGGCGATCAGCTCCGCGGTCTGGGCCGCCCGCGGCAGCGGCCCGTGATAGACAGCGGAGAACGGCACGTCCTTCAGCCGCCGGCCGGTCAGCTGCGCCTGCTCCTGCCCGGCCGGGCTGAGCGGGCCGTCGTGCGGGCTGGCCTCGCCGTGGCGCACCAGGTAGAGAAACCGGGTCATGATCCGCCTTTACTCATCCGGGCTGTCCGGGGCGCCGGGGCACACGCCCGCCCGTTCGGGATAATAGTTCTCTTGATCTTGCATGCGCGGACGAGGAGTGCCGGGATGAGACAAATGACCGTGGCGGCCATGGCCGCGATCGCCATGCTGGCCGCGAGCGCGGGCCTGGCGGGCTGCGCCAGCGAGAGCTCGAGCAGCAGTGCTGCCTCGGGGACGAGCAGCAGCGCCAGCGCGACCGCCGCGTCTTGCTCGAACTCCGCCATCCAGAGCCAGCTCTACGCCAAGGGCATGCTCACCGTGGCGACCGACAAGCCGGTCTACCCGCCGTGGTTCGTCAACAACAAGCCATCCAACGGCCAGGGCTACGAGAGCGCGGTCGCCTACGCGGTGGCGGCCCAGCTCGGCTTCAAGCCGTCGCAGGTCACCTGGGCCTACGAGCCGTTCGACAGCTCATACTCGCCGGGGCCGAAGAAGTTCGACTTCGACATCAACGAGATCTCCTACAGCGCGGCGCGGGCGCAGGCGGTCACCTTCTCCGACAGCTATTACGACGTCCAGCAGGCGCTGGTGGCGCTGAAGAGCAGCCCGATCGTGACCAAGCACAGCCCGGCCGACCTGAAGACCTACGTCTACGGCGACCAGGTGGGCACCACCAGCCTGCAGTTCATCAACGCCCAGATCCAGCCCACCCAGACGCCGAAGGTCTTCGAGACGCTGAACGACGTGAAGCAGGCGCTGCAGACCAAGCAGATCGCGGCGCTGGTCACCGACACGCCGACCGCCCAGTTCATCTCCTCCTCGGAGATCCCCGGTTCGGTGATGGTGGCCCAGTTCCCGTCCACCGGCGAGCACTACGGCCTGCTGTTCGCCAAGGGCAACCCGCTGGTGACCTGCGTGAACAAGGCGCTGGCCACGCTGAAGAGCAACGGCACGCTGGCCCAGCTGACGACGAAGTACCTGAAGATCTACACCAGCGTCCCGACCATCAAGCCATAAGTGGAGGCGCAGGGGCTTCCCGACCTGTCGGCCCGGCGGTCCCGGGTCCTGGGTGACGGCGACCGCCGCGGATTGATCCTGTCCACCACGAGCACAGTGGTGGTGCTCGCGGCGTTGCTGGCGATCTTCCTGCTAGCGCCGGGCAGCCGCCAGGTCAGGCATACGTTCTTCAACCCGGCCGACATGTGGCAGGCCTTCGTCGGCGACCCGAAGGCCGGCTACTACTCGGTCGGCGAGGCGCTGTGGCTGAACATCCGGATGTTCGTCGCGGCCGAGATCCTCATCCTGATCGCGGCGCTGATCGTGGCGATCATCCGGCAGTCCACCGGTCCGGTGCTGCTACCGCTGCGGGTGGTCGCCACCGTGTACGTGGACGTCGCGCGGGGCGTGCCGCTGATCCTGGTCATCTTCGCGATCGGGTTCGGCGTGCCGGCGCTGCAGATCCAGGGCATCTCGGCCCAGTCGGCGGCGGTCTACGGCGTGGCCGCGCTGGTCTTCTCGTACTCGGCTTACGTGTCCGAGGTGTACCGGGCCGGCCTGAACTCGGTGCACCGCAGCCAGGTCGCGGCGGCCCGCTCGCTCGGCCTGTCCGGGTGGACCTCGATGCGGTACGTGATCTTGCCGCAGGCCATCCGCACCATCATCCCGCCGCTGCTCAACGACTTCATCAGCCTGCAGAAGGACACCGCGCTGGTCGGCCTGCTCGGCGCGATCGAGGCCAACAAGGCGGCCGAGATCTACAGCGACACCACGTTCAATTACTCCAGCTACACGGTCGCCGCGATCTTGTTCCTGCTGCTGACTATCCCGCTGGCCCGCTTCACCGACCACCTGATCGCCCGTGACCGGGCACGCCGTCTGGCCGGGGCTGGCCAGTAATGGGCCGAACGGATGACGGTTTCAGCCCCGGTGGGCCTGCCGGCGCTGCGGACGCGTTGCGGATCGAGGGCTTGCGGAAGTCGTTCGGTGCTCATGAGGTGCTGCGCGGGGTGGACCTGGCCGTGGCCCCGCACGAGGTCATCTGCCTGATCGGGGCCTCGGGTTCCGGCAAGTCGACACTGCTGCGTTGCGTGAACCTGCTCGAACGGATCGACGCGGGGACGATCTGGCTGGAGGGCCAGCCCATTGCAGGACCGTTCACTGGGCGCGGAGTGGACGAGAACCTGGTCCGCCGGCACATCGGCATCGTGTTCCAGGCGTTCAACCTGTTCCCGCACATGACCGTGGAGCGGAATGTGACGCTGGCACCGATGAAGGTGCTCGGCCTGTCCCGCGCCGAGGCGGTGGCGCAGGCGGCCGAGTTGCTTGAGCGGTTCGGCTTGGGGGAAAAGCGGGCAGACTACCCGGACCGGCTGTCCGGCGGGCAGCAGCAGCGGGTCGCGATCGTCCGGGCGCTGGCCATGCGGCCGCGGCTCATGCTGCTCGACGAGGTGACCAGCGCACTCGACCCGGAACTCGTGGCCGACGTGCTCGACGTGATCAGGGAACTGGCCGAAGGCGGGATGACGATGCTGATCGCCACGCACGAGATGGGTTTCGCGCGTGACATCGCCAGCCGGGTGTGTTTCCTGGCCGACGGGCAGATCGTGGAACAGGGGCCGCCCGCGCGGTTGTTCAGTCAGCCGTCGGATGAACGGACCCGGCGTTTCCTGCGGCGCATCGTCGACGCGGGGCGCCTGTGAGGATGGCATGAGCGAATCGTCGTCAGAGGCGCCTAGCGTTATCGAGGTCTCTGATGCTGACATGGCCGCGGCCGCGGCCGAGGAGACCGCCGCGGAAGACGCGGAGGTCAGCGAGGAAACCGGGGGGCCGTTCTCCCAGAAAACGGCCTGGGTGCGGCGGATGGAGACGCCGCTGCGCAGCTTCCTGCGCACCGAGACCGGCAGCGCCGCGATCCTGGCCGGCGCCACCCTGCTCGCCCTTATCTGGGCGAACGTGAGCATCTCGTCCTACGACCGGTTCTGGGGAACCCGGCTGTCAGTGTTCGTCGGTAGCTGGAACGTGTCTCTCGACCTGCGCGAGTTCGTGAACTCCGGGCTGATGGCGCTGTTCTTCCTGGTCGTCGGGCTGGAGGCGCGGCGCGAGTTCGACGTCGGCGAACTGCGGGTCCGGAGCAGGCTCACGCTGCCGCTGCTGGTCGGGCTGAGCGGCATGGCCGTGCCGATCGTCATCTTCCTGATCGCGAACGCCGGGCGTCCCGCCATGCACGGCTGGGGCATGGCGATGTCCACCGACACCGCGTTCGCCCTGGGCGCGCTCGCCCTGGTCGGGCGCAGGCTGCCGGATCGCGTCCGCACCTACCTTCTTACCTTCTCGGTCGTCGACGACCTGGCCGGCCTGGTGGTCATCGCGATCTTCTACAGCGATCACATCGAGATGGTGGCGCTGGCCTGGGGGGTCGGGTTCATCGTCCTGGTCCTGGTGCTGCGGGCGCGCGGCAACAGGAACGGGATCCTGTACCTGCTCATCGGGATCGCGGCCTGGGTGTCGTTCCTCAAGTCGGGCGTGGACCCGATCGTGGTCGGCCTGGTCTTCGGCCTGCTGACCTATGCGTACTCGGCGACACGGGAATCGCTCGAACAGGCCTCCGAGGCGTTCCGGCTGTTCCGCGAGCAGCCCACCGCCGAACTGGCCCAGTCGGCGCGCTCCGTGGTCCGCAGCGCCATTTCGCCGAACGACCGGCTGGCCCAGCTCTTCCACCCCTGGACCAGCTACGTCATCGTGCCCTTGTTCGCGCTGGCCAACGCGGGCATCGTGCTGAACACCGAGTTCCTGGCCCGGGCCTACACCTCGCCGGTCACGCTCGGCATCATTATCGGGTACCTGGTGGGCAAGCCGCTCGGCACGACCGGGTGCGCGTGGCTGGTCACCAAGCTCAGCCACGGCCGGGCACGGCCGTCGGTCGGCTGGGGGGCGGTGGCGGGCGCCGGGACGGTCGCCGGAATCGGCTTCACCGTGTCCCTGCTGATCGCCTCGCTGGCGCTGAAGGGCGACACGCTGGCCGAGGCGAAGCTCGGCATCCTGTCCGCCGTCGTGGCCTCGACGGGCCTGACCTGGGTCATCTTCCGGCTGGTGAACAGGCTGCCGGTGCGGGCCAGGTTCCGCGCGCTGCTGGGCACCGCCGAGGTCATCACCGACCTGGCGGTGCCGGTTGACCCGGACAGGGACCACATCCGCGGTCCTGAGGAGTCGATGGTCACCCTGGTCGAGTACGGCGACTTCGAGTGCCCGTACTGCGGCATGGCCGAGCCGGCCGTGCGGGAACTGCTGCGCGACTACGGCGAGATCCGGTACGTGTGGCGGCACCTGCCGCTGACCGATGTGCACCCGAACGCGCAGCTTGCGGCCGAGGCCGCCGAGGCGGCCGCCCGGCAGGGCGCGTTCTGGGAGATGCACGACCTGCTCCTGGACCACCAGGACGCGCTGCACCCGCGCGACCTGATCGGGTACGCGGACTCACTCGGCCTCGACACCGGCCGGTTCGCTGCCGACCTGCGCAAGCACGCGGGGATGGCGCACGTCAGCGAGGACCTGGAATCCGCCGACTTGTCCAGTGTGTCCGGAACTCCGACATTCTTCGTCAACGGCAAAAGGCATTACGGCGCCTACGATATAGAAACGTTGAAAAAGGCGGTCAAACTTGCCAAAGCCCGGGCGATAATCAACGCCTGAATCGCGCGACACGCTTTACCGGGTGCCGCTTACCGGACTTCGGCCGGTCATTGTGCCAGCCTTGGATGGCAGCCGGAATTGATCAGCTGGGGGGAAATTGAAGCATACCTTCGCTGCCGCCATCGCGGCCGTGACGGCAGGCACCTCGATATGGCTGGCGGCCGCGGCGGCCGGCGCGGCTCCCGCGGCTCCGGCGGCTCCGGCGGCCGCCGCCAGGCCCAAGCCGCTGCAGGTCCCGAGCGCCACGCTGCGCGTCGTGCCGAAGTGGACCTACCAGGGCAGTGGCAGGCTCGCGGTCATCGCGGGATGCTCACAGCGGGGTGATGTCCGCGTCATCGACTCGACCATGCTGCGCCGGCCGGTGACCATGCGCAAGGGCAATAACCTGCTTATCAAGGTCACCCGGAAGACAAAACCGGGGAAATACACGATCGCGCTGCTCTGCGAAGGCAAGCACGCCCAGCCCGACTCTGCCGACATGAGATCGGTCAGGATCTACAAGGTCCTCAGCGGTTTCCAGCAGCCGGACCAGCCCGCCTTGCCGGCCCATTTCAAGCCCGACGTGACCGTATCCAGCGGGCTGCCCGCGCCGGCGCATCACAAAAAGCATCACAAAAAGCATCACAAGAAGAGGCACTAGGCCCCGGGAATCTCCAGTCCTCCCCGCGTGACGCGTCATCTGCTGGTCCTCTCCCGCGTCACGCGGGGACTCCCTTCTCCCCTGCCTCGTCTTCCCCCCGCACCCGCACACGAGGGGAGGACGTGAGAGGCTGACGGTGACGAGGAGGAGGTATCGCGTGGACGCGCAGCCAACCGCCGCGGCGGCCGGGACCATCGACGTGGGCGGCGACCTGACGGTCAGCCGGCTGGGGTTCGGGGCCATGCGGATCACCGGTCCCGGTATCTGGGGCGACCCGCCCAGCCGTGACCAGGCCATCGCCACACTCCGGCGGGTGGTGGAGCTGGGCGTCAACTTCATCGACACCGCCGACTCCTACGGCCCCGAGGTCAGCGAGACCCTGATCGCCGAGGCGCTCTACCCGTACCCGGACGACCTGGTCATCGCGACCAAGGGCGGCCTGATCCGGCCGGGCCCCAACCGCTGGGAGGCCGACGGGCGACCGGAACACCTCCGTGAGGCCTGTGAGGGCAGCCTGCGGCGGCTCAGGCTCGAGCAGATACCGCTGTACCAGTTCCACCGCCCCGACCCGGCGGTGCCGCTGGCCGACTCGATCGGCACCATCGCTGAGCTCAAGAATGAGGGCAAGATCCGGCACGTCGGGATCTCCAACGTGTCGGAGTCCCAGCTGCGCGAGGCGCAGCAGATCGTCCCGATCGTGTCGGTGCAGAACAGGTACAACGCGGCCGACCGCAGGTCCGAGTCGCTGATCGACCTGTGCGAGCAGGAGCAGCTGGTGTTCTTGCCGTGGGCGCCGGTGCAGGAATCCGACAAGAATCCCGCCGTGGTCGCCACCGCCCGGCGGCACGGCGTGACCCAGAACCAGGTCGTGCTGGCCTGGCTGCTGGCCATGTCCCCGCAGATCCTGCCCATCCCCGGCACCGGCTCGCCCGTGCACGCCGAGGAGAACATCGCCGCCGCCGGCCTCGAGCTGAGCCCGGACGAGATCGACGGGATCGGCAAGGGCGGGTTACCCCCCGGGCCGTGGGCGATGATGTCCGACCGGATCCGTAGGATCGTTTCGGGACAAGCCGGACATTGGCTGGGGTGCGGAGGCTCGGGTTGCGGAGACAGGGCGTGGCGCAGACGATCGCGATTACCGGCGGCCGGGTCGTGCCGATCGAGGGCGACCCCATCGACGGCGGGACCGTCCTGCTGCGGGACGGGAAGATAGCGGCGGTCGAGGGTCCGGGATTCGCGGTGCCTTCTGACGCGGAGGTCGTGGACGCGGCCGGGAAGTGGGTGCTGCCCGGCTTCATCGACGCGCACGCGCACGCCGGCGTGTCCGAGGAGGCCGAGGGCTGGGCGGGCCAGGACACCAACGAGCGGACCGATCCGGTCACCGCCCAGGTCCGCGCGCTCGACGCGATCAACCCGGCCGACCTGGGCCTGCGCGACGCGATCAGCGGCGGAGTGCTCGCGGTCAACGTCAACCCTGGCTCGGCCAACCCGATCGGCGGGCAGACGGCCGCGATCAAGTGCTGGGGCCGCACCGTGGACGAGATGGTGATGCGCGAGCCTGCCGGGCTGAAGTCCGCGCTCGGTGAGAACCCCAAGCGCGTCTACGGCGAGCGGAACGAGACCCCGTCGACCAGGCTGGGCACCGCCGCGGTCATCCGCAGCGCGTTCGTCGCCGCGCAGAACTATCAGGCCAAGCAGGCCGCGGCCCCGGCCGGCTCCGCGCCGGCTGAGCGGGACCTCAAGCTCGAGGCGCTGGGCCGGGTGCTGCGCCGGGAGATCCCGTGGCGGCAGCACTGCCACCGCGCCGACGACATCGCGACCGCGATGCGGATGGCCAGGGAGTTCGGCTACGACCTGGTGATCGACCATGGCACCGAGGCGTACCTGCTGGCCGACCAGATCGCCGCCGCGTCCATCCCGGTCATCATCGGCCCGCTGTTCACCAACCGGTCCAAGGTGGAGCTGCGCAACAGGTCGCTGGCCAACCCGGGCCGGCTGGCGGCCGCCGGCGTGACGATCGCCATCACCACCGACCACCCGGTGGTGCCGATTCATTTCCTCATCTACCAGGTCACCCTGGCGATCAAGGAGGGCCTGGACCCGGTGACCGCGCTGCGCGCGGTGACGATCCACCCGGCCAGGATCATCGGCTGCGCCGACCGGATCGGCTCGCTGTCCGTGGGCAAGGACGCGGACGTAGTGATCTGGTCCGGTGATCCGCTGGACGTGATGAGCCGTGCGGAGCGCGCCTACGTGGACGGGCGCGAGATCTACCGGTATGACTACGACCTTCGCGACGGCGTATTCGCCGACGTCTGGGCGCGCTAGGCCATCCGTCCCGTCGGCGTCTCAGCATGACTGCTCACCCGCCTGGCCGGCGAGATATCCGCCCATATCATGCGAGACCGGGCGATCTCGTCGTCATCGGCAGGCGAAATTTCGAGCCCATCCCGCGCCGCACCAAATAATGCGAACAGCACTGAACGGGGTGGACGTATTTCCGGTACTAGATGAGTGATTCCTGATCGGGTTGCGGGCTTAGGCGGTCTTTGCCGGGGGTGCCCGGTGCGCACGTGCACGGTGGGGCAGGCAGCGGCGAAAGATCCGGGTGGATTGGGGCTTCGGGGTGATTTTGGTGCACTATAGTACCCCTAATTCACCCGCAAGCCCGAATCCACCCCGTAAAAGTCACGATCATCGTACTGGCGAGCGAAAAGGCGTGCGGGAGAGGCTGATGGGACTGATGTAGCCCTCATCAGCGGCCCGGACGGGGTGATCCGCGCCACCCGGCCGGAGGCTATTCAGGCCGTGAGCCGCACCCCGGCACGCCGCACTCACCTGAATCAGGAATCACTCATCTAGACGCTGGCGGCGGTAATGGCCTAAAGTCCTCCCTTATCGTCTGATGGTGAACGTCGGCATGGGATTGCCTCGTGACCGGCGGCAAGTGGCTGAGCCCAGGGGGGACTGACACCGCGCGAGGGTCCAGCCCGAGCCTGGCCGGAACCAGCGGACGTCTGCGTATGGCGTGAGTAGCGAGTTCACCCGATCCAGCTGGCGATGAAACTCCTGGTCTGGCAGCAGCACCGACGGTTCGTCACGCATCAGGTGGTTGGCCAGCTCATGTCCATCAGCGGCGATCCTGGCCACGATCGGCTCGTTGCCGAACACTCTCTCGCCGATCAGGAAGAAGGTCGCCTTGGCCCGATGGCGCGCGAGCACATCCAGCAACGCCGGCGTTACGTCCGGATGAGGGCCGTCGTCGAAGGTAAGCGCGAACACGCGGGCCTTCGTGTCGACGTAGCAGAGGACATCGAGGGGTACCAGGCGGGCCAGCACCCTGATGCTTCGCTCAGGACGGCGCAGGACAGCGGCAACCACGGCACCCAGCGTCAGTATCGCGAGCCAACGCCGTCGCCGCCGCACGGACTCAGTGAACCACACGACCTATGATCGCGGCCGGCAGGGCGCGGCGCCGGGGGCACTGGTCAGCCGCGGCGGCCGGTCATCAGGAAGCGGCTGCGGGCGCGCAGGCGGGCGGTTACCTCGGCCGGGGCGCGGTCCGGTGAGCCCGCGTCGTAGGGCGGCTTGGGGTCGTACTCGATCATGAGCTGGATGGCCTGGGCCACCTGGTCGCCGGCGATCCGGCCGGCCAGGGCCAGGCCCATGTCGATGCCGGAGGAGACGCCCGCGGCGGTCACGTACTTGCCGTCGAACACCACCCGGTCGGCGACGGGGGTCGCGCCGAGCCGGCCGAGCTCGTCCAGGGCCAGCCAGTGCGTGGTGGCGCGGCGGCCGGTCAGCAGGCCAGCCGCGGCCAGGATGAGGGAACCGGTGCAGACGGACGTGGTCCAGGTGGTCGCCTGGTCGGCGGCCCGCAGCCACTCGTGCACCGGGCCATCGGTCATCTGGTCGTTCTGGCCGGGACCGCCGGGCACCACGACGATGTCCGGGCGCGGCACGTCGGCCAGCCCCGCCTGGGCGGAAACCACCAGCCTGCCTTCCTCGTCCCTGACGGGCCCGGGGTGTTCGGCCACGAAGGACACCTCGGCGGCCGGGAGCCCGCTGAGCACCTGGTAGGGGCCGATGGCGTCGAGGCAGGTGAACCGGTCGAAGAGCAGGATGGCGATCTGCATGACTCTCCTCAGTTACTGGTGACAGGCGAACGGAACCGGCGGCGGTACTCGCCAGGGCTGACGCCCAGGGCGCGGGTAAAGGCCCGGCGCATCGCCTCGGACGTGCCGTAGCCGCAGGAGCGGGCGGTCTGCTCCACCCCGTCGGCGGTGTCCTCCAGGCGGCGCCGGGCCGTCTCGAGCCGGACCCGGTCGACGTAGCGGCCCGGCGGCATGCCCACCTCGGCCGCGAAGGCCCGGGCGAACTGCCGGGGGGACAGGCTGGCCTGGCGGGCCAGCGTCTCCACCGACAGGTCCGCGCCCGGGTGGTCCGCGATCCACCGCTGCACCTCGCGGAGCGGCTCCCGGTTGGCCAGCTGCCCGGCGAGCTGGGCGCTGAACTGGGCCTGGTTTCCCGGCCGGCGCAGGAACACCACCAGGTGCCTGGCGATGTCCAGGGCCGCGTCCCGGCCGAGGTCGTCTTCCACCAGGGCCAGCGCGAGGTCGATCCCGGCGGTGACGCCCGCCGAGGTGGCGACGTTCCCTTCGCGGACGAAGATCGGGTCCTTCTCCACGCTGACCTGCGGGTACCTCGCGGCGAGCGAGTCGCAGTAGGCCCAGTGGGTGGTCACCCGCCGCCCGTCCAGCAGCCCGGCCCCGGCGAGCAGGAAGGCGCCCGTGCACACCGAGACCAGGCGGTCGGCCTGGCGGCCGTGCGCGCGGAGCCAGCCGGTCAGTTCGGGGTCGGGCCGGCGTGCTCCCTCTCCCCCGGGCACGATGAGCAGGCTCGGGCGGTGGATCCGGACCTCGCGCAGGTCCTCGTCGGGCGTGACGCGCAGGCCGCTCGAGGTCCGCACCGGGCGGCCGCCGAGGCTCGCGGTGCGGATGGCGTAGGCCGCCCCGTCGCCGTGACTGCCCCGCCAGGTGTTAGCCCCGGTGAACACCTCGAGCGGGCCGGTCACGTCCAGGCTCTGCACCTGGTCGAACAGGACCATCAGCACACTGCGCATGCATCCCAGTCTGGCCGCGACCGGTAATGGCAGCAATGACGAATACCCAAACTTTCCTGCCATTGACGGATACACGGAATAGACAGATCGGTCTGTCCTGTTGTTGCGGTCGTCTGTCCCGCGGCCACGAACGCCGCGTTGTCGGTTACGAGGGAGGATGCCATGACGACCCGGAAGGGCACGGTCAGCGCCACGAGGGAGGCCGCCGTGACCATCGGGCAGGACCCCGGTGACGCCTGGGAGACCGGGACCGCGCGCGCGGGCGAGGCCGGGACCGCGCGCGCGGGCGAGGCGGGGGCGGGGAGCCGACGGCGGCGCGGGGTGACGCTGGTGCTGCTGGGCTCGATCGTGGTCTCTTTCCTGGCCGCGTCGGCGGCGCCGACGCCGATGTACGCGCTCTACGCCAGGCAGTGGGGGTTCTCGGCGCTGGCCACGACGGTGGTGTTCGGCGTGTACGCGCTGGCGGTGCTGGCCGGGCTGCTGACGTTCGGCCGGGTATCCGACTACATCGGGCGGCGGCCGGTGCTGCTGGCCGGGCTGGCCGTGCAGGCGGTGGCGACGGTGCTGTTCATCACGGCCGACGGACTCGGCACGCTGCTGCTGGCCCGGGTCGTGCAGGGGCTCGCGACCGGGGCGTCGCTGGGCGCGGTCGGGGCAGGGATGCTCGACCTGGACCGGCGGCGCGGCGCGGTGGCCAACTCCTTTGCCCCCGGTGTCGGCACCGGGTCGGGCGCGCTGATCTCGGCGCTGGCCGTGCAGTACCTGCCCGACCCGACGCACCTGATCTACGTGGTGCTGCTCGGGGTGTTCGGCGTCCAGGCGGCCGGCGTGCTGGCCATGCGCGAGACGGCACCGCGCCGCCCGGGCGCGCTACGGAGCCTGGTACCCGATGTGCGGCTGCCGACCGCACTGCGCGGCGAGATCGCCATCGCCGTGCCGGTGCTGTTCGCGGTGTGGGCGCTGGCCGGCTTCTACGGGTCGCTCGGGCCCGCGCTCACCGGCGCCCTGCTGCACTCGACGTCCGTGGTGTACGGCGGGCTGAGCCTGTTCATCCTGGCCGGGGTGGCGGCCGGCTCGGTGCTGGCCTTGCACCGGGCCGAACCGCGGCCGGTCCTGTTCCTGAGCATCGGCGCGCTGGCGGCCGGGGTCGCGGTGACACTGGCCGCGGTGTCGGCGGACTCGGCGGCGGGCTTCTTCGCCGGCACCGCGATCGCGGGGGTCGGCTTCGGCGGCGGCTTCCAGGGGGGCATCCGCCTGGTCATCCCGCTGGCCGGCGAGCGGGAGCGGGCCGGGGTGCTCTCCCTGCTCTACATCGTCTCCTACCTCGGCCTGGGCGTGCCCGCGGTGCTCGGCGGGGTGCTGGTCACCGAGGTGAACGGGGTACTCCAGACGGCCCGTGAGTACGGATCGGCCGTGATCCTGCTCGCCGCGCTGGCGCTGGCCGGGCTGCTCGTGCGCCGTCCGGCGAAGACGGCGCCGGTGCCGGCCGGCTGCGAGTCCTCACGCTAACCCAGGTCGCTGAAGGCCCAGTTCAGGATGCGGGTGGCGTCGCCCAGATTCACCGTGCTGATGGAGCCGGGGCTGTGCAGGGTGACGCCGATGACCGAGTGGCCGTTCCTGGTCGCCTCGAACAGCAGGCACTGCCCGGCGGCCCCGGTATACCCGGGCTTGATCCCGATCGCGCCCGGGTAGTGGCCGAGCAGCGGGTTGAGGTTCTTCCACCGGTAGGCGTGGTGCCCGGAGCCGGCGGCGAGCCGGTAGCTGCGCTGGTCCACTACCGAACGGAAGGCCGGAATCAGCATCGCGGCGCGGCCCAGGACGAGCAGGTTCGCGGCGGTGGAGTAGTTCGAGTACGGGGTCGGGTAGGGCAGCCCGTCGAAGTTGGACAAGTGCGTCCTGGTCATGCCGAGCAGCCGCGCGGTGGCGTTCATCCTGGCGACGAACGCCGGGATGCCCGGGCCGTAGGCCCGAGCCAGGGTGTAGGCGGCGTCGGCGCCGGACGGCAGCAGCAGCGCGTAGAGCAGCTGCCGGGCGGTGAGCTTGTCCCCCGGGTGCAGCCCGGCGCTGCTCGCGTTGTGCGCGCGTACGTAGCCGGTGACCGCGGCCGGGATGGTGATCGTGCGGTCCAGGTGGCCCGCCCTGATCACCACGAAGGCGGTCATCACCTTGGTGATGCTGGCCATCGGGCGCTCGGTGTTCAGGCCGCGACTCCACAGCAGCCTGCCGTTGGCCGCGTTCTCGACCGCGGCCGACCTCGCGCCGACCCCGGACGGCCCGGCCCCGGGGGACGACACGGAGGCCGCGGCGCGCGCGGCCGGAGCGGCGGCGCCCAGCACGGCCGACGCGGCCAGCGCCGTCCCGGCCAGCAGGCCGCCTACGCGAATGGTCAGCCGGCCCCTGGTCCCCATCCCGCTCCGCTCACTAGAAGTTGGCCACTCGATAGCCGCCGGACAACAGGGGCAAGCCTGTCAGCAACGGCACGCCATGGCAAACGCGGCCGCGGGACGGAAACGGAGCGTTAGCCGGCCGGCCAGGCGAACGCGGGCCAGGCGAACACGGGGCCGCGGGCGCGCAGGGTCACCACGGCGCCGACCGGGAGATCAGCGGCCGGCCGGTGCGGTCCGCCGATGATCCGCACCATGACCGGACTGGCCCCGGTGTCGGCTCCGGTCTCGTCCCTGGGCTGGACGTTGAGGACCGCGTTGTGGCCGTGGTAGCGATAGGAGGTCACCTGGGCGGTCAGCCCGCCCTCGTTCGGAACTATGTCTATCTGCTCCGGCCTGATCAGGACGGTCACCTGTCCCGCGGCGCCCGGGATGGCCGCGGCCGGGTCGAGCGGCAGGCAGCCGAGCAGCGTCTTTACCGTGGCCCCGCTGACGACCCCCTCGATCAGGTTCGCCTCGCCGATGAAGCTCGCCAGCCCGGGGTCGGCCGGCAGGCAGTAGAGGTCCTCGGGCGGCGCGCACTGGGCGATCCGGCCGTCACGCAGGGCCGCGACGCGGTCGGCGACCGACAGCGCCTCGTCCTGGTCGTGGGTCACCAGCACCGCGGTGGTCCCGGCGCGGCGGAAGATCTCCTGGACGTCGGCCCGGACGCTGGCCCTCAGGTGCGCGTCCAGCGACGCGAACGGCTCGTCGAGCAGCACCACCGCGGGCTCGATGGCCAGCGCGCGGGCCAGTGCGACCCGCTGCTGCTGGCCGCCGGAGAGCTGGTGCGGATACCGCCGGCCGAACCCGCCCAGCCCGACCGTCTCGAGCAGCGCGTCGACCTTGCCGCCGCGGCGCTGGCTGGCGGGAAGGCCGAAGCCGACGTTGCCCGCCACCGTCAGGTGCGGGAACAGGCTGCCTTCCTGCGGGACGTAGCCGATGCGGCGCCGCTCCGGCGGGAGGTAGACGCCTGGGCCGTCGACCTGGACGCCGCCGATGCCGATCTCGCCGGTGTCCGCGCGCTCGAATCCGGCCAGCAGCCGCAGCAGGGTCGTCTTGCCGCTGCCTGACGGGCCGAGGATGGCGGTCAGGGATCCGGCCGGAACCTCCAGGTCCAGGCCGGCCAGTACCTGCTGCGCGCCGAAGGTCTTGCCCAGGCCGCTCACCGCTACATCGCGCATGCCTTCATCCTCGCGTTATGGCGGGGCGCTTGAAGAACCGCCCCAGCAGATAGCTTGGCACGGCCGCGACCACCATCATGACGAGGGCGAACGGTGCGGCCTGGCTGTAGGACAGGTTGGTCTCGTAGGACCAGAACTGCGTGGCCAGCGTCTGCGTCCCGGTCGGGATGAGCAGCAGGGTGGCGGTGAGTTCGGTCACCACGGACAGGAAGACCAGGCAGAACGCGGCGACCAGGCCGGGCCCGGCGAGCCGGGCCGTCACCCGGCACAGCACGGCGAGCCGGCGCTGGCCCAGCGACCTGGCCACTTCGTCGAGGCCGACCGGGGCCCTGGCCAGCGACGCCTTCACCCCGACCAGGGCCAGCGGGAAGAACATGACCGCGTAGCAGCCGACCAGGAGCGCCGAGGTCCCGTAGCCGAACCCGGCCAGGTAGCGCTCGGTGAAATAGGACAGGGAGAACGCGACCACCACGCCGGGCATGCCCAGGACCAGGTACGTGCTGCGCTCCAGGAGGTGCCGCATGCGGCCGGGGTGCCGCACGGCCAGCAGGGCCACCGGGAACGCCAGCACCGTGGCCAGCACCCCGGCCGCGCCGCCGTACCCGGCGGTGTGCGCGGCCGCGTTGAGCAGGGACACGTTGGCCCCGCCGGACAGGGCCGGCGGCAGCCCGGCGGTCATCCAGTACACCGCCGACGCGACCGGTATGCCCAGCGCGAGCAGGACCAGGGCGGCGAACAGGGCGAGCACCGGCCAGCGCATCCGGCCCAGCCGGTGCGGCGGGCTGACCCGCTGGGTCATCGGGCCGGTCCTGGTGACCCGGCCGCCGCGGCCCCTGAGCGCGCCCTCGCCGGCCAGCACCAGCAGGCTGAGCAGGACGAGCACCAGGGACAGCGCGCAGGAGGCGGCGAAGCTGTACCCGTGGAGCTCGGTGAAGATCTCGGTCGTGAAGGTCTGGTAGCCGAGGATCTCGAACGCGCCGAACTCGGCCAGCAGGACCAGGGCGACCAGCAGGCAGCCGCCGAGGATAGCGCCCCTGGCCTGGCCGAGCGTGATCCGGGCAAAGGTGCGGAAGCGGCCGACGCCGAGGCTCCTGGCGACCTCCTCCTGGCCGGGGTCGGCGCTGCGCAGGCTGGCCGCCGCCGGCAGGTAGACCAGCGGGTACACGGCCAGGGTCATCACGATCGAGGCGCCGAGAAAGCCGTGCGCCCAGGTCCACAGCGAGTTCCAGCCGAAGCTCACCACGAAATCGGGGATGGCGAGCGGGATGACGACGAGCACCGCCCAGGCCCTGCGGCCGGGCAGGTCGGTGCGCTCGACGCACCATGCGGCGCCGGTCCCGATCACCGCGCAGGCCACCGTGACCACAGCGGTGAGCCGGACCGTGTTCCAGAGCAGGGACCAGGTCAGCGAGCGGAAGATCAGGCCCTTCAGCTCGCCGGCCCCGGCCCCGCCGGCCTCGATCAGCAAGAAGACCAGCGGGACCGCCATCAGCGCGGCCACTGCGGTAGCGGCGATGAGCAGCGCCACCGGACGGGACGTCCGCCGTCCGGTGGTCGTGCGTGTGGCGTCCTGACCTCCGCCAGCATGGTCACAGCAGGCCGGCCTGGCGGAGCAGGTCGATGGCCGCGGACCCGTCACCGAGCTGGGCGATCGTGATCGGGTTGGGCTGCAGCTGGCTGAACGGCGTCTCCGGGGCCGAGATGGTCACGCCTGACCCGATCGGGTACTCGTAGCTCTGCTCGTCGCCGCCGGCCCGGCCGATGATCTCCTCGCCCTTCTTGCTGACCAGGAACGCGAGGAACTTCTGCGCCGCCGCCTGGTGCTTGCTGTACTTCAGCACTCCCGCGCCGGAGACGTCGATCACGTAACCGGGGTCGTGCGGGGCGAAGTAGGCGATCTGCGAGTGCATCGCGCCGGCGCCGATCTCGGCCTTGAGCCGGTACCAGTAGTACTCGTTGATGATCCCGAAGGCCGCCTGGCCGCGGTTCACGTCGCTGACCAGCGTCTCGTTGTCCGGGAAGCTGTGGCTGGCGGCGTTGGACTTGACCTTCTCCAGCCAGCTGAGGGCGGCGGTGCGGCCGTAGGTGCGCGTCACCGACGTGACGATCGGCTGGAAGTCGGTCTCGCCCGGCGCGAGGCCGAGCTTGCCCTGGTACTTCGGGTCGGCGAGCTGCATGACGCTGGCGGGGAGCTGGTTCTTCGCGATCAGCGACGGGTTGTAGACCATCACGCTGACCCGGGCGGACACCCCGACCCAGTCGCCGTCCGGCGAGTTGTACCTGGCCGGGGTGAGCGCGAGCGTGGCCGGGCTGACCTTCGACAGCAGCCCCTTTTCCTGGAGGAACTCCAGCGGGGGCGAGTTCTCGGTGAAGAAGACGTCACCCGCTGTGTGCGACCCCTGCACGGCGATCAGGTTGGCCAGCGTGTCCTCGTCGTCGTTGCGGACGTTAACCGTGATCCCGGTCTGCTTCTCGAACGCGGTAACCAGGCCGTCGGTGGTCTGCTCGTGCTGGCCGCTGTAGAGGGTGATCGACTGGCTCTGGCCGCTGCCCTGGGTCGCCGCGCCGGCGGTGCCGCCGGCCGCGCCGCACCCGGCCAGCAGCCCGCAGGCCACAGCCGAGCCTGCGGCCAGGACGAGGGCGGATCGGGGCTTCACGAGGCGGCGCCCGGGTGGATGGAACTAGGTGTGGTGCTGGTGTTCTGGTTGATCATCAGCCTTCCCTGGGATCACTTCAGCATCATCTGACTAGCCCTCGCGCGCGACTTTTTAGCTTAGGCTAACCTAACCACCGTGTGGTCCCATGGTGAGACACGTATCAGGTAGTGCGCATCCTTGATCATTTAGGGCTAAATAGTTGAGACAGGCCAACGCGGACGTGGCAATGGAGGGACGCATGAGCGAGACGGCCCAGCATCGGACGCAGCACCCGGTGGTCCGGCTCCGCGACGGAATGGTCCGGGGACGGGTTGAATCGGGGGTGGCCGCCTTCCTCGGCATCCCCTACGCGGCGCCGCCGTTCGGGCCGAACCGGATGCTCCCGCCCCAGCCGGTCCCGGCCTGGGCGGGCGAGCGCGACGCGACCTCGTTCGGGCCGACCGTGCCCAAGGGTGACTACCCGCCGCAGTACGTCCCGCTGTTTCCCGAGGTGGTGATCCCGGGCGAGGAATGCCTGAACCTCAACGTGTGGACGCCCGCCGCCGGCGCGAGCGGGCTGCCCGTGCTCGTCTGGATCCACGGCGGCTCGTTCATGAACGGGTCGGGGTCGGTCGGCGCATACGACGGCGCTGCGTTCGCCCGGGACGGCGTGGTCTGCGTGACCATCAACTACCGGCTGGCCGCGGAGGGTTTCCTGTTCCTCGGCGACGGCATCGCCAACCTCGGCCTGCTCGACCAGCTCGCGGCCCTGCGGTGGGTGCAGGAGAACATCGCCGCGTTCGGCGGTGACCCGGGGCGGGTTACCGTCGCCGGCGAGTCGGCCGGCGCGATGAGCGTGACCACGCTGCTGTCGATGCCGCTGGCGTCCGGCTTGTTCGGCCAGGCCATCGCGCAGAGCGGGGCCGCGGCGCACACGCTCACCGAGGACGAGGGCCGGATGGTCAGCGGTTACCTGGCCGAGGCGCTCGGCGTGCCGCCGGACCGGGACTCGATCAAGGCGGTCCCGCTGGAGAAGTTCGTGCAGGCCGCGTCGGACCTGGTGGTGGAGGTGCAGACCACCCCGGACCCGGCCAGGTGGGGGCAGCTCACGCTGAGCCTGCTGCCGTTCGCGCCCACCGTCGACGGCTCGGTACTGCCCGCCGCGCCGCTGGCGTCCATGGGCGCGGGCCAGGGCGGGACCGTTCCGCTGCTGATCGGGTCGAACCGGGACGAGGCGCGGCTGTTCCTGGTCGCGGCGGCCACCATCGACCTCATCGACGAGCCGACGCTGGCCGCCGTGGCCGGCGCCTACGGGCTGCCTGGTGAGGCGCTGGCTGTTTACCGGGCGGCCCGACCGGGCGCCAGCCCCGGCGACCTGCTGGCCGCGGTGATTACCGACTGGTTCTTCCGCATCCCGCCCATCCGGGTCGCCGAGGCGCGGGCCGCTTCTGGCGCGGGCGATACCTGGATGTACCGGTTCGACCACCCGGACCCGCGGGACAACCACCGGTTCGGGGCCTGCCACGCGGCGGAGATCCCGTTCGTGTTCGACACCGCCAGCCGGGCCGAGCTCCGCCCGCTGATCGGCGAGGCCCCCTCTTCGGCCGTCGCGGACCTGGCGCACCGGGTGTGGGTGGACTTCATCACCCGCGGGGACCCCGGCTGGGCGCGTTACGACGCGGAGCGGCGCACTACCGGCCTGCTCAGCGACACCGTCTCGGCGGTCGACGACCCGGCCGGCGGCGAGCGCGTCCTCTGGGACGGCATCCGCTAGCCCGGGGCGGGCTGGGTATTTGAAAATGGGACAGTGAGGTAGCGTCGGGAGGGTGGGCGCTACGGGAGAATTCGTACGGGATACCAAGTACCTGAACGGGCGGATCACAGCGGACGGGCGGGACGGGACGCTCCCGGCCGAGGCGGGGCGGTATCGGCTGGTGGTGGCGCGGGCGTGCCCGTGGGCCAACCGGACGATGATCGTGCGGCGGCTGCTCGGGCTCGAGGACGCGCTGTCGATGGGCATCTGCGGGCCTGAGCACGACTGGCGGAGCTGGACGTTCGACCTCGACCCTGGCGAGGTCGACCCGGTGCTTGGCATCCACCGGCTGCGGGACGCCTTCGAGAAGGCGGTGCCCGGCTACGACCGGGGCGTCACGGTGCCCGCGATCGTGGAGGTGGCCGAGGGCGCGGTGGTGACGGCGGACTACCGGCAGATCACCCTGGACCTGGAGCACGAGTGGACGGCGTTCCACCGCCCGGGCGCGCCCGAACTGTACCCGGACAAGCTCCAGGACGAGATCGAGGAGATCAGCGCCGGGGTCTACGAAGACGTCAACAACGGCGTGTACAAATGCGGGTTCGCCAGCACGCAGGCGGCCTACGAGGAGTCCTACGGCAAGCTGTTCGCCCGGCTTGATGAGCTGTCCGAGCGGCTCGTCACCCGCCGCTACCTGGCCGGGAACACGATCACCGAGGCGGACGTGCGGCTGTGGCCCACGCTGGTCAGGTTTGACGCCGTCTACCATGGCCACTTCAAGTGCAACCGGAACAAGATCACCGAGATGCCGGTGCTCTGGGCGTACGCGCGGGACCTGTACCAGACGCCCGGGTTCGGCGACACCATCGACTTCCCCCAGACCAAGGCGCACTACTACCGGGTGCACACCGGGCTGAACCCGTCGCAGATCATCCCGGCCGGGCCCGACCTGTCCGGCTGGCTCACCCCGCACCACCGCGAGGAACTCGGCGGGCGGCCGTTCGGCGACGGAACGCCGCCGGGTCCGCCGCCGCCCGCGGAGCGAGTGACGGACGGACCCGGCAGCTAGGCGCGCGGACCGGCAGGGTTCGGCTCGCGCTTGGTGAACATCAGCCTGAGCAGGCCGCGGGTGGCGTGAGGCTGGCCACGCCGGCCAGCTGAGCCGCGTTGTCCTGGTACAGGGCATAGGCGCGGCCGCTGCTCAGCACGGTGGGGCTGTCGAAGTACTCCACGGCGCCGTGGTCGGCCGGGATGGATGCGCTCGCCAGCGCGTGGCCGGTGGCCGGGCTGGCACAGACCAGCTCGTGGGTGCCGCCGATCCACACGACGCCGCCGCTGTAGACCGGCACCGAACTGAACCCGCCTCCCGCGCCCTGGCTGACCCGGAAGGAGCCGCCCAGGTCGCCGCCCGGCGCGAACCAGACCCACTCGCTCATCCCGCTGCCGGTCGTGCCCCAGACGCCGCCCGCGGTCGCGACCAGGTTCCCGCCGCTGCTCTCCGGCGTCCGGGACGAGAGCGCCTGGATTCCGGTGGCGAGGTCGTAGACCAGCAGCTGGAACGAGCCTGAAGGGGCCGTCCCTATGTACAGCTTGCTGCCGTCGGGCGAGACCGCCACCGAGGTGGCCCGGCCCGCGGTCAGGAAGATCCTGTGCGTTATCCGGCCGGCGGCCGGGTCCACGGTGGCCACCGTGTCGCCCGCGGCCACGTAGAGCTTGCCGTCGGGCCCGGCGGCCAGCACACCCGCCGGCTGACTGGACACCCCGCCGATGGCGGGCACCGGCACCGACGCGACCTGGGCGAGCGTGCGGGCGTCGTAGCCGCGCAGCAGGATCTCGCCGCCGCTGTAGGACCACACCACCCACACCGTGTTCCCGACGACGACAGGCCGGCTGAAGATCGGCGGGCTGTACGGGGTCGTCTGCAGGACGGCCCCGGTGGCCGGGTCGATCCTGGCGAGCGAGCCGTCGCCCGCCGCGTAGAGCGAGTCCCCGCTGCCGGTCAGCGAGCCCTGGCTGAACGACTGGCGGTTGATCAGCTCGGCGCCCCACATCCCGCCGGCCACCCGCAGCGGCGCTCCGGCCGATGCCGGCGACTGCGACGGCCCGGTCGGCGACGCCGAGCCTGACATCGGAGCCACGGTTGTCTGCGGCCCGCTGTTCGGCGCCGGGGCCTGGCTGTGGTGCGAGGTGGCCACCGTCGCGATGCCCGCGCTGGCCCCGGCGATGGCGAACACGCTGAGCGCGGCCAGCACCGGCGTCCAGCCGCGGTTCCTGAAGGAGAACCCGCGGCGCGAGCCCGGCGCCCGGCCCCGCCCGGGTCCTTCGACCTCGCTGGCCACCCGGAACGCGACTTCCTCCACGGTCACCCGGCGCGGCGGCTCGGGGGTGACCCGGTGCAGCATCTCCGCCAGCTGCCTTTCCTCGGTGTTCACGAGGTCACACCTCCGGTCATGAGCTCGGACAGCCCTGGCGCGTCTCGCAGCCGGGCCATCGCCTTCGACGCGTGCGCCTTCACCGCGCCGACCGAGCAGCCCATCGCGGCCGCGGTCTGCGCTTCGGTCTGATCGGCGAAATAGCGGAGCACCACCACGGCCCGCTGCCTGGCCGGCAGCCGGTCCAGCGCCGCGATCAGCGCCTGCCTGGCGTCGATCTGCGCGAACGCGTCCCCGTACGCCTGCAATTCGGGCAGCCGCCCGGTGGCGATCTCGCCGTTCCAGTGCCGCCGCCGCCAGCGCAGGAACGTGTTCACCATGATCTTCCGCACGTAGAGTTCCGGTGCGTCTTGCCTGGTTAGCGTGGTCCAGCGAGGCCAGGCTGCGGCGAGCGCGGTCTGCACGAGGTCCTCCGCGCTTGGCCAGTCGCCGGTCAGCAGCCAGCCCGACCGCAGCAGCGCGCTCGACCGTGCCTCGACGAATTCACGGAACCCGTCCGGTTCAGACGGACGACCATCCACCGGCAGCACCTCCACCGAAGCCAATGCCCTGCTCATTCCCGGCAACCCTCCCGCAACCACAGCGGGCCCCGCGGGCCGGATCAACCCCGGCGGCCCCACGTGTATTAAGAGACCTCAGCCCGGCGGGATGGTTTACTCCTTCAGCCGGCCGAGTTGCCCGGCCGCCCGCTGCTGCCGGGACTCGGCCCGGTAGGACCGCCGCCGCGCCTCGGCGAGGCGCTGGCGGGCGCCGGCGAGCTCGGCTTCCAGGTGGCGGACGGAGTCCTCAAGGTCACGTTCGGCCGAGATGGCGGATTCGAGGTCACGGTCGGCGTCGGCCAGGGCCCGTTCGGCTTCGGAGATCCTCTCCTGGCGGCGGGCCTCGCGCTCGGCCGCGGGCTCAGCCGGCGCCTTGGCCTGGCGCGGCGCGGGGGCGGGCGGGCCGGCCGCGAAGGAGCCGAAGCCGGCGTACCGCGCGGCGCGGACCAGGGTGCCGAGGCTCGCGGCCACCTCGGGGTCGGCGATGGCCGCGTCCAGGGTGGCGGTCACCTCCTCGCGCAGCGCCGCGGGCGGCGCGGGCAGCCCCTCAAGGGCCATCCGGGTCAGCTCGTCGATCAGCCTGGACCTGGCCGCGGTCAGCTCCCTGAGCCTGCCGCCGCCGGACGCGTCGCGCAGGTCGGCGGCCAGGGTGTCGAGCCGGGACCGTACCTCGGGGTCCGACCGCACCAGGCGGTTCACGACCCATGCCGAACGGGTGGGTTTACGCAGCGCCGTGATCTTCTTCGCCACGGCGGGCTCGCCCGCGTCGCGGGCACGCTCGGCGAGCTCGGCCCGGCGCGCGGTGAAGCCGTCCGGGTCGCCGGTGTAGAGCTCGGCTTCCGCCTCTGCCAGCAGGTCGCCCACGCTCGCAGGATAGTTCAGTGGCGGCCGTGCTAAATAGGAAGCATGACTGGCATCGTGCCGCCCGGACAGGGACACCTGCTGACCGCCCGCGGGAACGTGATGGCGTTCAAGGCCGTCGCGGAGCAGACCGGCGGCGACTTCTCGCTGATGGAGCGCACCGTGCCGCCCGGTGCCAGGACCCCGCCGCCGCACCGGCACGTCACCTGTTCCGAGGCGTTCTTCGTGCTGGAGGGGACGGTCACGTTCCGGCTTGACGACGCCGAGCTGACCGGCGGCGCCGGGGGCTTCCTGCTGGTGCCGCGGGGCGCGGCGCACACGTTCGGGAACCGGGGCCCGGAGCCGGCCCGGCTGCTCGTACTGCACGCTCCGGCCATGGACGCTTATTTCGAGGAACTGCATCAGCTCTGGTCTGCAGGTGAACCGCCGTCCCGTGAGGCCGAACGGGAGCTGATGAGCCGGTTCGGGATGGAGCCCGCTTAGCGGGGAGCCGAAAATGTCAGCAGCGCGACGTAGGGTGGGGAACTATGCCGACGACTGCCGCCACCGAGGTTAGCCCGGACAAGCTGGAGCAATACCGCCGGGAACTCACCGGCTACTGCTATCGCATGCTGGGCTCGGGTTTCGAAGCCGACGACGCCGTGCAGGAGACGATGCTGCGCGCCTGGCGCGCGGCCGACGGGTTCGAGGGCCGGTCGAGCGTGCGCTCCTGGCTGTACCGGATCGCCACGAATATCTGCCTGGACATGCTGCGCGGGCGGCAGCGGCGGGCGCTGCCTATCGACCTCGGGCCCGCCTCGCCGCCGGTCGAGGCGCTGCTCGGCGACTGGCACCCCGACGACCTCTGGATCTCCCCGGTCTCCGACGCCAAGGTGATGCCCGAGCACGGCGACCCGGCCGAGATCGCGGTGGCCAGGGACACCATCCGGCTGGCGTTCATCACCGCGCTGCAGCACCTGCCGGCCAGGCAGCGGGCCACCCTGATCATGTGCGAGGTGCTGAAGATGCCCGCGGCCGAGGCGGCGGACACCATGGGCACCAGCGTGGCCGCGGTGAACAGCGCGTTGCAGCGGGCCCGGGCCACTCTGGCCGCGCTGCCCGAGGAGCAGCGCCCGGCGTCGGTCGACGCGGACCAGTCCGAGCTGCTCGCCAAGTACGTGGACGCGTTCCAGCGGTACGACATGGACCAGCTGGTCAGGCTGCTGCACGACGATGCGCTGATGACGATGCCGCCGTACGCCATGTGGGTCAGGGGCGCGAAGAACATCACCCGCTGGATGCAGGAGCCGTCGCCGAGCCTCTGCCGGGACTCGATCCTGGTGCCGGCCGGGCAGGTCAACGGGGTTCAGGCGCTGGCGCAGTACAAGCCGGACCCGGAGGGCGGTCACCAGCCCTGGGCGCTGCAGGTGCACGAGGTGCGGGACGGCAGGCTCAGCCGGCTGACGTTCTTCCTGGAGACCGAGCGGATCTTCCCGGCGTTCGGGCTGCCTCCGCATCTAGGGTAGGTGCGTGAGCGCAGATATCTCTGGTATCTCTGGCGTCGGGCAGCCCGGGTTCGTCCAACGTTACGGGCTGGGCTCCGGTTCCGGTCCCGATTGGAACGCCGCGGCCGAGGAGGTCGCGGCCCGGATCCGTGAACTCGGCCTGCGCACCGTCCGGCTGGCCGTCGTGGACCAGCACGGGGTGCCGCGGGGCAAGATGATGTCGCCGGAGGCCGCCATCGCGGCGATGTCCGACGGGCTCGACTTCTCCGGCGCGATCTACAGCCTGGACACCGGGAACCAGGTGTTCGTGCCCGCGTTCGCGCGCGGCGGCGGGTTCGGCATCTCGGAGTTCACCGGGTTCCCCGACGTGGTCTTGGTGCCCGACCCAGGCACCTTCCGGGTGCTGCCGTGGGCGGACCGGACCGGCTGGATGCTGTGCGACGTCTACTTCGGCAACGGGCAGCCGGTGCCGCTGGACGGCCGCGGCCTGCTCCGCCGGATGCTGGCCGACCTCGGCGAGGCCGGGTACGACTACCTGGCCGGGCTGGAGGTCGAGTTCAGCGTCGTCATCCGCTCGCCGGAGCAGCTAGCGCCGGAGAACGCCGGGTTCACCCCGCCCCCGCCGCCGGTCAGCGTGTTCGAGCGCGGCTACCAGTTCCTGTCCGAGGTACGGCTGGACAGCATGGGGCCGACCCTGGAGGCGCTGCGGGATGCGCTGTGCGACGTCGGCCTGCCGCCGCGGTCGATCGAGGACGAGTGGGGCCCGGGTCAGCTCGAGTTCAGCTTCGCGCCCATGGCCGGGCTGGCCGCGGCCGACGCGGCGGTGCTGTTCCGGTCGGCGGTCAAGCAGGTGTGCCAGCGGCGCGGGCTGCTGGCCACGTTCATGTGCCGGCCCGCGCTGCCGAACTTCTTCTCATCCGGCTGGCACCTGCACCAGTCGCTGCTGTCCCGGGCCGACGGCTCGAACGCGTTCGCCAGCGACACCGCCGCGCTGTCCGACGCCGGGCGGTACTACGTGGCCGGACTGCTGGCCCACGCGCTGCCGATGGCGGTGTTCGCGGCGCCGACGGTCAACGGCTACAAGCGGTTCCGCCCGTACTCGTTCGCCCCGGACCGGGTGGGCTGGGCGGTGGAGAACCGCGGCGCGCTGGTCCGGGTCCAGGGCTCCCCCGGCGACATCAGCAGCCACGTGGAGATGCGGATCGGCGAGCCGGCCGCCAACCCCTACCTCTACCTGGCCTCGAACATCGCGGCGGGCCTGGACGGCATCCGCCGGGGAGCAGAGCCGCCGCCCGCGGCCGACATCGACCCGTACGCGACCGAGGCGCCGCCGCTGCCCGGGTCGCTGGCCGAGGCGGTCGACCTGCTCGACGCGGACGCGTTCTACCGGAAGGCGTTCGGCGACACGCTGGTCGCCTACCTGGTCATGATGAAGCGCTTCGAAATCGGGCGATACGCTGACGCGCTGGCCGAACACCCCTTGCCCGACGGCCAGGACGTCAGCGACTGGGAGATGCGCGAGTACTTCGAGTTCTTCTAGCCGGTTTCCAAGGAGTACCAGGTCGCGGGGTCGGCCGGGTCGGGCTGGAAGTCGTAGCGGAGGCGGCCGTCCGCGGCCAGCGCGACCAGGGTGACCGACGTGCTGCCGTAGATGCGGCCGTCGGGCAGCTCGCGGCGGACGATGATGGCGCCGGGGTCGGTGGCGGACATGCCGTCGCCGGCGGCCAGGGCGAGCCAGTCGCCCCAGGCGTCGGTGAGTGTGGCGGTCTTCTGGTCCGGGTCGCCCGACGGGCGGCGCGCGGCGAACTTCGGGCCGAACCTGGCGGCCTTCTCGTCCGGCGGCTTTTGCAGGTTGTCGCGGCCCGGCGGGTACATGTGGCCGGCGTTGGTCAGCACGTGGGTGGCCGGTTCGAGCTCGGTCAGGTCGGCGGTGACGCCGTCCCAGCCGAGCAGCAGCACCGAGGAGAGATCCGCGCAGACCAGGTAGAACGGGTCGTAACGGGCCAGGGTCTCCGGGGCCTGGTGCAGCTCCTTGAGGGCCGCCTGCCCTTCGGCCGCGGCGCGCAGCGGCAGCTCGCCCCGGGAGCGGCGGCGGTCCGCCGGGGCGAACTCGCCCCGGCCGTTCAGGATGCAGCCGACCCGGGACCGTTCGGGGTGTACCGCGAGCCAGGTCCCGCCGGCCTGCTCGTCAAGCCCGCCGATCAGCGCAGACCGGGGCCAGTGCCGGGCCGGGCGCTGCCAGGGGCGGCCCGTGAACTCGTCACGGACACCCAGGAGCAGCAACGGCACCGGGGCTTCCGGCGCCAGGCTGACCACGACGGTACACATCGCTTCCGAGTCTGCCATGCGTTGATCATGCGGGCGGACGTGAGCCCTGGTCCGTTCGGAATGAAAGTAGTCTGTAGACGGACCGGACGCGCGGCCGGGCGCCTTTGCGCCCCGCCGCCGTCGGCCCGGCATTAGGAGGAACGATGAGTGACGACCCGAACCTGGCCAGGCTGCTGCGCCGTCTCCGGTCGCTGGGGCGGCCGCACGGGCGGCCCGGGCGCTGGCCGTGGGACGAGAGGCCAGACAAGCCGGGATCCTGGGACGAGATGCCGGAGAAGCCCGGGAGAGCCTGGGACGAGGTAGCCGAGGACCGGCGCCACGGGCACTAGACGGGACCAGCCGGACCGGCCGCTCAGCGCGCGGGCACGGATTCCAGCGAGACCTGGCTGAGAACGGGCCTGTTCGCCGGGCTCGAGAAGCCGCAATGACTCGGGTCGCAGATCGTCATTATCGCGTTCAGGAAAGCATTCTCCAGCTCTTTCGAGCCGCTGGACGGCCGCCACACCATGCTTTTGGCATGCATGCCCCGCCCGTTGACCAGCTTGCAGAATTCCGTCCGGGATTCAGATTCGGAATCCTCGCAATTCTGCACGAGCAAGAAGCAATCTATCTCGGCCGCCCCGTGAGCGACCTCCTGCTCCAGCATGTCCACGAGCTGCCTGACGTGAAGCTTAGGGCCGGGCCGCACTATAACGGCAGTGCGCAGTATTCCGTCACGCTCTACGCGCGCCACCAGGTCCGGGCACCAGTCTTTCCCGTTCGCCTTCAGCGTTTCCAGCACGCGGCACCCGTCGACCCTCATGATCGCGTCGATAAGAGGTAGGAACGAGACGCTTGCCGGCGTCCCGAGCACCTTGCCCGCGAAGTTGAGCTCGACGTATTTACCGAGCTTCTTCAGGACCTTGCGGCTGTATTTCATGGACTCGGCGTAGGCCTTCCTGACCTCATACCGTTCCTGCGTGACGAAGTGATCGAAGGCTTCCCCGATCGCCATCTGAGCTCGCTCATAGTCACCCGCGAGCCGGAGTTCGAAGGCTTTCTTGAGAGAAACCTTGACGCGCATGGCGAGCCGTACCTTCGCGCCGCCGATCTCCATGGACTGGATCCGGTCACGGAAGACGATGACAAACAGTGCCAGCGGCCCGATGACCAGGAGCGCCGCCGTCCCTGATCCGTTCGTCGAGTGAAACACGGCGTAGATTCCGAGGCCGAGCACGCCGAGAGCAATCACCGCCGCTATCCATCCGAGGACACGGCTGAACCTGTCGTCTGAATTTCCCCCCACCACGCGGATAAGCGTAACACCATCCAGTCCGGGCGGTCAGTACCTTGTTACGATATATCGGCGGAGGCGAATTGCTCTCGTTACAACGCGCGTCCGGCCTGATGTCCGGGGCAAGACGGTGAGGACGCGACGGTGAGCGTCTGCCACAGCTGAACCGCAGGTAACGCGTTTCTGTTTCAATGGCTCCGCCTACGCCAGATGGAGATCGTCAGGATCGGCGATTTCAACCCGGGAAGCTACCACCGTCATGGTGACGGGCGGCGCGGGGCGGGACCGACGGGTATGGCCGCGGGTCAGCGCAGGACGATGCTGGCGATCTTGCCGGGGACTATGACCAGGCGGGCCACGTCGTCGCGGGGATAGGCGGGATGGCTGGCCAGGACGCCGGCGATGTCGTCGCGGGTCGCGGACGCGGGCACCTCGATGGTGAAGCGGACCTTGCCGTTGACCTGGACGGGCAGCGTCACGGTCGCGTCCGCGACCAGGGCCGGGCCGGCCTGCGGGAAGGGCTCGAAGGCCAGCGAATCCGGGTGCCCCAGCCGCTGCCACAGCTCCTCGGCCACGTGCGGGGCCAGCGGCGCGACCATCAGGACCATCGGCTCGGCCAGGGCGCGCGGCATCCGCGGCAGCCGGGACGCGTGCGCGGTCAGCTCGATGATCCGCGCGATCGCGGTGTGGAAGCGCAGCGCGGCGAAGTCCTCGCACACGGCGGCGATGGTCCGGTGCAGCAAGCGTGCCGTGGCGTCATCGGTGACCGCGCCGGGTACGGCCAGGGTGTCGCCGGTGGACTCGTCGATGATCAGGCGCCACAGGCGCTGCAGGAACCGGTGCATGCCGGTGATATCGCCGGGACGCCAGGGCCGGTCGCCGTCCAGCGGGCCCATCGCCATCTCGTACAGCCGCAGCGTGTCGGCGCCGTAGGCATCGGTGATGTCGTCCGGGCTGACGCCGTTCTTCAGGCTCTTGCCCATCTTCCCGGCCCGCCGGGTGACCGGCTGGCCGCGGTATTCCCAGCCGTCACCGGTGCGGGTTACCTCGGCGGCAGGCACGTACAGGCCGCGAGCGTCGGTGAAGGCGTCGGCCAGGATGTATCCCTGGTTGAACAGGCGGCCGAACGGTTCCGGGGTCCCCGCGACACCGTAGTCGTACAGCACCTTGTGCCAGAACCTCGCGTACAGCAGGTGCAGCACCGCGTGCTCGACGCCGCCGACGTACAGGTCGACGCCGGACGGCGACATCCAGTACCGCTCGATGTCCTTGCCGACCAGGGCCGTGTCGTTGGCGGGATCGGTGTAACGCAGGTAGTACCAGCAGGACCCGGCCCACTGCGGCATGACGTTCAGCTCGCGGCGGTAGCGGCGGGGGCCGTCGCCCAGGTCCAGGGTGACCTGGGCCCAGCCGGGAGCGCGGGCCAGCGCGGGCACCGGGTCGCTGGCGTCGTCCTGCGGCACCGGCCGGAAATCGGTCATCTCCGGCAGCGTCACCGGCAGCATGTCCTCGGGCAGCGCGATCGGCCGCCCCGGGTCGGCCTCGTCGTAGACGACGGGGAACGGCTCGCCCCAGTAGCGCTGCCGGGAGAACAGCCAGTCCTTCAGGTGGTAGGGGCCGCCGCTCGGGCCGATCCAGTTCCGCTGCAGGCGCTTGACGTGCTCCGGCCAGTCCACGTCGTCCAGCCCGGCCAGCAGCCGCTCGGCGTACGCGGTGATGCGCAGCATCCACTGGCGCAGCGGCCGGCGGTACACGGGGTAGTTGCCGACCGCGCTGCGCTCCTCGTCGGTCACCTCCTCGTCGGCCAGCACGGTGCCCAGCCCCGGGCACCAGTTGACGACCTGCTCCGACAGGTAGGCCAGCCGCTGCGCGTCGACGGCGTCGGCCTGCTCGGCCGCGGTCAGGTCGCGCCAGGGACGGCCGTCCGGGGTGGCACGCCGGCCAGAGGCGTACTCGGCGACCAGGTCGGCGACCGGGCGGGCCCGGTCGGCCGCCGGGTCGTACCAGCTGTTGAAGATGCGCAGGAAGATCCACTGCGTCCAGCGGTAGAAGGACGGGTCGCTGGTCATGATCTCACGCCTGCGGTCGTGCGCCAGCCCCAGCCGGCGTAGCTGGCGGCGCATGACGTCGGCGTTTTGCCGGACGGTGACGGCCGGGTGCTGACCGGTGTCGATCGCGTACTGCTCGGCGGGCAGCCCGAAGGTGTCGAAGCCGAACGGGTGCAGCACGTGACGGCCGGTCATGCGCAGGTAGCGGCCGAACACGTCGGTGCCGATGTAGCCCAGCGGATGCCCCACGTGCAGCCCGATGCCGCTGGGGTACGGGAAGAAGTCGAGCAGGTAGAACTTGGGCCGCCCGCTGTCGCCCTGGTCAGGCACCTGGAAGGTACCCTCGCGTTCCCAGCGCTCCTGCCAGCGCCGCTCGATCTCGCCGGCCAGCCGCGCGTCGTACCGGAACGGTGGTGTGTCCTCAGCCATGGCTTCTCCCCGTTGGTCCGCTGGGAATGAAAAAGCCCCTCACACATGAGGGGCTGCCGCACTGACGGATCTGCGGTCAGCGCGGCCCGGCGAGAAGCAGGCTTCCTACGGCGAACATGCCACCAGGATCAACCATCCGCCCCGCGCCGTCCAGCGAATTAACAGGCCGCCATCGGGGTCGATGTGCCGTTGGTCCGGCTCTTACCGGACCGACGTGCCATCGACCCGGTTCTGCTTGGGACAAATGACGCTAGACGAACGGATGGGGAGCTGTCACAGAGGACGTGACGGCGGGCCGCCGTAGAGCCAGTCGGTGTAGGAGTAGTCGTCAGCGGGGCGGCGCCGGAACAACTCGTCCCGCAGCAGTGCACCCACGCCGCCGACGTGCCAGATGTCGCCCCAGGTGCGGGCGGTGCGCTGCACCCGGGCGGCGTGCGGGGCGCGTTCGGCCTGGTATCCGGCCAGCGCCTTGCCGATCAGCTGCTGGCCCGGGCAGGCGGCCAGGGCGCGGGCCAGCGCGTCGGCATCCTCGATGGCCTGGCAGGCGCCCTGGGCCAGGTACTGCAGCATGGGGTGCGCCGCGTCGCCGAGCAGCGCGATCCGGCCGCGAGTCCAGCTGGCCAGCGCCTCCCGGTCGTACATCGGCCACCACCGGTCCCGCCACAAGAACCCGGTCGCCTCGCGCACCTGCGGGCAGCAGGCCCCGAACGCCTCATCCAGCTCCCCCGGGCCGCCCCACTCGCCGTCGGCGAGCCCCGGGTCGGCCGCGTACCGGCGGCTGCGGAACACCGCGACCTGGTTGTAGATCTGCCCGGCGCGCAGCGGGTACTGCACGAAGTGCAGGTCGGGGCCGATCCAGGCGACCACCTCGTCCAGCTCGGACCGCGCGGTCACCTCGTCGATCCTGGCCGTGCCGCGGTAGGCGGCGAAGCCCGAGCAGACCGGCTGGTCGGCGGAGAACAGCGCGCGGACACCCGAATGCAGGCCGTCGGCGGCGATCAGCGCCGCGGCCTGGTAGCTGGCGCCGTCGGCGCATTCGGCGGTGGCGGCGCCGCCGTCGCCGGTCACGGCGCAGACGTCCTGGCTGGCCAGCAGCCCGACCCCGGCGGCCAGGCAGGCGTCGTACAAGATGGCGAGCAGGTCGCTGCGGTGCATGACCACGTACGGCGCCCCGTACCTGGCGCGGAACGGCTCGCCCAGGTCCAGGGCGGTCAGCTCGTCCGCCGTCAGCGCGCTGCGCAGCAGCAGCCGGCGCGGTCGCACGCCCGCCTCGAGCACCCGGTCGAGCACGCCGAGGCCGGCCAGCACCCGGGTGGCGTTGGGCGCGAGCTGCAGGCCGGCTCCGAGCTCGGCGAACTCAGCCGCCTTCTCCAGTACCCGGACCCGGTGCCCGTCCCGCGCCAGGGCCAGGGCGGCGGTCAGCCCGCCGATGCCCCCGCCCACGACCAGGATGTCCGCCTGCATCGCTCGCCTCCCAAGATCCGAGGGTAAGCCCGTTCTGAGCCTCCGGCGGGCTCGGGGGCCGCCCCACGGAGCCAGCAGAGCCTACGGGTATAACGAAGCGATGAGCTACCAGCCCGCTGATCAGGAGGATGCGGTCCGGCTGGCCGTCCAGGCGTCCCGCGCGCTGGCGGCGGCCGGGCAAGCCGACATGGTTCTGGGGGCACGCCAGTGTGCGCGACCCCGGCGGCCGCGGCGCCTGGATGAAGAGCGCCGGGTGGGGCCTGGAGGAGATCGACGCCGCGAAGATCGTCCTGGTCAGCCCGGACGGGGAGGTGGCCAGCGGCGAAGGGCCGCGGCACATCGAGTACCCGATTCACACCGAGATCATGGCGGCGCGGCCGGACGCCGGCTCGGTGGTGCACACGCACTCGCCCGCGGCCAACGAGTTCGCCGCGCTCGACGTGCCGCTGCGCCCGCTCGACCACGCGGGGTCCCTGTTCTGCTATCCGGACATCCCCCGGTTCACGCTGACCGGCGGCCTGATCAAGACCCGGGAGCTCGGCGAGGCGCTCGCCGGGGCGCTGGAAGGCGCGCGGGCCTGCCTGATGCCGCAGCACGGCATCGTGGCCGTCGGCCCCGACGCGCCCGCCGCCGTGATGACCGCGGTGCTGCTCGACCGGGCCTGCCGGACCCAGCTGAACGCGATGGCGTCGGGCCCGCTGCTGCGCTGGGGCGACGAGGAGGACACCGTGGCCAAGCGGGCCGACGTGTGGTCAGACCGGCAGCTGCGGGCGGGCTGGGAGTACCTGCTCCGCCGGTCCGTGCGGGCGGACTGATCCGGGCCGGGGTGCGGTGACGTATTCCCGGTGAGATCCCGAGGATGCGGAAGGGCACGGTGATGGCGCCCGCTCAGCTTTGCCTCGACCACCCCGGTGCCGGCTTGATGACGACAGGGCATTGCCCGCGACCGGCATTCCAGGCTAGCGTCCGAGAGATGGAGGGGAGCGACGCCCTGCTGGCGGCGCGGTTGGGGGCTGGAGACGAACGTGCTCTGGCCGAGGCGTTCGACCAGCTGGCACCGAGTGTGTACGGCGGCGCGCTGAGGGTCCTGGGGAACGGCAGCGCCGCGCAAGACGTTGTGCAGGACGTGTTCGTCGAGCTGTGGAGTCATCCGGACCGGTATGACCCCACGATAGGTTCGCTGCGCACCTACCTGATCGTGCTGGCCCGGCACCGGGCTGTGGACCTGCTGCGCAGCGAGCTCCGCCGGGTGGCCCGGCAGGAACGGCACTGCCGTCTGACCCCGGCGGAACCACCCGTGGCGGCCAGTGACGAGGTGATGGCGGCGGAAACCGCCTCGGTGGTGCGGGCCGCGGTCCAGCTGCTGCCCGACGGGCAGCGCCGGGTAGTCGAGCTCGCCTACTTCGAGGGCTTGACCTGCCGTGAGGTGGCGAGCGCGATGGGCATTCCCGAGGGCACCGCCAAGTCGCGGCTCAGGCTGGCGATGGCCAAGCTGGAAACCGTGCTGGACCGGCAGCTGCTGGAGTCGACATGAGCACGATGGACCGGGACCGGGCGGCCCTTCCGATGGGCCTGCGCGAGCGTGTCATGGCGGCGTCGCTGCTGGCCCGTGCGGTCGGCCAGCCGGCGCCCGCCGTGCCGGACATCTCCGCGGATGAAGCGTTCGCGCGCGCCGCGGACGCTTTCTACGAGCTGCTGCGCACCCTCAGCGAACAGGGCTGGAAGACCGGGGCACTGCGCGGGCTCGACGTCCAGGGGCTGGTCGGGCACCTGATCGGGGTCGAGCACGACACGCACCGCGCCCTGGCCGGTGATCCGGCCGTGGCCGACGCGGAGCACGTCGCGTCGACCCAGGATTCCGCCGTCCGCCAAGCGGGCCGCTCCCCCGCCCTGACCAGGGATGAATGGCGCCGGGCGGCCGAGATCACGCTGGAGCTGGCGCGCGCGGCCAACGGTGACGTGGCGGCTGGCGGCTGCGCGGACAGGATCGCGGTGCACGGCATCCGGCTTCCGCTCGGTGACCTGCTCGTGGTCCGCGCCTTCGAGCTGTGGGTACACGACAACGACATCCGCCGCGCCGTCGGCCTGGCGCCCTCGCTCCCCGACCCGCCGGTGCTGCGGCTGATGAGCGACCTCGCGGCGCGGATGCTGCCGTACGCCGCGGCGCGGATGGATCTGCGCCCGGTGGACGTGCACCTGGTGCTGACCGGTCCGGGCGGCGGCACCTGGGACGTGGCCATAGGCCAGGGATCGGGCGGCCAGGCAGACCCCGGCCAGGACGGCGTCGCGATCGTGACCGACGCGGCGGGGTTCTGCCGGCTGGCGGCCAACCGGGTCACCGCGGCCGAGCTCAACCCGTACGTCACCGGGGACGAGAGCCGGGCCGCCGGCGTGCTGACCGCGGCGTCGACCCTGGCGCTCGACTGACGGACCTTTCGCGCCGGGCGGGCTTTTCGCGCTGCGCCGGTGCCTGGGTTAGGATCGTGCCTGGGTGCCAGCCGATTATGAGAAGATCCGCGAGGAGAACATCGCCAGGTACGGCTGGGACACCGCCGTGCTCGACCTGCTCGGCCAGCTATACAGCGAGCGCACGCACTTCATCTTCGAGCTGATCCAGAACGCCGAGGACGCCGGAGCGCACGAGCTGGCCTTCGAGCTGTTCGCGGACCGGCTGGAGCTGCGGCACGACGGGCGGCCCTTCACCGAGGCCGACGTCCGCGGCGTCTGCGGGGTCGGCAAGAGCGGAAAGTCCGCGGACCTCACCGCGATCGGGAAGTTCGGCATCGGCTTCAAGTCGGTCTACGCCTACACCAGGTCCCCGCGCGTCCACAGCGGGGACGAGCACTTCGGGATCGAGAACTACGTCCGGCCGTTCGCGGTGGAGCCGCCGGCCGCGCCCTCGGCCGGGACGCTGTTCGTCTTCCCCTTCGACCACGACACCGCGCCCGCCGCGGCCGCGACCGGTGAGATAGCGGCGGCGCTGACCGCGCTCCAGCCCCGGATCCTGCTGTTCCTGCGGAGCATCGAACGGCTGCGAGTGGATCTGAGGATGGGCGCCGGGGTACCCGGGTCGGTCATCGAGCGGTCGCTCGCGGCCGGCCCGGGGGCACGGGGGGCTCGGGGGGTCGTCCCCCCCGGAGGCAGCAGCGCGGCGGGTCACGCTGTCCAGGGACGGCAGGCCGGCCGAGGAGTGGCTGGCGTGGCACCGCCGGGCCCTGGACCTGGCACCGCCGGTCGAGATCGCCTTCCGGGCCGAGGGCGCCCTCGACCAGTGGCGTCTCGTGCCGTGTGGCAGCTCCCCCCTCATCGTGTCCTTCCCGACCGAGAAGGAGACCTTCCTCGGCTTCCTGGTGCAGGGGCCGTACCGGACGACACCGGCGCGGGACAACGTCCCCGGGCACGATCCGTCGAACCAGCTCCTGGTGCGCGAGACGGCCGCGCTGCTGCGCGACGTGCTCCGTGAGCTGCGCGCCGAGGGCCTGCTGACGGCGGGCGTCCTGACGGCGCTGCCGCTGGACGCCGCGCGCTTCCCGGCCAGCTCTATGTTCCGCCCGCTGTTCGACGCGGTGGGCGATCTGCTCACCGCCGAGCCGCTGATTCCGGTCGCCGGCGGCGGCTACGGCGTGTCCGTCGACCTGGCCCTCGGCCGCCCCGAGGTGCGCGAGCTGCTCACGCCCGGTCAGCTGGGCGCGCTGTGCGGCGCGGACCGGCCCATCCCGTTCGCGGACGAGTCGATCACCGAGCAGCTCACGCCGGGCGTGTGGCGCTACCTGCGGGACGAGATCGGCATCGACGAGATCACGCCCGACGTGGTGATGTCGCTGGTGACCGGCGAGTTCCTCCGGACGCAGTCCGACGAGTGGATCACGCGCTTCTACGCGTTCCTGTACGGCCACTCCTCGCTGTGGCCGGCGGCCTGCGCGGCCCCGATCATCAGGCTCGATGACGGAAGCCAGGTCGTCCCGTTCGACGGCCAGGACCGCCCGGCCGTCTACCTGCCCGGCCCGGCTCCGAGCAGCCTGCCCATCGTGCGCCGGGCGATCGCCGCCGCGCCGGCCGCCCGGCCGTTCCTGCGGGCGCTGAACCTCACCGAGCCGGACCTGATCGCGGAGGTGCTCCAGCTCATCCTGCCCAGGTACGACGACCTGGACCCTGAGGACCTGGCCAGCCTCGGCCCGGCCCGGCACGCCGCCGACGTCGAGTGCGTCGTGCGGGCGCTGGACGAGGCGGCGGCCGGGCGGCGGGAGGAACTGCTCGAGCGGGTGCGGCAGGCCGCCTTCCTGATCGGGGAGAACGCCGCCAGCGGCGAGCTGCGGCTGATACCCCCGCCCGGTCTGTACCAGCGGAGCAAGGAGCTCGAAACCTACTTCGACGGGAACCCGGACATCTGGTTCGCGGCCGACCGCTACGGGCCGTGGCTGGCCCAGCTGCGCCCGATGGGCGTGCGGCAGGCCGTCGAGGTCCGCGCGCGGACGCCGAACGAACTCGGCTACGTGCTGGTCACGATCGAGTTCGGCCGGAACGAGCGTGGTCTCGACGGCTTCGACCCGGCCGCGGAGATCGACGGTCTTGACTTCGCGCTGGAGCACCCGGCCCACGCCCGTTCGGAATATGTGTGGAACGTCCTGCTCGCGCCCAACCGCCGGCTGGTGGCAGGCGTGGTGGAGCGGTCGGTGCTCCCGTCCTTCTCCGACGTCAGCCAGGAGCGGGTCACGTCGGCGATCGCGGCCATCGCCGAGCGCGAGGCGTGGCTGCCGGGGCGGGACGGGGCGTTCCGGCGGCCGGGTGAGCTGTCCCTCGACGACCTGCCGCCGACGTACGCGCGGGAGGAGGGACTGGCCCAGGCGCTGGGCATGCTCCAGCCCGTGGTGGGCCTGGCGGCCCGGCGGCTTGGCGTCCCGGCCGAGGTGCTGTGGGGCCTGAGTGCCCACCCGGACCTGGTGGAGATGGTCGAGCGCGAGCTAGCGGCCAGGGGCCGCGATCAGGAGGGCCGCTGACGCCGCTTTCCCTCGCTGGACGTCCAGCGGTCGGTGCACGCCTTAGAGTCCTTGCAGTACCAGCGAAGATCGGCGCACGCGTGCCCGCCGTCGGGCACCATCAGGCCGAGCGGAAGCTCAATTCCGCACAGCGCGCACCTCGCTTCCTGCAGGGAACGGCGCGCGGCGGCGCGCTGCTGCGTCGACGCAGCTGACGACAGATCTGCGGCCATACATCCTCCCCGGCGGACACCCCCCAAAGATGTCCTGGCGTCCCGGCAGCACTGGGACTGCTGGTGCTTCCCGGCTGCAGGCTGGTCAAACGCAACACGCGGCGAAAGCGTGAATTGTGATCAAAGCGAATCATAACCCCACAGGCGGACGCGTCAGATGCGTACGAGCATCTTGCCCCTGTGCCTGGAAAACCTGAGTGCGCTGACAATTGACGTATGCCGTAAATTCGGTCCTACCGTACCGCCCAGTAAGTACGGTTGCCAGCGAGGATGAGGGCTTAAATGATCCGCAGCACCATGCAGGACTACCAGCTCACGATCGGCGCGATCATGCGGCACGGCGCCCGGGTGTACCCGGGCAGCGAGTGCGTGACCTGGACCGGGGCGGGCACCCGCAGGGCCGTCTACGCCGAGGTGGCGCAGAACGCGGCGCGGCTAGCCGCGGCGCTGACCCGCCTCGGGATCAGGCCGAACGATCCGGTTGCCACGTTCGCGTGGAACAATCAGGAGCACCTCGAGGCCTACTTCGGGGTGCCCAGCATGGGTGCGGTGCTGCATACGCTCAACATCAGGCTGCCCGGCGCCCAGGTGGCCCAGGTCGTCAACCACGCCGGGGACCGGGTCATCATCGTGGACGACACGCTGGTCCCGCTGCTGGCCAGGATCGCGGGCGAGCTGCCCACGGTCGAGGCGTTCATCGTCAACGGCGCCGGCGACGCCTCGGCGCTCGAGGGCCGCGTCCCCGTGCTCCGCTACCAGGAGCTGCTGGCCGCCGAGGAGCCCGAGTTCGACTGGCCCGAACTGGACGAGCGGGACGCGGCGCTGATGTGTTACACCAGCGGGACCACCGGGGACCCGAAGGGCGTGGTGTACTCGCACCGGTCCACCTACCTGCACGCGATGGCGGTGATGGCCGCGAGCGTGAAGGGCATCACCGAGGCCGACCGGGCGCTGGCCATCGTGCCGATGTTCCACGCCAACGCGTGGGGCCTGCCGTACGCCGCGTTCCTGTCGGGCGCCACGCTGCAGATGCCGGGCCCGTTCCTGCAGCCCGAGCACCTCACCGCGTTCATCGCCGCCGAAAGGACCACGGTCACCTCGGGGGTGCCGACCATCTGGAACGCCATCTTGACCTACGGGGAAGAGCACGAGATCGACCTGTCCTCGCTGCGGATCGGCACCTCCGGCGGCTCCGCGATACCCCGCGTGCTGCTCGAGCGGTTCGGCGAGAAGTACGGGCTCCGGATCATCCAGGGCTGGGGCATGACCGAGATGAGCCCGGTCGGCGGCCTGGCCATGCCGCCCGCCGGCGTCGAGGAAGGCAGCACCGAGGACCTGGACTGGCGGATGCGGGCCGGCCGGGTCCTGCACGGGGTCGAGATGCGGATCGTCGGCAAGGAAGACGAGGAGCTGCCCAGGGACGGCGCGAGCGAGGGCGAGATCGAGGTCCGCGGGCCGTGGGTCACCGGGTCGTACCACAACGACCCGGCGCCAGAGAAGTTCCGCGACGGCTGGCTGCGCACCGGCGACGTCGGCACGCTGGACGAGCGGGGCTTCTTCACCATCACCGACCGTATCAAGGACGTGATCAAGTCCGGTGGCGAGTGGATCTCCTCGGTGGACCTGGAAAACGAGCTGATGGCGCACCCGGCCGTGCAGGAGGCCGCGGTGATCGGCATCCCGGACAAGCGCTGGGGCGAGCGACCGCTGGCCTGCGTGGTGCTGCGTTCCGGGGCCGAGGCCGACCCCGCCGAGCTGGCGAAGTTCCTGGGTGAGAAGGTCGCGCGCTGGCAGGTGCCGGAGAACTGGACGTTCGTGCCCGAGATCCCCAAGACCGCGGTGGGCAAGTTCAACAAGAAGGTGCTGCGCGCCCAGGACTCCGCGGGCGAGCTGGCGGTGGAACGGCTGGACGGGTAACCGGGATGGGCCCGCGCTAGAGTCTGCGATATGCGATTCGCCACCATCCGGACTGATCAGGGGACGAGTGCGGCACGGCTCGACGGGGACGTGCTGATACCGCTGGCCGCGGGCGACGTCGGGGAACTGCTCGCGGCGGGCGGCGCGGCCGAGCGCGCGGGCGGCGCGGCCGAGCGCGCGGGCGCTGAGGCCGTCCCGGCCGCGGAGGCGGACTTCGCCCCGGTGGTCACCCAGCCCAGCAAGATCATCTGTGTCGGGCTCAACTACCGCTCGCACATCCTGGAGACCGGGCGGGAGCTGCCTGAGTACCCGACGCTGTTCGCCAAGTTCGCCGAGACGCTGACGGGCCCCCGCGACGACCTGGTCATACCGTCGGTGAGCGAGCGGGTCGACTGGGAGGTCGAGCTCGGCGTCGTGATCGGCCGACCGGTGTACCGGGCCACGCCGGAGGAGGCCGCGGCGGCCATCGCCGGGTACACGGTGATCAACGACGTGTCGATGCGGGACTGGCAGCGGCGCACGCTGCAGTGGCTGGCCGGAAAGATGTTCCAGCACTCCACCCCGGCCGGGCCGTACCTGGTCACGCCGGACGAAGTCGGGGACGCGGCCGACCTGGAGGTGCGGTGCGAGGTGGACGGCGCGGTGATGCAGCAGTCGCGGACCTCGGACCTGCTGTTCTCACCGGCCCAGATCGTCTCCTACGCCAGCCAGGCGATCACCCTGCGCCCCGGCGACCTGATCGCCACCGGGACCTGCGGCGGGGTGGGCGACGCTCGCAAGCCGCCGGTCTACCTGCATCCGGGCAACTTGCTGCGCACCTGGATCGAGGGCCTGGGCGAGTGCCTGAACCAGTGCGTGCCCGATAAATAACACCGAGAAAGCGGCCGGACGGGCACGCGCCTCGGTCCGTTCGGTTCCCTACTCCCCGAAGACGCCGGTGGCGAGCTCGGTCACGATGTCCAGGTGACCGACGTGCCTGGCGTACTCCTGCAGGAGGTGGAACAGGACCCGCTCGAGGGTGGCCGGGTCCGCGCCGTCCCAGCGGTCACCGGGCTGGCCCACCTCATCGAGCCGGTGGGCCTCGACGATGGCCCGGCTCCGCGCGGCCTGGGCCTGCAGGGCGGCCAGCAGCGTGGCGGCGGTCTCCTGCGGTCCGACCGACCAGCGATCGCCCTCGCGGCCATCCTAGGCGGTGGCCCGGGTGCGGTCAGCCGCTTGCGACCGGCACGATGTGCCAGAGCCCGCCGTTCAGGTTGATGTTGTTCCCGCCGTCCTGGCCGGGCGAGTGGTCGCCGATGTAGGTGTACAGCGGGTGCCCGTCGTAGGTAGCCTGCGTGGTGCCGTCGGTTCGGGTGATCGTGCCGATCTTCCCGGTGACCCCGGGCCCGGCCGACGTGTTTCCCGGCACCGGCGGCCAGTACGTGGCGCAGTCGCCGTAGCAGGCGGACTTGTTCAGCGCGTCCGGGGCGAACGTGTAGAGGGTGAGGCCCTTGGAGTCGGTGAGCACGGCCTTGCCGCCGATGGTCCTGGCGTCCAGGTTCTGCCCGCTTCCGCCGGTGGCGACCGGCGGCGGGGTCCTCGGCGTGGCCACGAAGATGCCCGTCAGCGCCAGCGCGACGACCGACACGGCGCCGACGGCTCCCATCACCCGGCGGCCCACGTCCAGCCCCGACACCATGCCGCAGCCGAGTACCGCGAAGATCGCCACATCGATGATCGCGGCGACGATGCCCGCGGTCGTCCGCACCTCGGTGAAGCCGAACAATCCGACCTTGAGCGACAGCAGGTACCCGCCGAGGGTCCCGATCGCGAACGCCGCGCCCGCCGCGTACGCCAGCCGGTGGCCGGTGGCGGGAATCACGATGGCCAGCAGGAAGGCCGAGATTATCTGCAGCAGGAACAGCGGGCCGATGGTCGGAATCGAGTTGTACCCGGTCAGGTACAAGTCGAGGTGAATGGATCCCGCCGCGATCAGAAGTGCCGCCCCGGCGATCCCGTACCAGGACCGCCGGGGCAGTGACGCCCCCCTCATGCTCCCCACAACTCTGAACACGTGATCGCCTCCGCCGAGGTTCAATGATGTTTGTAACAAAACAGTAAGTCCGTCGGTCGCCGGCGGCCATGATAGGACAGGCCAGTGGCAGCGGTTACGGGCAAGCGGCAGGTTATCAAGGCGATGGCGGTCATCAGGCGACCGCGGGACGGGGCGCTGCTGGTCTCGGAGCCGGATTCCGGATCGGAGCCGCTGTTCCAGCGGCCGCTCGGCGGGCACGTGGAGTTCGGCGAGTTCGCGCTCAACACCGTCCGCCGGGAGTTCGGCGAGGAGATCGGCCAGGAGCTGACCGAGGTGCGGCTGCTCGGCGTGCTGGAGAACATCTTCGGCTGGCGGGGCGGGACCGAGCACGAGGTGGTGTTCATCTTCACCGCCGCGTTCGCCGCGGCGGCCGCCTACGAGATCGAGGAGCAGCGCATCCTCGACAACCCGGACCGGCGCGTCCTGTGGCGCCCCGCGGACGCGGTCAGCCCGCCGCTGTACCCGGCCGGGCTGCCCGAGCTGATCGCGTCCCGGCTCAGCTAGCGTCGGCTCAGCTAGCGCCGGCTCAGCTAGCGCCGGCGCTGCGCGGCGTAGCGCCGGCGCGCTGGGCGGCGAGGGCGCGAGCAGGGGCCGCGGGGCGTGCGGGGGGTGCGGGGCGTGCGGAGGGCGCGGGGGGTGCGGGGGGTGCGCCCCCGGAGTGGCGGTCGATCCTGGTGAGGGCGGGCAGGGCCAGGACCCCGCAGGCCAGGGTGGCCACGCCGCCGATGACCAGGGGCCAGCGCGCGCCGATCACCTGACCGGCCCAGCCGACGATCGGGCCGCCGATCGGAGTCGAGCCCAGCCAGGCCAGCGCCCACAGCGCCATCACCCGGCCGCGCATCTCCGGCCGGGCCGCCAGCTGGAGGGTGGTCTTGGCCAGCGAGTTGAACGTGATGCTGCCGTAGCCGACGAAGACCAGGGCGGCCAGTTCCAGGGGCATGCTGGGTGCCACCGCGGCGGCCAGGATGGCGATGCCCCAGCCGACGGCGGCCAGGCACAGGGCGCGGGCGCGCGGGCGGGCGCGGGCCGCGGAGATCAGCCCGCCGACCACCGCGCCGCCGCCCATGACCGAGGCCATCACCCCGTACGAAGCGGCCCCGCCGTGGAACACCTTGCTCGCCATCAGCGGGAGCGACACCTGGAACTCCCAGGCCAGCGTGCCGATCACCGCGATCATGACGAGCGGGATGAGCAGTTCAGGCGTGCTCCGCACGTAGCGCAGGCCCTGCCGGACCTGCCTCTTCTGCCTGCTGATCCGCTTGGCAGGGAACAGCTCGGAGCCGCGCATCGCGGCCAGCGAGACCAGCACCGCGCCGAACGAGAGCGCGTTGCAGGTGAAGCACAAGGCCAGTCCGATGGCCGCGGCGATCACCCCGCCGAGCGCGGCCCCGAATACGCGGGCCATGTTCATGGCCACCGAGTTGAGGGTGACCGCGTTCGGCAGGTCCTGCGCCGAGACCATCTCGGAGATGAAGCTCTGCCGGGCTGGGTTGTCGAAGACGTTGACGAAGCCGAGCGCCAGCGCCAGCAGGTAGACGATCCAGAGCCGGATGCTGTGCGTGCCGACCGTAACGGCGAAGACCCCGGCGAGGAGCCCGGACAGCGTCTGGGTGACGTACAGCACCCGCTTCCTGTCCATCCGGTCGGCGAACACCCCGCCGACCGGGCCGAACAGGAACATGGGCAGGAACCTGGCCGCGCTGGTGAGGCCGAGCTGGGTTCCGCTGTGGGTCAGGTCGAGCACGAGGAAGGACTGCGCGACGGTCTGCATCCAGGTCCCGGCGACCGAGACCAGCTGGCCGAAGAAGAACAGCCGGTAGTTGCGCTGACGCAGTGACGAGATCATCTGCCCTGGGCTGAGTCCTAGGCGACGCACCTGCTCCCTCTCGCCTAATCGTTAGTTGCGCTAATCAACTTTAGCACCGGGGGGGTCCTGGCGAGCCGTACCCCGGCCCAGGGATCCGGCCAGGGACTCCACGGGCGCGAGCCGGAGCGAAACGCGCGACGATGGTGCTGACAGCGAATCAGTGGAGGCCAGCATGACCAGCGCCGACGTAAGCAGCACCCCCTCGACCGAGATGCCCGCGCCAGCGACCGTCGACATGAACCTCGAGGTCGTGACGTTGCCCATCTCCGACATCGACCGGGCCAAGCGCTTCTACCAGAGCCTCGGATGGCGGCTGGACGCCGACCGGGCTGTCGGTGAGGACTTCCGGATAGTACAGTTCACGCCGCTCCACTCTCAGTGCTCGATCCACTTCGGCAAGGGCCTCACCACGACAGGGCCCGCGGGGCCCATCAGGCTGATCCTCGCGGTCGCGGACATCGGGGCCGCGCGGGCCGATCTCATCAGCCACGGCGCCGAGGTCAGCGAGGTATACCACTACGAGAGGAAGCCGGGCCACGGCGGCGAACTGGAGTCTCGCGTCCCGGGGCCCGACCCGAACCTGGGGCGCTCGTATTTCACCTACGCCTCGTTCAGCGACCCCGACGGCAACGTCTGGCTGCTCCAGGAGATCACGACCCGGCTCCCCGGCCGTGAATGGACCCCCGACGTCGCCGCCCGGGCCGAACTGCTGCACGAGACGGCGACGCATCACGGCTCATTCGAGGCGGTCGCCCCGCCGCACGACTGGTGGGACTGGTATGCGGCGTACATGCTCGCGCGCGAAGCCGGGAGCACTTCGAATGAGGCCGCCGCGGCCGCCGGGCGCTACATGGCCGAGGTCAAGCACGTCGTCGTACCATCCGCCTGACGCCCCTGCGGAGACGCCGGGCGGGCGATGGCCGCGCGTGCGCCGGACCGGCTGGCCGCCCTTCGCACCAGCCAGGGCGGGTAGCGGGCGCCGGTGCACGCGCCCGGTCCGTTAGGTCATGAATGAATTGATGACCTTGTTGAACTCCTCTGGCTGCTCGGCGAAGCAGAGGTGGGAGGCGTCCTCGATGATCACCAGCCGCGAGCCGGCGATCCGGCTATGCATCTCCTCCAGGTGGCCGGGCGTGCATTCGTCGTAGCGGCCGCCGACGAGCAGCGTGCGGACTCCGATCTCCGGCAGCCGGTCCATGATGTCCCAGGTCTTCAGGGTGCCGGTGACGGTGAACTCGCTCGGGCCGTTCATCGTGTTGTAGACGTCGTAGCCGGCTTCGGCGAAGGAGCGCTCCAGGCCGGCCGGCCACGGGTCCAGGCGGCACACGTGCTTGCGGTAGAAGCCCAGGATCGCGGCCTGGTACTCGGGGCAGCCAGTGAAGCCGGCCGCCTCGTGCTCGCGGATGACGCGCCTGGTCTCCTCGGTCTCCTCGGCCAGCAGTTCGGTGCAGTCGCTGACCCACCGGATCATGCTGGCCGGGCTGCCGCACAGGATCAGGCTCTCCAGGTCCTGCGTGCGGTCAAGGACGTACTGCATGGCCAGCATGCCGCCCCATGAGCTGCCGAACAGGTGCAGGCGGTCGAGATTGAGGGCGGAACGGATCTGGGCCAGTTCCTCCACGAACCGGTCCACGTTCCACAGGGTGAGGTCGCCCGGGCGATCGGAGCGTCCGCAGCCGAGCTGGTCATAGAAGATGACCCGGCGGCGGTCCGCCAGCGCTTCGAGCGGCTCGAGGTAATAGTGGGTGAAGCCCGGGCCGCCGTGCAGGCAGAGCAGCGGGGTGGCCTCGGCGTTGTCGCCCACGGCGCGGTACCAGACCTTGCCGCCGGGGACCTCGATGTAGCCCTCTTCGGTCTTCATGAAGCTCCTCCGCTGGTCACGGGCTCGTCAGGGGCCGCTTTGTCCCTATTACTTACGGTGATAAACCGAGCCTGTGAGAATTACAAGGTCCGGCGTGACGGAAGTTGCGGATTGGGACGAACAGCCGGTGGAGGTGCGGCGCGCGACGCGCTCGCGGGTCTGGGCCGCTAGATTTACAGCATAGATTTCGTCCTTCCGCCGGCAAGGAGCAGATCGGCATGTCTCTCTTCTCCAGGGCCCACGACATCCTCAACGCCAAGGCCAACAAGGCGCTCGACGCGGCCGAGAAGCCCGATGAGATGCTCGACCTCTCCTACGAGCAGATGCTCGACCAGATCACCAGGGTCCGGCAGGCCCTGGTCACCATCGCGGCGTCACGCAAGCGGATCGAGCTGCAGGAACAGCAGCTGCAGCACTCGGTGGACCACCTGCAGGAGCAGGCCAAGACGGCGCTGGCGCTGGGCAAGGAGGACCTGGCCAGGGAGGCGCTGACCCGCAAGGCCACCGCCCAGGCCCAGATCGACGGGATGGAATCGCAGCACCAGCAGCTCGCCGAGCAGGAGGAGAAGCTGGGCCAGACGCTGCAAGCGCTGCAGCAGCGGGTGAACACCTTCCGGACGCAGAAGGAAGTGCTGAAAGCCCAGTACACCGCGGCCGCGGCTTCGGCCTCGGTGAACGAGGACGTGGCCGGGATCTCGAGCACGCTGGGTGATTCGGGTGAGGCGCTGCAGCGGGCCCAGGACAAGATCGCCACCATGCAGGCGCGGGCCGGCGCGCTGGACGAGCTGCTGCAGTCCGGGGTGCTGGAAGACGTCGGCGGCAACACCGACGACATCCAGCAGGAGCTGGACGAGGCCGGGGCGGCCGCGGACGTGGACCATGAGCTCGCCGCGATGAAGGCCGAGATCGGCCCGGGCAGCACTCCGCCGGAGCTGACCAGCGGCTGAGCTGCGGCTGAGCTGCGGCCGACCAGCGGCTGAGCTGCGGCTGACCAGCGGCTGAGCTGCGCGAGCCGGGGAGGCTAGCCGGGGCTGGATCGGGGAGGCTGGCCGGAACTAAGGCTGCGGGCGGGCGTAAGCAGGACGGTGGCTTACCTCGTTCTGGCCCGGCGGCCAGCAATCTAGCGTCGTGGTCATGGCGCATATGACTGAACGGAGAAAGCCATGACCACGACTCACGAGGCGGTCATCCGCCCCTCGGCCCTGCCCACCGCCCCGGCCGGGATCTTCGCCGTCCTCGGCCTCATCGACATCGCACTGACCGGCGTCATCGGTTCTTCCGACGCGCCGCCGCTGGTCGTCAGCCTGGGCATCGCCGCGCTCGGGCTCATCACCCTGCTGAGCCTGGTGCCGGCCCGCCGGGGCAGCCGTCCGGCGCTGGCCGCGATCGTGGTGACCAGGGTGATCTCGGCGGTGCTCGCCGTGCCCGCGTTCTTCCTTGACGCACCCGCCTGGGTGATGGCAGTGGAGGGGTTCGTCATCGCCGGGACCATCACCGGCCTGGTGCTGATGCGGCAGGAGAGTCGACGGCTCGGCTAGCTCACCGGGCCCGCGCCGCGCGCGTCCTGGGGCGGGCGCGCGGCGGGCCCCTGCCGTTTGATCAGGGGTATTCGCTGCTCGCGGCGCAGGGCAGAGGCGAACAGGCACCAGAGGACCGGCGCGATCCCGGAGGCGACCAGCACGCTCTCGAACGTGTCGGTCAGCCAGTGTGCGCGCAGGTAGGTCCGGCAGCACATCATCAGCGCGGCGGCGATCGCCACGCCGATCAGCGGCAGCCTGCGGTGGCCGGGGCGGCTGAGCGCGGCGACCAGGGCCAGTCCGACGACGACGGTGGTGACGACGTGGCCGGAGGGGAACGAGCCGAAGTCGGCCGACACCAGGGGATGCGCCGGGCGCGGCCAGCAGGGCCAGGCCGGCGGCGAGCATGAGCGGATTCCGCTCCGGCCGGGTCTCGCGCGCTGGGCCGGGACCGGTGTCCGCCCGGTGCGGTGTCCTGCCGGTGCGGTGTCCGCCCGGTGCGGTGTCCTGCCGGTGCGGTGTCCGCCCGGTGCGGTGTCCTACCGGCCGGAGAGCTGACATGGACCTGACCCGCACCAGCACCCCGCACTGCCGAACCGCAACGATGTGACAGTGATGCGGTCAGCGCGCGTCTTAAAATAGCCCGTCGCTTAGGGATTTCTGGCGCGCTGATGTGGTAGCCGCTGGGTCGATGGGCCGTTGGTCCGGCTAGAACCGGACCACCGGCACTTCGACCCAGAACCGCCGACCCAGAACCGCCGGCCCAGAACCGCCGCCGCGTACCGCCGGCCCGCACCGCCGCGCGGCTACCGCCCCGCCCGCTCGCACCCGAGATCAAACCCGCGCGTTAATAACTGACGCGTACTCGGAACCGCCACGATGTGACATCGTGGCGGTTCCGCGGTTCCGCGGAGCCGCGCGCTCCGGCTCGCTGATGCCCGTGTGATCCGCGATGCCCGCGTGAGCCGTGGTGCGGAGGCAAGCGGGCCGCTAGCGGCGGTGAGCGCCACCCCGGCGAGGCTTGGCCTCGGAGGCATCGCCCGCGGGCGCCCCGGCGGCTTCGGCCTGCTCGGCGGTGGTCGCGGCCGGTATCTCGGCGGTGGGCGCCTCGTCCTGGGCCACCCCTGCCTGGGCCTCTGCCTTCGTGTCTGCTGCCTTCGTGTCTGCTGCCTTCGTGTCTGCTGCCTTCGTGTCTGCTTCGGTCTCGGCGGAGGGGGCCTCGGAGTTGGCTTCGGCGGTCGATTCCGCGGCCGCCTCTGGCTCAGCCGCCTCGGGCTTGGCCGCTTCGGCCTGGGTGGCTTCCGGCTCGGCCGCTTCGTCCTTAGCCTTTTCTGCCTGGGTGGCTTCCGCCTGGGCGGGCTCGGCTGGGGCGGCTTCACGTGACTCGTCGTCCAGGCCGGGGACCAGGGAGGCCTGGGTGGCGGCGGAACGGCCGACGTCCTCCGCGGGCTCGGCGGCGGCCAGTTCGGGCGAGCGGGCGCTGGGGCCTGCCGTTACGTCTTCGCGCGGCCGACGGGCCAGCAGGATGCCCGCCACCAGCAGGATGACGCCCAGAATGCCGGCCACCAGCGGCAGCAGCGTATTGACGAAGGACGCCTTGGTCACCTGGTTGGTGTCGATGGCCACGAGCCGGTCCACGCTGGCCGTGGTGGCCACCAGGTTAGCGTTGAAGAGCAGCAGCGCCTGGGCGCCGGTGGAGTCCCTGAGGGTCAGGTGCTCCTTCTCGGTGACGTTGAGCAGCGCGCCAGTGACCGGGTCGATCCAGTAGGTGATCTGCGCCGCGAAGAACTGAGGTAGCGTGACCGACGCCGCGCTCTGGCCCACCAGCGAGCCGGGCAGGGTCTGGGTGCCGTTCTGGGTCGGGGGGATGTTCCCGACGAAGCGGTATGCCTCGGTGCCACTGACGGCGTCGATGCCGGCGTAGTTGAAAGGCACGGCCTTCTTCACGTCGGGGACGAAGACGGGATACGTCTTCTTCTGGGTGCCGATGGGCAGCACGATCCCGACGTACCCGCTCTGCTTGACCGACGAGTCGCCGTTGACGTTCGCGCCGCAGCAGTTGACCAGCAGTGCGGTGCGGCGGTCGAACGCGAACGTGCGCGACATTTGCTGGATCGGAAGCTTGTTGGTCTGGTCGTAGACGTAGAGGAACTGGTTCCACACCGCGGTCGACGACGAGCCAGCCGCGGCGTTGCCCTTGATCGTGTACGTCGCCTCCACGCTCACGCCGGTCTGCTCGGCCAGCTTGGCCGGGCTGAAGTAGGAGCCGTTGCTGTCGGTCAGGTTGACCGATACGTACTCGTTCAGCGGGAATTTGATCACCTGGCCGCTCACCCAGGTCGGTATGAGCAGCGCGAAAACGATGAGGCACGCCCCAAGCCCGGCAAGGACCAGCCCGACACGACGCATCGATCCTCCTGTATCAGCTAGTCCGCGCAATCCCAGAAGTTACCTTCGAGTAGTACGGCCAGTTCTAGTACGAATTTCCCGGCCGTTCTAGCACATATCGGTAACGAGTTGTCTTATCTCACCGGCGTTTCCGCCACGCCACCGCGGGACGGGCACGCCCGGCTCCCCCGGCCTCGGGCTAACGGGTTCCGTACTGGTAGAGCGAGGCGTTGCTGGGCGTGCCGTTAGAGGCGGTCGACAGCACGTTCTCCACCACGGCCACCGCTCCGACAGCGATCACGATGCCCACGACGATAGCGATGATCAGACGGGACACGGGGCGCTCCTCCTCCGGGGGCTCGATGCCTGGACCTTAGCGTCATGCAAGGCAACTGACTAGTAACTTGGTCAAACTGTAACCAAGTGCTGACAACGGCGCCTACCGGTCGCCATGACCACCCGGGGACCCGGCGCGAGCCGGGAGCGAAAGGCGGGGCGGGCTCGCTCTCCAGGCGCAGCGAGGAGCTGCGCGGGTGCGCGAATGTGTGGTTTTGTGCGCGCTACGGTGCGGACTGAGGCCTGGCGAACGCCGACAAAGCTACAAAATGTTGCTTACATATCTTTTCTATATCGATCTACTGCGTTACTCTCACCGAGAGTCGACTCGCCGCAACCCCCAGCTAGCCCGACAAATACCTACAAAGCTCTCGTAATGGGCACGATCTGCCCGTTTGTCGGGCCCGCAACCGACAAGCAAGGAGCCTGAATGCTACGACGATGGGGCATCCTCCTGGGCATGCTGACCCTGCTGGCCGGCCTGGCCGTCGCCACCACGGGCAGCGCTTCCGCCGGCACCATGGGATTCAGACCCGGTGGCCCGATCCAGCTGGTCGGCTCGGCCTCGGCCGTGCCGAACGCCCGCGGCGGCATCCGCCACCAGGCGGAGAGCACGAACTGGTCGGGATACGCCGCCACCACCGGCACCTACACCAGCGTCTCGGCGAGCTGGACCGAACCCACCGGCACCTGCAGCGGGAGCGCCAAGTACTCCTCCTTCTGGGTGGGGCTGGACGGCTACAACAGCAGCTCGGTCGAGCAGACCGGCAGCGAGGTCGACTGCTCGAGGAGCAGGGCGCGGTACTACGCCTGGTACGAGATGTATCCCAACCCATCGGTGTCGTACTCCAACACGGTGCGGCCCGGTGACCACTTCAACTCCTCAGTGACCTACACGGGCAGCAACCACTTCAGCCTGTTCATCCAGGACACCACTCAGGGCTGGAGCCACACCACGGTGGGCACCCTGGCTGGTGCGGCCCGCTCCTCGGCCGAGGTCATCGTGGAGGCGCCGTGCTGCACGGCCAGCGGCGGCATCCTGCCGCTCGCCGACTTCAACACGGTGAACATCACCGGTTCCCTGGCCAACGGAGCCGCCATCGGCAACGCGGGCGGCGTGACGCAGATCATCATGATCGACAGCGCCGGACGGGACAAGGACACCGTCTCCGGGCTCACGAGCGGTGAGAACTTCAGCGCGACCTGGCTGCGCAGCAACTAAGGTCGTCCCCCACTGAGAGTGCGCCGGCCCGGGCCAGCAGGCCCGGGCCGGCGTCCGGCAGGCCGATGAATCCGGCCGTCGTGGTACGTCTACCAGTGCAGATCGAGGGATCCGCTGAGAGGGGCAGACCATGACCGAGCCGAAGACGTACACCCTGGACGCACCGGGGGCCGTCCTGCACTACGACGTGCGCAGCCCCAGCCGGGCCAGTAACGAACCGGTGCTGCTGATCGTCGGGTCACCGATGGGCGCGGACGGCTTCACCACCCTGGCCGGTCACTTCGCCGACCGCACGATCGTCACTTACGACCCGCGCAGCTCCGGGCGCAGCAAGCGCACCGACGGCGCCAGCGAGACCACGCCGGACGAGCACGCCGACGACCTGCACCGGCTGATCTCCGCGCTGGACGCCGGCCCGGTGGACGTCTTCGCCAGCAGCGGCGGCGCGGTCAACGCGCTGGCCCTGGTGGCCAGGCACCCCGAGCAGGTCCGCACGCTCGTGGCGCACGAGCCGCCCGCTTCCACCGAAGTGCCGGACCACGAGGCGGTACTGGCGGCGTGCGCGGGCATCCGCGAGACGTACTACCGCAGCGGCTTCGGGCCGGCGATGGCGAAGTTCATCGCGATTGTCAGCCACGAGGGCCCGTTCCCTGACGGCTACGCCGACCAGCCCGGTCCGGACCCCGCCATGTTCGGGCTGCCGGCCGAGGACGACGGATCCCGGGACGACCCGCTGCTGAGCCACAACATCATCACGTGCAACGCCTACCGGCACGACTTCGACGTGCTGCGGAAGGTACCGACCCGCATCGTGATCGGCGTCGGCGCCAAGTCCGGTCAGCAACTGGCCGGCCGCGCGGGCGCGGCCGTGGCCGGACGGCTCGGGATCGCGCCGGTCACCTTCCCCGGCGACCACGGCGGGTTCCTGGGCGGTGAATACGGCCAGACCGGCGAGCCGGACGCCTTCGCCGCCACCCTGCGCGAGGTCCTCACCGCCTGACGGTCCGCAGCCAGGCCGAGGTGTCCGGGGGCAGCAGGCCGCCGGACACCGGGCCGCTGGCCAGCACGATCTCACCCGCGGGCAGCTCGACCGGGGCGGCCGAGAGGTTAGCCACGCAAGCCATGCCGCCGCGGTCGAAGGCGAGCACCCCGCCGGGCGAGGGCAGCCAGGTCATCGCGGCGCCGGCGCGGAACCCAGCGCGGCGGGCGCGCAGCGCGCGACGGTAGAGCGCCAGCATGGATCCGGCGTCGCCTGACTGGGCCTCGACGGTCAGCTCGCGCCACTGGATCGGCTGCGGCAGCCAGGGCGCCCGGCTGTTCTCGGGCCGCGAGAAGCCGAACGGCGGCTCAAGACCAGACCAGGGCAGCGGCACCCGGCTGCCGTCCCGGCCGGGGTCGGCACCGCCGGTCCGGTGCCAGATCGGGTCCTGGCGCAGCTCATCCCGGATGTCCTCGACCTCCCACAGCCCGAGTTCCTCGCCTTGGTAGAGGTATACCGAGCCGGGCAGCGCCATGGCGAGCAGCGCGGCGGCCCGGGCCCGGCGGGTGCCGAGGTCCAGGTCGACCGGCTGGCTATGGTCACGCCGGTCGAGGCCGAACGAGGTGTCGTTCCTGCCGTACCTGGACACGTGCCTGTCCACGTCGTGGTTGGACAGCACCCACGTGGGGGGCGCCCCGGCCGCGGCGTGGAACTCCAGCGTGCTGTCGATCACCTCGCGCAGCCTGGCGGCGTCCCACGGGCAGCACAGGTAGGGAAAATTGAACACGGCGTGCAGCTCGTCCGGGCGCAGGTAGCGGGCCAGCCGCGCGGTGTCGGGCAGCCAGACCTCACCGATCAATACCCTACCGGGGTATCCGTCGGCGACCTTTCGCCAGGCCCGGTAGATGTCGTGCACGTCGTCGCGGTCGGTGTAGGCGGAGGGCCCCGCGGACTCCGGCAGGGCCGGGTCCTTGGTCAGCAGCGCGGCGGAGTCGATCCGGACGCCGTCGACGCCGCGGTCGAACCAGAACCGCAGGATGTCCTCGAACTCCTGGCGGACCTCCGGGCTGGCCCAGTTGAAGTCCGGCTGCTCGGGCGCGAACAGGTGCAGGTACCACTCGCCTGGCGCGTCATCCGGGCCTGCTGTCCTGGTCCACGCGGGCCCACCGAAGATCGACCGCCAGTCGTTCGGCGGGAGGTCGCCGCCGGGACCCCGCCCGGGCCGGAACCAGAACCGTTCGCGTTCCGGTGATCCGGGCCCGGCCGCGAGCGCGGCCTGGAACCAGCGATGGCGGTCCGAGCAGTGGTTCGGCACCACGTCGATGATGGTCCTGATGCCGAGCGCGTGGCCCTCCGCGATCAGCGCGTCGGCGTCGGCGAGGGTGCCGAAGACGGGGTCGATCGAGCGGTAGTCGGCGACGTCGTAGCCCGCGTCGGATCTCGGCGACGGATACCACGGGCTGAACCAGATCGCGTCGATGCCGAGGCCGGCGAGATAGGGCAGCCGGGCACGGACGCCGGCCAGGTCGCCGATCCCGTCGCCGTCGCCGTCGGCGAAGCTCTGCACGTACAGTTCGTAGATGGCGGCGCTCTGCCACCAGGCACTGGGCCACCAGGCACTGGGCCACCAGGCACTGGGCCACCAGGCGGAATGGGTCATGGCTCCTCGATGGTTCCCGGCTCAGCCCTTGAGGCTGCCCGCGGTCAGGCCGGACAGGATATTGCGCTGGAAGACGAGGAAGAACACGAGCGTGGGTACCGCGGCCATCGCGGAGGCGGCGAGCACCAGGTTCTGCGGGGTGGTGCTGGCGGCCTCGAAGATGCCGACGTTGAGCGTCTCCCGGTTCGGGTTGTAGCCGTACTCGACCAGCAGCGGCCACAGGAAATCCTTCCAGGTGGCCACCAGGGCGAAGATCGAGACGACGCCGATGATCGGCCGGGAGATGGGCAGCACCACCGAGCGCAGGGTGCGCAGCGGGGACGCGCCGTCGATGGCCGCGGCGGCCAGCAGTTCGCCGGGTATCGAGTCGAAGAACCGCTTGAGCAGGAAGATGTTGAAGGCGTTGGCCACCGAGGGCAGCCAGATCGCCTCCGGCGAGCCGATCAGGTTCAGGTGCAGCAGCGGCAGGTCCGAGACGGTCACGTACTGCGGCACGACCAGCACCGTGGCCGGGATCATCAGCGTAGCCAGCATCAGCGCGAAGATGAGGTTGCCGAGCACCGGCCGCAGCCGGGACAGCGAGTAGGCGGCCGCCACGTCGAAGACGAGCTGGAGGGCCAGGGCACCGAAGGCGTAGTACAAGGTGTTGACCAGCAGCCGCCCGAGGCCGACCCGGCTCCACGCTGCGCTGTAGCTGCCTGGGTGAACGTGCGCCGGGATGATGGTCGGCGGCACCTGGACCGCCTCCTGGGTCGACTTGAGTCCGTCGCTGAACAGGAAGTACAGCGGCCCGATGAAGACCAGGGTGAAGATCACCACGACCAGGGTCAGCACGACGCGGTAGGTGACCCGGCGCCGGTTCAGCTGGGCGGACGAGATTAGCGATCGGTCTGTCGAGTCAGCCACAGGTAGCCTCCGGAGAACACCGCCAGCACCAGCATGAGGACCACGCCGAGCGCCGACGCGCTGTTGTAGTTGCTCGCCCCGCTCAGCGCGAACGCGTACTGGTAGATGAGGTTGACCACGGACAGGGTGTTGTTGTTCACCCCGGCCCCGCCGTTGGTCAGGATGAACGCCTCGACGAACATCTGCATGGTCGCCACGATCTGCAGCAGGAGCAGCATCGACAGGATCAGCCGCGTCTGCGGGACGGTGACGTGCCTGATCTTGCGGAACAACCCCGCGCCGTCGAGCTCGGCGGCCTCGTAGAGCTCACCCGGGATGTTCTGCAGCGCGGCCAGGTAGATCAGCGTGGCGCCGCCCATGTTCATCCAGGTGGCCGCGATCACCACCGAGATCATCGCCATGCTCGGCAGGCCGGTGCCGGGCGACTGGACCCACTGCGAGACCGGCAGGTGAAGATGGCGCAGTACGTCGTTGAACAGGCCAAAGGTCGGGTCATAGAAGTAGGCGAACAGCAGCAGCGCCGAGGTGGGCGGCAGCATCACCGGCAGGTACACCAGGCAGCGCAGGTACCCCTTGGCGTGCCGCAGCTCGTTGAGCAGGATCGCCACGAAGAACGGCACGGCGTAGCCGACGATCAGGGCCAGGACGGTGAACTCCAGCGTGTTCTTCCAGGCCGTCCAGAAGGTCGGGTCGTGGAAGATGCGCTCGTAGTTCGCCCAGCCCGCCCAGCTGGTCACCCCGAGTTTGGTCTTCTGGAAGCTCATCACGATCTCCCGGCACATCGGGTACCAGGAGAAGAAGGCGAAGCAGAGCACGGCGCCGATCAGGAACCCGTGCGCGGACGCGTTGCGCCTGGCCCTGGCGGCGAGCCTGTCCCCGGCACGGGATCGCGCCGGGGACAGGGCCGCTGGCTTGCGCAGTGTGGCCAGGTCAGCCACTGTTAGCCAGGATCTGGTTGACCTGGCTGGTCGCGGTGGACAGCAGCTGGGAGATGTTCGCGTTCGGGTTCGTCAGCACCTCCAGCATGACCGGATCGAGGGTCTTGTAGACCGCCTGCGCGTCGGCCGGCTCGCCCATCGCCAGTTCGTGGGCGTTGGTGAAGCTCGAGAAGTAGGCCGGGTTGACGGTCGCGCTGGAATCCATCACCTGCTGCTGCTTAGCCTCGGTGGCGCCGGTGAACATCTGCGGCTCCGGGAAGCCGACCGGGAAGCCGTCGGCCTTCTGCCTGGCGTAGTTGTAGAAGCCCACGCCCGGCGTCAGGTTCTCGAACACCAGCCACTTGATGCCGGCCTCGATCTGCGCGGGGGTGTCCCGCTTGGCGAACATGTAGTCGTTGCCGCCGGACAGCGAGCCCGCCGGGGCGCCGGAGGTGCTGGGCAGCGGGCCCATGCCGAAGTCGTTGATGTTGCCGCCGTCCTGCGGGACGATCACGTTGTAGATGTCGTCGGGGGCTGCGATGTACATGCCGAGCTTGTTCGCGGCCATCTGCTTCTGCAGCGTGCCCCAGGCGAGTTGCTGCGTCGGGCTCATGCTGTGGTCGACGAAGCGCATCTGGTGCAGCGCCTGCAGCACCGCCTGACCCTGGTCGGAGTTGAAGGCCGCCGCGGTGCCGGCCGAGTTGATCATCTGGCCACCCTCGGCGAAGACCTCGGAGGAGAAGTGCCAGCCTCCGTTGTTGCCCGCGCTGTAGTCGCCGTAGCCGTAGATGCCATGGCCGAGCTTGGTGATCGCCTTGGCGTCCTGCTCGACCTCGGCCCAGGTGGCCGGCGGTTTGTCCGGGTTGAGCCCGGCCTGCTTGAACAGCACCCGGTTGATGATCAGGCCCTGGGTGTAGTTGACGGTGGGGAGCCCATAGAGCGTCTTGCCCGCGGTGACCGCGGCCAGCGCGGTCGGCACGATGTCCTTCAGGGCGGGCACCGTCTTGGAGTCCACGTAGGACGTGATGTCGGCGGCCTGGCCCGCGTCCAGGACCTGGTTCTTGTCGGTGAAGTAGGTGTAGAAGACGTTCGGCTCGTTGCCGGCCCTGAGCATCGCGGTGAACGACGCGGGGACCTCGCACGGGTTCTCGAAGATGCTGTTGACGGTGATATCCGGGTTCTGCTTCTCGAACAGGGCGACGTCCTCGAGCCACTCCTTGTGCTGCTGCGGAGCGCTGGCGGGCGGCGCGCAGTCGACGCTGATCGTGACGTGGCCGCCGCCGGCGCCGGTGGCGGCGGGACTGCTCGAGCACGCCGCGGCCGCGAGCCCGAGAGCCGCGACGACGGTGATCCCGGCCGCGTGGCGACGGCCGGACCCTTTCTCTCGTGGGTGAAGCCGTCTGGTCACTGCCTCATCCTTCCTGGGACCCATCCCGGGCTGGAAAATATCGATAGCTCAACATACGTATGGGGACTTTTTGATGCAATATCTCTACGAAAAATTGCAAAGACACAACTTGGTCACGGAGGCCCGGCGACCTGGGCTTTCGCCATTCTTGCTTGAATTCCGGCATTCCTTGCGAATCCCTGCGGAAATCCAACGGTCCAGCAGACGAAGGATTTCGGTAAGAGAGTGAGCCAGATCACGCAAGCACTTACATCCGGATGTCGTATCTTTGCAGCATGACGCATGCACCCTCCCGGCGGCTGGCCGACGTGGCCAAGAAGGTCGGGGTGAGCGAGGCCACGGTGAGCCGGGTCCTCAACGGCAAGGCCGGGGTTTCCGGCAGCACCAGGGAAGCCGTGCTGACCGCGCTGGACGTCCTCGGCTACGAGCGCCCGACCCAGCTGCGCGGCGAGCGGGCCCGGCTGATCGGCCTGGTCCTGCCCGAACTGCAGAACCCGATCTTCCCGGCGCTGGCCGAGGTGATCGGCGGCGCGCTGGCGCAGCGCGGCTTCACCCCGGTGCTGTGCATCCGGACGGCGGGCGGCCTGTCGGAGGCGGACTACATCGGCACGCTGCTCGACCAGCACGTCTCCGGGGTGGTGTTCGCGGGCGGCCACCACGCCGAGCGGGCGGCCCCGCACGACCACTACCGGCTGCTGCGCAGCCGCGGCATCCCGGCGGTGCTGTTCAACGCGTCAGCCGACGACCTGGACTTCCCCTGCGTGTCGACCGACGACATGACCGCAGCCGGCCAGGCCTACACCCACCTGGCCTCGCTCGGCCATCAGCGCATCGGCCTGCTGGCGGGGCCCGAGGACCACATGCCCTCGCGGCGCAAGCTCGCCGCGTTCACCGCTCACGCCGAGCGGACCTCCGGGAGCGCCCCGGTAGAGCACGCGCTGTTTTCCCTGGAGGGCGGCCAGGCCGCCACCACCCGGCTGCTGCGGCACGGCGTCACCGGCGTCATCTGCGCCAGCGACGTGCTGGCCCTCGGCGCGATCAGGGCCATCCGGCGGGCGGGCCTGTCCGTGCCCGGCGACGTCTCGGTGGTCGGCTACGACGACTCCGCGTTCATGAACTGCACCGACCCACCGCTGACCACGGTCAGGCAGCCGATCGAGTCGATGGGCAAGGCGGCGGTCGCTTTGCTGGTGAACCAGATCGAGAACGTGGCCGTATATCCCGAGGAACTGCTGTTCGAACCCGAACTCGTGGTCCGGGGCTCAACGGGGCGCCCCGGCCCGAGGTCCGGCGGTTGACGCTTTGCCTCCCTTTTGCACGCAATCCGCACTAGTGTTGGAGTCAGCTAGCTTCAGGACGCGTTGCCACGGTCATCCGGGGGCCTGACCACAGTGTGGATCTGTGGTATGTGTAATTCCTGCGAACCGGCGCAAGCTGGCGCGATGCATGACGGTAGTTAGGTGGGGGTGACCAAGTTTGGCGGCGCTACAGCCCGGCGATCCCCAGCGCATTGGGCCTTATGTGCTGCTCGGCAGGCTTGGCAGTGGCGGGATGGGCCGGGTCTACCTCGCCCGCTCCCCTGGCGGCCGCACGGTGGCGGTGAAGGTCATCCGCGCGAACCTGGCCGAGGACGCCGGATTCCGTGCCCGCTTCGCGCGCGAGGTCTCGGCCGCGCGCAAGGTGGGCGGGCTGTTCACCGCGGCGGTCGTCGACGCCGACGTGGACGGGCCGGTGCCCTGGCTGGTGACCGCGTACGTACCCGGCACGTCGCTGTCGGACGCCATCGAGCACCAGGGCCCGCTACCGGAGAACTCCGTGCTCGCGCTGGCCGCGGGATTGGCCGAAGGCCTGATCGCGATCCACGCGGCCGGCGTCATCCACCGCGACCTCAAGCCCTCCAACGTGCTGCTGGCCCAGGATGGGCCGCGGATCATCGACTTCGGCATCTCCTCGGCGGCCGGCGCCACGTCGCTGACTGGCACCGGCTTCATGATCGGCTCGCCCGGGTTCATGTCACCGGAGCAGGCCGAGGGCCTCACCGTCGGCCCGGCCAGCGATATCTTCAGCCTGGCCGGCGTGCTCATCTACGCCGCGAGGGGCGAGGGCCCGTTCGGCAGCGGCGACACCGCGGCGCTGCTCTACCGCGTGGTGCACGGCAAGCCGAACACCGATAACGTCCCCGAGAACCTCCGCCCGCTAATCAAGCGCAGCCTGTCCCGTGACCCCAAGCGCCGGCCCACGGCGACCCAGTTCCTCACCGACCTGTCGGCCGCGTACCCCGCCGCCGCGGACCTGAGCAACTGGCTGCCCGCGCAGATCCTCGGCGAGAACACGGCCAGGAGCTCCCCGTCCGAGGCGAGCCTGCACCCTCCGGGCGGCTCCCTGGCCGGAGGTTCGGTGGCGGGCGGCTCGGTGGCCGGCGGTTCGCTAGCAGGCAGTTCGTTTGCGGGCAGTTCATTTGCGGGCAGTTCGCTAGCGGGCCAACCCTCGATGGCGGACCCGGTCGCGCCGGCCGCGGACCCGGTGGCACCGGCCGCCGACCCGGTCGCACCGATGGGCATGGCCGCCGCCGCGCGGGAGGCCGAGCCGGGGACCGGCGGCGGCGCCCCGGTCGACCCGCCCACCCGCACCACGCTGTCCACCCCGACGCCGCCCCCGCCGACCCCGTATCCCACCGGCCCGCAGGGCTATCCGTCATCGCCGGGGCAGCCGGCCCAGGGGTACCCCGCACCGCAGAGCTATGCGGGTCAGCAGGGCTACCCTGGCCAGCAGGGTTACCAAGACCAGCAGGGTCAGCAGGGCTACGCGGGCCAGCAGGGCTACGCCGGCCAGCAGGGCTACGCCGGCCAGCAGGGCAACCAGGGCTATTCCGGCTCGCAGGGTTATCCGGGCTCGCAGGGCTACCCGGGGCAGCAGCAGTATCCCGAGCCGCAGGGCTACCAGACCGGTCAGCGTGCCCAGGGGGACCAGGCCCAGGGCGGGTGGTGGGGCGGCCAGCAGCCGGGCGGCCCCCAGCCCAGCGTGCCCGGCGAGTGGTACGCGCCGGGCGGGCCGCCGCAGCCGCCGCGCAAGCGGCCCAAGTGGCTGATCCCGGTCGGGGCGGCCGCGGCCGTACTGGTGGTCGTCGTGTCGCTGGTGCTGGCCTTCGGGGGCGGCTCCCCCAACAAGGCGAACTCCGGGTCGGGCTCGAGTTCGGCTCCCGCCCAGACGCACAGCGCCTCGCCTCAGCCGACCCCCACCGTGGGTGAACTTCAGCTGGCCCAGCTCCAGGCCGGCGACTGCCTGGCCGGGTCGAACATGCAGCTGAACACCAGCGCCCCGTGGCCGAAGCTCACCAAGGCGGTGCCGTGCACCGAGGAGCACACCGCCGAGGTCTTCTACGCCAGCAACAACTACTGGGCCAAGAAGGGCAGCTTTCCCGGCAACGCCGCCATCAAGAAGAACGCCACCGCCGCGTGCAACAGCGCGTTCGCGTCTTACGTGGGCATCGCGTACTCCAAGTCGCTCTACACCTGGACCGACATCGTGCCGGACGCGTCCACCTGGCCGAGCGGCGACCGGGGGCTGCACTGTGTCGTGTACTACGCCACGCAGCCGCAGCCGGCCGGCGTGCCGCTGCACGAATCGCTCAAGGGCACGGCTAAGTAGGGGCGCTCCCCTGCCTACGCCCCGTGCCTACGCTGGGGCACGCGCCTCGGCCCGTTCGGCACCCGTTTCCTAACGCGGGGCGGCCGGTTCCGGGTCCGTACGGAGGCGAGCCGGGCCGATGTCGGGCAGGTCACGGACGCCGAAGACGTCCCGCAGGGCGGTCAGCGCGGCCAGTTCGCCGCACCGGCCGTGCACGCCGGGGATCGGCGGGGTGGCCGAGGAGCACAGGTAGATGCCCCGCACCGGGGTCCGGTACGGGTTCCACCTGGCCACCGGGCGCAGGATCGTCTGCCGCAGTGTCTGCATGCCGACGCCGATGTCGCCGCCGACGTAGTTCGGGTTGTGCGCCTCCTCGTCGGCGGCGGTGCGCACGGAGCGGGCCAGCACCAGGTCGCGGAAGCCGGGCGCGAACCGCTCGATCTGCGCCTCGATCCGGTCGGTCATGTCGACCTCCGAGCCGGCCGGCACGTGGCAGTAGGTCCACAGCGTCTGCTGGCCGGCCGGGGCGCGGGACGGATCGGCGACGCCGGGCTGGACCACGAGGACGTAGGGGCGGTCTGGGTGCTTGCCCGCTGCTACTTCGGCCTCGGCGGCGGCGACCTGCTCGAACGGGCCGCCCAGGTGCAGCGTGCCGGCCCGGCGGCAGGGCTCGCTGGTCCACGGCACCGGCCCGGACAGGGCGAAGTCCACCTTGCAGACGCCGGGACCGTAGCGGAACCGGCGCAGTGCGGCCCGGTACCGGGGGGGCAGCTTGTCGCCGGCCAGCATCGTCAGCGTGCGCGGCGAGACGTCAAGGAGGATCGCCCGGGCCGACGGGAGTTCGGACAGCGAGCGCACCCAGTGGCCGGTCTCGATGCGGCCGCCGTTGGCGACCAGGGCCGCGGCCATCGCGTCGGTGATCCGGGCGCTGCCGCCGACGGCCACCGGCCAGCCGACCGCGTGCGCCAGCCCGGTCAGCATCAGCCCGACGCCCGCCGTCGGCACCGCGGTCAGCGGCATCATGGCGTGCGCCGCGGCGCCTGCCATGATCGCGCGGGCCTCCTGGGTGTCCCACCGCCTGGCCACCACCGAGGCCGGGAGGATGGCGCGGCGACCGTAGTTCGCGGCGTGCAGCGGATGCGCGGGCGGCGTGCGCAGCGGGGCCAGGATCGCCTCGAGGACGTCGTCCATGTGACTGGTCAGCGGGCCGAGCAGGCGACGGTAGGCGCGCCCGTCGGCACCGAGCCCGGCGGCCGTCTCGGCCACCGAGCGGGTCACGACCGCGGCCCGGCCCCCGTCCAGCGGGTGGGCGAACTCCACCTCGGGCCGCGCCAGCGTGACCCCGCGCGCGGCCAGGTCGAAACGCTTGAAGAACGGTGACGCCACCGCCAGCGGGTGCGCCGCGGAGCAGACGTCGTGCCAGAACCCGGGCAGGGTCAGCTCCTCGGTCCGGCAGCCGCCGCCGATCGTCGGCGCGCCCTCGATGACCTGTACCCGCAGCCCTGCCGCCGCCATGGTCAGGGCGGCGGCCAGGCCGTTGGGCCCGCTGCCGACGACTATCGCGTCCACGTCCATGACTGAACGGCTACCCGCTGGCCCTGCTCGTCATGCGGGGCTCTTCACTCGCCGTCCCGGGCGGCGCCGGGGGTCGTCCCCGCGGAGCCGGCGGAACGCCGGAAGGTGAGAGTTTGCAGCACGCTTCGCACCATCGAGTTGTGCCACACGTTGCGGGCGTGGCGCCACTGCCGCCTGGAGTCCACGCAGGTGCTTGTCGTCTCGACCTTCGGCTCGGCGACGCCGAGCCGCTGGCCGAGCGCGGTCAGCGTGGCCGCCCAGAACTTGTCCTCCTTGCGGTGCCCGGCCACGATCATGGAGACCTCGTAGAGCGGGTCGTTGGCCCGCATCAGCACCTGGGCCTGGACCGTGGTGGTGTCGCCGGCTCGTTCGGCCGAGAAGGTGATCCAGCCGGCGAACATGTGCCCCTGCGGGGTCATCAGCGTGAACGACTCGGCGTCGGCGTACAGCACGAAGACGCCGGTGGACAGCTTGACGCCGCCGCCGATGGCGAGGTCGAGCAGGGCCACGTCGCCGGGGTTGATCCCGGTGAGCGCGCCGGCGAACCGGTTGCCCTTCGGCCAGAACTCCGGGAAGTGCTCGCGCCAGGTGGCGATGGCCTGCTCCGGCGGGACCTGGCCGACGTCCATCCGGTAGGTCTTCTGCCACATCTTGCCGAAACCTTGCACCGGCCCGGTCAGGCGCCGCCCGGCCACGTTCGTGCCGCGGACGCCCTCGCGCGGGTCGACCTGGAGGCGGTCGATCTTCTTGGCCCAGCTGGCCGCGTCCCTGGGTGGGATCGCGGCGGCCTCGCGCGCGCTAAGCCCGATCTGCTCGGCCGACGCCACGCGGTCCGGGCCTGCCGTCCCCGTGCCTGATAGCTCTGTCCCTGATAGCTCTGTCCCTGTTGTCTCATTCATCGGGCGGCGCCCCTTATCTCACGACGCCGTTGAGCGCCGATTCCTCGCTGTCGTAGATCGTGATCGCCTCGTCGAGCCTGGTCAGCTCGAAGATCTCGCGATAGTGCTCGCTCAGCCCGTAGGCGGCGAGTTCCTGGTGCTGGCGGTTGGCCCGGACGAGCAGCGTCACGAGCATCCCGATGCCGCCGCTGTTCATGTACTCCAGGCCGGCGAAGTTCAGGACCAGCCTGCTGGTCGCGCTGCCCCCCGCGGCTTCGTAGGCCGACATGAGGACGGGCTCGCAGGCCGCGGTGACCTCGCCCCTGATATCCACGACGGCGGTTTTCTCGCCGACCCGGCGAACGTCCATCGTGATCGCTGGTGCGCCCATCGTTGGTTTCCTCCCCTTGATGTTTCTTCTGCTTGGCCCGGGCTCAGGCGGCCGGGTGGGTGAGCTGGCTGACGGCGCGGTCGAGATCGGGAAAGAGCTCGATGAAGTCCGACAGCCTGGTGATGTCGAAGATCTCGCGGTAGTGCGGGGAAAGGCCGCTGGCGACAACCTTCCTGCGTTCGGCCCGTGCCCGGGCGAGCACGCTGACGATCAGCGCGATGCCGGTGGAGTTGATGTAATCCACCGCGGCGAAGTCGAGCACCACGGTGTCCGGGCTTTCCGGGCCGGCCGTGACGGCCCGCTCGTAGGCGTCGGTGAGGACCACGGCGGCGGACCCGTCGACCTCGCCGGACAGCTCGATCACGGCGGCTCCGGAGAGCGTCCGGGTCGTGGCCTCACATGTGCTCGTCATGTGCCGCACCTCCAGTTCGCATGGTTAGCCAGATGGTGTGCCGCTGGCCGTCCGTTGTTATGTCCATCGCGTCGACCATGTTGCGGATGAGGAACAAGCCCCAGCCGCGCGGGCTCTGGTCGCCGTCAAGCTTCCTGACGAGATCGGGGTCCTCGTGCTCGTCCGTGTCGAGATGGATCTGGCCGCCCTGGTCGCTGATCGCCACGATGATGTCGTCGCCGTCCTGGGTCACCTCGACCTCGACCGGGATCTCCGGCCGGTTGCCGTTGCCGTGCTCGATCGCGTTCATCGTCGCCTCGGCGACCGCGGTCTTCAGTCGTTCCAGCCTGGTGTCGGACAGTCCGAGATCCTTCACGGTGCCGGCCACCCGTGCCAGCGCGAGGCGCTCGTTGCCCGGCTCGCTGCGCAGCGTGAACGTGTCCAGCCTGCGCGGGGCTACCTGTGTCATCGCTCCTCTACCCCCTGATCCCCCTGGTTCCCCTGGTGCCACGCCGACGGCGAGCGCTGGAGCGATACCAGCGTGATGTCGTCTTCCTGCTCGTGATCGGCTCCGGTGAAGCTGCCGAGCTCGGTCAGGCACAGGTCGATGAGGGCCTCCCCCGAGGCTCCCTTGCCGACCAGTTCCGAGACCCGCGGGAAGCCGAACATCTCCCGGTCGGGCGCGTGCGCCTCGGCCAGCCCGTCGCTGTGCAGCAGGGCGCAGTCACCGGGCTCGAACTGGAAGCTCTTCTCCTCGTAGTCCATGCCGGGCATCAGCCCGAGCGGCATGCCGCGGGCCCTCAGCTCCCGCACGCCGTTACGGGTCCGCACGTACGGCACGTCGTGGCCGGCGTTGGCGAACTCGATCTGGCCACTGACCGGGTCGAGCACCAGGGCCAGGCAGGTGACGAACATGTGCGCCGGGATGTCCACGCAGAGCATGTCGTTGACGTGGCCGAGAACCTTGCCGGGCGAGACGAGCCGGGGTGCCGCGTCCCGTAGCAGCGCGTGCGTGCTCGCCATGACCAGGGCGGCCGGGATGCCCTTGTCGGTGACGTCGCCGACCACGAACATGACCCGGCCGTCCGGCAGGGAGATGAAGTCGTAGAAGTCGCCGCCGACCGTCCGGGCCGGGCGGTAGAACGCGGCCACGTGCCAGCTGGGCAGGTCGGGCAGGCTTTTCGGGAGGAACTGCTGCTGGATGATCTGCGCGATCTTCAGCTCCTGCTCGATCCGCTCCCGCTGCCTGGCTTCGGCCTGCTGCTGCCTGACCAGCTGGCCGACGCGCATAGCCGGGGCGGCGTAACCGGCGAGTGAGTTGAGGAGCCTTAGATCGTCCGTCGAGTAGCCGCGTTCGGACCTTCGTGGCCCGAGGCTCAGCAGACCCACCAGGCTGCCCGAGGAGATCAGCGGGACCACCAGGACCACGCCGGCTTCCTGCAGGGCTTTGAGTGCCGGGGACTGCAGCCGGAGGCTCGTGATGTCCACGGCGCTGGCCGCGCTGAGCAGGTAGCCCACCAGCGGGTCGTTCGAGGCCAGGTCGAGTTCGGGCCCGGCCGCCACCACGTTCGGCGCCTGGGGCGTCGTGGTCACGGTGGCGGCCGGGGGGTTGCGCCTCAGCCAGCCGCGGACGCGGCCGGCCTTGATGTCGCTGCGCTGACCTTGGCTCGCCATGTCGCCTTGGCCGGCTTTGTCGCCTTGGCCGGCTCCTTGGCCGGCCTTGTCGCCTTGGCCGGCTTTCTGGCTAGCCTTAGCGCCGTTCAGGCGCGCGTCAGCCTCGGTCATCCCGGACGTCCCCCCAGGCGATGCCTCGGTCTCTCTAGCCGCCTGAGCGGCCCCACTCCCCACCTGCTGCGCCATGTCACTCTCCGGGTTCACGGCATCGTTTCCGACGCACCATCAGCCTAGGTAGTAGGCGATACGAGATCGTTACGGCAGTCAAGCCTTCCCGCACGTTTTTTTACGCGGGTGCGTTACGGTTCTCTGGGATGACAGCGACAGACCTCAGCCTGGCCCTGCTCGGGCCGCCGGTGGTGAGGCGGGACGGCGCGCCGGTCACCTTCGACACGAGGAAGGCGACGGCGCTGCTCGCGCTGCTCGCGGTGACCGGGCGCGAGCACAGCCGCGAGCAGCTGACCGCCCTGCTCTGGCCCGATGCTGACGGCCCCAAAGGGCGGGCGTCGCTGCGCCGCACGCTGTCGGTGACGGCCGCCGTCATGGGCGATGGCCTGGTCATCAGCCGGGCGGCGGTTGCACTCAACGCGGCGCTGGTGCGCGTCGACGTGCGCGAGTTCGAGTTGCTGATCCGCCGTCAGGACCCCGCTTCGCTCGAGCGGGCGGCATCGCTGTACCGGGACGACTTCCTGGCCGGGTTCACCCTGCGCGGCTGCGCGGAGTTCGAGGAGTGGCAGGAGTCGGTGAGCGAGGAGCTCAGGCAGTCGCTCGCCCGCGGGCTGCAGCGGCTGGTCGCGGCGTGTATCGCCGGCGGCGAGCTGGAGCGGGCCTCCGGGCACGCCCGGCGGTGGCTGCAGCTGGACCCGCTGCACGAACCCGCCCATCAGGCGATCATCAGGCTGCACGGCTGGGCCGGGCAGCGTTCGGCCGCCATGCGGCAATACCGGTCGCTGGTGCGTGTGCTCGACCGTGACCTGGCCGTCCGGCCGCTGCCGGAGACCACGCGGCTCTACGACGACGTGCGCGCCGGACGGCTCGGGCCGCCGCCCGTCCCGGTTGCGGCGCTCCCGGTGGACGAGACGGCGGCTAGCCCTGCTGGCGCTGGCGGTCCTGCTGGCCCTGGCGGTCCTGCCGGCGCGCAGGTTGCCTCTGCGGGGACGCTGGACAGTCCTGCCGGGGTCCCGGCGGATCCAGGTGCGCCGGCCGATCCAGGTGCGTCGGCTGAACCCGAGGCCGGCGAGCCGGGTAGCACGGCGCTCGCGGTCCCGCTGACCTGGCCGCTGGTGGGCCGGACCGCCGAGCTGGCCGCCCTGCGCGCGGCCTGGCGAGCGGCCGGCGGCGTCGCGGGCAGGGGCGTCGCGGGCAGGGGCGTCGCGGGCAGGGGCGTCGCGGGCGGCAGCGGCCGGGTGGTGGCCGTCGCCGGCCAGGCAGGCAGCGGCAAGACACGGCTCATCGCCGAACTGCGCGCCGAAGCGGCCGGGGCGGGCGCCGCCGTGCTGGCGGTCCGCAGCCATGACGGCGAGACCGGGCTGCCGTTCGTGCTGGCCGCCGACTTGCTGCGCACCGCGCTGGCGGTCCGGCCCGACCTGCCGGACACGCTACCGGCGCAGACCGCCGCGATGGCCGGGCGGCTGGTCCCGGCGCTGGCGGCGTCCCACCCGGATTCGGCTGCGCCGCCGCTGGACAGCCCGGTGGCAGTGACCAGGCTGTACGCGGCGATCGCGGACACACTGCAGGCGGCAACCGGCGACGGGGAGACTGGCCGCGAGGGCGGGACTCACGGGCCCGGCGCGGCCGGGATCGTGGTGGTAGAGGACGTGCACTGGGCGGACAGCTCGTCGCTCGGCCTGCTCGCCTACCTGGTGCGCCGGCTCGCGGACTGGCCGCTGCTGCTCGTGCTGAGCTGGCAGCCCGAACAGGCGGAGAGGCTGCGGGTGCTGCGGACCGCGCTCGGCGAGGCCGAAAGCCAGTCCATGGGCCAGACCGTCGAACCGGGCCTGCTCGGCCCCGAGGCCATCGGCGCGCTGCTCGGCCTGGACGGCATGCCCAAGATGGACGTGTCCCGGCTGCTGGCCGAGACGCGCGGGCTGCCCATGCTGGTCCGTGAGTATGTCGAGGCCCTCCGCTCGGCCGAAGCCGGGGCCGACGCGGACGAGCCGGGCCCCTGGTGGCCGCCGGCCAGCGTCAGGGACCTGCTGCGGACGCGGCTGCAGGCGGTCAGCGAGCCAACCAGGCAGGTGCTGACGGCCGCCGCGGTGCTCGGCAGCGACAACGACGCTGACCTGCTGCGCGCGGTAAGCGGGCGCGGCGCGGACGAGATCGTCGAGGCGATCGACGAGGCGCTGGCCCGGTCCCTGCTGACCGAGATCCCACCGCCGTCGGCGCAGCAGGCACCGTCTTACGGCTTCCCCTACGAGGCGCTACGCCGGACGGCGTACGAGTCGGCCACCCTGGCCCGTCGCCGGCTGCTGCACGGACGCGCGGCCGACGTCCTCCTCCGCCGGTACGAGCGCGACCCGGCCACCACCCGGGCGGCGACCGTGGCCGGTCACCTGCAGCTGGCCGGCCGGGATGAGGAGGCCGCGCAGTGGTGGTGGCAGGCCGCCGTGGTGGCCCGTGAGCTGTACGCGCACGCCGAGGCGCATGCCCATCTGACCAAGGCCCTGGCGCTCGGCTACCCGCAGCTGCCCGGGCGGATGGCCCTAGGCGAGGCGCTGGTCGCGCTGGGCCGGTACCGGGAGGCACTGGCCGAGTTCGAGACGGCCGCGGCCCTCGCGGCCGAGGGTGATCGGGCGACCCAGGCGGTGATCGAGCACAAGCTCGCCGACGTGCACCACCGGCTGGGTGACTGGGACCTGGCCGAGGCGCACCTGGCCGTGGTGACGGAGCTTGTCGAGGGCACCGAACCCGGCAGGCTGGCCCGGGCCCAGGCGGACCGGGCCGTGGTCGCCTACCGGCGCGGCGCCGCCGGCCAGGCCGCCGAGCTGGGCCGGGCCGCGCTGGCCAGCGCACGGGCCGCCGCCGATCCCGGGGCCACGGCACAGGCGCTCAACGTGCTCGGCATGCTGGCCGCCCGGTCGGGCGACACCGCCGCGGCAGAGAGTTACCTGCGCGACAGCCTGGCCGAGGCCGGGCCGCTGGAGCCGGGCGCGGCGGTGGCGGCGCTGAACAACCTGGCCCGGCTGCTGGCCGAGACCGGTCGCGGCCGCGAGGCGCTGACCGCCGCCGCGGAGGCCCTCGAGCTGGGCCGCGAGCTTGGCGACCAGCACCGGGTGGCGGCGCTGCACACCAACCTGGCCGACCTGCTGCACGCCGACGGCCAGCGCGACGCCGCGATGGCGCACCTGAAGGAGGCAGCCAGGCGGTTCGCCTCCGTCGACGTGGGCGACGCCCCCCGCCCGGAAATCTGGACCCTCGTCGAGTGGTAGCGCCGTTAGAGGCTGATGGTGAGCACCACCGTGACCGTTCGGCCGCCGGGGTTAACGGTGAGATTGCCGGCCAGCGCGACCACGCTGGCCGAGGTCACGGTGACCGTCGCGCTCGCGCCCGCGGCGAGCGAGCCCGACGACGGTGAGACGCTAATGCGGCCCGCCAGCGCGGATCCGGCCGTGATCGAGTAGGCGCTGACCGGGCCGCCCTTGGCCGTGATCGTGAACTTCCCGATCGCGGTGCCCTTCACGGACACCAGGTCGAGCCGGCCGGTCGAGACCGACAACGTGCCGGGGTTCGGCGGCGGCGGCGCGGATGAGGGACTCGCCGCCGGCGCCGTCGGGCTCGTGCCAGTGGCGGGCGGGGACGTCGAGGCTCCGGGCGAGGACTGCAAGGCCAGCGGGGTGGTCGTGACGCCGCCCGGCGAGGACGATGGCCCCGACCCCGGCCCGGAGGTGCCGGTCCCGCGGCTGCTGCTGCCGCCGTTGCCGTTGCCGTTGCGGCCGGCTGGGCCGCCGTGCGCCGGGCCCGGACCCGTAGCCTGGGCACTGTGCGTCGCCCCGCCCGCCGGGCCGGCGGACGGCGAGCCGTGGTGCGGGCCGAGGATGACCCCGACGGTGATGGCCCCGGCCACTATGACCAGGCTGGCCGCGCCGGCCACCACCGTCTTCTGGTGGCTTAGGGCCCAGTGCCACGGTCCCGCCCCGGGCGGGTTGACCGGCTTGGGGAAACCTTGAGGACCGAACGGGCCTGCCCGGTTCGCCACGGTCAGCCGATGGGTCAGTCCGGCGGGCGAGCGGTCCGCCAGGACCTTCAGCACCTGCTCACGGAACCCCGGCAACAGCGCGGCCATCGGTATCGCGCCGGCGAACAGCGCCGGCGTCAGCTCCCGGCGCTTGCGCTCCCCGCAGACCTCGCACTGTTCTATGTGCCGGCTGATCCGCTTGCGCATCAGCACGGTCAGCTGGCCGTCCCAGCCGGCCAGCATCGCGTCCAGGCCGGCGCAGGCCGCACGGCCAGTCCGTGCGACGATCAGCGCGCCGAGAGATCGCTCGAGCTGGCTGCGCGCCCGCGATAGCAGCGCGTGGGCGTGGTTGCGGGACACTCCGAGTGCGTCGGCGAGTTCGTCGTTGTCAAGCTCGGCGATCAGGCTCAGCTCGATGACATCCCGCTCGCCCGGGTTCAGCCCGTCGATCGCGGCCCTGACCAGCCGATGGACTTCGGCCCGTTCGGTCGCGGCGCCTATCTCAGAGGCCTCGGCGGGGATGTCCGCGGCCTCCTCGAGCGCGGACAGGGCGCTCCCTGCTCGTAGCCGGCGCAGGCATTCGTTGCGGGCGACCGAGTAGAGCCAGGAGCGGAGTCTGGCCGGATCGCGCAGGTCCCTGAGCTTGGCCGTGGCGACCAGGAACGTGTCCTGTACCGCATCGGCGGCATCGGCCGGCTCGCGCAGCATGGAACGGCAGTACGAGTAGAGCGGCATGGCATACCGGTCGTATGCTTCGGCGAGCCCGGCGGGGTCACCAGCCACGATGGCGGCGACAACCTCGGGGTCCTCCATGCGGCAATACCGTAGTTCCGCTACTCATTCGGGTCAGTCGGAATGCGATATCACCATAGCCGGATATAGACAACAAGTCGGTATCGGCGGGCTACTGCCTGGTAGATTCCGTTTTCTGTTAGCTTCTGTGACCAGTGTGGCCGGTGTGGCGTGGCCTGGTGATCGTGTTCTTGGTCACTGGTGTTGTCGATAGCCCGGGGCATGCCCGGGCCCTCACCCGGGCCGGGCGGGCGGCCCGTGGCTGTGGAGGACTCTGGTTTTGTCCTTGTTCCAGGCGGTGGTGGTGCCGTCGGGGTTCAGGACCAGAGTCCAGCCCTGCCGGTGGATCACGACCTGGTGGTGGAACGGGCAAAGGAGAACGCAGTCCTTGACGGAGGTCTTGCCGCCGTTGGCCTTGTGCTTCGTATGGTGCACCTCGCAGCCGCCGGCGGCTGGTTACAGCCGCCAGCCCACTGGCAATGCTTATCCCGCAGCATCACTGCGTTGCGACCTGCCCGCGGGGATGGTTTCGCTGTAACCGATGTCCAGCGGCAGGCTCGGGCCGCCCAAACGCACGCCGAGCTGGCGGCGACGCAGGAAGGAGGCGATGCCGCCGGGGCCGGACAGCAGGTCCACGGCCTTCGCGGTAGTCATCTGTTCTTCAGGCAGAACCACTGTGGCGATCACGCCAGCACGAGACGAGCTACGCGTGAAGACGAGATCTTCAGCTCCTAATTTCTCCTTCTTCTGACTATCGAATGCCAGTTCGTTATGTTCCCCTGGCGTCCGGGTACCGGTGGACACCTGCCACGGCGGACCCGCGCCGCGCGTCTGGCCGGGACAGGACCTTGGGCCTGACCGCTCTTCCTGCCTCCAGGGGCCGCCGAGGTCTACGGGTCCAGGGCAGCCTGCCAGGGCTGTCGCGCGCCAGCGCGATACGCAGCACCCTGGAGGCCGGAGGAGCGGCCCCGTAGCCTGCGCGGCGCGTCCCGGAGATGAGCGGCGGCGAAGCCGCCTCCGTACAGCCCGACGGTCGTCTCGGCCAGGGCGCTGTCCAGGGCATCCCCGAGGGTGCCGGCCGAGGGCGTCAGCCCGGCCAGCAGCAGGATCTGAGCGAACCGGACCGAACTCGCCCTGCGAGCCCGCGTCGGAGTGGTGGATCGTTCCTGCGTCTGTTACTTGGTGTCGTCCTTCTCAGCCGCGGTGTCATCCTCGTCAGCCGCGGGGCCTTCCGTGCCGCCATACTGCGGCTTGGTCGCCTCCACCATGCCCACGGCGAACTTCCGATGGGAGTTGAGCAGGTGCTCGGCGAAGTCGTAGGCGCTGGCGATGAACTCCCCTGGTCTGGACAGCACGCCGACAAGTTCCTCGGGCTTGCCCAGCATGTCGAGGAACTCCTCGGGCTTGAGCAGCGCCTCGCCGGACCGTAGGGCAGGCGATGTCACCTGCTGGGTGGTGCCGAGATGGTTCACCACGTCCACCACGCCGTCAACGTCCCAGGCCAATCGGCCCGCCACCCGGATCAGGTCATGCTCCTCGGCGGACCCGAGCAGGCCTGCCAGGGTCACGATGCCGTTGCGCACCGTTATCGTCACGTCGCCCGGGTCCACCTGAGGGAGCTGGGCGAGCATCTCGCGGACGTCCCCGGCGATGTCCTCGTCCGGGCGCAGGAAGACGCCGAGCAGGTCACGGCGGCTCACGATCCCGATCAGCTTGCCGCCGACGCCGCCGCCGAACGCGGTGCCCGCCTCGACCACCGGCAGCCGCTTGATGTGCCGGCTGGTCATCAGTCTCGCGGCGGCCTGCAGGGGCGCGTCCGGGTGGATCGTGACGGCCGGCGAGGTCATCAGCTCTCCCGCGGTCAGGCCCTGGTGCTTCTTGGCGTCGGCGTGCCGGCGGAAGTGGCCGCCCGATTCAAGCTGGGCCTCCCGCAGGCGCCTTTCCTGGGCGCTGAGCAGGTCGGCCTCGGACACCACCCCGGCGACATGGCGGCCCAGCACCAGCACCGGCATCCCGCTGATCTGGTGCTGCGCCAGCAGGGTGGCGATCCGCTTGTAGGGGGTGCGCAGGCTAACAGTCACCACGGGCCTCGTCATGACGTCCCTGACCCGGTCCTGCCATCGGCCGTAGTGCCTCCTGCCCGCGCCGCGGGCACGGGCGTGCGCACTGTGCTCCGGCCTATGGCCCTGAGCGGATCCGGCTACCCTGGACCCGGCGGTGGCCTGGCCATGCGCAGATTGGTATTGGGTGACGCCCAGCTCACGACTCAGGGCATCACGGTGAGTATCGGTGCGTGCCATTTTCGCTCCCCCTCTCGCAACCTCTGACGGGGGTTCTGCACTTTTCTGTAAGCTCACCTTTGCTCTCCCGCCATCGGTTCATTAGGGCCGTCTGTCACCCGTTCAGGGACTTCGGTCCCTTGCCGTGACCGCCTGGTGATCAGGGCTCGCGCCTAACGGTCGCACGGTGTCCGACCGAACTCAGCGAGCAGGGAAGATACACAGGCGTGCGGTTGATGGGCTTTTCTCTGGGCAGCTGGATGCTCGGACATCCCGGGGCTGGCTCGCCTCCCTGGAGCTGCCTGCAGTCTCCGCGCGCCCCCTACCGACCGGAGTCGGCGGGAGCGGCGCCGGCTGGGCTATCGACACCCTTGCTTGCAGCGGTTAGGCCCCACCGACGCGCTCATCGCTTACGCACAGTAGTTTCGAATAATCTCGTCTAGGTGCGGGGCCCTGTTACGAAATCGAACCGTAGACCTTCCCCTTACCATGGATCTGCAACGTCAGCTAGCTGAGCGCGATCGCAGTTGCTGCGGCGGACGGCGGTTGCGAATTCGGCGCGCTACTGACCGGATTGGCGCTGCCGGGGGCGGTTGCGGTAGGCGCCGTGCTGGCCGCCGGGGCTAACTCGGAGGACGATCGAGCGCCGCCAGCTTGCTCTTGACTTCCGAGATTTCGATTCCTATTCGCTTGAGTTCCGTCCCAACACCATCGATCGCGTTCAGGAGATGCAGTGGAACTTCAGCTGGGGCGTACTGGCTCTTCTGTTCTTCTAGGCGATTGCGGTTGCCATACATCGCATTCTCTTGAGTCCGCAAAGATTCCAGGCGGGCCTGCAAGATCTTGTTCTGCGCCTGGACGTCTTCCCAGTCAACGACTTCCTGGCTCCTATTGATAACATTCTCAGCGGACCTGCTTAGCTCTTCCAGGCCTGCTCGCTGCTCCAGTTGAGTTACCGCAGGGATATCTGAAGGAGAACTCGTCAGATGTGCCTCGGCAGATGCCAGGTCGGCGTGCAGGCGCCGTAGGTCCTTGCGGAGTTCCGCATTTGTTTCATCGTCGGGCAATAGGGACTCTAGCTCGTTCACCAGGGCGCCTAGACGGTGGCTGCCGGTCCACTGCACCGCCAGTTCAGCTACCTTCGCGTAGAAGGCATCGATTTTATCTTGTGAAACGCCTGGCCGTGGGAAAAGCGCAAGAGTTACCCGGGTCAGACCTCGGGGATCCTCAGAGAGGAAGCTTGCAATTTCCCGGGTCATCGCCTCCGCGCCCGGTTCAGCAGGGACATGCGCTGCACCGGTCCCGAGAGCGGGAAACGCTATTTCTTGAACGCCAAGTGCCACGGCAACCTCAAGACACTTGCGCGTGATGCGGCGAATGGTGTCAGTGTCTGCAGACACCGCGCGCGTCTTGTCGATCGTGACGCCGTGGAAGACGTACTTAGCTGCAAGCTCGCCTGCGCTGGTAACTGCCACGTCTCCAAGGCCCAGAGGAATGTGCTTTCGTGCGTCCGCGATTAGTGCCGGCCCCCCGGCGCGGGCGATAGCAGCGGAAACACCACCGCCCATGGTCAAGTAGTTGTCATCGGAGCTTACCAGGGCATCAGCCGATACTGATGTGATGTCAGAGTATGTGATGGCAAAAGTCGCATCACCAATTGAGTAATTAGTATCCGGAATCATATTACCTGCTGTCCCCAAGCTGGACCCAGCCGCTCGCGAAGGATCCGCAGCTCGTTTTTGATGCTGTCACGCTGATTTATCAGGTGCAGTGGCTGCTCACTTGGCCCATATTGCGATAGTTGCATCTCTGTTCTACGAAGATTCCGTTCATGCTGAGAAATTAGCCGCTTCACATGCTCAGCTTCCTCGGCGTCGGCGGGAAGCTCCGCTGCGGACCGGGCAAGGTCGCCCAGTTCCGGCCACCGGGCAAGGATGCTTCGCACAGGGCAGGCATATACTGTCCCCCCCGCAGCAATCCCCGGTTGGCTCGGATTGGTAGGATTCCACCGGATTAGCCCGACGGCGCTCATAAGCTCGCCCATCAGGACCGGCGCTCCGCTAAATCCGATCAGTCGTTGTGGCGACCCAGCGGCCGCCTGCTGGCAGTACAGCGCGATGACGCTCGAGCCGCTTTGAGGCTGGCGCTGATCGGGGTCAACTACGTTTCCGTCCACGGTCAGTCCCGTTGCGGTGGGGTCGTCTACGGGGAAACCTCGTGAGAACCAGTGCTCGCGACGGACCTCGCTGGCCAGCGTGATAGGGGCGGATCCCCGCGGCAGTGCCTGACGGAGGTGCAACAGAGCGGCGTCGTCAACGGGGTCAGAACGCGCGTCCACGCTTGCCTCGACGCTTCCGCCGCTGAACACGAGTTGCACGTCCGGATGGGTAAGAATGCCACTCGCCCGGTCGCCGACAACGTGGAAGGCTGTGAGCGCGAGGCTATCGCTGACGGCGAAAGCCGTGCCACCGGTCCGCAGGTGGACCCGTGCCACGGCCAGCGCCTCGGTCGGCGGTGCTACCGCGTCCATGTAAGGGTCGCCGTAAAGGTGGCACCAGCGGACGCCTTGGCGATCAAAATCCCGGTACCTGCCTCCGCTTGCAGGCCAAACGCGACCTCGACTTGGCCAAGTCGCCAGCCATCTGCCTTCTCCCCGCCAACAGCATCGTCAATCCGCGCGCGGAACTGGGTCGCCACCTCAGCCACACTGTCTGCGATCTCACCCGCTCGCGCAGAGAACAGCTCAGGCACAGGAGGGCCCGCCAGATCCTGCCCGTAGGCGTCAGCTGCCTGCACCACCTCGACCCGTACGTCACCCATCCTGCGACCCCCTCGTTCCGCATCCCTGTCGATCAGCTCACTACGTCGATCGTGGGCCCGCCAGCTTGCGCAAAAACGAACACCGCCAATCCTAGTGCTCAACCGCGGCTATTTCGCCCTTGGAATTCCCAGGGAGACTCTGACGTACTTCAGCTTGCCGAGGTAGGCTTGCCAGCTAGTTAGATCAACGAAGCTGGTCTGGAGTCTGCACTGGATCGAGTGACCAGCGCCAATGGTGGAGCGGCACCGTTGGCGATTATGAATATCAAGATATTCGAAGCTCGCGTCGGCGACTCGATCCGGCCGTCAAGGCGGTTGGGCAGGCCCGAGCCATCGCAAGATCGCCAGCCTGACTCTCAGCGTCCGCGAGCCATGACTACCGGCCAAAGGCGGCGGCGAACGTCCTGTACACCGGCGCTCCGGGCTGCCGGTCATGGACGGCGAAGACGATCTGCTCGAACCAGTGCGCCCGGTCCAGCGCAGCGGCGAACGCATCAGCGACGACAGCCGGGTCATTTCCGAATACCCCGCAGCCCCAAGCGCCCAGCACGAGCCGGCGGTGCCGGTGCGCCGCCGCGATCTCCAGCACGCGCGCGACTCGGGTCCGCAGCGCCGCGGGCACAGTGACCGCAGCCTCCGGCTGCGTGGCGGTGATGGCGGCCAGATTTGGCGCAGCGGCAGTCAGGAACGAGACCCGGTACGGACTGGCGACCAGCAGACCGTCATCACCCCGGAAGACCGGCACAGCAGGGGAGTAGATCACGCGATCGCTGTAACACAGGTCAGCATGCTGGCGGTGGAATGCGTAGAACTCTGGCACCGCGCGCAGGCAGGCATACAGCGCCGAAGCGCGCGCCACGCTCTCCTCCTGGGCCTGCGCACCATTCAGGAACCCGCCACCCGGCTTCCTCGCCGACGCGAAGACCAAGCAGGCCACATTGCCGCCCATGCGGCGCGCGGCGCCGAGCGTGGTCTCGCCAGTCACCTCCAAAACTGGCCTCCCCAAGGCCGGCACGACGGTAGCGACCGGCTCCGAAGGCAAGTACAACCGGGTCCCTGCCACCGCGGCCGCAATTTCGTCTGCCAGCTCTACGGAGCCACCAGGCACCTGGTAGCGACCGGACTCGATGATCCCCACCGTCTCCTTGGCGATGGCCCGCAGGCGACTGCTCACACGGCTATTGTCGCCGGCCAACATTGCATGAACGCCGACATTACAGGCACCCGGCTTGCATATAGCTCGGACTGTGCCGCGACCTCGCTGGCCAGCTCCCGTCGGCGCTTGGTGCTGCCGGGCCGGGGACGGCTCGAGCTGGGCGGGCCGAGCGTTCCGGGTGACGGTCGTGGCTCCGATCGTCCGGACCCGCTATGAGCAGGGCTCTGCGGCTCGCAGAGAGGCGCCGTGGCGGCGGCCGCCCGCGCCGCGCAGGCACCGGAGCGCCCGGCCGGCGGCTCGATACCGCCCCGCACCGGGATCACCTGCCTGCGGCCGAAATCGCTCCGCGGTCGGCTCGCCCGCGCGCTCGGCCTCCAGCGGCGCATCACGCCCAAGCGCGCCCGCCGGGCCTCGATGACATCGATGATGACCTGTCGCGTAGCTGCGGCGGCGACATGTCTACGCCGCAGAAATGCCCTCCTACCAGGCATTATCTGCAGACGACTTCAGATAACCGCCGATAGGCGCGGCTCTAGTTGACCGGGCCGCTCCCTAACAGTGCTCACAGAACGGCTCATTCTGTGTACGGGCGGCCCCAGTCCATCCCTCCGAAGCTCTCCATCGTGCGGCTATGGCGGCTACAATTCCAACAAGCTGGGTGCAGCCAGGCATGGGGGGATCGGGTGGGCCTTCGGCAGGATTGGTCGCGTTGGCGGATCGCGTTGCCTGTCTTGGTCGTCGTTACGGCGGCAGTTGGAGCCGCGGCCTGGCTGCTCTGTTCGCATGTATGGCACCTATCGCTTGATGCGGTTATCGCGATTACCTCGCTTGTGGTGCTGGCGGTGATCCCTATGGCCATCGAGCCGGCTAAGTGGTGGGTGGAGGGAGATTCCGAACGCCGCCGCGTGAGCCAGAGCCGAGCGGTTCAAGGAGCGGAAGTAAAACGGACGCGCGCGAGGCGGGGGAGTTTGTGGGTCAAGGCCCCGGGCTTCGCCCGATTCGATCGAGTGACTGCTAAGAAGGACATCGTGCTGACCATCGACGCGTTGCCTCGCCGTGCGCCGTCCGAGCAAGACGGCGAGCATGGCCACTGAACTAGGTCCAGAGGCGGGGCCGGGTGTATCCCTGGAGAGGGTCCGGGCAGGGCGCGACATTAATATCCACTTGCACGGCGCAGATCTGGCGCCGACAGGCGTTCTTCTGCACGATCCCCTGCCACTGTACGCGGAGGTGGCTCAGAGCCTCGTTCCCACCAAGGGTCTCCTCGGGCGAGACCGCGAACTGGCCGAGCTGGCCGCCTTCTGCGCGGCAGAGGATCGCTCCTACGCGTGGTGGCAGGCGGATGCGTCGGCCGGCAAGTCGGCGCTACTGGCCAAATTCGTTGTCGATCCGCCGCTAGGGGTGCAGCGGGTCTCATTTTTCATTACCTACCCTCAGTCAGGTCAGAACACGTCAGCGGCCTTCCTGCGCGATGTGACTGTCCAACTAGAAGCACTGAGCGGAAGGAGCCAGCCGCCGCTGGAATTTGTGCATGACCAGGTGCGGTACTTGCACCGGCTACTTCGTGCATGCGCCGGGCTGGCGTCTGAGCGTGGCCAGCGGCTGGTCCTCGTGGTGGACGGGCTGGACGAGGACGACAGCCGGTCGGTCGGCCTCCCGTCGATCGCCGGGATTCTCCCCAAGCACCTCGATCACGGCAGCAAGGTGATCGTATCTGGCCGGAGTAACCCTGGCTTGCCGGGCGACGTGCCAGCAGATCACCCGTTGCGAGATCCGGCTGTTGTGCGCGTGCTGTCTCCGTCCGAGCACGCCATTGCCAGCACGGATACTGCGACGGCGGAGCTTCAGCAGATGCTGGATCGCGGACCCGGACTATACGAGGACATGCTCGGGTTTCTCGTCGCGGCGCGGGGTGGCCTCGAGGCCGGCGACTTCGCCGAGCTCGCGGAGTGCCGGCTCCATGAGATAGACAAGGCCCTCGCCTCATCGACTGGACGGACGTTCTCTCCGCGCCCCATCATCACCCTTCGAGGCTCACAAGGGTCGGCCTTCATTTTCAGCAGCGAGGCGCTCTTCACCGGGGCGGCCACCAAGCTGCGAAGGGCTCATGTAATCGAGTACCGCGAGCGGCTGCACAGGTGGGCGTGTGACTATCAGGGCCGCGGCTGGCCTGAGGAGACTCCGTTTTACCTGCTGCGCGGTTACCGTGAGATGCTAACGCAGGAGCACGACGTCCCGCGACTGGTAGGCCTGGCTGCGGACGGTGCCCGGATTGACCGGATGCTGGACGTCACCGGCAGCGACGCCGACGGTATCGCGGAAGTCGGTGCCGCGATGGACGCCGCCGTGGTATGGCGCAATGCGGACTTGTTCGCCGTTGCTTTGCTCGCTTACCAGCGGGATCGCCTTGCCGATCGCAACAAGGGCCTCTCACCCCGGCTCCCCGCCGCCTGGGCCCGGGCGGGGCACCCTGCCCGAGCAGCAGCGCTCGCCCGGTCCTTCAGCGGCGAGAACCGCGCTCGCGCGCTGGCCTGGACGAGCATCTCCCTTCATGACCTAGGAGAGCACGAAGCTGCGCGGCAGCTCACGCAGCTTGCCTGCGATGAGATCCCGCAAAGTCCTGGCCAGGGCAGATACTCGGCGTGGGTGGCCGCTGCCGTGGCCGCCGCCCTAGCCCGAGGTGGTGAACCAGAGCGCGCTGAGGCCATGCTCGCTCGGATCGATGACGCGGCGGTCCGGGGCTGCCAGCTCGCCGAGGTAGCGACCTGTATAGGGAAGGCCGGCCAATCACAGCGGGCAGAGGCGCTTGCCGGGCACGCTGACACGGCCCTGCACCGGGTTAAAACGCTTGCGGGCGCTGCCGAAGGACTGGCTTGGGCTGCCCAGTCCGCCGAAGCTACCCGGGTCGCTGATGCCGCGGAGGCCCTAGCCAGGTCGGGCGACGATGCAGGCGTACGCGACGATGGGGCCCTGGCCGCCGCCGCCTGCGCGCTGGCGCTAACGGGCCATCTCGGCCGAGCCAAGGCGCTGGTTGGCGATGTCTCTGAGCCTGGCGCGCGCGGAGCGGCACTCGCCAAGCTCGCTGCCGCGCTCGCGACGTCGGACAGCACAGACCTGGTCATGGATCTGATCAGTACCGCCGAATCTCTGCTCAGCGAGGCGGAAGCTCAGGACCGCGATTCACGGGCCTTCTCGTGGCAGCGCGCTTACGACGACCTCGCGCAGGCGTACGCCGGAGCCGGAGAACTCCGGGCAGCGGAAAGCTTGGCGCACACGTCAGGTTCCCTGGATGCTGACCGTCTCATCGGCGTCGCGGAGAAGCTAGCCGACTGCGGGAAGACGATCGAGGCAGCGCATGTCCTGGCCGAGGCCGAGGCCACAGCCCGAGGTGACACCGCACTCCGTTATCGGGTGGACATGCTCATCGCGATAGCAAGAACACTCGTCACGGTAGGCGAGGCCGGGAGCGCGACCGAGCTTCTCGGCGATGTCGAGGCGATCGCGGCTGGACAGTGGCACGACGAGGTGCCGCTCCGACACCTCGCGGAAGCCCTGGCGGCCGCGGGCGAATGGCGGCGCTGCGCAGCCGTGATACGCGCTATCAGCGATCCGCAGGCCCAGGAAAGCGCAGCGGCGTGGTCAGCTAGTCTGCTAGCGGACGCGGGACAGCCATCCCATGCGGCGGACCTGTTGGTCTATGTCAATACCCCGAAGGACAGCCGGGCATGGGCGGATCCATCGGTTATCGAAGCCCTGGCCGAGGGGCGGGACTTCGAGCAGGCGGAGCGGCTTGCCACCAAGCTACCCGACGACGACAGCCGCTCACGGGCACTGACCAGCATTGCGACCCAGCACGCACTGGCGGGCCGACTCGATGCGGCCCTGCTGAATAAGATCCCCGGCGAACAAGCACGGTATAAGGCAATCGCCAACATCGCGCCGGCCCTGGCGCAAGCCGGGCAGCCTGACGAGGCGCTTGCGCTGAGCGACGTTTTGGACGGTAAGCTCCGCGGGCAAGCCCACGCAGGGGTGGCTCGCGCCCTTGCTCAAGCCGGCGACGTTGCCCGGGCCATCCAGCTGACGGCGAGAATCACTAACCTCTGGTGGCGAGCGGCGGCTCTGGCCTGGACCGCGGATGCCATCGGGGCAGCGGACGCCGCAGCCCGGGCGGACATCCTGGGTGACCTCGATGAACTCCTGACTGCAGCGCAGCGTGCAGACGACGAGGCGCGCCAGCGCCGGGAAAGGCAAGGAGGCCTCGTCATCTGGCTTGGATCGAGCGAGCAGAGCGCGGCGGCCTGGGCGGCGTCCGCAGCGTTCGCCCGGGCCGGGCAAGCCGAGCGCGCACGGCACGCCGCAGGCTTCGAACCGCATCCCAAGTCCAGGCGTCGAGCTGCGGAGAAGGTCGCTGTCACCCTGGCCGAAGCGGGTTACCCCGACGCGGCGACAGACCTAGCCGAAAAGGGTTCGTTCCGCAGACCGCGAGCCGAAGTCCGGGCCAGGGTCGCCGTCGCCCTGGCACTCGCCGGGCATGGCGCCCGGGCACGCGACCTGCTCATTGCCTCGATCAAGACCGGCCGCTGGGAATCCTGGCTGTCGGCGCTGGGCGAGATTTCGCTGCCTGACTTGCTACAACTCGCGGACCACATGCGCTCCGAAATCGCCTTGGCGCTTGTCACCTAAACGCTGATCCCCAATTGCTCCGTCCACGGGGATCAGGTGCTTCGGCGATGTAAGGGTAAGCGGCCAAACGACACGTAGCGGCAACCTGTTTGAGTATCAGGCGATTGCTTAGTGGGTGAACCCATAAGTTCGTTGCGGGTTCGGAGTCGGGTTCGTGCCCGAGGCCGGCGAGGTGAACGGTGCAGGCGGTGTCGAGTGCTTCTTGCGGGGTTCCGGTGGGGTAGCCGGTGAGCAGGAGGGCGTCTTCGTAGCGTTCGCGGGCGGCGGTGTAGATGGCGAAGCCGAAGGAGTGGGCCGAGCCGCCGTAGCGGAGCCGGAACAGCGGGATGACCTGGCCGCCGGGCAGGATGCCGGCGGCGTAGGCGAAGGCGCCGCGGCAGGTGACCTGGACCTTGTCCAGCTGCGGCCAGTCCTTTTCCGCGTGCAGGATCAGCCGCCAGGTGATCGAGTCGCGGGTTGATTCCGGGATGGCGGGCACGTGTCCCATCATGCCGTCCGGGAGCGCCCGCCCTGGTTATGATCATGTGCCCTGGAATAAATTACATCGGTGTAATTTGCCTGGGGAGATGGCATGCCGCCTGCCGCGGTGCCGGTCACGCTGACCGCATCGGAGCGCAAGATCTTGAAGAAGCGGGTCCGCGGCGCGAAGACGCCGTACCGTGACCGGCTGCGGGCCCAGATCGTGCTGGCTGCCGCCCGCGGCCGGGATAATGAGCGGATCGCCGCTGGCCTGGGGGCCAGCGTGAATACGGTGCGCAAGTGGCGGGGCCGGTTCGCGGAGAGAAGGCTGGCCGGGCTGAAGGACCTGCCCCGGTCCGGGCGGCCGCGGGTGATCAGCGAGGCGGACCGGGCGGCCGTCGTCGCGCTGGCCTGCCAGCTGCCGGCCGCCACGGGCGTGCCGCTGTCCCGCTGGACCGGCCCGGAACTGGCCGCCGAGCTGCTGGCGCAGGGCCTGGTCAGCGGGCCGGTGTCGGTGTCCTCGCTGCTGCGGATCCTGGCGGAGAACCCGGTCAAGCCGTGGCAGTACCAGTCCTGGATCTTCCCCCGCGACCCGGACTTCGAGGCGAAGGCCAGGGTGATCCTGGACCTCTACCAGGGGTTCTATCAGGGCGAGCCGCTCGGCCCGGGTGACCGGATCCTGTCTTTTGACGCCAAGCCTTCCATCCAGGCCCGCGGCCGTATCCACGCCACGCTGCCCGCCGCGCCCGGCCGGCCCGCCCGCGTGGAGCACGAGTACGTCCGCCACGGCGCGCTCGCGCTGCTCGCCGGCCTGGACGTGCATACCGGCGAAGTGTTCGCCTCAACCCCGGGGACCACGGGAATCGTCCCGTTCATGGACCTCGTCGGCCAGGTCATGCAGCGCCCGGAGTACAAGAATGCCCCGCGCGTGCTCGTCATCGTGGACAACGGGTCGGACCACCGCGGCAAGGCCGCCGCCGACCGGCTCCGCAAAGCGCACCCCAACGCGGTCATGATCCACACCCCGGTCCACGCGTCCTGGCTGAACCAGATCGAGATCTTCTTCTCCGTCATCCAGAAGAAAGTCGTCTCCCCGAACGATTTTCCCAGCCTGGAGAAGCTATCCGAAACCCTGCTCGCCTTCATCGACCGCTACAACCGGACCGCGGAGCCGTTCAACTGGAAATACACCGCCAACGACCTCAAGGACCTGCTCCACCGCATCCGCGAACACGAGAAACAAGACGCCAGGCGGCAAACCGACCTCGCGAAGGCGGCCTGAGACCCCTCACGAACTTATGGGTTCACCCACTTAGGGTAGCTGGATGATGGCAGATGAAGCTGGGCGTGCCATCTCAACAGGCATTACGTGGCCCGGTGTGGCGGGGGTGGCTAGGCGACGGTGGCCGTTGGCGGCCATTTAGGCTCCCAGATGGGCTACCTCGCTGCGGACGATGGTTTCGTCGCTGCGGTGGTCATCGAGCGCCGCACCTGCCCATGCTGTGGTGGTGAGCGTCCTGACTCCGGCCGAGGTACTGATTGCTGTGCGGCGGCTCGCGGGAGCGCGGCCGCACCTGGCTGCCGTCGCTGGCATCGTGCATCACGAGAAGCTGTGGCAGTTGTGCCGCGATGAGCTCGCTGGAGTCGATGTCCGCATCGATGGCTGACACTAGCCGCTCCGCCTCGCGGGCGATGTCGGTTCGCGGGTTGACATCGAGGCTCTTCAAGATTGTCGAAAACGTGGGTCTGTTCCGGCGCGAGGTGTCGATGGCGGTGCTCTACGTCACCTGTCCGTGCCGCCGCGGCTGACCGCGGTTGCGGCCGGAGTTGCCGGGTGCCGTGAACTAGGTGCAGGCCAAGGCCCCCTAAATTGGCCAGCTGGCCGATGGCTTGCCGTGCAAGTTGCAGCATTATTCTCTCTCCTTGCGACTGGTGCGGGACGGTTGAGCACCTCACGCGGTCCCCCGGGGAGCAGGAGTGGTCCGCGCTTCCGTCATCGGTGACCTCTCCCGCAGCATCCGGACGATCGTGTTCCGCCAGGGATTGGCGGACGGCTCGCGCACCCGCAGGCCGTCAACGAATGGCAGCGGCGGCAGCGCCTGGCCCAGCTCGTCGCAGGCACCCTAGAACACTTGGCATCGTGCCTTGGGCTCCTCGGCTACCGCCGCCCGCACCGGCGTGGACTTGCCAATGCCCGGCTCGCCCTCGATGCAGGGCGATTCTAAGATCGCTGACGGAAGCCGCATAGTCACGATGGGCAACCGCATGGCCGGGGGTCCGATGCGCGGCGGCATGCACTGCTCTATGAATTAATTTCCCGTCACACTTTCAAAATTACAAGAAGATGGCCTTCCCTTTTCCGGAATGATGGTTGTTACCACGCAAACACCACTCCCGAGAGAAGGCCATCCCGTGTCATTCTGTCATTCCGCCTGCGGCCCGTCAAATCCTGATGCCTGCGCTGCCGGGAATGAGAGCACTGCAGACGCAGATATTTCGGGCCTGCTGGGCATGCTGGCGTCGGTCGCCGACCCGCGCAGCCCGCAGGGGATACAGCACCCGCTGGAATTCGTACTGGCGGTCTGCGTGGTGGCGATGCTGGCCGGCGCGAAGAATTACCGAGAAATCGCTGGCCACGCAGCAGACATTCCCCAGCACCTGCTGAAGAAGATGGGTGCTGAATGGAACTGGTTCAGGCTCCGCTACAAGCACCCGAGCGAGTCGACAATACGGAACGTGCTGACCAGGATCGACGCGGCCGAAGTGGACATCATAACCGGCACATGGCTTTACGCGCAGGCCAGGAAAGACGGGAAAGGCGAGTGGGTAATCGCACTCGACGGGAAGGTAATGCGCGGCGCATGGACTGACGAGAACGACAAGGTCACGATGTTCTCCGCGATGCTCCACCATGAGGCGGTTACGATAGCGCAGGTCAGGGTGCCGGACGGAACCAACGAGATCACCCAGGCGGGCACGCTCCTGGACGCCGCGGGAATACCGGAAGGCGAATCAGTCCTGGTCACCATCGACGCGGCACACACCCAGCGGGAAACCGCAGAATACATCGGCGCCAGACCCGGATGGAATTACCTGATGACCGTCAAGGGAAACCAGCCGGCCCTGCAGAGGCAAGTATTCGACGAGATTCTCCCGCTGCTCTCCGGAGCTCCGCACCACATCATGGAGGAACACAGCCGGGGACGAATAAAGAAATGGTCCTGCTGGCTCACCGGCGCCGACGGCATCGATTTCCCGCATGCAGCCCAGGCAGCCTGCATCCGCCGCGAGATCTTCGATATCTCCGGCGACCGGATCAGCAAGGAAAATGCCCTCATCCTCACCAGCGGGAAAGCAGGCGAAATGACAGCTACCGGAGTGAACCAGGGTGTCCGCCGCCACTGGGGAATCGAGAATAAAAGCCATTACGTTCGCGACACCTTGTACCGGGAAGACCACAGCCAGGCCTGGGCCGGAAACGGCCCGCAGGCCATGGCGTCCCTCCGAAACCTCGCACTCGGGCTATTCCGCATGAAAAACGTCAAGGCCATCAAGGAAACCGCAGAATGGGTCTGCCGCGACCAGACGCGGGCACTCCAGTTCATGACTACCTAGCGCAACGTTGGTCACGGATGGTGATCTTGAATTGGCCCTGCCCTCGATGAGACCGAGTTGCCATGCTCCCGCGCCACGTCTCTTATCAGCCCGGTCAGCAGCGTCATCTCGCTATTACGGCCCACCAGCCGGGGTTACCGGTGCATGCAGCGAACTTTGCTACCAGACTATTTACGGAACAAGCGGTGTCATTCGGACACTAATTCGGTATCCACAGCATCTTTCAAGTCGGGCCGCGGCCGTGTGCGAAAATTGCATGGAACATTTCACCGCACTAGTCACTGACACTTTCCGCATCCGAGTCACTGATTATTTCAGATCAATTACCAGTAAAATAATCAATATTTGATAAATGCGTGCGTAGCGAATTACCCTAAGTGTATGGAATTGGCTGGAGATCGGCAATAACTCCACGTGGCTCAGATGCGGAGGGACCTGAGCCTGCGGGGTCATGCGACAGGGGCGCCGGCTGGCCTGGGTAGACAGCATGGGAGGAATCGTGCACCTCGATCGGATCATCGATCCTCCTGTCTACCTGCCGCTTTGGTGGCGCGTATGGCCCACGTCACGGTAGGTGTGCGCGTGCGAACTGCATAGGCGAGACTACCTTCCGAACGAAGAGAGAGGATTTTCCGATGTTTTAGCATTCCCAAACTGCGACGATGACCGAAAGATACTGGGGCACTCAAAGTCCCGACCTATTATTCGTGCCTCTTGCCGTGATCACGAAGGCAAGGCGCCGGAACTGTCAGAGGGGGATCGCCGTCCGGTCTCAGCTAGACAGCGATCCCCCAAAGCCCGTACCGCTAAGAAAGGGCCTTGAATACAAGTGAACCCGTACAATCGACAGCCGTCAACTCCCGACCGGGATCCTGTCCCTAACTCCCCATCAGGAGTGAGGCTAGCCTCGATCTTTCGCGCCTGTGATGTGGCGGCCTGAGGCGCTGGCCGGGCACTGGTTTTCAGGTCCGGGCCGTGCCTGGCTCCCCGGTTGTCGCGCCGGGTGGGCGGGGTTCCACGGGCCCTGGTGTTGTCCTTCCTAGTCGTCGTGGTTGTTCCGGCTGGTCAGCCGGACGGAAGGGCCTGCAGGCGGGCGGCTGCGACGGTGACCTCCCCGGCCCAGGGCCAGCGCTCGGCGAGCCTGAGCCGCAGGCGCCGGCCGCTGCTGGCCAGGCGGCCGGCGACGGAGAAGATCCGCAGCCGGAGCCGTTTCGGTTCCCACCGGCGGGCGGCGCCGGCCAGGGCGAGCATCTGGGTCCAGGCCAGCAACTCGCAGGCCAGCGCGACGATCTCGCACCACAGCTGGTTCTGGGCGAAGCCTTTCAGCGGCAGGTTCCGTAGCCCGGTGTCCTTGGCGCACCTGATCCGGTCCTCGCACCGGGCCCGCTGCCGGTGCCGCAGCTCCAGGTCAGCGAGCTGGCCCTTCTTCGCATCGGTGGCGAAGCAGGTGAACCGGTGCCCGTCGACGTCGGTGAGCCGCAGTTGCGCGCCCGGGTGCGGGCGCTCCTTGCGGACGATGACCCGCATCCCGCCGGGCCAGCCGCCGGTGTCCAGCAGGCCGGTGATGTCTGCGACCCAGGCGCCGTCGCGGACCTGCCCGTCGCCGTCGTAAGCCGGTGTCCACGCATCCGCGGGGACCTTCCCGATCGCCTCGGCGACAGGCTCGGTGATGGTCATGCCGACGGAGTAGTGCAGCCGCCGGGGCTTCGCGGTCAGCCAGGTGAGGAACTCGTGCGTGCCGCCGCCGGAGTCGGCGCGGACCAGGACCTTGCGGCGCAGCTGACGCGGGAGCTGCGCGAGCGCGAGCCCGGCCGCCTCGATATGGTCGGCGGCGGTGTTCGAGCCGGCGTTGCCGGCCCGGAGCACGATGGCCAGCGGCTCCCCGTTCCCGGCTGCGCCGTGATCGGCCCAGGCGGTCATGGGGTGATGGCCGAAGGTCTTCTTCCAGGTAGGACAGGCCTGTTCCTTCTCTGAGTGCGCGATCACGATGGTCGCGTCCAGGTCGATGATGACCGGACCGCCGTCGCCGCCGGGCGCGGAATCTCCGGCCAGCGCCCAGGCCCGCTCCCGGGCTGCCGCCCGCGCGGCCCGGATCGCCGCCAGCGCCCGCGGCCCGCCCGCCGCCAGCGTCTTGACCAGCCGGGACACCACCGGGTCTGATGCCACCGGACCGGCCAGGGCGGGCTGCTCGCGCAGCACCGCGATATCGGCCAGGCAGTCTCCGCCCAGCGCCAGCGCCGCGGCCAGGTCGGCCACGATCTTGCCCGGATCGTGCACCGCCCGCGGCGCCCGCCACGGCTCCAGGGCGGCGGACAGTCCCCGGCTCAGCCCGGTCACCCGGAGCGTTTCCCATAGCAGGACCGCCCCGGCCTGGGATACCAGGCCCCGGCCGTCAGCGGACACTGTGACCTTGCTGCTGCGTGCGCTATTCTGCATCTGGAAAGTGCCTTCGGCTGGTAACGGACAGGACCTTCGACAAGCCCTATTCTTCCAGGCCAAAGGCACTTTTTCATTTCAAATCGTTAGCCCGGCTAATTCCAGGCGAAAGCCCGAGGCTAGCAGTGGTGGCACTAAGCTTCACCCTCATCCTCATCCAGGTCCAGGCTGCAGCACAGGGTGGCGTTCACGACCTGCTGCAGGTACTCGTCTCCGCGCTGGTCGTCCTAGCAGGACTAGCTCCCCCTGACCGCCCCGAAACCTAGACCACGCTCGGCGCGGGGTGTCCGCTTCCTCCTGAGGAGAAGGCGGACACCCGCGCACGGAATCGGAGCCCACGGCTCAGAGCAGCTGGCGCTCTGGCCAGGCGGATCGCGGACGCGAACAGCTGTCAGCGACGCTCAGATTCACGGGTGCCGCCGACATGGCGAACCCCGCTACGCGATATGGCATCCCGGGGCAGGTGATCTTTGTCGGCGGCGGATAAAGATTCAAGCGCCGTTGATACCCCGCGAATCCGCCGGAATCCACCGCCATGCCGCCGTTTGACCACGAGATGGAAGCGCCCGACCTGAGATCGCGGTAGCGGAACAGCATCCATACATCGAAGGCAGCCTGAACAGGCCGTATGAGTGTCCCGTCCGGGAAGCGGAACGAATACGGCACCAGTTGCCGTGATGTAGTCATGACTGTGATGACTCAGCGACCTGTTCCCCGTCGGCTGGCGATCGTGAGCCAGCGGCTGGGGAGATCGATGACTTTGAACACGGCGAGGTTTTCGAGGACCCCTGCAGGTTGTCCGCCGATCAGTATCCGCGCGTGCGGAACGTGTCCGCGGGCCACATCTACAAACGGGTTCCCCGTACCCTGGCCCCGGTCCTGCCTGAGTATGAGGCGGCCAAGAATCTTGCATGACGCAGCAGGGACCATGCGTCAAGAGTGACAAAACGGGCGATCAAGATCAGAAACTAGAGACGGGCAAAACGGGACAGATCGGTCCTGTTTGAGTGAAGGCTCATCTCAGGCGAGCAGGAAGCCTTCCTGGAGACCACGGACCTGCTCGAAGCAGACCTGCGCAGCGGGGAACCCACCCTGAACCGGTCGGGCGGCCTTCGGCCGTGACGGATCGCTTGTCAGGTTAGGAGGCTCGCTTCGATGTCTTCGGTGATCAGGTCATCACGTTCGTCACCGCCGAGCCAGCGGACCTGGCTGCCCGGAGGGCAGCCGGTAACGGCCAGCACCCTGTCCATGGCTTCCGCGACGGACCTGAGGTGGCTGATGACTGCTACCATCCGTCCGGGATGCGCCTGCCGCCCCAGAGCGTCAAGCGCCTCGGACAGCGAGTTCGCATCCAGGGAGCCGAAGCCCTCGTCGAGGAACAGCGCGTCCAGACGGCCGCCACCGCGCCCGGCAAGTTCGACGAGGCCCAAGGCCAGGGCCAGGCTCGCCAGGAATGTCTCGCCGCCGGAGAGGGACTTGACTCCTCGCGGCAGGCCGGTGAGCCGGTCGATGATCTCGAAGGTTTCTGAGAACCCGTACCGGTTGCCTGTCATCGACCCGAGCAGTTCGGTAGCGATGGCCAGGAGAGTTTGCTGCTTGCGGATGACGACGTAGGCGATGAACTTGCCGTCTGTGAGCAGGCGGGCGAGCTCGTCGAGGGCTTCGAGGAGTCCTTCTCCCTGCTTGATCTTCCCGGCGAGTTCGGTCGCACGCGGGATCTGCTCGGTGGCCGTCCGGATGTCGTCGGACGCGCGGCGGCGATCCGCGGACACCTCGATGATGGCCTGCCGCAGTCCCGGCTCATCGGCAACGCCGCCGGCAGCCAGAGACTCGGAGATGGCCGCGTTCGCCTCGGCGTGCTGCTGCTGAAGCGTCGTGAGCGCTGCTTGCCCCCGCTCGAGCGTAGCGTCCGTAGCTGCCCGCAGTTCCCGTGCCTATACGGCGTTATTCGGCCAGGCTGCCGCTGAGCCTGGCTGGGGCTGACGGCAGCCCCAGGAGGGCGGCGAGGTCGTTCAACCGCTGCTCGGCGGCAGACAGCTTGAGGACAAGCTGACGGGCGGGTACGTCCACCTCTGTCTGGAGTTGACCATTGAGGGTCTCCAGGTCGCGGCCGACCGGGTCGATCACCTGCGAGTCTCCTCAAGCTGCCTGCTGATCTTGGTGAGCTCGGTGCGCCGGCGGCGTACTCGCTCGGAGGCGTCAGCGAGGTCGCCCGCAGTGAGCGGTGCGTTGACCCGGTAACCAGCCGGAAGCTCTCCGGCGGCCGTCTCGCGGGGTCTGCTGTGTCGTCGGCACCGCGAAGATCCCTTTAATAACCGCACGCCAACCTGCCGATCTTTATCCTGGCGTTTACGCGCCTCAAGCAACAAACGTTCCCTGAAAAGCTGTCCCGGCGCTTCTGCCTCGGCAGGTCCCGGACTCACCCACACTGGCTACCAGCCGCCATCACCCTTCCCATTGTGGTAGTTCTGTCATCAGGTGTCACTCTAGAAACAAAGTGCTCTGCCTCGCTGTCGAGCTACGTCAGGCGAATAGGTGAAAAGACGTGTCCTTGTTGCAGTCGTGCTAGCTTTGGGAGTCGGGACCTGCGATCGCGGCAGCAGGGTGGGTGACTGCAAGGGGTGGGGCGTGGCCAGCGTCGTTTATCGATATCTGACTTGAGGCACAAGGGCCCGATGGCTCCATGCTGACTGACCATGCTGCTGCCGGGAGGGCGTCCGCCCGGAGGCCCTGCAACCTCTCCCATGCGTCAGATGAAAAGGTAGAGGAGTCCTGCGTGGCCTGGAGGTGTGATGGGGGATGACCGGCCCGGAGCCGTCGGGTTCTTGGCCAGTTCCGCCGTCGGTTCGCGGATTGCCGGATACCGCCTGGAAGAGCAGATCGGCGAGGGAGGCATGGCGGTCGTGTTCCGGGCCCGCGATGAACGGCTCCAGCGACAGGTAGCGCTCAAGATCCTCTCGCCGACGCTGGTGGCAGATGAGGAATTCCGACGTCGTTTCATCCGTGAGTCGCGGTCAGCGGCGGCAGTGGATGATCCGCACATCATCCCGGTTTTCGAAGCCGGTGATGCGAACGGGGTGCTGTTCATCGCCATGCGATATGTGCCTGGCGGTGATGTGGGCACGCTGGTGCGCCGACTGGGTCCGCTGTCCGGTGCACGCGCGGCTGCGATTATCTCCGCGGTGGCCTCAGCTCTAGATGCAGCCCACGCCGCGGGGCTGGTGCACCGGGACGTCAAGCCGGCCAACATGCTGGTGGATGCGCGGCCAGGTCGGCCTGACCACGTATACCTATCAGATTTCGGGCTTACGAAGGGTTCGTGGTCGTCGACCAGCCTGACATCAACAGGTCACTTCATGGGAACACTAGATTACTCCGCCCCCGAGCAGATCCGGGGCCAGAAAGTCGACGCGCGCACTGACGAGTACGCTCTGGCGTGCGTCGCATTCGCCTTGCTGTCCGGCAAGGGGCATCTCGTTCTCCGACGCGGCCGCGCTGCTGCGCGGCAGCTCGCCCGCGACCACGGCCACCGCGCAGGTGCTTGCGCTCGCGGCCCGGGCCATCGCCGCCAGCGACCGGCCGCCCGCCTCGGTGCAGGCGGTCCGGGACCTGAACGCGGACGCCAGAACCAGTGTGGATGAGTGGCTCACGCACTTTGGCTGGCGGATGCTCACCACCAACGAAGTAGACCAGCCCACGCTGGCCGAACGCCCGGAGGCACAGCTCGCAGCCGACGCGGCCGAAGCGCCGGACGCGGCGGAGACCCGGGCCCGGATCCCGGCCAGCCAGCGGGCGCTGTTCGACGAGCTGCTGGCCGAGGCCCGGTACGGGATGCGCCAGCGCGACGACGTGGTCGGGATCCGCTGGCACTGGCCGGCCGGGCTGCTGCGGCGGGCCCTGCTCGAAGCAGGCCAGCGGCTAGCCGACCGGGGAGCCTGGACCAGGCCGGCCATATGGTTGAACTGGACCCCGGGGAGCTCGAACCGCTCCTGGTCGCGGGGCGCGGGCCGACTAGCGACGTGATCGCGGCGCGGGCGGAGTTCCGTGATCGCGTGCTGGCCGCGGGGCCGCCGCTGCAGCTGGGCGACCCGGAGCAGCCGCCGCCGGTGGAGGCGCTGCCCCCGGCCATGGCCCGGGCCACGCTGGCGCTGATGACGTTGCTGGAATCGGACGTCACCGCATTGGGGCTGGGAATGGGCTGACCGGGACCGGCATCGGGACCGAGCCCTACCGGGGCCGGGCCTGCGTAGTGACCGGAACCGACGACGCCCTGCTTCGATTGGAATTGGGCGACGTGCTGGTCGCCTTGTATACCGGGCCGACTACAACTCGATCCGGCCGATCCTGGGGGCTCTGGTCGTGGAGAGCGGCGGGTCGCTGTGCCACGCGGCGATCGTGGCCCGGGAGTTCAGCCTGTCGGCCGTCGTCGGCGCCGCGGGCGCCACCATCGCCATCCCGGACGGCGCCCTGGTCGAGGTCGACCCGGTCCGCAGCGCCGTCAGCATCGTCGCCTGAAACCCCTCTGGTACCTCTGACACACGCAAGGAGATTGTCATGTCCGCTGTCCCGATCACCTCACCGACCCAGGCCGACCGCCTGGAACCCGCTGCGACGGGGACCTTCCAGCGCGCCGCCGGGATCGCCGGCCTGGTCGCCGTCGCAGCCGGCATCGCGGCGACGCTCGCCAGCGGAAGCGTGCCGGGCCTCGGCGCATCGCCCGCCAAGCTTGCCGCGTACTTCGCGGCGAACAGCTCCGCGCACAAGGTTGATGTGGTCCTGTCGGTGCTGATTGCCGTGCCGCTCACCGTGTACATGATCGGTGTCTACCGGACCCTCGCCGCTGCGGACCGCACCGGGAACGGGCCGTGGCCGATGGTGTTCCTCTACGGCGCGGTGATGATGTCCGCCACGGCCGACCTGCAGGAAACCCTCTACGCCGTGCTGGCGCTGCACGGCGGCGCCGGGCTCGCCGTCCGCCGATGCCGTGACCGGTCATGCCGAGCAGCAAGGCGATGAGGCCGAGAATCAGGACCACGAATCCCGTTGTCCAGACGATCCCGATCTTGGCCAGGACGCCGATGACGAGCAGGATGATCCCGGTGACGATCATGATGTCTCCGTGCTGGAGCGCTGCTCAGCGGCGATCAGCTTGCGGATGCCGGGCGGCATGGTCCGGCAGTCGCCGGGACCGTTCGGCTCGCCGTGCGCCGTGCCGGTGATCCCCATCTCCGTGAGCAGGTTGAGGCCGCCGTCAATCTCGAGGTCTCGCGGCACATAGAACTCCGCGTTCCGGATCAGGTCGAGTTCGATGCGGCCGTCCGGGGTGGCGGGATTCATGTCGATGCCACCGCCGGGAAGGCGGTGCGCGTGGATGGGACTGGGCAGCATGCCCATGAGCTCATACGCCTGGTTCAGGCTGATGTCGTCCGGCGGCTCGTCGAAGTAGTACCAGGTCGCGTCGCAGACGCCGTAGATATCCGGTCCGAACTGAGCCTCGTTCAGGTATAGCTCCAGGACCCGCTGCTTGGGGATCGCGTGGACCAGCTGCTCGGCCAGCACGGCATCCAGGGTCTTGCGGATTGGGTTCTTCGATGGCCACAGGAGCAGGTTCTTGGTCAGCTGTTCCGGGATCGATGAACCGTAGGGGTCCTTGTTGTGATTCAGGTACGCGGTGACCCGGCTCCACCACTGGTCCCAGTCGACGCCGGTGAACTGGGTAGGAAGCTGGGCATCCTCGTGCGCGATGGTGGCGGCGATCATGTACGGCGACACGTACTTGAGGGAGACGTAGTCGTGCAGATGCTCGCCGCGGCCCTCCAGCATGTACGCGGTGACCGGCGGGTTCACCCAGTTGAGGCTGATGAAGTAGGCCTCCGCGGCGAAGTCGAGGCCGAGGAACGCGATGGCCAGGTAGGCAAGGGCGTGGCCCACGTGCCGCAGTGCCTTCCGTCGTGGTCGTGGCTGGCTGTAGGCGGATGGCTGCTGCGGCGACCGCGGCCGCAGGACCGGCGGAGACGACCCCCGCGGCGGGGCTGACGGAGGGTCAGAAAACCAGTGAGCTTCCATACCCGGCTCTCATCTGCGGTTGAGTTTCGTGCGACGGCGGATCACCAAAGGCCGGGCGGCCGGACATGGTGCGAAACACCTCGGTGAGGAGGTCCAGCAGCGTGGCGATCAGCGCGATCAAGATGATGCAGAGGAATTTGGCTGCCCAGCCACGCGCCTGCGCCAGCAGGGTTTCCGTAGCTGCGGGGCGGCGGAAATCCCGGGACCGAACCTCACGGGCTCGGGTGCCGGACCGGCTGGCGCATGAGTCGGCTGGTAAGCGGGCCCTGCATTCGCCGGCGGGTAGGGGCGCTCGATTTCGGTCGGCAGGACGGGGCGCGCGTCCTCGGCCGGCAGATAGGTGGGCTCGATTTCCGTTGGCAGGACCGGGCGGGCGTCGTAGGCCGACGGCTGTCCGCCCCATTGGTGATTCATCCGGGCCCCCGTCCCTCGCCGCCTTGGCTCAACCCGGCCTCGCCTTCGCCGCTCATGCTAATACAACATCTATGTCACGTAGGGGCGGGAATCTCCTATTTCCAGATGATGGCGTTCCCCATTCGTCCGCGGCCGTGGCCCTGCTGCCTGAATTATCCCAGTTCGGGATGAATATTTATGCATATACGGTTACTGTACGCCCGTACCCCGTTCAGCCGCCGTGTCGGTTTTTTCGGGCGTGATATGTCCCGCTGAGACCCAGCCGCGACCTCCGCTCTTGGCTAAATGAAAAGCGAATGGACTCAGGTCAACCGACAGGATGACCCGAACGTCATACGTGTATCCGTATTGCGCCATGCGATCGGGTACATTGCCGCAAGATCATTGAGGTACCGGTCACGCATCTTCGATGACTGTCTGGGGTGGGGGGAACAACGTGATTACGTCCCAAGGCAAGCACTTAGACACTTACCAGCGCGGCAAGCAGCGTTTGCCGTCACTTTCCTATTACTGGCCGGATTCGTTGCCAGGTCACTATCTACTGCGGCTCAGACATCGATGACCACTGTCGCCGGGTGAGCAGCGCAGCATCGCGGGGTCGACGGGTCAGCACGCGAGCCTCGCCCCCGCCATCTTCATTGAATCCTAATTAGCTCGGCAGGAGGCTTATCGATGCTTGATGACATATTGGTGACCGAGCAGGTGACCCGCGCCGGAGACGGTGGCGGGTCGGCCCGCATAGCCGGCTGGAGCGTTGCGGGGTACACCGGGCTGAAGCCGCTCGGCTCGGGTGGTTTCGGTGATGTAGTGCTGGCCCGGCACGATGAGTCGGGGACCCTGGTTGCGATCAAGTACCTGCGCGGCAGCTTGCTGTCGGATACGCGGTTTGCCCAGATGTTCCGGGGCGAGGCGGCGGCGCTGGCGTCGCTGGATGATCCGCACGTGGTCCGGCTGTATGAGTACGTCGAGGCGCCGGCGGGGGCGGCGATCGTAATGGAGCTGGTGGACGGGGTCTCGCTGCGGCAGATCCTGGCGCGCCAGGGCGGGACCACCCCGGAGGCGGCGCTGGTGGTGCTGCAGGGGTCGCTGCTGGGCCTGGCCGCGGCGCATGCGCGAGGAGTGGTACACCGGGATTACAAGCCGGACAACGTGCTGGTGGACCAGGACGGGGCGAGCAAGCTGACCGATTTCGGGATCGCGGTCAGGGCCGGGGACCGGACGGCCGCGGGCGGCACGCTGGCATACGCTCCGCCGGAGCAGTTCTCCGGCGGGCCGGCCAGCCCGGCCGGGGATGTGTACGCGGCCACGGCGACGTTTTTCGAGTGCCTGACCGGGCGGCCGCCGTTCCGCGGGGATTCGGCCGCGGCGCTGTTGTACCAGCATGTGTCCCAGCCGGTGCCGCTGGACGCGGTGCCCGAACCGGTGCGGCCGCTGGTGGCCGCGGGGATGGCCAAGCACCCCGGGGACCGGCCGACCGACGCGGCCACGTTCGTCGCCGCGCTCAGCCAGGTCGCCGCGTCGGCGTACGGCCCGGACTGGCACGAACGCGGCCGGTCGCACCTGGGCGAGGCGGCGCTGCTGCTGGCGGCCCTGTGGCCGTCCGGCGGACCCGCCGCGGTCCAGGGCACCACCGTGCAGCAGGTTCCCCTGCGCCAGCGTCATCGGCGCTCCCGGCTCCGCCGCTCCGGCGCGGCCAAGGTCGCCATCGCGGCCGTGGTCGTGGCCGCGATCGCAGGCACATTCCTGGGCGTCCGCTTCAGCAGGTCCGGCTCCTCACGTCCGGTCCCGCTGCTGGCGGTCACCGGGGTGTCTCCGGTTAGCGGTACCACCGTGGGCGGAAACACGGTGACCATCACCGGGACCGGCCTGGCCCGGGCCGCCGCCGTCCGCTTCGGCGGCGTACGCGGCACTATCATCGCCGATTCGGACACGCGGATCACCGTGACCAGCCCGCCCAGAACTGTCACCGCGGCCATGACCGTGACCACCGCGGCCATCACCGGAGACCCAGGCAGGCAGATCACCGGGACCGGCGCCGGCACCGTGGACATCACCGTGACCACCCCGTTCGGCACCTCGAAGACGACCGCCGCCGACCGCTTCACCTACACCGCCCCGCAGCCGGCGGTCACCGGCATTTCGCCGGGCGGCGGCGGCACCGCGGGCGGGACCACTGTGAGCATCACCGGGACCGGTCTGGCCGGCGCCACCGGCGTCCGCTTCGGCAGCGCCGATGCCACCATCGTGGCCGATTCGAGCACGCAGATCACCGCGACCAGCCCGCCTGGCACGAGCACCGTGCCCATCACCGTGACCACCCCGGCCGGCACCTCGAGCAGCGTCCCCGTCGGCCGCTTCACCTACACCACCCGGCCGGAACCAGCCCACTCGATCTCCTTCGCCGCCCCGGCGTCGGGGATCGCGGGCGGCTCGGCGGTCTTGTCGGCCACCGGCGGCGGCTCGGGCAACCCGGTCGTGTTCTCCGTTGATCCCTCCAGCGGTCCCGGGGTGTGCACTGTGTCCGGGACCACGGTGAGCTACACCGGGGCGGGCAGTTGCGTCGTCGACGCCAACCAGGCCGACAACAGCCGCTACGCAAGCGCACCCCAGGTCCAGCGCATGATCAAGGTCAACCCGATCCCCCAGTCGATCTCTTTCACCGCCCCGGCCCGGGGTAAGCAGCACCGCTCGGCGCACTTGTCGGCCACCGGCGGCGGCTCGGGTAACCCGGTCGTGTTCTCCGTCGGCGGTCCGGGGGTGTGCACCGTGTCGGGGAGCACGGTGACCTATACCGCCGCGGGCAACTGCGTCATCGACGCCAACCAGGCCGGCAATGCTCGCTATGCGGATGCCCCCCAGGTCCAGCGCACGATCAAGGTCAGCAAGCTGTCCCAGTCGATCATCTTCTTCGCCCCGTCGGCGGGGACGATATTTAACTCGGCGAGCCTGTCGGCCATCGGCGGCGGCTCGGGTAACCCCGTCGTGTTCTCCGTTGATCCCTCCAGCGGCGCGCAGGTGTGCGCCCTGTCCGGGACCGTAGTGACCTTCGGCAGGACGGGCACGTGCGTCATCGACGCCAACCAGGCCGGCAACGACGACTACACCGCCGCACCCCAGGTCCAGCGGACGATCGCGGTTACCAAGACACCCCAGTACGACAGTCCGGGGGGCGAAGTCGGCTAAGGGCACGCAGATAATTAACACGCTTCTTCGACCTTGTTCTCAAGGTTGCTGTCCGTCCGAGGGGCATATGGCGGGATGCGCACGGGCAGGTCCGGCGGGGCGGTGACCGGCTCGATGCGGTGCCCGTGCTGGTCCAGCAGGTGGCGGGTCTCGGTGAGGGCTCGCCTGATGGTGGTGCGGCTGGTGCTGAACAGGTGCGCGAGGGTGTCTTCGGGCAGCCTCAGCCGCAGGTGGAGCACGGTGGCCACGACGCGGTCGGGGAAGGGGAAGACAGGTGTTCGCTGGAACCATCGGCGATCAGAATGCCCACCGATCCGTAATGGAGGCAGCCGCAGGACAGACGTAGTTGCCTGGTAGTCAGGTCCCAAGCGGCAGACGTGAAGCTACCCCCAATATGGTCGGCGGCGAGAAGTTAAGCTGTGCCGACTGTTCGGGTACCGCACTGGGTGATGCAAATCACGATGCATTTTCTTTATTGGCGCATGGCCTCCTGGAGGGCGTCGTGGTACCGCTGATCCCGCGTCCGGTCGTCTTCCTTCCCGGCCGGGGCCGACAGAGCGTCCAGCACCGCCGCGACGGCCGCGGCGCATTCCGGGGTCAGGTCCCCGTGCATCACGCCGGCGCCGCCGAACGTGGTCGCCAGCTTCAGGCCACGGTCCCCGAAGTCCCGGCCGGGGTCCTCATAGGGCAAATCGCCGCTGGCCCGCTCGTACATCTGCGCGGCCAGCGCGGCCAGCTCCTCCAGCCCCAGTCCCGCGGCCGCGGCCGCAATCAGCAGCTCGTCGGACTCGTCCCGGAACTTCTCTGGCAGCTTGCCGGACCATAGGCAGATCAGCCGCCCGACCGATTCCGTGACCTGCCCCGCCGCCAGCGCTGCGATCACACGCGGATGCGTCGCGACCCGCCTGGCCCACGCCGTGTGACCCGCAGCGGCGCCGACGGTGATGTGCGTCTTATGGATCAGCCAGGACCGCGCGCCGAAGTCCGCGTCGTCTGCCTACCCTTCCCGGTCATGAACCCGGCCAGGATCGAGGCCTGCGCCGCCGTGGCGATCGCATCAGCCCGCTCCAGCCCGCGCAAGCACTCCGCCTGCGTCACGGTAGCCAGCTGCGCCGCATCGGCGGCGGCTAGGTAAGACAGTCCGGCCTGCACCATGTCCATCGCCTCGCTGACGTTGGCGAAGGCCGGAGATGTACTCATCTGGCCACCTCCCTCCCGGGATCCTCGCGGACTGGTAGCTGGTCTTACAGGTTCCCTCTCCCCCCAGGCACAGCTCAGGTTTTCAGTTCGATTCTAGCGTCAACCAAGGACATTTCCTGGAAGAAAGTACGCGTTTTGCGGAGAAACTCGAAATAGATAGCGATGAGCTAAATGGTGTACGCGAGGCGAATGTTACGGAGTGACAGCGGGGCCGCCAACAGGGACCGTTAGCCCCCGCTGGCGTCGGCCCGGTCGGCGCTCGTTCGCCTCGAGCAACGCCGGGGCGGCAATCCCGGCGGACGCGTAGGCGGTGGCGGCGAGGCCGGCTTCGTAGGCCAGGGCCTCGCGCCCAGAGCCCGCCGGTGGCGGCGTTGCCGAGCCCGTGCCGCATGGACTCGGCGGCCACCACCGCGTCACCGACGGATCGTCAGCTGGCGAGCACCTTGTTCGGGTCGTGCAGGACCACGGTGCCGGCAATCCAGTCGTGCAGCGCCTTGTGCTCCTTGCCCGCGACCATGAGCACGAATGAGGTGATCAGGGTGATGAAGCTCAAGATGCCGTCGATGATGCGCCCGGGGATCTCGCGCAGCGCCATCCACCAGAAGCCGGCCACCCGGTTAGTCTCCGGCCGCCAGCACCGCATCCCGAGCACCTGCAGCGCGGGCGTCTGCCCGTTGCCCCAGGCGATGAGGCCCCAGATGATGTAGCCGATGCCCAGCGTGACGATCCACAGCGGGATGGCCAGGAAGTACGCGCCGATGCGGCGGCCCACGCTGGCCAGCTGGGTGCCGTCCGGCAGGAGCAGGCCGGACATCTGGTCGACGTACATCCCCTGCGGCACGGCGCCCGCCGGGTACTGTCCGTAGCCGTAGCCGGCGGGCACCGGGGGCGCGGGAGCGAACCCGGCCTGCGGCGGCTGAGCCGGGTCCTGCTGGCCGTAGCCCTGACCGGGCGGCGGGGCGTCATAGCCCTGGCCCGGGGGCGGCGGCTGGTTGAATCCCTGGTTAGGCGGTGGCGGATAATATCCCTGGCCTGGGGGCGGCTGAATAGCCTCCTGCCCTGAGCCGTTTGGATCCGGAAAAGTCACGGTAATCTCACTCCCCTGTACGCGGCGTGCTGCAAGCCGGACTCTATGTCAAGGACGTGATCATGCAGCAATCTGGCCTGCGATCGTGCACGAACCGTTACAGAGGCCTTTTGCCGCCACGAATCCGCCAACCTGGCGGCCGGACGTCAAAACCTGTTATCCGGAACAATTAGCGTGAAAACGCTTTAGCGGGTTGAGCCGGGCATTAAAAGGAGGTCGGGGATGGCGGCCATTTCGGCGCACGGCCAGCGGACCGGGACCATCGAGGTGTACGCGAGCGCCCTGGAGACCGGCGCGGAATACGTCGAGTTCGACATCAGGCGGACCGCAGACGGGGAACTCGCCGCCTTCCACGACGCGCGCACGAGCCAGGGCGATCCGCTGGCCGCCATCAGCTACTCGCGGCTCTGCGAGCTAGCGGGCTACCCGGTGCCACGGGTCGCGGAGGTGATGGCGACGATCGCCGGGAAGGCCACCGGGCACCTGGACCTGAAGGACACCGCCGGCGAGGACAAGGTCGTCGAGATGGCGCTGAACATCCTCGGACCTGGCAATTTCGTGGTGACCACGCTGGAAGACCAGTCGGTGGCCGCGATCAAGGCGCGGTTCCCTGCGGTTCCCGTGGCGCTGTCGCTTGGCCGCGACCTGGACGAGGTGCCGCGGTCCAGGCGGGCGGCGACCCGGCTGAGCGAACTCCGGCCGATGCGGAGGCTCCGGGCCTGCCGGGCCGACTGGGTGGCAGTACACCGCCGGCTGGCTGCGGCCGGCGTTCTCGCGCAGTGCCACCGGGCCGGGATCAAGGCGATGGTCTGGACGGTCGACGAGGACGCGGAGCTGAGGCGCTGGCTGACCGACCAGCGAGTCACGGTGCTGATCACCAACCGGCCCGCGGACGCGGTGGCGCTGCGCGCGTCACTGCCCGGGTAATGCCAGCTGCATCTCGAGAACCGTGAACGAGTGCGGGGAGAAGGTGATGTCCACCTGGTCGCCGTCCACCTCGCGCTTGGCGTTCCGCAGGCTCACCGCGTCCGGGCGCGCGAACGTGTTGACCGCATCCAGGCTGTCCCCGGTGACCTCGTGCACGCCCATCACCCCGGTCGCGCTGGCGTCGAGCAGCCGGATACGGGTCCGTATCGCCCGGCGCGGATCGCGGTTGACCACGGACAGCGACAGCCTGCTCCGCCCGGGATCGGAGGTGGCGGCCACGTCGAGCCGCTGGAACAGGCCGAGGTCGCCCACCCGGTGAGGCCAGCGGTCCCCGGCCCGGTCCCTGTGGATGTGGGCGCCCGAGTCGGTGTAGGTGTCCACCGCGACCTGTTCGCTGGCCGCCGCCATCAGCTGGAACGGATGGTAGATGGCCTGGCTCAGCAGCCCGTCCCGGGAGGTGACGATGGGCGCGAGCGCGTTGACCAGCCGGGCCTGGTTGGCCATCCGCACCGTCCAGGACTGGCGCACGAACACGTTGAGCCAGGTCGCGACGGCCAGGGCGTCGGCCAGCGTGTAGCGCTCTTCCAGCTGCCCGTCCTCGGTCCGGTACCACACGTTCCACTCGTCGCAGGCCACGCAGACCTCGTGCTCGACGTGCTGCAGGTAGCAGGCCCGGTCGATGAGCGCACCGGCGACCGACAGCGCCCGCTCGGCGTAGTGCGGCGCGAGGAGGTTGGACCAGTAGTCCGCCGAACCGGTGTACAGGTGGATGCCGTGCATGTCGACGTGCCGGGCGAGGCCGTCGATGACGTCGCGGTCCCAGTCATCCATCCCGGTCTGGCCGCAGCTGATCAGGCGGATGCCGGGGTCGAGCCGCTTGAGCGCCGAGGCCCACTGCCGGGCCACGGACACGTAGTCTGCCGCGGTGCGCCGGCGGTGCATCTCGCGGCCCAGGCCCCAGTACATGACGCCGAACGGTTCGGCGTACCCGTCCGCACGCCGGCGGCTGGCCCAGTAGCTGCCGGTGCTGCCGTTGCAGTACTCCACCCAGGCCAGCGCGTCGTCCAGGCTGCCGGTGTCCATGTTGAGCCCGAGCACCGGCTCGACCCCGGCTGCCACGCACCAGGCCAGGAACTCGGAGGTGCCGTACTGGCCGGGCTCCCCGGCGCCAGGGCCCCAGGTCAGGGGCCAGCGGACGTTGGTCACGCCGAGATCGCGAACGGCCGCGAGCACGTCGGCGCGGAAGCTACCCGGCGACGCCTCGTCGACGACCCCGCCGTAGACGCAGCGTCCCAGGTGCTCGGTGACGCTGCCGAAAATCCGCCGGTCGACGGTGCCGATAGGCCGGCTGGTCAGCACGTCGATATGGGCCACATGCGCTCCTTCCGAACCACAGCCTGCTACCCTCCAGGCCCAGGCTAAACGGGAAGGGCGGAACTGGTGCGAGCTGCGGGCGTGGACCGGATCGGAGGCGGGATACGGCTGCTCGAGCTGCCCGATCCGCCGCCGCCGCGGGCGGCCGAGGTGCTGCTTGAGGTACGGGCCTGCGGCGTGGGCAACTGGGACGACATCATCAGGACCGGCGGATGGGATACCGGAACCCAGCCGCCGATGGCGCTCGGCGTGGAGGCGGCCGGGGTGATCGTGGCGGTCGGTGCCGGCGTCGGTGACTTCCAGCCCGGCGACCCGGTGACCACGCATTCGCTGCCGGCCGGCAGCTGGGCCGAGAAGTTCATCGCGGCGGCGGACGATGTCGCGCCGATCCCGGCGGGGGTGCCGATGACGGTGGCCGCGGCGCTGCCGGTCCCGGCCCTCACCGCGGACCAGGCGCTGGACGCCATGACCGTTCGGACCGGTGAGACCGTATTGGTCCATGGCGCCGGCGGGGTCACCGGCGGTGTCCTGGTGAAGCTGGCCGCCCACCGCGGGGCGCGGGTGATCGCGACCGCGAGCCGGGCCGGCCGGCTGTCCGCCCTGGGCGCCGCACAGGTGCTGGACTACCACGAGCCGGACTGGCCCGAGCGGGTGCGCGCGCTGACCGGCGGTGGGGTTGATGCGGCGGTCAACGCCGCCCGGTCGGGTTCGGCCGACGCGGTGCGGGCGGTCAGGGACGGCGGCAGGCTGGCCACGATCACGGCCGACCTCTCGCCGGCCGAGCGCGGCATCGCGATGTCCGACATCGTGGTCGTCCCTGACGGTGCCCGCCTCGCGCGGCTGGTCCCGCTGCTCGCGCCGGACGCGATCACCGTGGGGCCCGGCTACCCGCTGGCCGAAGCGGCCGCGGCCATGGCGCGGCTCCAGCAGGGCACGCACGGGGCGGCGGTCGTCCTCGAACCCTGATAAGGACCGGCTGCTGGCGCCGCGCACGGTGAAGGCGGCGAGTCCGGCGGACGGGTTCACCGGAGCATGCCGAGCGGGGCGGGTGCGCCGAACTCGACGGTCAGCACGTACTCCCCTCCGGGGCCCGGTGTCAGGTCCGCGTGGGAGGCCAGGTAGGGCGAGCGCTGGGCCCGGACGAAGGCGAGCATGCGGCGCGCCGTGGCGGCCGGGGCGGCGATGTCGGCCGTGCGCAGCGGCAGGCCCGTGCTCTCGCCCGGACCGCGACCGGCGAAGCCGTCGACCCGCACCGGCCCGGTGGCGGCCAGGGCGGCCAGGGTGATCAGCAGGCGCGCGTCGACCTGGCCCGCGATCAGGGCGCCCCTGGCGGACGGAGTGACGGCGAGCCGCGGGTCGCGCAGGAGCTCGATGCCGGCGGTCCGGCGGGCCGCGATGTCGGCGGCGAGCGCCCTGCGGTAGGCGGCCGTCCCGTCCGGCGCGACGATGCGGACCTCGATCCGGGTGGCGCCGGTGCCGAAGCTGGCCAGCACCTCGGGTGCGTACACGCTGGCCAGGCGGCCGCCGAAGATGTTGCGCACCGCGGCCGTCTCGACCACCACGGCGGAGCCCAGCGGGTCGCCCGCGCCGGGGCCGAGGACCAGCAGGTTCCCGGCCGGGACTCCGCGCTGGGCCAGCGCCGCGCACATGGCCGGGTCGCAGGACAGGACGGCGCCGCCGCTGACCTGGCCGGCCACCCAGGCCGCAGCCTGTTCGCGGACCGCGTAGGCGGCCGTCACCGAGGGAACCGTTACCGAGGGCCCCGTTGCCGAGGACACCGCACGGGCGGGCGCCTCGGCGGAGGCTAGGTGCGCGAAGGCCAGAGCACGGCCCGCCTCCACCGCCAGGGCGACGGACACGGCGGCCAGCGCGAGCACGCCTCCCCGGCGGCGCAGGCCGGGTGCCGGGCGCGGCGGTGGGCCGGCCACCCGGGTCAGTTCGGCGGCCTGGAGGTGGTGGTAGCCCACCTCTGCGGAGGCGGCGTTCCTGGACAGCCAGTATGCGGCCGCCCGACGGTGCGCCGCCGCCACCTGGGTGCCCAGGCCGGCCTCGGCCAGCCGCCGGTGCAGCGCGCCAGTCGTCCACCGGTGCACGACCAGCTCGTGGGCGGGACCGATGCTGAGCATGCCCGCCGCCTCGCACTCGGCGATGGGACCGGGCCGGGCGCCCAGCGCCTCCGCCGTCACCGGCAGCCGGAACACCGACGCGCGGACCAGCAAGGATCTGGCCGCGGTGCCGAGCCGGCCGAAAAGTTCGCCGAACATCAGGTCGCCGGCCGCCGTGGCGATCTGCTCGGCGGTCGCCTCGGGGAGCTCGGTGGGTTCGGCGGGCAGGTCGCGTCCGGCCTTGATCGCGGCCTCGATGCGGCCGGCCAGGTCCGGGTAGCGCTCGCCCCTGGCCAGGAGCAGGTCGAGGTACTCCATGGCTAGCGGGTGGCCCGCGGTCAGCCGCCACACCTGGTCGCGTTCGGCGTCACCAAGAAGCCGGATCGCGGGGAGTGAGGTGGTGAGCTCGTCGGCGCCGGAGCGGGTCAGCGGCCCCAGCCTGCGGAAGGTGAGACGGGCCCGGGCGTGCGCGCCGAGGCTAAACGGGTGCCGGCAGGTGATCAGCAGCTTGCCGGTCCAGCCGGCCAGCAGGTCGGCTAGCGCCGGGTCCCGCACGGTCCACCGGCCGGATTCCTGCGACAGGTTGTCGTCGAAGTTGTCGAGGATGACGAAGTCCGCCTCGGCCGGCCAGGGGGCGGACGCCGGCACCTCGCCGTTGACGACGCTGATCACGCGCTCGGACTGCAGCCGGCTCACCCGCGTGGCGATCTGGCCGGCGAGGGTGGATTTGCCGATGCCGCCCATGCCGTAGATGACGAGCCCGCCGCTGCCCGGGCCGGTGAGGTCGGCGGCCCAGCGACGGCGTTCGGCCGAGCGGATGGACAGAGATGTCCGGTGGCGGGGCCTGGCATCGGAGCTTCTCGCGTGACGGGCGGCGTGCCTGACCTTGACTGGCCGAGATGCCGTCCGGCTTGGGTCGGTTTCTGGGGTTTCCGGCGGGCCTGGGGTGCGGGCCGCGGGTATCTCGTGCGCCGGCACGGCGCACCCTAGGGCGGCATTTTCCTGTCCAATACGGACTAATCTCGCCACTTCAACACCCCTTCCCCCGTACTCCGGCAGACGGGGCAAGTTGCTATGCATTTTTGTATAGCACACTGAGCGATGAGTTGGACGCTTTTAGTTAGGTACTCCTGGTCACGACCATCGGACATATGTGTCCGAAGCGGACTTTAGGTATTTCAGAGAGGCTGGCATAATGCGCGTCTTATTTCATTTACGGATTAATTGACTAAAGCCGACATTTGCCAGGCAACCGGGGCAGCCCCCATACCGTCACCGCACAGCCCGGGAGCTGTCCGTTGCCGTCACGGCAGCGGCCAGGGCGTCGTCACCGGGCGGCAGGGCGAGCGCCGCGCGGGCGAATTCGGCCGCGATCGCGTGCCACAGGCGCGCGCGGCGCAGCATCGGATGGTCGCCGTCGCGCACCTCGACGCCGGCCACCTCGGTGACGGCGCGAGCCTGTTCGACGAAGGCCCAGGTCTCCGCGGGGCTGGTGATGCTATCGGCGGTGCCGTGCGCGAGCAGCACGCGCCGGCCGGCGAGCTGGGCGGCAGGTTCGCCGGGCGGCAGCCAGGGTGCCAGTCCGGCGACCGCGGACACTGCGGGGTGACCGGCGGCCCGGACGGCCGCGCGCGCGCCCATGGAGTGCCCGATCAGCACGACCGGGACCGCTCCGAACTCCGCGGCGAGCGCGTCGAGCACCTCGTTCAGGTCGCCGACCGGGGAGGCCTGCGCGCCGTTCCAGCCGCGGACACGGAAACGGGGGCGCCGCACCAGGGCGCCGCTCCCCCGCACCGCCTGCCGGATCGCCGCCGCGACCGGGATCATCCGCAGTACGGCGGGCTGCAGCGCGAAGGTGGGCTCGGTGCTTGACGCCTGGCCGCCGTGCGCGACCAGCACGACGCCCTTGGGAGGCGGCTCCCCGCTCGTCATCTGCCCTCCTCGGGCCAGGCCTGGTCAGGCTAGCAGGCGCGGGAGGACACTGGTGCGGTGCAGGCTTCGGCGGGCGGATGGGACCTGGTGCTGCACGGCGGCCGGGTAGTCGATCCCGAATCGGGCCTGGACGCGGTGCGCGACGTGGCCGTGGCGGACGGCCGGATCGCGGCCGTCGGGACCGGCCTGACGGCGCAGGTTTCAAGGGGCCATATCGACGTGACCGGCCGGGTGGTGACGGCCGGGTTCATCGACCTGCACAGCCACGTCAGCGACCTGGGCGGCCTGCGCCTGCAGGCGATGGACGGCGTGACCACCGCCCTGGAGCTCGAGGCCGGCGTCACCCCAGTGGCCCTGGCGTACCGCCGGGCCGCGGAGCAGGGCCGGCCGATCAACTACGGCTTCGCCGCCTCCTGGGCCCTGGCCCGGATGGAGGCGGTGGCCGGCCTGCCGTCCGACGCCAGCCTCGGCGCGTTCATGGCTCGCATCTCGAACCCGGCCTGGCAGCGGGCCGCCGAGCCTGCGCAGCTCAGCGCGTTGCTGGCGCGGCTGGCGGAGGACCTGGCCGAGGGGGCACTCGGCATCGGCGTGCTGCTCGGCTACGCGCCCGCGTCCAGCCCGGCCGAGTACCTGCGCGTGGCCGGGCTCGCGGCCGAGGCGGGCGTGCCGACGTTCACCCACGCGCGCGACCTAATCGAACTGGCGCCCGCCACCCTGGCCGACGGCGCCGAGGAAATCGTCAGGGCGGCCGCCGAGACAGGCGCCCACATGCACTACTGCCACATCAATAGCACCTCGCACCGGCACATCGACCGCGTGCTCGGGCTCGTGGCCCGGGCCCAGGCCGCCGGGTCGCGGGTTACCACCGAGGCGTATCCGTACGGCTCCGGGATGACCGGGATCGGGGCGGCGTTCCTGGCGCCGGAGCGCCTCGGCGAGCGGGGCCTGACGCCCTCCTCGCTCACCTACGCGCCGACCGGGGAACGGGTCGTCAGCGCGGACCGGCTGCGCGAGCTGCGCGCGGCCGACCCGGGCGGGCTGGTGATCATCGACCTGCTCAGCGAGGACGACCCCACCGACCAGGCGCTGCTAATGCGGTCACTGACCTTCCCCGGTGCGGTCGTGGCCAGCGACGCCATGCCGCTGACATGGACCGCTCCCCCGGCGGACCCGCAGGCCTGGCCGCTACCGCCGACCGCGATCACCCATCCCCGCACCGCGGGCACGTTCGGCCGGGCGCTCCGCATGCTCACGAGGGAAGGCCCGCTCAACCTCAGCCAGGCCCTGGCCAAGTGCAGCCTGGATCCGGCCCGGCTGCTGCAGGATCGGGTGCCCGCCCTGCGCGCCAAGGGCCGCCTGCAGGCCGGCGCCGACGCCGATATCGTCGTGTTCGACCAGGCCGCGGTCACCGACCGGGCCAGCTACCGGCACAGCACGCGCCCGTCGGCCGGGATCAGTCATGTCCTCGTCAACGGCGCCTTGGTGGTGCGCGACGGTGACATCGTCGCCGACGCGCGGCCCGGCCGCCCCGTCCGCGCCGAGCCGCGCTGAGCCGCGCTGAGCCGCGCTGAGGCGGACCTCCGCGCCACGCCGGAATTCGCTTCGAACGCAGGTAAGCTGTACGGACAAAGTCTTCCCTCACTGATCGAAGTTGTGTTCTAATAGCTGACATGAGTCGGCAGCGAGAGGCAGGAGCGCGGCCGGTAGAGCCGGTTACGGGCGAACCGCCGCCCCGGCCCTCGCCCGGGCGCACGCCGCCCGGCTAGGCCGCGCGGAGGCCGGCCGCAAGCCGGCCATCTGGCCGGAGTGTCCCAGTTCAAGCGAGCCGCTGGAGGTGAGAACGATGACCGATGAGTTCGAAAACTTTAACGACCGAGATGAAGAGTGGCTGCGTGAGCTAGAACTCAGAGCCACTACCCTCGAGAACGATCTGTTCGACTGGCGTGAGGCACACGCCAGGGAGCTCGCCGACAGCAGCTACAGCCGGGACGGGACACCGCAGCGATCCAGCGAAGGCCGGCCCGAAATGCTGCGCGCCCAACCCAGGAGGACACCGCCCCGGCCCGCCCCGCCGCTCGATGACCAGCCGGACGAGGCGCCGGCCTATGCCATCGAGGATGACGAGCCCGATGACGAGCTGACCACCATCATCAAGAACGCGGGCCGGCCTGGCTGGCCCAGGGCAACGGCCCAGCAGCGCACGCAGGCGCTCATCGACCGCGGGCGGCGCAGTGCCAGCCGGGGCAGCGCCAGCCGGGGCAGGGCCAGCAGGCGCGGGGCCGGCCAGGGCGGGATGCCGAAGTCGCGCAAGGGCATGCTGGCCGTGACCGGCGTCGCGGTGATCGCCATCGCGTCGTTCTTCGTCTTCCGGTCCAGCCCCGGCTGGCCGCCGAGCGTGGCGACGGTGCAGAGCCAGATCCAGACCGCCTGCCAGAACCCCAACGTGGCGGCCGAGCCCGCGCAGGTCAACTTCGCCTGCGGGAAGGACACCAACCAGATCCTGTGGGTGTTCGCGCTGATGACCAGCGGCGACAACGCCCAGTTCAGCGACGCGAAGACGGGCAGGCAGGGCCTGGAGCCGATCACTCCGGCTCAGGGCGGCCAGGTGGCGTGGTCGCTGAACCTGCATCACCCATACAACCCGATGGATCCGGTGGACAGCCTGCAGGTCGCGGCCAGGGCCATCAACAACATCATCGGCGGGGCCACCCTCACCGGGACCAACGGCAAGCCGGTGGTTCAGCCCGGGCTGGAAGGCAACCCAGCCAACTGCGTCAAGTACACCGGATCGTCGGCCATCGTCTCGCATGCAGGCTTCCCCAGCCAGTGCGCGCAGCCGGTAACCAGCTCGACCGGCCAGGCGGCGCTGGTTGCCGATACCTACCGGCAGTGGGTCGTCGGCGCCACGGCGGCTGCGGCTTACGACGTCGGCGTGCTGTTCTCCAACGCCGATAACCCGGGCAACCCGCAGGTACAGGCCATTCTCAATTCCCTGCAGAACGTGCGGTAAGGAGCCGGAAACCGAAGCCAGAGCCCCCTTCCCAGAACCACCCCGCCCGAACGCAGACGAGAAAGCAGGTGAATCCGTGCCGCCCCTGAGGAAGCCGACCTGGCAGCAGGCAACTGCCCTGGTCAGCCTCAGTACCTGCGGCGCGATGACCGGGTTCGCCTTCGCCCACGGGACGGTCGACGAGATGACCTCGCCGACCCGGATGCCGGTCAAGCTGGTGGCCATGAACAAGCCCGCCAAGCCGGCCAAGCCCGAGCAGGCCGGCGACAGCGCGCTGCGGTCGGCCATCGTAAAGGTGGCGAAGAACTACCTCCGCATGGCGCAGTCCAAGAGCCCAGCCGAGATGGAGGCGATGATCTGGGGAGTCGACAGCGTCGACGGCGCGGACCACGGTCAGTCCTGCGCCGCCTTCGCCAGCCTCACGCTCGCCCTCGGCGCCCAGGCCACCGGCCAGGAGAGCTGGGTCACCGGGGGGACCAGCTATCCCTGGCCGCTGCACCAGTGGGCCGACGTGCGGGTCGATCTCAATCCGGACTCGCCGCAGGTCACCTCCGTCGCCCAGGATGCGCAGGCGCACCACCGCTGGCATCCGGTCGGCGACGGCTACCGGCCCCAGCCGGGCGACTGGGTGCTGTTCGACGGCCACGTCGAGGTGGTCACCAGCTACTCACCCGGAGCGCTCCGCACGATCGGCGGGGACTCCGCGCCCAACCTCTCGGTCAACGCGCATACGTTCACCGGCTCGCTGGCCGCGCAGGGCGTGAACGGCTTCGTCAACAACGGCCAGCTGCTCAGCGCGGTGAGCCAGGAATCCGGTTCGGCGCCGGGCGGTACAGCGGACGCGGGCGGGACGGTGGAGGCCGAGACGGCCGGGTTCCTCGGCCAGGGGCAAGCGGGCGCGGGCGGCGCGGCCGTGCCGGGAACGACGCTCACGTCGGTCAGGGGCGGGACGGCGGGAAACGGAGCCGGGCGCGGCACGGCCCAGGGCCATGGCGCGACGGCGAGGAAAGGTACGACCAGGATGGTGGGCACAGCAGGCCGGGCGGGGAGCCTGGGCACGCAGAGCATGGTGGCGATGCCGGGCGCGATGACCGACTTCGCCGCCGGGACCGGCGGCGGCGCGGCGGCCGGGGCGCACAACGGGGCCGCCCCGGCGGCAAGCCGGGCGCAGAGCGGATCCCGGGCGCAGAGCGGATCCCGGGCGCAGAGCGGATCCCGGCAGCGGCAGGGGACCCAGGCGCGGCAAGGGTCGCAGGCACGGCCGGAATCCCAGACGCGCCAGGGGGCGCAGGCACGGGCCACGACGCGGGCCGGTAACGCCGCACGAAAAGCGGACACGTCCCGGGGCGGGAAGGCGGGCCGGGACGGCGCGCAGGACGGGACGGCCGTGATCCCGGGACTGCAGGCGCCCGGGGCCGACGCGCCTCAGGGCTCGGCGTCGCCCTCGTACACCAGGAACGTCCCGCCGGCCGACACGACGCATGTCCCGGGCACCGCCGCCCAGCAGGCGTTCATCAGTCAGGTGGCGCCGGGGGCCATCGCGATGCAGAGCCGGTACGGCATCCCGGCGGCGGTGACGATCGCCCAGGCGATCGACGAGTCGGGCTGGGGCCAGAGCGCGCTGGCGATCCGGGACCACAACCTGTTCGGGATCAAGGGCACAGGGCCCGCCGGCACCGACATGCTCCCGACGCAGGAGTACCAGAACGGGCACTATGTGACGGTTACGGCGCCGTTCCGCGTGTACCATAACGTGGCGCAGAGCATCGCCGATCACGGCCAGCTCCTCGCCACCGGCTCGAGCTACCAGCACGCGATGGCCGACCGGCACCTGCCGGACGCATTCGCCGCCGACCTGACCGGCGTCTACGCGACCGACCCGCACTACGGCACCAACCTCATCGCGATCATGAAGCTGTACAACCTGTACAGCTATAGCTCCGCGGACGCGCAGCAGGCGGCGCCTTCGCCACAGGTAGCCCCGCAGGCGACCGCCGGGCAAGCGCAGGCCGCGCAGGGCGGTCAGCAACTCGGGACGGCCGACATCAACGGCACGAGCAGCCAAGGCGGCACGTTCGGCCTGGGCGGAGTCGTCAACCTGAACGGGCAGGCCGGCCAGGGTGGTTCCCACCATCGGGGCGGGTCCGTCAGTCAGCGCCCGTCGGCCAGCCAGGGCACGTCGGCTCGGCAGGGCACGTCGGCTCGGCAGGGCACGTCGGCTCGGCAGGGCACGTCGGCTCGGCAGGGCACGTCGGCTCGGCAGGGCACGTCGGCCAGCCAGGGCACGTCGGCTCGGCAGGGCCGGTCCGCAAGCCGGGCCACCGCCGCGGCGCACGGCGGCGGAGCGACGATTCCCGGCGTGCTTGATGCCTACGAATCCGGGCCGGCCGGTTCCGCACCGGCCGCGGCCGAGGCACCGCATGCCCGGGCTCCGCACGCGAGCCGCCCGGCGGCCCGGGTCGCTCCGCGGCGGCCCAGGGCGAGCCGGTACGCGACACAGATCCCGCAGGCCGTCACGACGGCCTTCGTCACGACGGCCGAGGCACCGCTGAGCCGGGCCGAGCCGCTCTACGACGACGTGGCCAGCCGGACCGGCATCCGCTGGGAACTGCTAGCCGCCTGCGATTGGATGCAGTGCCAGGCGAGGCCCCGCTACTCCCCCGTTTACGGCGAGAAGCTCGGCACGGTCAACGTGGGCGGAACCGTCTACCGCACGAAGTCCGAGGCGCTAGGCCAGTGCGCCAGCGACCTGATCGAGCTGGCGATGGCGGTCTACTGGATCGACATCACCGCCCGGCGCGCGCTGTCGGTCCGCGACCTCGCCAAGGTGTTCGCCGCGTTCCGGTGGGGCGGCCTGCTCAAGCTGCACGGCATATCGGCGATGGAGTTCCCGTACTCGGTAGCCGGGCTGACCGATCAGCACGTCAAGATGCGCTGGCCGGACATCAAGGACGCGAACGCGCCGGACAAGCCGGGCACGCGCTTCCGGATTCCCTTCGGGGCGGTCCCCGCCGTGCTGTGCCTCGGCTACCCGGCCATCGCCTAGCTCCATGACCAGCGAATAGGAGGTAGGCCAATGCTGCGCCTGCTGATTTTCCTCGTGGGCATGCTGTCCACGCGCCGCCCGGCCGGGGTCCCGCCTCGGCAGGCCGAGCCCGACGAAGACGCCACGTGGTTTCTCCCGCCCCGTCCTGAGCCCCCGCCGCGGTCCTACGGTGAGCCCCGCACGCTGCCGCTCGGGCCGGAACGCAGGGCGCGGCGACGGCGCGTTCCGCGCAAGTTCAAGTGGGCTGCGGTCCTGATCCTGGCGGGCCTGATCTTCCGCAAGGCGGTCGCCTGGGCGGCGCTGGCCGCGCTGAGCGCGACCCTTCATCTGGTGGGAATCAACGTGCACCTACCGCACATCAGGTTCGGCTGGCCGTGGCAGTCGGTGAGCGCCGGGACGACCACCGACACCAACATCGGTCCCTGGGTGCTGCAGAAGATCCAGGGGATCTCCCGGCCCGCCCTCGGCACCGAGAACTTCAACTTCACCTTCACGCACAAGGTGTCGAAGGGCATCGGCATCTGGCCCTGCTGGTATTCGGCCACCTTCGCCACCGCGGGCCACGCGTCGGCCACCGTGAACCTAAACCCTGGTCCAGCGTGGTGGACGCCCGCGACAGGCCACTACCGGCTGCGGGTCCTGAGCCGCCCGGCGGGCGGCGAGCCCGGCCGGGTCAGCGTCACGATCGTCCTGCCCCAACCGCAACTGCCGCAGTCGGTGCACGACGTCACCGTGGACAACACGATGTCGCATCCCATCGACACGCAGCACAGCTGGACCTATCCCGGGCTCGGCTGCGGCACGCTGCTCCGTCCGCAGTTCACCGAGTCGGTGCTCTACGCTCGGGCGCAGAACCTCGCGTTTGCGCAGGTCAGGAACGACCCCAAGATCACCGGTCCGCTGATCAGCGCGGCCGAGGCGCAGGCGGCGCTTATCATCAAGAACAACTTCATCCAGCCCACCGCGAACGCGCTCGGATACACCCTCGCCGACTTCGCCATCGGCTGGTCGGCGGGTCCGCTGGCTCAGGCACGCCCCGGCGGCAGCTGAACCGTTACTGGAACTCGTCCAGGGCGGCGGACATGGCGCGCAGCGCGGCCACCGCGGCGGCCAGGGCGTCCTCACCGAGAGAAGCGGCCAGCCGGGCGGCCGCCTCGGCGTGCGCCGGGCCGATCCGGCCGATCGCGGCGCGGCCGGCCTCGGTCGGGACGAGCAGCTTGGCCCGGCGGTGCGCCGGATTGTCGCGGTATTCGGCCAGGCCGCGCTCGACCAGGATGTCCGCGATCCGCTGCACGCTCTGCCGGGCCAGACCCATCTCGCGGGCGATGCCGGCCACCGGCAACGGCGCGCCGAGCACGGCGCCGAGCACCTGCCACCACGCCGCGGTCAGCCCGGCAGGGCGGGCCAGTTCCTCGGCGAGCGCGAGGAACTGGCCGTTCAGCCTGAACGTAGTGATCGAGGCGGCGGACAACAGGTCCTGCTCGCGGCGGGTCACGCCGACATCAGCTCGTAGTACCCGGCCGGGTCGTGGTCGCCGTAGAGCTTGAACCAGGACGCGGCCACCTCGGGCTCGTACAGCCCCAGCCGGGCGAAGATTTCCCGCGCGAAGTGCACCGGCGCCATCGCGCTCGCGGTGATCAGGTCTGCGTCGGTCACCGCGGGCTCGGTGACATAGTGCTTGCTTCCGGCGTAGCCGCTGAACGCCAGGTACTCGGCGGCATTGCTGGTGTGCGCGCGATCGTCGAGCAGCCCCTCCAGGGCGAGGCCATAGGTCGCGCCGCAGATCGCCGCGACCGGCACCCCGGCCGCGAGGAAGCGCCGGGCCGCTGCGCGGAAGCCGGCCATCGAGTCCTGGTCCCACCGGTCTCCGCCCGCCAGGATCAGCATCGCGCTGTCCTGCGGACGCAATTCGGCCAGCGCGATGTCCGGGGTTATGCGCAGGCCACCCATGGTGGTGACCGGCTCGCGGGTGGGGCCGACGGTGACGATCGAGTACCGGCCCGGCTCGTGCTGCCACGAGTCGCGGCGGATGTGCGCGGTGGCGTAGCCGATCTCCCAGTCGGCGAGGGTGTCGAACACTGCGACGTGGACTGGCGTGGTATTCATGACAGGATTCTGTCATATGGACAGGAGGCTGTCAATCGGGAGACGAGCGGCGACTGGCATGAAGGCCCGCCCGGCCGGATGCGTCAGACGGAGAGGTCGTTCTCGATCCGCTTGAGGTTGTGCCGGGCCAGTGCCAGGTTGGCCTTCTGCCGTTCGAGGACCAGGTAGAGGAACAGGCCCTGCTCGTCGCGGGAATTCTTGAGCAGGCGGATCAGGTGATACTGCTTGCCCAGGGTGATCAGGATGTCCTCGATGGCATCGTCGAGGCGGAGCGATTCCATTGTCCGCATCTTCGCCCGGATGACCTCAGTGTTACCCGCCGCGGCCACATCCAGGTCGAGGTACTTGCCGCCGCCGAGGGCGCCGAGGGACATGCCGCTGTCCCAGTCGACGAGACATACGCCAATGGCGCCGTCAATCGCCATTGCTTCCTTGAGGGCTGTCTCAATGTTCACGCGGGCCACCTTTCTCGCTTTGTTTGATTGGCCGTTGTCACGATAGTGTCACCTAGCGATCATCGTCATGGGATTGCGGCCAAACGAATTAACTTAAAGTAGTTTTATAGCTACCTTTGGTCATAACAGGGCTTCTGAACTGGCGATATTCGCTAGCCAATCAGGGGCGATCCTGGTGGCCACTATTAAGTAGCCAGGGAGTAAGGATGGCCCCGACGAGCAAATCAGTAAACTCGGCTACCGGGCGGCGATCGCATCAAGTAGCAAGCGCGAGAGCGGGCCGGGAGCGGACCCGGGAGTGGGCCGGGAGTCGACAGAGCCTTTCCAGCTAGATGCGATACTTGGTGCCCATTTTGGACATTTCCGCCTTAAGCATTATTTATGCCGCTTGTTGCACTGTGCTTGTTGCACTCTGCTTGTTGTACTGTGCGCGCGGCCTGGCCGGGGATGTGAGCTGAGTGCTGTCCAGAACCGATGTGGTGACCGGGACGCGGGTCGCCGCGACCCTGGAGAGGCTGGCCGAGCGGCGGGTCTCCGGGATCATGGAGGTCGACGGGAACCCGGCCGGGAGCATCTACCTGAATCACGGGCAGATCACCTTCGCCCAGGCCTCCTGGATCCCGGACCTGAGCGCGCGCCTGCTCGGCGCGCTCCGGCTCTCCGCCGTCTCGCGGGAGCTGATCGCCGGACCGGACCGGCCGGACCGCGACATCGGCACTGTGCTGGTGCAGCGGAACTACCTCAGCCGCGGTGACCTGCGGGCCCTCCTGCGCTCGGTCGTGGTGGACGCGGCCCTGGTCCTGATGCTGCCAGCGGACCAGGACGTATTCGTCTCCGACATCAGGTTCGCGGCGCCCGGCACGCACTGGGCCAATGGACACTGGGCTGGCGCCTTCTCCAGCTTGAGCGTCGACTTCGTGCTCGCCGAGGTGATCTCCAGGGCCGAGCAGATGGCGCGCTATAACGTGGCTCGCACCTCGCGGGTCCGGCTGCGGGATCTCGGCGCGTCCTCGGCCAAACTGAGCCGGGAGCAGTGGGCCGTCGCCTGCGCGATCGACGGCATCCGTTCGGTTCAAGACTTGGCCTGGACCTGCGGCCTCGCGCTGTACGACGCAGTCGAGTGCGTCGGTCACCTGATCCAGGCGGGCGTGTGCGTCCCGGAACCGGCCGAGCCGGCCGGGCCACTGGCGCAGTGGTTCGGCCAGGAGGTGCTCTCGCCGACCGCGGTGCTGCCGCCGGCCAGGACCGACCTGCCGCACCGCGTGCCGAGGGCGAGGCAGGGCCAGCCGGTGATGAGCGCGCCGGTCTGGCCGGCCGAGGCGCCGGGCGGGGATGACTTCACCCCCGCCCAGCCCGAGTTGCTCCGCCGGGTCCTGGACGGACTGCGCCGGCTCGGCTAGGACGAAGAGGCGGGCCGGCGCCTCGGCAGCGAGCGGCTGGTCCTGGTGGACTCGCCGTTCGCCGCCCGGACGGGCGCGGCCAGCGCGCCGATCTGGCTGGAGTTCGCCGCTATCCGCTCGATGATCTCGCGCGCCCGGTACTGCAGCATGCCGACGTTCAGGCTGCTCGTCCCCACGACGGCCACGATCGCACTGTCGCCGGCCGCGTAGACGGCCAGGTACCCGTCGCTGCCGCGGGCCACCGCCTCGCGAAAGGTCCCGCACTCGGTCGCCAGCGTGGCGCGGCGGGCCACAGCCAGGGTCGCGGCCGCGAGCGCCGCGATCTGGGTCGGCTCGACGTCGGGGATGTCGTGGGCGACCACCAGCCCGTCGCTGGTCGCGACCAGACTGCCGCGCACGCCTGCCACCTGGGCCCTGATCTGCTGGAGTTCGGTCCGGACTTGCTCCTCGACCGAGCGCCTGCTCTTGCGCACGGCAGGCATCAGCCGGCACCTCCCGGAGCAGCCGAAATGTTGAATATGGGCACTGTCTCACCTTTCTCGACGGACACCGCCCGGACGAACGACATGGCGGCCGGGCCAGGTCCGGGGTCGTCTGGGCCTGGGCCGGCCACCGACAGCAGTTGCCGGACCAGCAGCCTGTACGCCTCGACCGTCGTGCCGAACACGCTGCGGCTCAGATCCCAGGCGAGATCACGAGGCGTCGAACCATGCCCGACGCGGATCAGCAATGCCCACTGCAAGGCCGACACGCGGATAAATTCCGGGCTTATGTGCGGATTGCGCGCTAATGCCGTATCGGCGGTGAGCGCGGCGGACAACTGTCCGAGGACCCGCTGGCGCCTGGTCACCTCGGCCAGCAGCGCGTCCAGTGAGATGTCCGACGCCGGGCCGGTGTCCGGCACCCTCGATGCACGGAATCTGGCCCGGAATTTGGCGGGGCGCGATTGGACGGATAGCAAGTCGAGCGCGGCGTCGACTGTCGGCTCGGTAATGGCCAGGATGGCCGTGATCTCGCTGAGCGGCGCCTGGTCGGGCGCCGGCTGGTCGTGAGGGGCCGGGCCCGGCGTCCGGGTCGACTCGGCGTAGGCGACCTTCCCTTCCCTGAAGTAGATGGATCCGTCGCTGCGGCCGGAGAATGGCAGCATTCCCGTGCTGCGGGCGGCTGCGATCCGGCGCAGCCTCCCGGCCACCTGGTCCGCGTAGCCATCCGGCCGCCGGCCCGGCAGGACCGTCGTGGTCAGCTGGCGCGCGCGGGTGAACCGGGAGGTCTGGCTCATGCGGCGAAGCTCGCGCAGAAGTTGCGGATCTGGAGGCGCGCCATGGCCATGTTCACCCGGTCGCGGTCGAGAATCACCAGCAGCAGGATCTGCGGTTCCGGATCCTGCCTGACCAGTCGTATCACGTAGAGCTGGCGGCGGAACGTGACCATGACGTCCTCGAGGCCGTCCACCGGGAGCTCGCCCGCCAGCAGCGTGAGCACGTTGGCGATGTCGGCCGCCCCGGCCGCCGCCGTGGGCAGGCTGATATCGTCCCGGTCTTTCCGCGAGGCCAGGACCATGCCGGTCGAGGCGTCGACCAGGCAGGCGAGCATGAAGCCGTCGATGTCCGACACGGGGTCGAGCAGCGCTTCGGCCTCATCGAGAATCACAGATGCTTTCTCCCTTGGGCAAGCCTGGGGTACGCAGACATCGTAAGACAAGAATTGGCTAAGCCGGCGGCACAGTGACGAATAACGATCTAACGACCATTCTGAGTGATTAGCCGCCCGTCTGTGCCCTTTTTAGCGGCCCGCCAGGCGGGCCAGCTCCGGGACGAAGTACTGAGCATTCACCGTGCCCAGGCCGGCCGCCAGGTTGTATCCGGCCCTGGCGCCGAAGCCGTGGACCGTGTGCGAACGGCCACCCTGGCGGAACGACACCGTGGTGTTCCCCGACCGCACGCTCACGATGCCCCGGGAGTGCTCGGAGGCCATCTTGTACAGCGCCGGGTTGATCAGGCCGAGCGGGTGGCCGGCCACCTGGTCGGCGAGCGCCACGATCCCGGCGAACAGCGGCGTGGCCTCGCTGGTGCCGCACAGCGCGTACCAGCCGGCGCTGGCCGCCGAAGCTCTGGTAGACGTTGACCGTGCCGGTGCACGCGGCGCTCATGGAGATATCGGGCACGCCGCGGTGGCTACCCACCACGCCGCGGACCCCGTTCTGATACGACGGCCGCCCGAAGACGACCGACTTGCCGCCGCCGCCGGCCAGCGGGTTCGGCCCGTTGTCCCCGTTGACCAGCTGATTCGCCGTCCGGCTGTAGGTGTCGTTCCACACCGTGTCCGCCGAGTTGCGGTTGCCGCTGGCGTCCAGGTCCAGGCGGGTCCCGCCGACCGCGGTCACCAGCGGGTCGCTGGCCGGCCAGGCCGTCACCGGATGGGTGTAGTAGCTCTGCTGGTTCGAACCGAAGCCGGTCGCGCCGCTGTCGCCCGAGCCGGCCAGCACCGTGACGTGCCCGGCGCTCGCGGCCTGGTAGACGCCGCGCAGCGACCTGATCGCGGCGGAGGAGATGGCCTGCTCGGTGGCCACGAAGCTCTGGCTGATCACGCTGCCGAGATGGTGCCTGATCACGTACTTCTCGGCCGTGACGATCTGATCCATGCTGACGGTCCCGGTTCTCCCGCCGCCCGGCGTCTCAACCAGGAGGATCTTCGCGCCGGGCGCGATCGTGTGCGCGTACTCCACGTCCAGCGTGGTCTCGCTGGCCCAGCCGACCATGTTGGCGTTGTTCTGGCTGAAGGCGGGGACCTTGCCCGCGGGCCTGATGATCCGCAGCGAGGGCGGGCTGGGCACGCCCTCGGCGCGATTGAAGGTGCGCAGGTCGCTGCCGATGGTCGGCGAGCCGTACGGGTCGATGACGACGATCGTCGCGCCCTTGCCGGTGATCCCGCGGGAGTAGAGCGCGGGCAGGTGGTACGCCCGCTGGAGCTGGGCCGGGTTGTAGCAGGCGATCTGGATCGACTGCTCGCACTCGGCCGTGGTCGACGGGCCCCCATGGGCTTCCCTCTGCTGGTGCTGCACCCCAGGAGTTATGGTCACGGCGGGGGCCGTCACCGTCCCGTCAGTGGACGCCGCCGCGACACCGAGCGTCGCCGCCGCCAGCGCTACGGCCGCCAGGGCCCGGGCCCCGTAAGCCAGATACATGACCGCTCCCCGTAGTTACAATTCAGGCCAATTCCCGTTATGTGGCCGTAAGTAATAATTCAGGCTTATCCGGCTAGAGGACCATAGCATTAGCTAAGGTCCGAAGGCGTGAAATCGGGCATCGCCGATTCATGTCTTGCCGGCGCCGGAGCCGACCCTGGAAACTGGCCTGATGAAGATCGAGGTGGTGCCGGTCGGCTGGGTGGAATCACCGCTGACCGAGATGGCCCAGGCGCCGATGCAACCCGACGAGGGTGCGCCGCCGGCCTGGCTGGCCTTCGAGCCCGGCGTGGCCGACGCGATGCGCGACCTGCTGCCCGGGACCGAGATCCTGGTGCTGACCTGGCTTGACCGGGCGGACCGCAGCGTTCTGGAGACCATCCCGCGCGGTGATCCGCGCAACCCGATGACCGGGGTGTTCAGCACCCGGTCCCCGGACCGGCCCAACCCCATCGGCCTGCACCGCGTCCGGGTGATCGCGGTCGACGGCCTGCGGGCTCAGGTGGATCACCTCGAGGCCCTGGACGGAACGCCGGTGATCGACGTGAAGGCGGTGCTGGACAAGACCGCGGACCGGTAGACGCGAGAGCCCGGACCCCTGCGGGGTCCGGGCTCGGCGTTCCGGCGCGGTCAGCGAACCAAGACGGGGACTTCCTCGACCGCGGGGCTGGCTTCCGCCCGGCGGAGCCGCGGCAGGAACAGGGCCGCGGCCGCGGCGACGGCGACCGCCGCCGCGCCGACCCAGACCGCCGGCACCAGCCCGGAGACGAACGCCGTCCCGCTGGCGTAGCCGCCGCGGGCGGAGAATACGGCGCCGAGCACGGCGATCCCGAAGACGCCGCCCAGTTCCCTGATCGCGTTGTTCGCACCGGACGCGATGCCTTCCTGGTCCCGCCGCACCGAGCTGAGTACGACGTTGGCGACGGGCGCGAAGAACAGGGACATGCCGACACCGGAGACGACGAACGCCGGGACCAGGGTCAGGTAGGGCACGGTGGGGCTGATGATCGCGGCCAGCCAGCCGAGTCCGATGGCCTGCAGGGCCAGCCCGGTGACGAGCAGCGCACGCCCGCCGATGCGGTCGGACAGCGCACCCGCGATCGGGGCGATGAACACCGGCATGGCGGTCCAAGGCAGCGTCCGCAGGCCGGCCTGCAGCGGGCTGTAATGCTGAACGACCTGGAGGAACTGCGCGAGCAGGAAGATCGAGCCGAACATTCCGAAGAACATCAGCAGCGAGGCCAGGTTGGTCACGGCGAAGCCGCGGCTGCGGAACAGGTGCAGCGGCAGCATCGGCTCGCGCGCCCGCATTTCCCAGCCGATGAACGCGGCCACGAGCAGCGCGCCGATCACCAGCGGCGGCAGGACGGTGGCGCTGGTCCAGCCGTGGTCGTTGCCGCGGACGACGCCGAGCACGATACCGAGCAGGCCGACGCTGGCCAGGACCAGGCCCGGCAGGTCCAGGCTGGTTGAGGGCCCGCGGCTCTCGGTGAGCCGGAGCCGGGCGATCGGCAGCAGCGCGATGCCGATCGGCACGTTCAGCCAGAAGATCCACTGCCAGGAGGAGCCTTCCACGACCGCCCCGCCGACCAGCGGACCGATGGCGATGGCCAGGCCGCCGACGGCGCCCCAGGCGCCCAGGGCCAGGCCGCGGCGCTGCGGGGACACCGCCGCCGACAGCAGCGTGAGGGTCAGCGGGATCACGATGGCGGCGCCGACGCCCTGCACGGCCCGGGCGGCCACCAGGGCACCGATGCCGGGCGCCATGGCCGCGCCCGCCGACCCGGCGGTGAACAGGCCGAGGCCGATCGTGAACAGGCGCCGACGACCGTACCGCTCGCCCAGCGTGGCCCCGGTGAGCAGCAGCACGGCGAAGGTGAGGGTGTAGGCGTTCACCGTCCACTGCAGCCCTTCGAGCGAGGCGTGCAGGTGCTCCCGGATCGAGGGCAGCGCGGTGGTCACCACGAGGTTGTCGAGCGAGGCCATGAACAGTGCGGCCGAGGTTACGGCGAAGGTCCACGCGGTGCGGTGGCTGGCGGTCATTGCTTCCTCCTTAGTAGTGAGTAGTCACTAACTTTCTCGGTTAAAAAAAATATCCGAGGTCGGGCGGCTTGGCGGAATGGCGGATGGACTGCCTTCGGGACGACGGCTTGCGGTCGGGGCCGGGGCCGGGGATGAGGCTAGGCCCTGGCGGATTAGTCCTTGGGGCAGTCGTCCGCATCCTTCGGGCACCAGCTCGTCCAGCGCTCGTCGACGGACGGCAGATCCATGGCGGCGGCGACGTTCATCAGCATGCCGACGGCGAAGAAGTCCACCACGGTCTGGAAGGGCAGGCCGGTGGTCCGCTCGATCATCTCCCACAGGTGCTTGTAGGCGGCCCGGGCGGCGTCGCGGATCTCGGGGTCGCTGCAGGCGGCGTAGATCTGCATCTGCAGCAGGAGCAGGGTCCGGTCATCGAGCAGGCGCGTATAGGAATCGGCCATGGCCGTCAGCGCCTCGTCGCCGGTCAGATCGCCCGCCGCCGCGGCGAAGGTGTCCTGCACCCGCTGGAAGCATCGCCCCACCAGCGCGAGGAACAGCGCCTTCTTGGTCGGGAAGAGCCGGAACAGGTACGGCTGGCTGATCCCGGCCCGCCGGGCGACATCCTCGGTCGAGGTGCCCGCCAGCCCATGGACGGCAAACTCGGCCACGGCGGCCTCGAGCACCAACTCGCGGCGCTCGACGGCCGGCATCCGCTGCCTGGTTGTTACGGTCATGGAAGCTAAGTTAGTAACCACTCACTACTTTGTCAAGGGGCGGGCCGCGGAAAGTCAAGGGTGGCTGGGCGTCAGGGGCGAGGACGGGACCTTATGCGGAGGCGGGGTGGCGGGCTGGGTGGCGGGCTGGGTGGCGGGCTGGGTGGCGGGCTGGGTCGATGGGCTGGGTGGCGGGCTGGGTCGATGGGCCGTTGGTCCGGTTCTTACCGGACCAGCGGCACATCGACCCAACGGTTACCGCATCAACGCGCCATTTCTGACCCGCCCTGACCGCGTCAATGTCACATTGTTGCGGTTCGGGCCGATTCGAGGCCGGAGACGTACGGTGAGCACGAGTCGGGCGGGCCGCGTGAGGCCTGAGGTGCGGCAGCGTACCTACGGAAACCCGATTCTTGGCGCATCGCGCCACCCGCCGGGCGGCCAGGGCAAACGGCCTTTACACGGAGAGCGCGGCGGCGGCGATGAGGGCGTCTAGGGCGGATGCCTGGCGGGCGGGGGTGGCCTGGTCGAACGGGCCGGCCCAGTGCAAGCCGAAATGGGGCAAGCCGAAATGGGGCAAGCCGAAATGGGGCAAGCCGAAATGGGGCTGGCCGAAATGGGGCTGGCCGGCCGGGCCGGACGCGCTCCGGGCGTGCTCCCACACCGAGTTGGCGTTGGCCAGGATGAATCCGCGGTAGGCGGGCTGGCGGCTGCGCAGCCAGAAGTCGTACAGGTAGCGGACGAAGATGCCCTTGAACTGAGCCTGGTCCTCGTTGCAGACGGCGCCGGACTCGCAGGGTTCGGCCAGGATGCCGCCGGGGGCAAGGCCGCGGAGCGCGGCGGCGGCGATTGCCTCGCCCTGGGTCAGGTAACCGCGGTCACCGGTGATCTCGGACAGCGCGGCCAGCCCGCCCAGGATCACGCCCTGGTTGTAGGTCCAGGTGGTCGCGCCGTTGTTCTCGCAGGCCAGGGTGATCCCGTCGTTGACCAGTCCGGCCGCGCCGATGAACCCTCGCGCGCTGAACCACTCCCACCCGCGCTGGGCCCAGGTCAGGTAGCCGCCCCCTGGTGCGCGCTGGTGCAGCAGCGCGGCGAGGGTGAAGAACAGCTCGTTGGTGATCGCGTTCTTGTAGGTGCTCTTCGCGTGCCAGCGCAGGCCGCCGCCGCAAGAGTCGTCCCAGGCTGCCGTGTTCCTGGCGAAGATGGTCCTGGCCGCCTCCAGGTACCGGCTGTCCCTGGTCACGTCGAAGGCCGCGATCCAGGCCAGCGCCCACCAGGCGTTGTCGTCGTAGTACGTGTTGACGAACCTGGCGTGCTGGCGCTGGGCGGCGGTGAACGTCATGGAGATGACGCCCGCGTGCCTGTCGTCGCCGGTCAGCTTGGTGTACCTGATCACCGAGGTCAGCGCGCTGGCGCTATTCCACCAGCCGGTCCCGTCCCACAGGCCGGTCCGCGGGCGATACCACTGCTGCAGCGCGGCGATCCCGGCAGCCGCGCGGCCTCGGTAATCGGGTTCGGCCACGCGGACTAGGGTAGTGCCGCGCGTGGGAGGTAAGGCTGGATGTCAACTGGGCGGCAGTTCGGTATCGCGGTGGCGGCTGTGCTCGCTACCTGCTGCTTGTCCTCGTGCACCGGCTCGCACCCGGCGGCGCCCGCCAGGCACGCGCGCGCTCAGGGGTCCGGCTTTAGGTCCGCGATGACGCTCCGGGTCATGCCCGCGCCGTACCAACTGCCGGCCGCCGTGTCCCGCGAGGTCCTGCTGCCCGCGGCGGGCGGGTTGCTGATCATCGGCGGGCTGACCCCGTCCGGTGCATCGGCCATGACGGTGACCAGCCTCGACCCGGTCACGGGCGGCACCCGGCCGGCGGGGCGGCTGGCTCGGGCCACCCACGACGCCGCGGGCCTCGTCCTGGGCGGACGGGCGTTTGTGCTCGGCGGCGGGACCGCGAGCAGCGTGCCCACCGTCCAGGCGTTCACCCCGGGGACGCCCGCCACGGTGACCGGGGCTATGAGCCGGGCCCGTTCGGATTCCGGAGGCGTATCGGCGGGACCGGCCGGCTACGTGATCGGGGGCTACGACGGCACCCGGCTGGACCCGGAGGTGCTCGCGACCAGGGACGGGCTGCACTTCCGGGTGGCGGCGCGGCTGCCGGTGCCGGTGCGGTACGCGGCGACGGCCGCGGCCGGCGGGCTGATCTGGGTGTTCGGCGGCCAGACGGCGGCGGGCCCGACGGACGTTATCCAGCGGATCGACCCGGCCACCGGTGTGGCCACCGTGGCCGGCCACCTGCCGCGGCCGGTCCAGGGCGCGGCCGCGCTCAGCCTGGGCGGGCAGATCTACGTCGCGGGCGGGGCCGGGACGGGGGAGGTGCTCCGGTTCGACCCGGTCACGTCCCGGGTGAGCGCGGCGGGCCAGCTGCCGGTGCCGGTCGGCTACGCGGCGGCGGCGGTGACCGGGGGCATCGGCTACCTGATCGGCGGCGAGGACAACGGCCGCCCGGTGCCCGCGGTAACGGTGTTCCGGCTGGTGCCCGCCACCGCAGGCGGCCAGGAAAGCCCCGCCACCGCAGGCGGCCAGGAAGGCAGGGCGGCGCCTGCCCCGTGGCTGGCGGCGGCCGCGGGGCCCGGGCGGCTGGCGCCGGGCTCGGATCCGTCGGTGCTGCCCGCCGACGTCCTTATCGCCGACCACCACAACAACCGGCTGCTGATCGTCGACCGGTACGGCCGGATCAGGTGGGAGTTCCCGCGGCCCGGCGACCTCGCACCCGGTCAGACGTTCCTGCAGCCGGATGACGCGTTCTTCTCCCCCGACGGCAAGTCCATCATCGCGACGCAGGAAGACGACCAGGTCATCAGCGTGATCTCGGTCGCGACCAGCCGGATCACCTACCGGTACGGGGTGCCGGGGACGCCGGGTTCGGGGCCCGGCCACCTGTTTAACCCCGACGACGCCATGCTTACCCCGGCCGGCGTCATCGTCTCGGCCGACATCAAGAACTGCCGCCTGGTGATCATCACGCCGCCGGCGCACACGGCGACCCGGGTCATCGGGCGGACGACGAACGCGTGCCAGCACGATCCGCCGCGGCGGTTCGGCAGCCCGAACGGGGCGTTCCCGATGACCAACGGGGATTACCTGGTCACCGAGATCAACGGCGACTGGGCCGACGAGATGTCACTGGGCGGACGGGTGGCGTGGTCGGCGAACCCGGCCGGGGTGCTGTACCCGTCGGACAGCAACGAGGTATACCCCGGCCGGTATCTGACCGCCGACTACTCCAATCCCGGCCAGGTCGCCGAGTTCACCTCGTCCGGGCGCGTGGTGTGGCGGATGGGCGGGTTCAACCAGCCGTCGCTGGCGCTGCCGCTGCCGAACGGCGACATCCTGCTCAACGACGACTTCAACCACCGCGTCTGCGTGGTGGACCCGGCGACGCACCGCATCGTGTGGCAGTACGGGCACACCGGAAAGGCCGGCCGGGGGCCTGGTTACCTGTCCGACCCGGACGGGGTGGACCTGGTGCCGCCGGACTCGCTGCTAGTTACGCACGGTGCGACGATGGGCGCGCCGTAGCCCCGGTGGGGATCGTCGCGTCGAGCAGCAGGGTCGAGCCCGCCGGGCGGGTCACCACGCCGGTAGTCCGCTCGCGCAGGCGCGCGAGGAACTCGCTGTCGCCGAGCGGCACGGTGGCCTCCAGGCGGTGGCTGGCCTGCACCTCGGGCAGGTCCATGACGGCGTTGACCAGGTCGCTGCGCCTGCCGGGCGCGACGTGACCGGCCGCGGCGCGCAGCGAGGTCCTGGCGGTGCCCACGACCGGCAGGGTCACCTCGGCCGCGGCGACGACATGGCCGCCACTCCTGATTTCTACGTGATGTGGCGTCATCGTGATGCTCCCGGGATCGCGGATAACGGGCCAGCCGGCGTTGCTGTCACAGACCGGTTACTGCCCTGCCCGGCGGGCGCCGGGACGAAACCGGCCAGAGGGGGGCGACACGGGCCGGGATCGTGAGCCGGGCCTGGGTCGTAGCACTCTGCTACTTCGGCGCCCGAATCCGGGCACCTGTTCTATACAGAAGGTCAATCGTGTCGCTTGTGCAACAGCCGAAGGGGTCTCGGCCGGCTATCCGTGCGGGAAATATGAGCTTATCGTGTAACCATGGCGACCGGCGGTTATGTGGTGGTCCCGCAAAAACTCGCGGATACCCTCATCGCGGACGGGGTAAATCTCGTCAGCATATTCGTCGAAGCCATGACCGAGTTGGACAGGGACCAGCAGGGAGCGATACCTGGAGCAGGTCCTTAGCAACCGGAAAGGGGGGTGCATGACCACTTTCAGCAGCGCGAGGCCGGGCGTGCTGTTCCGGCAGCGGGCCGACGGCCGGGCGGCGACTTTAATCCCGGAGCTGAACAACCTGCGATCGGCGATCAATAGCCAGTCGTGGCTGATCGGCTCGCTGAATATCGCGCGGACCGATTTGCCTGACACCCGGGACGATCACGATTCCGCCTTCCCCCCGAATGCCGGGAAGCCGACTGGCGGTACGCCATGACCGAGCCGGAAATAGCACCGGGCGGTGAAGGGCCGGTGCTGGCCGGCGAGCTTGCCGGGCGGCTGGACAAGATAGAGGCGCAGCTCACGGAGTTCCACCGGCGTTCGGCACACCGGGAATCGGTGATCGACCAGTTGCACGAGGAGAACCAGCGGCTGCGGACCGGGATGGAGCGGCTCATCCTCGAACCCGTGGTGACCGACCTGATCCGGCTGCACGATCAGCTGGCCCGCGAGGTCCGGCGGCTCGAGGCTGAGGGACGGGACTCGCGGTTGACCTGGTTGTTCGCCGAAGACGTGGTGCAGATCCTGGAGCGGTGCGGGATCGAAGTCTTCTCGGCCGAGCCCGGCGGCGCATTCGAACGCGACCGGCACCGCGCGCTGGCGGGCGTGGCGTGTGACGACGAGTCCCGGCATAACACCGTGGCCGAGGTCGTGGCGGTCGGGTTTCTCGAGCGCGATACGGGCCGGATCAGGCGACCCGTCCAGGCACGTGTTCACCAGTACTCCCCCCCACAGTGAGGTGAGACATGGCTACCTACGGAATTGACCTAGGCACCACCTACTCCTGCATCGCCTACGTGGACACAACCGGCCGGCCGGTCGTGCTGAAGAGCGCGGTCGGCGAGGATACGACGCCCTCCGTGGTCTACTTCGAATCGCCGGACAACGTGGTGGTGGGCATGCAGGCGAAGGACTCCGCCTTGCTCGCCCCGCACCTGGTGGTCGAGTTGATCAAGCGGCAGATGGGCGAGGACGTCCACTACTCCTTCCACGGGCAGGATCACACCCCCGAGTCGATCTCCGCGCTGATCCTGCGTGAGCTGGCCAACGCCGCGCAGCAGCAGACCGGCGACGAGGTGCGCGACGTGGTGATCACCGTGCCCGCCTACTTCGGGCTGCTCGAACGCGAAGCCACCCGTAAGGCAGGGGAGATAGCCGGCCTGAACGTGCTCGACGTCCTGGCCGAGCCGGTGGCCGCCGCGCTGAACTATCAGGTGCTCGACCAGGGCGAGGGCCAGCCGGGGCCGCGGCACATCTTCATCTTTGACCTCGGCGGCGGGACCTTCGACACCACCGTCATCCGCATCGACGGCGACGATATCCAGGTCATCTGCACCGACGGCAATCATCACCTGGGCGGCGCCGACTGGGACAGCGCGATCGTCGATTTCCTGCTGCGCGGCTTCGCCGAGCAGTACCCCGACCTCGATCCGGGCGGCGACGAGCAGTTCATGCAGGATCTCGCGACCTCGGCCGAGCAGCTGAAGAAGGCGCTGAGCGCTACCCAGTCGCGCAAGCACAACGTCCGGTTCGACGGCTCGGTCGTCCAGCTCGAGCTGACCAGGGAGCAGCTCGGCGAGCTCACCTCCGAGCTGCTCGAGCGCACCATGGAGATCACCGAGCGGACGATCGCGACCGCGCGGGGGAAGGGCGTCGACGGGTTCGACGACGTGCTCCTGGTCGGCGGCATGACCATCACCCCGGCCATCGCGCAGACGCTGAAGGAGCGATTCGGGCTCGACGCCAGGCTGCAGGATCCCCACCTCGCCGTGGCCAAGGGCGCCGCGCTCTACGCCCTCATGAAGAAGGTCAAGGTAAGCATGTCAGGTCAGGACAGGGCCCTGACAGACTCCGACGCCGCCAGGGAGGTGGCGGACCAGCTGGGGATCAGCGTCGCGCAGGTCGAGGACATGGCGGCCAAGCACGTGGCGACGGTGGTGCCACGAGCCTTCGGGCTCAGGGTCGTCGACACCAGCGACCCGGTGTTCAAGACCGACCCGGACCGGGCCCGCGAGTACATCTCGCACCTGCTGACCGCGAACACGCGGCTGCCCGCCGACACCGGGCCGCAGACCTTCGCGACGACCTACAACAACCAGCGCCAGGTCATGCTGGAGGTGTGGGAACAGGCCGGATCGGTCGCCTCGGAAGAACTGAAGCACAACACGCACATCGGCGAGGGACTCCTCGCCGACCTTCCGCCGCGGCCCGCCCACGCACCGTTCGAGGTCGTCTTCCACATGACCGAGACCGGGCTGCTGAAGGTGCACGGCTACGAGGCCGGTTCCGGGCGGGAAGTCCGCTTCGAGATCCAGATCGGCGGCATGGACGAAACCAAGGTAAGGCAAGCCGCCGAGGCGGTGGCCCGCTATGAGGTGAGCGGGTAAGTGACCTGGAATCGCGAGCACTATCTGGCGGAGGTACTCGAGCCGGCCCGCAAGGCCGGCAACGTACCGCCGCCTGACTTGTACGCGCGATACGGGCTTCCTGCGGGTCTGTCCGACCAGGCCGCATTCACCAGGCAGGTGACCGACGTGGTCGCCTTCTGGCGCGAGCTGAAGGGCAGGCGGATGTACGCCCGGCTCGCCGACACGCTGATCACCGCGCACGCCGAGCTCGAGAAGGCCGGGCGTCTAACCCTGCGGAGTTTCGCCGAGCGCTACGCCGATTCCCGCCGGGAGCAACTCGACCGGCTGGCCCGCCTGGCCGAGGCCGAAGCCGGCGCGGCCACCCACGTCGGGCCGGATACCCTGGCCCGCCTGCGCAGCGCGCTCGACGGCGCCGTCACCGAAGCCGAGGTCGTCAGGGCGCTGGAGAAGGCGGGGGTGCGGGTCGAAGCTAAGTTCCCCGCGATGCCCCCCGCGCCGCACCCGAAACAGGCCGACCTGGCCAGGCACCTGGCGCAGCTGGGCGTCTGGCCGTCGGCCGCCGTGGTCTTCCGTGACATGACCGGGAAGGGCTTCCGGGTGCTTGGCGGGTTCCGGCTCAGCGACGGGCGGACGCTGGACGACGACGCGATCGCCTCCGCCCGGGGCCGCGTCGACGCGCTGCCGTACGCCGATCCGGCCAAGACGCCCACCGAGAACGTGCTGGCCATCCTGCGCACCGCTGCGCGCAAGCCGGGGGACCTGGACGCCCTGCTCCTGTCGGAGGTGGTGGAACGGCTGCGCCCCCTGGCCCGCAGCGGCTTCATCCAGCGGGCTATCGCCGCGCAGGCCTGCGAGTCCGGCCTGGACCAGGAGGATGCCGGCCTCATCGCCGCGGCGCTGGCCAGCGCGGATAACGCGGGAGCGATGCGCCCGCAGGTGGAAGACGAGCTGGCCGGGGGAAGGCTGCGCAACGCCCAGCGGCTGGCCGCCGGGCTCCCGGTCGGCGATCCGCTGCGCGAGCGGATCGCCGCCCTGGAGGCCGAGGTCATCGACCTCGGCCGGCGGGCCGACCAGGAGCTGGCTCAGGGCCGGGGCGAGTCGGCCGCCGCGCTGCTGGCCGAGGCCGTGAGCAAGGCTCGTGACGACCCCGAACTGGCGGGGCGGCTGGCAGCCGTGCCGCCTCCCCCGCCGCGCGAGGCCACGGCCAGGATGGACGGGGATCACATGCTGATCACCTGGAAGCAGGGTGCGGCCACCACCGGGCGCGTGCAGTACCGGGTCATGCGCGGCCGGGACCGGGCTCCCAGGTCGCCCGCCGAAGGCACGGCCTTGGTGACGCGGACCGAACGGACCGACCTAACCGACACGGAGGCACCGCCCGGTGAGCAACTGTGCTACAGCGTCTTCGCCACACGTGGTGGCGACACGTGGTCCCCTCCGGCCAGCGCACCGCCGGCGACGTTCACCCCGGAGGTCACCGACCTGTCCGTGGTGGCCGGCGACACGTCGGTCGCCGCCACGTGGCGGGCGCATTCCGGCGCCGACCGTGTCATCGTCGTGCGGCGCGAGGACGACCCGCCGCGAAGATGGGACGACGGGACGGCCCTCGAGGCGTCACCCGGCGGCTTCACCGAGACTGGCCTGCGCACCGGGACCGTGTACTACTACCGGATCACGACGTGCTACCGGACGCCGGACGGCCTGCGCCGCTACTCGCCCGGCGTCATCAGGCGGGCGGTCCCAGAACCCGCCCCCGTGGGGGTCGCCGACCTGCGGATCACCGGGCCGGGCGACGGCGTCACCGTGATGGTGGCCAGCTGGACGCCACCACCGTACGGCCGGGTGCGACTGGTGCGCAGCGACGAGCCGCCGCCCTGGCCCGCAGGCACCCGCATCCCGGAGGACGACACGGCCGACCTGAAGGAGGTTCCCGGAGTACCGCGCCGCGGCACGGACGGCCGCGATGTCCTCGAACTGCGCCTGCCGCCCGGACGCCATCACATCCTGGCCCTGACCGTCGGCCGCAACGTCTCGGTGGCCGGCAGCACGGCGGAAGTCCGCATGGTCGAATCCGTCCGGGGGCTGACCGCCGACCGGATGCACGACCAGGTGCGGCTGGGCTGGATCTGGCCCGACGGCGCCACCGACGCCCTGATCAGCTGGCCCGGTGGCGAGCGCCGCTGCTCACGGCGCGTTTACGACGACGAGGGCGGCGCGGTGATCACTATCGGCGCGGCGGAGGCCATCGTCGAGGTGGGCGCCGTCTATCCGCAGCGCGACGGCAGCCTCACCGCGCCGGGTACCCGGGTGCGAGTGCCCGCGCGAGGCGTGGCCGTCACCTACCGGATCAGGGCCAGCCGGTGGCACCCGAGGCAGCGGACCATCGAGTTCGCCGCCGAGCAGGCCACCCGGCTGCCGGGTCTGGTCATCGTGCGCAGCACCGGCCGCTACGCGCCCGACGACCCGTCCGAGGGCGAGACGGTGGCCAGGGTCGGGCCACAAGACATCACGCCGGGCCAGGTCGCGGCCTTCCCGGTCCAGGTGGCGAAGGGACCGGCCTGGCTGGCCTGCTTCGTCGACTCAGACACCGGCGAGGCGGACGCGCGGGGGGTGCTGCTGTTCCCCCCGTCCGCGAAGGAGATGAGGATACGGTGAGGCTGGCGCACGGACTGCGCAGGCACTGCCCTTATTGCTACGAGGAGATCTCGCGCCGGCAGACCTGGTTCCGGTGCGCCGGCCGGACCAGCCCGAGCGGAAAGCGCTGCCCTGTAGAACCGGACCCGGTGCTGCGGGACCGGACCGGGTTCGGCGGCGCGCTGCCCCCGGCCTTCGCCGCCGACGGCCGCAAAGGCGCGGCGCACTGCCCGGAATGCGCGGGCGAGACCACCATCAGTATCTGCCCCGTCTGCCATAGCAGGCTCCCGGTGCACTTCGGGAAGGTCGGCAGCCGCCTGATCGTGCCGGTCGGCGCCAAGGAGGCAGGAAAGACCGTCTTCATGACCGTGCTCGTGCACGAGCTGATGCACCAGACCGGTCAGCGGTTCAACGCGGCGATCACCGGCGCGGACGATTTCACCCGGCACCGGTTCGCCAGCGACTACGAGCGGCCGCTGTACCGCGAGTCCAGGCTGCTTCCGCCCACCGCGGTGGGCGGAGCGTACGACCAGGCCCCGCTCGTCTTCCACTTCACCACCGAGGCCCCGCGGCGGCTGAACGGCCGGCTGGGCCATGCCGGCGCCTTCGGCAACGGGAACCCGAAGCGGACCCTGCTGTCCTTCTTTGACACGGCGGGCGAGGACCTGCATTCCCAGCAGTCCATCGAGCAGAACGTCCGGTATCTCGGTGCGGCCGACGGCGTCCTGCTGCTGCTCGACCCGCTCCAGATGCGCGGCGCGCGAGGCCTGGCCGCGCCGGGCACCCGGTTGCCGACTTCGGGGGCCGAAGATCCGGCCACGGTGCTCGAACGCGTCACCGATCTCCTGCGCGCCAGCGAGGGGAGCAAGCCCGCCGGGAAGATCAGCAAGCCGCTGGCCATCGTGTTCACCAAGATGGACACGCTCATGCACGACCTGAAGAAGACGAGCCCGCTGCTCAGGTCCCCGCCCGAGGAGCCGTACTTCGACGAGCGCGACAGCCTGGAGATGCACACCGAGATCCAGCGGCTGCTGGCCAGGTGGGAGGGGACCAGGATCGACCAGATCGCCCAGCTGAATTATCGCCGCTACCGCTATTTCGGAGTATCCGCGCTCGGTGAGACGCCGACGCAGGACAACCGGGTCGCGGCTCGCGGCGTCCGCCCTTACCGGGTTGCCAACCCGATCCTATGGATCCTCGCCCAGTTCGGAATTATTCCGGTGAAGTGAGGCTGACGTGGCGTTTCTGCAGCTCTACTACACCTCCTGCGAGCACGGCCTCGGAGGGTACGGCGGGTACCAGTTCAACGCGATCACGCCTGGCACCCCCCCGGTCCTGATGCGGGAGGTGGAAGAGCGCACCGTCTACGAGCCGCCGCGCTCGCTGCTGGCCGACCCGGAGGATCCCGAGGCCTACCCGGTCGCGTTCTCGTACGGCACGAGCGAGGCGGCGGGCATGACCATCGCCACGCACGTGGTGTTCACCGGCACCGACTACTCGGGCCGCCCCGGCAACTACTTCGTGCACGCGCTGGCCACCAGCGCGCCGGAGCGGGACTTCGAGCCGCTGCTTCCGGCCGAGCTGTGGGGAGCGGCGCTCTGGCAGACCGGCCCGGTCGGCGGCACCGAGCTTCCCGTCCTGTCCGGGCCACTGCCCCGCGGTGTCATCGACCGGCCGGGCACCCAGGCCTTCCTCGACGCCCGAGGGGCGGAGTCCGCCCTGCCCGAACTGCTGACCGCGGTGGGCCTGACGATGAGCGGAGAGCGGCCCGTCCTGGTGGTCAGTCACGACGTCACCGAGAACGCCTGGTGGATCGCTGCAATCTCCTACCTCCTCGGTGAGCACCTGGCGTACCAGATGACGTTCACCACCTACAGCCACCGGCCTGGCTACGCCAGGTACCATCTGACCGGAGCGCTGCCCGACACGCTGCCGCCCGACGCTGACGCGAGCTTCCAGATGTTCGATTTCGCCGCCGGACGGACGCCGGGGCACGCTATCCATCCCGTGGCCGCGCTGCTGGCCAGTACCGGAGTGATGGCCTCGGGCGGGCTGTGGCGGCAGGCGGCGGCGTTCGCGTCAGGGACCGAGGAAGACCTGGACGACTGGCTCGGACCCGTCGCCCTGGCGGCCGGGCTACACGGCCAGCCCCTGTCCCCTGCCGTTACCGACGCGGTGGCCCGATGGCTGCCCGTCGCGGAAGGATGGATGCCGGCTCAGCTCACCGACGTCGCCCTGGGCTTCGTGCTGGGCTTCGTGCTGACCCAGCCGGACGGGACGCTGAGCGGCGAACGCCTGACCGGCCTACTGGGCCTGGCCCGGCGGCTGGCCAGCCCGGCCAAGGTCGAGCAAGCCGAGCGCCTACTGGCTGACCAGGCGATCGCTGACCTCATGAGAGGCGAGCCGGCGACACCGGTCCGGTTCCGGAGCCCGGTCGCGGAGGCCGTGCGCGACCGGGGCGCCGGCCTGCTGAAGGAGGCCCCGCCGGCGACGGTACGGGCCTTGCTGGAATGGGCGGCCGTCTCGGGGGTCCTGCCGTCCGAGGCGGACCTCGAACGGTACGGACGGACCCGGCTGGACCCGGCCCGCCTGGGACCCGGCGACGCCCACACGCTCACCGCCCACCCGGCCGTCCTGCGCGGGCTGCTCGGGCGCCTTGCCGTCGAGCCGCCCGCGGTGGCCGAGGCGGCGCTCAGCGGACCGCTCGGCACCCGGCTCACCCGCGACCACCTGTCCGGGCATCCCGAACTCACGGAGCTGTGGCTGATTCAGTCGGTGACCAGGGGCGACATGAGGCCGCTGCAGGCCTTCGACGAGGTCGCCGATATCCGGGCCCGGGCGGAGCGATCACCGCGAGCCGACGGGGCGCTGCTGCGCCTGCTGTGGCCGCGAGGCTGCCCGCCGGATCACCTTGCCGACCTGCTCGGCTTCTTCCAGACCGAGCCCGCCACACGCGAAGTGGCCGACTGGATCGCCGCCCAGATCAGCGCGGTAACCGCCCGCGAGACACCGGGCGATGGCTGGGTCCGGCTGGCTTACGTGCTGGCGGACCACCCCATCCTGACGATGCTGCCCGATAGCCAGGCACGTTCGGCACGGAACATCGTGCGGATATCGCCGCTGGTCAAGCAGGCGCGCCTGGGCGGCCAGGAAGGTGACATGAACCCCTTCGGCAGCCTTTTCACCGAGTACGCGACCACCGACGACGTCACGCGCCGCATGCTGGACCGTACGCTGCCCGCGCTGCTCGTGGAGGCCGACCCGCTCGGCCGGGCGCTGCGCGGATGTCCGCCGGAGGTCGCGGCGGCCTTCTGCGCGAGACTGGACAGGCGGCTCGCGCCGCCTCAGCCGGACATCGCCCTGGCCAGGCGGGTCTTCGGCGTGCTCGCCCGGCCCGAGATGCTCGGCCAGCCCGGACTCCACCAGCGGCTGACCGAATCCTTCGACCAGGTCCGCAAGTGGCCGCGCCGAGCTCTGAACACCCTGGGCCAGATGCTCGAGAACGACCCTGGGATGGCCGGGCCGTTCCGGGTCTGGCGGGACGCGCACCGCGGCGGGCTGGCGCGCAAGATCCTGGGCGGAACGGCCGGGCCCGACCCGCCCGCCCGGCGGCAGTGACGGGAGGCGATCGATGGCACTGGTCTATGTTTTCGTCTTCATCGCCATCGCGGCGCTCTATCTGGCCTACGTGGCGTGCGCCGTCCCGATCGCCGCGGCCGTCGCCTTCGTCGCCTACGGAGTCGGCTTGCCGGTCGCCTACTTCACCGGCCTGTGGCGCGTCCTGGTCAGCCGCCCGTCCTGGCTCCCGAACCCGAAGCGCGTGCCGAAGATACCCGCGGGCGCCGACCCCGCGGTGCCGCAGTACTTCTACGGCCCGGCGCTGACCGACGCCGATCACGCGGTGCGGGTCGCCTACGCCACCTGCCGCGACCTGTGGCGGCGCGGCGCCCAGGCCGTGACGTCGTCGTTCCGCGGCGAGGCGGTCGTCCTCTCGGCCCCGGCCGGCGTGGGAGCCGCCCTCGGGATGGCTGCGGGAATCGTGGTCGGCGCCGTGGCCGCGATCGGCTGCGCCGCCGTCCATCTGCTCGCGGTTGGCATCTCGGCCGCTGTCGTGCGGGCGGCGGGTAGCACGCTGCGTGCCGTCGACTCGGCGGTGCTCCGGATCAGGAACATCGCGATGGTGTGCCCGAACCCGAACTGCTACGAGCGGGTGCCCTATCCCTCCTACGAATGCCCCGGCCGTGCCTGCTCCAGGCGTCATCGTGATGTCCGGCCCGGCCGGCTCGGCATCCTGCGGCGCCGCTGCGAGTGCGGCACGCGGATGAAAACCCTGCTGCTGTTCGGCTCGGCACAGATGGATGCCTACTGCCCGTACTGCGGCAAGTCGCTGGAACACCGGCCGGGAAAGACGGCGGAGATCGTGCTGCCGTTCTTCGGCGCGATCGGCGCGGGCAAGACACGCCTGCTGTTCAGCGTGGTCACGCAGTTGCTCCTGTGGTCCGAAGAAGCGGCGCCGGGGCGGGAACGGTTCACCGCCGAACTCGCTGACACCGCCACCACAGATAAGCTCGAGGACGCGAGCAGGTGGCTGAGCCCGGACAGCGCCATCGGAAAGACGCCCGCCGAACTGCCCCGGGCCTACCTGATCCGGATGACCGCGGGCCGCGACAGGCGGCTCCTGCACATGTTCGACGCGGCCGGCGAGTTCTTCCATACCCCGGGACGCACACAGGAACTTGGGTACCTGAACAAGGCGGAGACGTTCATCCTGGTGATCGACCCGCTGTCGGTGGAGGCGTTCTGGGATCGGCTGCCACCCGGGCAGCAGGCCGACCTCAAGGCCATGCGGTCGGCCGCTCCCTCGCCCGAGCTGGCCTACCAGCAGGCGCACCAGGAGATCGAGGCCATGGGCGCCCGGCTCAAGAAGACGTGCCTCGCGGTGGTCTTCAGCCGGGCCGACCTGATCGGCACGCCGGGGGACGACGTGGCGGCGTGGGCCACCGACGAACTCGGGCTCGGCAACCTGGTCCGCTCGGTGCGCTTGAACTTCAGGGAAGCCTGCTTCTTCCACACCGCCGCCGTGATGGCCGACGGCGTCATGGACACATCCATCCCGGCGCTCCTGCGCTGGGTCCTCGCCCGTAACGGCATCAACCCGTCAGGTGACCTGTCATGACCAGCCCCGTCCAGGAGCGCTCCTACCGGTGGCAGCGGCGGTACGTATTCGCCGTCACGCTGGCCGCCGTCATCCTGCTGCCCATCCTTTTGTTCCTTGGCTGAGGGGACCGAGTACACGGGCCGCGGCGAGGCTAGGGTGGGCGCATGGCGGATGCGAACGGTGCTCCGCCGCGGCGGGTCGCCTGGGTGACCGGGGGCAGCCGTGGCGTGGGCCGCGGCGTGGCGGTCGCCCTCGGGCAGGCAGGCTGGGTGGTCTACGTGACCGCGCGGTCCTCGGCGGGCGGGCGGACCGGGCACCTGCCCGGCACGGTGGAGCAGACCGCGGACGCGGTGGTCGCGGCCGGAGGGTCAGGCGTCGCGGTGCCGTGCGATCACCGGGACGACGAAGCGGTCAGGGCGGTCGCCGCCCGGATCACCGCGGATCACGGCCGGCTGGACCTGCTCGTCAACAACGCGTGGGCCGGCTACGAACGGCTCAACGCCGGCGGGTGGGAGGAATGGAACGCCCCGTTCTGGGAGCAGCCGCTCGAGCTGTTCGACGCGATGTTCGGCGGCGGGGTGCGGACCCACTACGTGGCGGCGGCGGTGAGCGCGCCCCTGCTCATCGCGACCCCCCGCAGCCTGGTGGTGACGGTCTCCGTGGCGGTACCCGAGACCGAGCAGCACGCGTTCGGCGCCGCCTACGCGATGGCCAAGACCGCGGACGACCGTCTCGCGCTGGCCGCCGCGATCCAGTTGGGTGAGCACGGCGTGGCCTCGGTGGCGGTGCATCCGGACTGGGTGCGCACCGAGGGGGTGCTGCAGTTCGCGGAGCAGGTGGACCTGTCCGCGTCGCAATCGCCGGAAGGGGTCGGGCGGGCTATCGTGGCGCTCGCCGGCGATCCGGAGCTGATGAGCCTGACCGGGCAGGCGCTGACGGTCAAGGCCCTCGCGGCCCGCTACGGCGTGGACGTGTCCTCGTAGAGGGCGGACGTCCAGATGTGAAGAAGCGTGGCGACCAGGGTGTCCTGGTCGTCGAAGGGCGGGGTGCCGACCGCGGCCAGGTAATAGAGGCGCTCGCCGAGCCAGGTCAGCGCGCTGGCCAGGGCGGCGATGTCCTGGCCCGCCAGCCGTTGCCGGGCGCGAGGGTCGGCGTTGATCTGGGCCACCGTGGCGTCGGTGAAGGTCTGCATCTGCTCGGCCCACAGCGCCTCCAGGCGCGGGTCGGCCCGCCAGTTCTCCACGATGGCACGCAGGACCGGCGCGCTCTGCCGCCACAGCTGCGCCCCGGCGGTTATGCCGGTGCGCAGCGCGGCCGCCGGGTCGGCGGGGACGGCCAGCCACGGCGCCGCGGCGGCGTGGCCGGCGGCCACGGCGCGCCGGACGAGTTCGGCCAGGACGTCGTGCTTGCTGTCGAAGTAGAAGTAGAAGCTGCCCCGGGAGACGCCGGCCGCGGCGAGGATGTCGCTGACGGCGAGGTCGCCGAACTGGCGGTCGGCGAGCAGCCCGGCGGTGGCGGCCAGGATGGCCTCGCGCAGCTCTGCGGTATCGCCGCCGCCCGCGGACCGGCGTCCGTGCTGGCGGCGGGCGGCCGGGCCCGATGACTTCGCCATGGCCGGGAGCATACCCGCACCGCTGTCTATACATATCGTCTGTACAGTATGTATAGTGCAGAGCATGAGCACCCTAACCTGTCATCTGGTCACCCGGAACCCGGACGCGGCCGCCGGCTGGTACGCCTCGGTCCTCGGCGCCGAAGAGGCCAGCCGGATCACCCTGCCCGGCGGCCAGGTGCTGACCATCGAGCTGCGCTTCGGCGACAGCACGCTGTCCATCTCGGACGAGTTTCCCGAGATGGGGGTGGTCTCGCCGCTGACGCTCGGCGGCACCTACGGAGCCCTTCACCTGGCCGTCGAGGACGCCGACGCGGTATGGCAGCGGGCGCTGCGGGCGGGCGCGACCGAGTTCGAACCGCTGCACGACGCGTTCTGGGGGGATCGGACCGGGCAGTTCATCGACCCGTTCGGCCACCGCTGGGCGGTCGACCAGCACCTGGCGGACGTGCCGCACGAAGAGGTCGTGCGGCTGGCCGCGGCGGCGTTCGGCGGCGGCGAGGGCTAGACGACCGGCGGCGGGGTTCCGTCGGCGCTGGCCGCCAGCTCCGGGTCCCACCCGCACACGGCACAGGCGTGCCGGAAGGCCGAACGGGCGAACTCCAGCGCGGTGCCGTACGGGTCCGCCGCGGCCCGGACGTCGTCCCAGTCCAGGACGTACTCCCCCAGCGTGCCGTCCCAGCGGCCGCCGGGCAGGGTCGCACCGTCGAAGCCGGCCGGGGCCGGGTGCGCGTAGGCGTAGAACGCGGCCCGGCCGTAGCGCCCGTCGCCCGGCCACCAGCCCAGCGCGACCTCCTGCGCGTCCATCGCGTTGCGCATGATGAAATCACCGGAAGGCGGTTCGGCCGGCAGCCCGGAGAACAGGCTCACCGCCAGGTCGAAGGACCCCCACCAGGCGTTGACCGGGGTGGAGCGCCCGCGGTACGGCGCCCGGTACGCGGCCAGCACCTGCGCCGCCAGGGTCGCCGCGGCGAAATAGTCGCCGACCTCGCCGGGGTCGTAGTGCGCGTGCTCCTCGTCCGCGTCCAGCGGCACCTGCCACGGGACCTCCTGCGGCGCCGGGTCGATCTCCACCGGGCCGCCGAGGTCGCGCACCGCGGCCAGCACGTCCCGGGTGACCGCGCCGGCCGGCCGGTGCGGGGTGAGCGGCACGCGGGCGGACCGGCCCCCGCTGTGCTCGACCACCGCCTCGTGGGCCCGCAGGTCAAGGACGACGACCATTGATCCCGAACGGCCGGGTGCGGGCAGCGGCAACGTCTCCCAGCCTCGCGCGGTCAGCCGCAGCGCCGCGTGCTGGAGCTGCGGCTCAGGCGGGGCGAGCTTCGCCGCGAGCTTGCCCAGGACCTGGGTATGGGCGTGCAGCGTGTCGCACGTCTCGCGCCACTGCTCATAGTTCACCGCGGGCCACATGGGGCCAGGCTACGGGAGGGCGCGGGTGAGGAAGCCCAGCAGGTCCTCGTTGAAGGCGTCCGGCGCGGCAGATCAGTACCATGACACGCGTGACTCATCGCGGCAAAGCCTGACGCGCTGTTACCACAGAAAGCGAGCCGGAGCCGCTGTATTTACACTGCTGCACCAGGTGGGAAAATCAACCGTTTTGTACAGATAAATGGCGGGTAAATGAGCTGCGTGCCTGTCCGCGCGCTATTTCATACCGCGCCGCGCTGTGTCGAGATCAGGGAACTGCCCGCACCGCGGCCTGCGGCCGGTGAGGTCCTTGTCCGCACCGTGTGCTCGGGCATCAGCGGTGGCACCGAGCGGCTGGTGTACCGCGGCGAGGTCCCAGCCGAGTTGGCGTTGGACGACACGATCGACGCGCTTGGCGGTACCTTCTCCTATCCCTTCACCTACGGGTATGCGTGTGTTGGCGAAGTAGCGGAGTCCGGCCAGGCGGTTTTCGCGTTCCACCCGCACCAGGACATATTTGCGGCGCGGGCTAATGAACTGATTCCGCTGCCTGGAATCGATCCCGCCTCCGCAACCTTGCTGCCGCTGGTCGAGACGGCGCTGCAGGTGACGCTCGATGCGGGGACCGGATATCGAGACCGGGTCATCGTGCTCGGGGCCGGCGTGCTCGGGCTGCTGACGGGCCTGCTGTTGCAGCGCTCCGGGTGGCGGCCGCTGATCGCCGAGCCGCTCCAGTGGCGCCGCGCCGTCGCCAGCAGCCTCGGCGTCACCACCGCGGCACCGGCGGAACTGGTGAACGAGGAGGTTCCGCTGGTCATTGACGCCAGCGGTAACCCGGATGCGCCAGCGATGGCGCTGGACATGCTGGCCCACGAAGGGATCCTGCTGGTCGCGTCGTGGTTCGGTACCAAACCCGTGGTTCTGCCGCTCGGCGGCGCCTTCCACCGGCGGCGTCTGACGATTCGCAGCACGCAGGTCTCCACCGTGCCGGCCCGGCTGTCCGGGACCTGGAGCCGGTCTCGGCGCCGCCAGGAGACCGTTGAGCTGCTACCCGAGCTACCGTTGGCGCAGCTGTGCACTCACGTCTTCGACTTTGCTGACGCCGCCGAGGCGTTCCGGGCCGTGGACCAGGGGAAACCCGGGCTGATGCATGCCGTTCTCAACTACGACAGGAGTGCTGCCCGTGACCTGTGAAGTCGGGCTGAGCCGAAGCGTCCGCGCCTTCCATATCATGCCGGGACTGCCCGGGCCAGAGGGGGAGCTCCATGATCATGACTACCGGATTGAGATCGTGGTGGACCGCGAGCAGCTCGACGAGCGAGGCATGGTCTGTGATCTGGATGTGCTGGAAGCGGCACTCACCGAGCTGACCAGCCGGGTAGAAGACCGGAACCTGGAGGAGATACGCCCAGCCGAGGCCGAGGCGGTCACAGTCGAGGTGTTCGCCCGCTGGGTGCATGACACCCTCTCGCCCGTCGTAGCTGCCGCGGGCGGCGAATCACTGGCAGTGCGAGTCTGGGAAACTCCCGTCGCGTTTGGCGGATACCGCGCGCGGTGCTGACACCGGCCCGGCCAGGTCGTCCGGCATGGGTATTGTGATCATGCTCAGGGCGGGCGGCTGAACCGTTCTGCTGGCATCTTCGTGTCCTGTGATAGGAACACGCCACTTCGTCACCATCGCGGGGGCAGCCGTATGACTCTGGGCTGGGATAACCCCACAGCAGATCCCACCACCACTGTCCTGCTGCGGCACGGCGATACCCAGCTATCGCCTGAACACCGCTTCAGCGGGCTGCGCGATCTCCCGCTTAGCGCCAACGGCACCCGGCAGGCCAAGGCCGCCGCCGGCCGCCTCGCCAGCGGTGCTCCGATCGACGCCGTGGTCAGCTCGCCGTTGCAGCGCGCTGTCGCCACCGCCGCGATTGCGGCCGGCGAACTGGGCTTGACCGCAGCCACCGATGATGACCTCCGTGAAACCGACTTCGGTGACTGGGATGGCTTCACCCTGGAAGAAATCCAGCAGCGGTGGCCCGCGGCCGCGGCGGCCTGGCGGCGCGACCCCGAACAGGCACCGCCGGGCGGGGAGAGCTTCGCCGACACCGCATGCCGGGTGAACCGGGCCTGTGACCGGCTGCTGCGGGATCACGGCGGTCAGACCGTCCTGGTGGTCAGTCACGTTACCCCGATAAAGATCATGCTGTGCCGGGCTCTCGGCGTCCCGCTCAGCACCCTCTACCGGCTCTATCTCGGTTCCGCCTGCATCAACGAGATTCAGTGGCACGGCCGCGGATTCGCCGCCGTCCACCGCGTCAACGACACCAGCCACCTTCCCTGACTCACTGACTAGTGGCCTGCGGTCCCGGCCGATGCCGTCTGGGCCGAGGCCGCGCTGAAGGTGCTGAGGAACTTGTTGCGGAAGGCGTCCATGGGCTCGACCGGAGCGCTGAGATCGGGCATCAGCCCGTTCTGCCAGTGCCAGGAGGACATCTGACTGAGCACTGAGGGGGCGCGGGTGACGATCGAGACCGGCACGTCGTGGGTGGCCCCGGGGCCGGTGACGGCGGTGTGGGGCTGGTGGTCCCCCATGAAGATGAGCACGAGGTTCGGGTCGTTCAGCTCCGTGACCCATGAGGTGAGGGCAGTCAGCGAGTACTGGATCGACATGCCGTAGAACTGGCGCACGGTGCCTTGGTTGCGCCAGACCGTGGTCGAGGATTCGCTCTGCGCGGGCTGCGGGTCGAATATCGAGCCGTTACCGACCTTGTTCCAGGGCACCATGGTCGGCAACGGGGCCCAGGGCAGATGCGAGGAGGTCGTGTCGATCTCGGCCATCACGGGCTTGTGGCCGGGCTTGAGCTCGTTCCGCTGGAACGCGGCGAAGGTGTACTGGTCGGGCATCTGGGAGTAGCTGAATTTCGGGCCGCGGTAGCCGACGTTGTCCTGGTTGTAGAGCTGGTCGTAGTGGTAAAACTGCGTGCCGGGCTTCCAGTTCGGGTAGTCGGTCGGGTCGTCGGCGACCGTGTGCCACCCGGCCTTTTTGAAGGCGTCGCTGAGGGTGAACCGCTGGCTGGCGACCAGCTCGTTATAGCGCTGGTTGCTGTTGACCCACAACCCTGACTGCAGGGTGGAGTGGGCGAGCCAGCTGATACCGCCGAAGGTCGGGGAGGTGAGCCAGGCGCTCCGCGTGGACCAGCCGGCGCTGGTCAGCATGCCGTTCTGCTGGCGCAAGACGGCGTTGACGCCCGGCGAGAAGCTCGAGCCCCGGACGGCGACCTGCCCGTAGCTTTCGACGAAGACGATGAGGACGTCCTTGCCGCGCAACCCGGTCAGCAGGTCAGAGGCGGGGATGGCGGCTTCGGGGTCGGGGCTGCGGGTGGCCTCGGTGAACCGGCGCGGGTCGCTGAGCGCCGCCTGGAAGGCGTGCACCTGCGAGACGGCCAGCCCGGTGGCGCTGGTCGAGGCGACCGGAGCCCCCGTGGTGAACTGCAGTGACAGGACCGCGGCCAGCCCCCAGATGGCAGTGACAGCAGCCAGGCCGCGAACGGTGCCGCGGCGGTGACGGGCGGCCACCGCGGTGACGTGAATCGTGGCCGCGGTGATGGCGACGACGAGCAGGGCGATACCGACCCAGATCACGACGAGCACGACGTTGGTGAGCGCGGTGCCGATAGCGTCGCGTACCACGCCCGCGGCCGGCCTGATGCTGCTCCAGTCGTTCAGCGGGTTGAACGCCCGGTTGAGCTCCTCGTACATCGCTATGTTGAGGATCTTGTCGAGGGTGAGCACGCTGAGGAGGAGCCCGGCGATAATGGCCACGATCCGTCGTGGCCAGGGCGGCAGCACCAGCGCGACAGCCACCAATACCAGTATTTCCACGGGAAGGCGGACGAAAGCGGCGAGGCTGAAGTCCCAGGAACGGTCGGGCGCCACGAGGTCGAACCACAAGAGCGCGAGCGCAAGCCCGAGGATGGTGATCCGCACGGTCCGGCGGGTGCGCGGGCCGGCGCCGGTGCGGTACAGCCAGATCACGTCGCGGCCGAACGACTCGGCCAGCAGCAGCAGCGCGACGGCGACCGCGATCATCCCGGCCAGGCGGCTGGGCACTCCGGAGGCGGCCACGGTGAGCACGATGCCCTGGACCGCGGCCACGACCTTGCGCCAGAACCGGGGCGGCAGCGGCGCGCGCAGCCACGGGATCAGCCAGCCTGCCAGCAGCAGCGCATAGCGGGCGGCGCCGATGAGCAGCACCCAGGCGCCGTAATCCTGGGACACGACGATGCTGAGCAGCAGGATGAGGAAGGCGTCGGCCTCGCCGTCGATGCGCGCGCCCAGCGGGGTGGCGGTGCCGGTCCAGCGCGCCACGAGCCCGTCTACCGCGTCGAGGGCCAGCGCGACGGACGACAGGGTGACCAGCGCTGTGGTCGACACCGGCCGGCCGAACGAGTCGGCCACTAGGCCCGCGACCCCGGCGATCAGGACCATCCGGGTCAGGGTGACCCAGTCCGCCGGGAGTATCGCCGGCTGGTCGCTGCGCATCCGGGCGGTGGCCAGCAGCGCGGCCGCCGCCGAACCGGTGGCCAGGCCGGTGATCCAGCCGGCGGCGCCGAGACCAGCAATGGCCGACACGACGCCGAGCAGGGCGGCGGTGGCGAGCATCCCCAGGATCGTCACGAGCCGGATCGTAGGCAGCGCGCCTTTGTCCGCGAGCCGACTGGTCGGCAGCTGAATAGGACGCACCGCGCCTCCGTCTCCGTGGCCGTAACCCGTCATCCCTCATAGGACAACGGGTCCGCGGTTACGCTGGTTCACCGCGGCCGGCCGCGGACCGCGATGCTACCGCAGCCGGACGGTTGAACTATTTGCCTGGTCGGCCCGTGTAACCGGTGTGGCGCCACTGCACTCAGTTCCGGCCGGGATCGGTCCGGCCGTCCGTCGCTTCGGCCCGTCGCTGCTGCGTCTGGCCGCCGGCGTCGCCGTGCTGTGGTTTCTCGGGCGACTGGTGGGCGCGGCGCCCTTCGAGGACGGGCTGCGCGCGGTCACCTGGCAGGCGGTCGTGGCCGCCGTCACGCTCACTGCCCTGACCACGGTGTGTTCGGCCTGGCGGTGGCGGGTCGTCGCCCGGGCACTCGGCGCCGACATCGACCTGCACGGCGCGACCGGTGCCTACTACCGTTCCCTGTTCCTCAACTCCGTGCTCCCGGGCGGGATTCTCGGCGACGTGCACCGGGCGGTCACGCACGGCCGGCGCTCTGGAGACGTCGCGCAGGGGGTGCGCGCGGTGGCGTGGGAACGGCTGTGCGGTCAGGTCATCCAGGCCGTAGTGACCGCCATCGTGCTGCTGAGCCTGCCCTCGCCGGTCCGGCCCGCGCTGCCCTACGTTCTGGCGGGCGTCGCGGGCGTAGCCGGGTGTGCCGCGCTGGTCGTGGCCGTCGCCGCTCGCCGCGGCCGGTCACGGCCGGCCCGCGCCGCCCGGGCCGTTGCCGCTGACCTGCGTCGCGGCCTGCTGGTCCCGGGCGTGTGGCCGCAGCTCACGCTGGCCTCGCTGCTGGTCGTCGCCGGGCACACGGCCACGTTCGTCATCGCGGCCCGGGTCGCCGGCTGCGCCGCCCCCCTGGGCGAACTGATCGCGCTGCTGATGGTCGTCCAGATCGCAGGAGGGATCCCCTTGAGTGTCGCCGGGTGGGGGCCGCGGGAGGGTGTTGCCGCCTGGGCCTTCGCCGCAGCCGGGCTCGGCGCGGCTAACGGGGTCACGGTCGCCACCCTCTATGCGGTGATCATGCTGGCCGCGGTGGCCCCGGGCGCGGGCCTGCTGCTGGGGGACGCCGTTCGCCGCCGCCGCGGCCGGAGGCCCAGGCATATAGGACGCCGCGGCCGAAGGCCCAGGCATATCGGACACCGCGCCCGAAGGCCCAGGCATATCGGACGCCGCGGCCGGGGACACCCGGGCGAGTCGAGAGGACCTGATCCGGCGCCGCTGACGATGACGGCCGTTCGTGGCTCGACCTGGCGCGAGGCCGAACGGCTCGTCCCGTGAACGGGGCGGTCCAGGCGGCAGCGATCCGACGGCGTATTCGCATCCCGCTGCGTTTGGCTGACGGCTACTCAACCACTGCCACGGCCGTCACCTTCACCGGCCTGGCCGACGCGCAGCAGCACGTGGCCCTCGAGTTCGGCCGGCCCGCCGCGGCCCGCCTGCCGCTGGTGCGCCTGCACAGCGAATGCCTCACCGGTGACGTGTTCGGCAGCCAGCGATGCGACTGCGGCCCGCAACTGCGCGAAGCGATCGAGCGGATCACCGAACACGGCGGGTACGTGCTGTATCTGCGTCAGGAGGGGCGCGGCATCGGACTGTATGACAAACTCGACGCCTACGCGCTGCAAGATCGTGGCCTGGATACGTACGACGCGAATCTCGCGCTCGGTCACCGGGCTGACGAGCGCGACTACACCAGTGCGGCCCAGATGCTCCACGCGCTGGGCGCCAACCGCATCGCGCTGCTGAGCAACAATCCGGACAAGGGCGCTCAGCTGGCCCGCCTGGGCATCACGATCGCCAGGCAGGTCCCCACCGCCCTGCACCTTACCGAGACCAACGCCGCCTACCTGACCACCAAGGCCAGGCGCGGAGGGCATGATCTGCTTTCGCGGAGTCTTGAACGCGCCGCCGGGCCGCACCGGCCCGCCGGCCCGGCGCACGTCGGGACCGCGGACCGATGACAGGCACCCGCGAGCGCTAGCCAGGCGAGCGGCCCACGAAATCAAGCTGGTGGGCGATGTAGACCAGCTCACCCGCAGCCAGTTGCCGACCGCGCACGGCCAGCCAGTTGGCCAGGTCCGCCGGTTCCACCCGATCCTGGCGACTCCGCAGCGCGTCCTGGATCGTGTTAAGGATGCTGAGCAGGAAGTAAGCCTCATCGCCCGGGTAGTTCTCATCCGGGGCGGCGCTGACGACCCAGTCCGACGACCCCGCCGCCAGCGCGGGCGCCCCCGCCGCCCGCAGGTAGTGGAACAGGCGGCGGCCCGTTCGGCTGTCCCCGGCTGGCCGGCCGTAGCGGACGCGCTCGTCCATGTCGCGGTGGTAAGCCCGCATGACCTGGTTGTCGTGGGGGTGGCCAGGCTCGAAGATGCTCTCGCCGTCGTAATTGATCGTGAACCAGTAGACGCCGCCGGGGACCAGCGACCGCAACAATCCGGGCAGGACGGCCGGCACGTCCACCAGGTCCAGCACGGCATTGGCGATCAGCACATCGGCCGGCGCCCCGTGCGGGGCCTCCAGGTAACTGCCGAGCTCGGCGTGCACCAGGCGCACCCGCAGATCACCCACCTGCAGCCCATCCGGCAGCAGGTCGCTGCGCAGGCCCCGTGCGGCCGCCCAGTCGCGCAGCCACCGGCGAGAATCATCCAGCAGCTGCCGGTCCGCATCCAGCAGGATGTACTCGCCGGTGCCGACCACGTCCCAGTCCATCAGACGGGCCACCATCGTCCCCAGGCCGGCGCCGACCTCGAGCACCCGCGGCGCACCCGCGGGCATGAGGCGGCGCAACTCGGCCAGCACGTACCGGTTGAGCGCCCGGTCATCCACGGTCGTCTTCGCGGCCAGGTAGCGGGCATAGCCGGAGGTCATCGAGGCTTCATCGGAGCAAGTCACTGCTTCTCGGCTATGATCGCGAACTTGCGCACCCGCCCGCTGCCGAGCCAGTCACTCCACAGCTGATGGGCCGTGATCAGCTCGGCGGTGGCCTGCTTCCCGATCTGGCCGGCGATCTGAGGTGAATCAGCTCGGTAACAGCGAAGCAGCGCCGTCGCTATCGCGTGATGCGAGGAGCTGTTCTCCTGCCGCCAGGTCACGGCCAACCCCGCGTTGCGCAGCACGCCCGTCAATTCCGCCAGCTCGATGGGCCAGACCGTATCGGCGGCGGGCATCCGGGCCCGCTCCTGCCGGGTGAGCGGCCGGCCTTCCTCGACCGTGAAAGCGAAACGCCCGCCCGGCTCCAGCACGCGCGCCACCTCACCCGCCAAGGCGTCCTTGTCGGGGAAGGCCAGCATCGTCTCCAGCAGGAATACCACCTCGAAGCGGCCCTCGGGCAGAGGCGGGAGGTGAGCTTGCTCGAAGCGGCAGGGAAGCTTCCCGGCCAGCTGCCGAGCGGTGGCCAGCGCGCTGGCGGAGTGATCGATACCCAGGTAGTGGCATCCCGACTCCGCCGTGATCATCCGGCCGGGGCCGGCCACCCCGCAGCACAGGTCGAGCACCGAGACGCCGGGGCCGACCCGGGCCTGATGAGCCAGCCTCCGGACCGCGGCCGCCCGCATGAAGCTCTCCTGGCCTACGTACTCCCCCGCGGGGTAGGCGGTCGCCCGGGCCCGCTCCAGCGCCGTCAGCAATGGTGCTCGTTGATCCTGTCTCATGTCGAGCGGACGCCGGTCATCTCGGATCGAACCGTGTCCACTGCCTCCACGTATTACCTTGTGTCAGGTATGACGGATCGGCGGCGGGTGCGGTTCAGCCCGGCCGAAAGGGGGAGGCTGGCGCGGTGCGGCAGGCGCTCTGGAGGGCACCGTGCGGGTCCACGTAGTCGTCCCCGCGGGATTCGATGATCCCGGCCAGCCTAGCGGCGGCAACATCTATGACCGGCGGGTCTGCGCCGGACTGGCCGAGGCCGGCTGGGAGGTGCGGATCGCGACCGTCGCCGCGGCGTGGCCGGTACCCGGTTCGGGCGCCCGCGCCGACCTGGCCCGCATCGTTTCCGCCATCCCCGACGGCGAGAGCGTCCTGATCGACGGGCTCATCGCCTCGCCGACCGCCGCGCAGCTGCTGCCACACACCGGGCGGATACGAATGACAGTACTGCTGCACATGCCACTGGCGACCGGCGTCGACACACACCATGATGCCAGCGCGGAGCGCTCCGAACGGGCCGTGCTCCGCGCGGTCGCAGGCGTGGTCGTTACCAGCGAATGGACCCGCCGGCAGGTCCTGACCCGATACGCGATCCCCACCTGCCGGGTGCACGTCGCCCGGCCGGGCGTCGATCGGGTCGCTGCCCCGGCCCGGCCCGTCCGCGGTCACCTGATCTGCGTCGGAGTCCTCGGCCGGCACAAGGGGCAGGACCTCCTCGTCGAGGCACTCGCCCAGCTCGCCGACCGGGACTGGCACTGCGTGCTGGCCGGATCGCCCGACCGCGACCCGGACTTCGCCGGACAATTGCGGACCCGTATCACGCGCCTCGGCTACGACCACCGCGTCCGGCTCAGCGGCGTCCTGACCGGCGCGGCGCTCAGCCATGCGTATGCCACCGCCGACCTGCTCGTGGCGCCGTCCCGCTCGGAGACCTACGGCATGACCGTCACCGAAGCGCTCGCCCACGGCCTGCCCGTCATAGCTGCCGCCGTCGGCGGGCTGCCCGAAGCGCTCGGCTCCACCGCCGATGGCACTCGCCCCGGCCAGCTGATCCCTCCCGGCGATCCGGCTGCCCTCGCCGCCGCGCTCGCCGACTGGCTGGGCGATGAGCGCCACCGACACCGGCTACGGGCCGCCGCACGACAGCGGCGGTCGACCCTGCGCGGCTGGGAACAGACCACGCAGGATATAGCTAACGCACTGACCGGCTACGGGCGCAGTAAGCCTGTGCCGCCCGAAGTGAGCAACCACCCTGGACAGACCGGCGGTCGGGCTTGAACCACCCGCGCCGAGCAGACCCCAGGTGAGCTCTTCCGGTACCAGCGATCAAGATGAAGGAGAAGTCCGCCCGATGACATTCAGAACCGAGAGCCGTATAACAATCGCCGGCAGCGTCCATGAGGTGTGGGCGTATCTCTGTGACGTCGGACGCTGGCCGGAGTGGGCGCCGACGGTTCTCGAAGGCTGGGTCCGCGGAGGAGGTCCGCTTGAGCCCGGCTCGCGGGTGGAGCAGCGGGCGAAGGGGATACTCGGGACGAGTCGCCGCCGGAGCCAGGGAGTGACCGTTGTCGAGGCGCCCCACCACATGGCGTTCGCCGGGCCAATGGGTACTTCCGCGGCGCGCTGGGGAATGGAACTCGAGCCGGCGGACGATAGGCAGACCGACGCCATGATGTGGATCGAGGTCGACCTCGCGGGCATCATGCGCGCGATCCCCAGCCGCATGCTCCAAGGCAGAATTCAGCGCGTAAGCGATATTGAGATGGTGGCGATCAAGGCTGCTGTCGAGTCCGCTACGCGGGAAGGCGCGGAGTCCTAGATGGGGCGGTGCGGTTCTAGCGCGACGCAATTGAGATCGAGGAGCACCCCGTGACCCAGGTCGACCGTACTCGAGAGCACCTGATCGAGACATACCGCAAGAAGGCAAAGCACTACGACGTCACCTCCCGGCTCTACCCCGCGCCCGGCTACCCCCAGCGGACGCAACGCCTCGGGGCCGTGCGAGCGCTCGGCCTTCGCCCGGGTGACACCGTGGTCGACATGGCATGCGGCACAGGTCTGAACTTCCGGCTGCTTGAGAAGGTGGTCGGTCCCGCCGGCCGGATCGTCGGCGTCGATCTGACCGACGCGATGCTCGCCCGCGCCCAGGATCGGATAGAGACCAACGGCTGGAGCAATGTCAGCCTCGTGCAAGCCGACGCGGCCGACTTCGACTTCCCAGCCGGAGTCAACGCGATCCTGTCCACGTACGCCATGACGCAGGTACCCGAGTGCGCAGAGGTCATCGCCCACGGCGCCGCGGCCCTTTCGGCGGGCGGACGCTGGGTCGTGCTGGATCTCAAGGTTCCCGGCAACACGCCTGGGTGGATAGCGCAGCTCGGAACCGCAATCGTGCGGCCTTTCGCCTCCATAGATGAGTGGATCGTGCGCCGTCCGTGGGAGGCGATTCGCGCAGCCATGCAGGAAGAACTAGCCGATCTTTCCTGGACCGAGTTGTTCTTCGGAACCGCATTCCTCGCTGCCGGGTCCCGCGGCCCTGGAACCTTCGGTACCTGAGGCGCGACGCGGACGCGAGGCAGATGTGCACAGCGCCTTCCGTTCAGGAAGCTGAGGGCCCTACCGGGCGACGCCAGGCGGGCGTGCCGCCCGCACGGCATCGGGCTCGGGGCCGACCGCGCGCTCAGGCCTGAGGCGACGGGTAAGCACCAGGGCGCATGCGGTGGCCGCGATAAACACGAGCAGGGTGAGCACGTAGTAGTTGCCGACGACCAGTTCCAGCCCACGCCAGGTGAACTCGACGGCCGCCCGGCTGTTACCGCGGTTCGGCGCGAGAAGCAGCCACCCGCGCGGCCGCAGCTGGGCCAAAGGGTCGTAGCCGCCCTGGCCGCCAATAGGCACGGGCCACCAGCCAAACAAGCCCACCACCAGCACGGCGCCGAGGATCCGGTAGCCGAGGCGCCGTGGCCCGTAAGCGGCGAGGACGAGTGCCGGTACCACGTAAACGTAGTGGTGCGACCAGCTGATCGGGGACGCCAGCAGGCCGGTCGCGGCGCACGCAACCAGGCCGAGTAGCTCGTGGCCACGCCGGCCCGCCAGTATCGAGGTGGCGAGCCCGGCGATGCCGACGACGACCGCCGCGACCAGCCAGTACGCGTGCGCGTCGGGTGCGGCGTGGGTAAGGCGCAGTATGACGCCGTTAAGGGACTGGTTGTCCAGGTGGAAGCGTTTGCTGCCCTGCCGGGCGAACTGCCCGCCCCAGAAGACCGCGGAGGCGTGCGGCAGCAGCGCGAACCCCAGTCCTACCGTGACCGCGAAGGTCAGCGCGCTGACCGCCGCGGCCTTTACTCGCCGCGTGAACAGCAGATACGGAATGAAGATCAACGGCGTGAGCTTGATCCCCGCCGCCAGCCCGATTCCGATGCCCTTGCCCCTGATGCGGTCCGGCAGCGCGAGATCGCCCACCACCAGGGCCAGCAGCACGAGGTTGATCTGCCCGAAGAACAGTGTCATCGCAACCGGTTCGAGCCAGAGGCCCACCGCGGCGATCGCAAACGCCGCCGCCGCCCTGGCCAGGCCGGCGGGCCGCCCGGCGAGTCCCAGGCAAAGGTACGTCACCACCGGCAGCAGCCCGATCGTGAGCACCGTCAGCCCGACCTGCCAGGTCACGAACGACACACCGCTCCCCGCAGCGAACAGGAGCGCGGCGAACGGCGTGTAGATGAACGGCAGCTTCGCCGGCCCGAGTTTCAGCGCGTAGAGCATCGCCGGCTGGTTCCGCACAGCGATGCCGCCATCCCGGTAGACGGCCGTGTCGATCTGCTTCCAGTAGTACTGCGGGGACGCGTGGACGAGCAGGGCATAACCGGCCACGGCCAGCAGGAACAGTGCGACCGCGGCCATGAGCCAGGCGGCTGGCCGTATTCGAGTCACCGCTCCGTCTCCTCAGCCTTGAACCGGCCTAGTCATGTTCGCTGACCATGATGTCAAACCGGGGCCGATTGCGTGCCGGCCCGGGACCTGGCCGCTTCGTAAGCACCCCGAGGGCGCGCTAGCCGAGGAAGTCGCGCAGCGCGGCGGTTACCAGGTCCGGGGCTTCCTCGGGGATGAAGTGGCCGGTGGGCAGGGCCCTGCCGCGGACGTCGATGGCGTATTCCTGCCAGACGCTGAGCGGCTCGTAGCCGCGGCCGACGAAGCCCTGGGTTCCCCACAGCACGAGGACCGGGCATTCGAGCTTGCGCCCGGCGGCGAAGGTCTCGTCGTCGTGGACCAAGTTGATGCTCGCCGCCGAACGGTAGTCGGCGCAGGAGCCCGCGATGGTCCGGGGGTCGCTGAAGCAGCGGATGTAGTCGTCCATCACGGCGGCGTCGAGGCTGGCACCCTGGCCGAGGAGCGCGCCGACGATGGAGCGGATCCAGTACCCGGGATCCGAGCCGATCAGGTGCTCGGGGACGCCGTTTCCGACCGGGAGGAAGAACCAGTGGTAGTAGGCCGTCGCCATGGCCCGGGTCACGTTGCGGAACATATGCCGGGTAGGCACGATGTCCAGGACGGCGAGCCTGGTGACGGCCTCCGGGTAGTCCAGCGCCAGGCGGTGCGAGACGCGGGCGCCGCGGTCGTGGCCGACCAGCTGGAACTGCGTGAAGCCGAGCTGGCGCATGAGCCCCACCTGGTCGCGGGCCATGGACCGCTTGGAGTACGCATCCCCGGTAGCGTCGGGCGCGGGCTTGCCCGAGTCGCCGTAGCCGCGCAGGTCGGCGAGGACGACCGTGTGGTCTTCGGCCAGGGTGGGGGCGACGTCGCGCCACATGAGGTGGTTCTGGGGGTAGCCGTGCAGCATGAGCACGGGCGGACCCGATCCCGCGGCGGCGCAGTTGACGGTGACGCCGTCGACGTCCACGCGCCGGTACTCAAACCCGGGCAGCAATGCGGTCATGATTCCCCTCACTCTCGAGTCAGCAGGAGGACCTGGGAGGTTAGCTGGCCGGCCTCGAGCAGGTGGCCGATGCGGTGGCTCTGCCCGGTGGCGGCGGCAAGCTGCGGGGTGCGGCCGAAGCGGTGCTGCAGCTCGCGCTCGACGGCGGCGGTGCGCTCCCGCCAGCTGGCGGGCGGCTCCGGCATGTCCTGGGAGTCTGCCACGGCCAGCACGTCGAGATCCGCGCGGCGGAGCAGGGTGTGAAGGTCGGTGCCGGTCGGGAAGTGGTTGCCCTGCGGCGGGTTATCCAGCACCCCGGTGGTGGCCAGGTAGACGAGCAGGCCGATCCGGCCGCCGGGGCGTACCACGCGGCGCATCTGGAGCAGCATGGCCAGCTGGGCCTCTCGTCCCGGCGCGGTGCACAGGACACCCAGGGACCAGGCCAGGCCGACCGCGCCGTCCGTGAACGGCAGCGCGGTCGCGTCGGCCTCGATGACGGGCAGGCCGAAGAGCCGGGCCGCCGCGCGGCATGCGTCCGGCTCCGGTTCGACCAGGACCGGCCGGGCGCCGGTCCGGCCCGCCGCATAGGCGGCGGGACCGCCGATGCCCGCCCCGACGTCAAGGAGCAGGTCACCGGGCCCGGCCCGCATACCCGCCAGCAGCCAGTCCAGGGCCACGGGCTGCCCGCTTCCCCGGCAGGCGGCCGGCACGAAGTACTCCGGGCCAAGGTCGGTGGCGACCTGAGCGGTCCACTCGGCCACAGTGTCGAACTCGGCCTCCATCGGATCGCTGGCGTCACGGGTCATGGTCGCGTTCTTCCCGGATGCGCACCGCCAATTCCGCCTTGACCTGAGCGGCGAATTCGCAGCCCCTGGCCGACGCCGCGCCGGAGATGTTCACGCCGGCCACCCCGGGGATGCCGAGCAGCGCCCGCGCCTCGCCGGCCGCGGCGGCGATCCCTGCCGCGACCGGATCGGGATCGTCCAGCACGCGGCGCACGGCGGCCGGATCGAGCTCCAGGCCCGGGAGCCCGCTGAGCACGGCCGCCGACGGCTCGTCGGTGAAGACCGCGACCGAGGCGATGACCGGGATGGTCACCCCGGCCCGCACCCCGTCGGACATGAAGGCGGTCACCGACGCCACCGTGTCGTGGTTGAGCACCGCGGCCGCCGCACCCGCCCGCTGCTTCTGGGCCAGGCGGAACGCCCGCAGGTGCCGGGGCGGCGCGGCAGGAGTTTCCGGGACGGCCGCGGGTATCCCGATCGACGCGGCGAGCGCGGCGAGCCGCGGCCCGTCGAGGTCGAATACCTGCGTCACGTCCGGCCGGACGTCATAGGCCCGCGCGTCGCCGGTGACGCACAGGACGGCGTCGACCCCTAGGTGGCACAGGCCGGACAGTTCCTCCTCCAGGACGATCCGGTTCCGGTCCCGGCAGGCGAGCGTCATCCACGGCCGCGCCCCGGCCTCCCGCAACATCGAGGCCAGCAGCGTGGGCGGGAAATCGGGCCGGTCCTGGTGCTCGCCGACCAGGACGGCGTTGCAGGACGGCGCCAGCGTCCTCGCCACCGTCCTGAGCATACGGACCGAGTACGGCTCGGAGCTGAAGTCGGTCAGGATCAGCGGCACCGCACGCAGCGGGACGGCAGGCACGGGCTCGGCCCATTCCGCCGGGGCCGGGAACACGCACGGATCCGGGACGACCTCGCAGCGGCCGTCGGCCCGCACTCCGCCGCACGGCCCCATCACCATGTGCTTCGGGCAGGAGCCCGTCACCGGATGCCCGGCGGCCAGGCGCGGCCCGCGAGAACCGCGAGATTGAGCGCCACGAGCGTGTCCTCCAGGTCCGGCAGGGCTTCGGTCCGGCCGGCGTAGACCATGGCCCGGGCCAGTTCCGCGGCGGCCCCGGCCAGCGCGAGGTACGCCTCGGGCGAGACGGCCGGCCAGTCCGGGTGGCGCTCGCGCGCCCGCTCGTGCCACCGCCGGTTCATCTCGGCGAAAATACGGGGCGCGGCGTCGAGCCGGCTGGCTGCCCGCGGGCCCGCGGCCGGCATGTGGATGTAGAAGACCCGGGCGAAAGCGGGCTCGTCGGCGAGGAACTCCAGGAACCCCCGGCACGCGGCCCGGAGCAGGTCTTCGTCGTCGGCCTCGGCCGGGAGCGCGCGGCTCGCGGATGTCACGCGGGCGATCATCAGTTCCCGGCCCTCGCCGGTCGCGTCCAGGAAGCACTGCTCCTTGTTCGCGAAGTGCGCGTAGAACGCCTTCTTGGACACCCGGGCACGGCGCACGATGTCGGCGACCGTGACGGCCTGGTAGCCGCACTCGGAGACGGCGGCGATCACCGATCGCAGCAGCCGCTCCCGCTGCGAGGCGCTGACGGCCGGCGGCGGCAGGTGGCTCCGGCCGCGGGGCAGCCCGGGTTGGCCCTCGTGTGTGCGGGCGAGCATGCCCGCTTGCCTGGTTTCGGCCACAGGGTTACAGTAACCGGCATGACCCTAAAGTACGGACACGTACTTTAGCTGATGACTATGATCAGCGAAGCTGCGATGCTGAGTGAACTCGCCGCCGAGTTCCCCGGCTATGAGTTCAGCACCCAGCGCACGTGGGACGGCGTCTCGCTGATCGCTGTACGCCAGAAGGGCCCGGCCGGGTCCGGCCTGTACGTCGTCATCACTCCCGACCGCGACGAGATGCGCCGCGCCCTGCTCGAGAGCGAGCAGGGCGAGAACCCCGGAAGGTTAACCCGCGTCGGTGTCGAGGGCGGCCAGCTCGTCGGTCATCCCGAGCAGCTCCCAGCGCAGCAGGGCGACGGGGACGTTGCCGTTGACCCAGATCGCGTCGTGCAGCCGCTGCAGGTCCAGGTCGGGACGCAGCCGCACCGCGTCCGCGATCAGCGCGATCAGCTGGGTCTTGCCGATCTGGTAGGTAAGCGCCTGGCCCGGCGTCTCGGCGAAGAACGCGGCCTCCTCCCGGGCGGTGGCGTCGTCCATCGGGACCCGCGACGCCAGCTCGGCGGCGGCCGCGCCGATCGGCATGAGCCCGGTCGCCAGGCCCACATCGACCGTCACCCGCAGCGCGCGTAGCCGCATGAAGTTGCACAGCACCGTGCGGGTGTGCGGCGCGTCGTCGACCAGGCCGCTGGCGAGCATCATCTCCTCGTTGTAGAAGGCGATGCCCTCGTTGGCGCCGGAGTCGTAGTAGTGCCTGCGGACCGGCCGGGGATTCCGCCAGGCCAGGGCCAGCTGCTGGTAGTGCGCCCCCTCGTGCACGATCCCGGCGCGCGGGTCGCGTGCGTTGGCGGCGCGGAAGTACGGCAGGTCCGGCCCGGGCGGCGGCACGTAGGCGACGCCGTCCTCGGTTAGCCGGCCCGGCCCGGTGAGTTCGTCCGCCACGCCGAGGAAGGTCAGCGGGGCCAGGTAGTCCGGCATGGGCAGGGCGAGGTAGTGCCGCAGCGACTCGGGCTGGCTCAGCAGGCCCCGGCCGGCGTAGAACCGGCGCACCGCCGCCTCGGCGCGTACCTCCGCACGGACCTGCTGATCGGCATCGGCGGGAAGGGGCGGCACCGGCACGTCCCGGTTGCGGGTGACGTGCAGCAGTTCGAGCCAGACCGCGCGCTCGTACTCGCGGCGCCCGATACCGGCGATCTCGTCGACACTCAGCGGGACGCAGGCGACCTCGCGCAGGAACCACTCGTACGTCTGTCTCCCGGCCGGGACGGCCGGCGGCAGGGTGGCGACGCGGGCCGCGAGACCCGCGGCGAACTCCCCCAGGGCGCCGCCGGCCTGCGCCGCGGCCGACGCAAGCTCGGCCGCGGCGGAAGGATCGATCCTGGCCAGCGCCTCGGCGCAAGCTTCGACGCGCCCGGCGATGCCGTCGAGCTCGGCCACGGCCAGCTCGGCGAACTCCCGCGCCGGGCTGGCCAGCGCCTCCGGCGCGTGCGACAGGGTGGCCGGGACGGCGCGGAGCAGCCGCACCACCTCCGCGACCCTGGCCGCGTCGACGCCCGGCCGCAGCAAGGCGTCGAAGACTGGCCCGAGCGCCTGGTCGGTCCAGAACCGCGGAATGCCCCGCACCCGCAGGATGTCGCTCTCCCAGCTCACCCGGGCCATCGCCGACCTCAGCAGCCGGTGGTCGACGCGGTCGGCTACCTCGTCCGGGCGGATCCGCGCCAGCTCGGCCTGGAACGCGGCGAGCTCTTCCCGGCGGCGGCCGGCCAGCCCGGCGTCGACCTCGGGCAGCCAGCCCGGCGGCCGGTCCAGGCGCGGGATGTCGTCGCGGGTCCTCGGCTGCTGGCCGGCCCGCCAGACCCAGAACCGCTCCCCTAGGTCATCGAGCTCGCGCATGCCCCGAGCCTTTCGCGCGAGGGAACGCTTGCGCAACCGGGGCACGTGGCGGGGCTGGCGCGGCGGGTGCGACGGCGTCGCCCTGCTCGGGACGGCGGTCCTGCCGCGGCTACGCTGACCGGGTGGAGATCGTGGTCGACGACCTGACCGGTCCGCAGATCGCCAGCTTCCTCGACGAGCACGTGCGGGAGATGCTGTCGATCACGCCACCGGAGAGCAAGCATGCCCTGGACCTGGAGACGCTGCGCGAGCCCGGGATCACGTTCTGGTCGGTCATGGACGACGGCAGCGTGGTCGGCTGCGGGGCGCTGAAGCGACTGGACGCGCGGCACGCCGAGGTTAAGTCGATGCGGACCCTGGCGGCGCGCAAGCGCAGCGGGATCGCGTCCACGCTGCTGCAGCACGTCATCACCGAGGCCAGGCGGATGGGGTTCACCCGGCTGAGCCTGGAGACGGGTTCGGCCGAGTTCTTCGCGCCCGCCCGGCGGCTGTACGAGAAGTTCGGGTTCGAGTACTGCGAGCCGTTCGCCGGCTACCGCCCCGACCCGCTCAGCGTCTTCCTGACCAGGACGCTCTAGGGCGCACGGGTGCGTGTATAGGGCGTGCCTGGGGTCGTTAGCAGAGGATGGGCCCATGACTTCGGATGCCGAGACCGTCGCGCTGCTGGAACGCGCGCTTGACCAGACCGCGGGGCTCATCGCGGGCATCGACGCCAGCCAGGCGGGGCTGGCGACGCCCTGCGCCGGGTGGGACGTGCGGGCGCTCGTCGGTCACCTGGCCGGGCAGGACCTGCGGAATTTCCTCGTATCCGCGCGCGGTGAGGCCGCCGACTGGACGGCCCCGGCAGAGGAGATCGGCGACGACTGGGCGGCGGCATTCGGGGACCGGGCCGAGCCGTTGCGCGCGGCGTGGCGGGCGGCCGACCTGGACCGGCCGGTGACCGGGCCGGGCGGGGAGGCGCCGCTGCGCTTGCGCGCCGACCAGCAGATCACCGAACTGGCGGTGCACGACTGGGACCTGGCCCGGGCCACCGGCCAGCCGGCCGAGCTGGACCCGGCGCTGGCCGGGCACGCGCTTCGCTGGTCCCGCGGCATGCTGCGGCCCGAGTTCCGGGGGCCGGGCAAGGCGTTCGGGGTTGAGGTGCCGGTGCCTGATGACGCGCCGGTGTACGAGCGGCTGGCGGGCTGGTTCGGCCGGGATCCCGGCTGGACGCCGCCGGGGGTGGACTGAGCATGGCGGCGGTGGCCCTGGTCGGGACGCGAGATTGCCGGCTGGGAGCGGGCTACTGAGTAAGGCTGAGCAGGTCGGCGCGGGCGGTGGCGAGGGAGGGGCCGTACCAGGTGAGCAGGCGGCCCGGGACGAGGACGACGCGCTGGGCGGGGAACTCCTCCGGGCCGTCGTCCGGGGTGAACCGGTAAGGCTCGTCGGGCAGCAGCACCAGGTCGGGCGCTGCGGCCCGGATCCGCCCGGCCTCGACGTGCGGGTAGCGGTCCGGGCCCGCGCCGAACACGTTGTCCAGGCCGAGCCGGGCCAGCACGTCGCCGGTGAACGTGCGCGCGCCGACGACCATCCACGGGTCGCGCCAGACCGGCACCGCGACGCGGCGCGCCAGCCGGGCCGACCACAGCGCCGGCGCGGGTGCGGCCCAGGCCTGCTCGGCGGCCGCCAGCCACGCGGGCACCTCCAGGCCCAGCGGCCCGGTGAGCAGCCGCCGCAGCGACGCCATCGCCTCGGGCACCGACTCGATTACGGTTACCCACACGGCCAGGCCCGCCTCCCGTAGCCGGACCACGTCCAGCTTCCGGTTCTCCTCCCGGTTAGCGACGACGAGGTCGGGCGCCAGGGCGATGATCGAGGCCCGTTCGGGATTCTTGGTACCCCTGACCCGGGTCACCGCCAGATCGGCCGGGTGGGTGCACCAGTCGGTGGCTCCCGCCAGCACGCCCGGTGCCGACCGCGCCACCGCCTCGGTCAGCGAGGGCACTAGCGACACCACCCGCCGTGCCGGGACGGTCAGTTCTACCGGGGACCCGAGGTCGTCACGCCACATTGTCACCAGCCGATCCTCCTATACAGTGCGCTCATGAGGCTCGCGGAGGCAGGAGGCAGGAGGCAGCTGAATGGGACGCCTTGATGTTCAGATACCGGCGCCCGATGGTCACAGCCGCGGGACGCTGCACGTCCCGGACGGTGATGGGCCGTGGCCGGGTGTGCTGGTGTTCCCGGATGCGGGCGGAGCGCGGGAGACGTTCGGCCAGATGGGCGACAGGCTGGCCGGCCTGGGCTACGTCGTCCTGATCCCGGACATCTACTACCGCTCGGGCGAGTGGGCGCCGTTCGACGTGGCCACCCTGTTCACCGATCCCGCGGAGCGGGCCCGGATGTCCGGGCTGGTCAGCCCCCTCACCAACGACGCGATCATCGCCGACGCCGGAGCCTACGCGGACTTCCTGCTGGCGCGGCCGGAGGTGAGCGGGTCCGCGATCGGCACCACCGGGTACTGCCTGGGCGGGCGGATGTCCCTGATCGCGGCGGGCGGGCTCGGGCGCACGATCGCCGCGGCGGCGTCGTTCCATGGCGGCAGGGTAGCCGTCGCCGACGACCCGTCCAGCCCGCACCTGGCGGCGGGCCGCATCACGGCCGCGGTCTACGTGGCCGGCGCTACCGACGACGGCTCGTTCACCACCGAGCAGGCCGGGCTGCTCGACAGCGCGCTCACCGGCGCCGGAGTCGAGCACACCGTGGAGTTCTACCCGGCCCACCACGGATTCGCGGTGCCCGACAACTCCACCTACGACGCTGCGGCCGAGGCCCGGCACTGGGAAGCGCTCGGGCGGCTGTACCGCGACCATCTGAGGGCCTGAGCACGCGGCCGGACACCCTCGTACTGGGAGGATGCCGTGGCCAGTGGCGCCCGGGGCTGACCGCCCGCCCGTTCGGCTGGAAGGGTCGCCGCCCCAGCCAACCGGCACGATGTGATCATCATCATCGTGGCGGTCCTGAGGGCGCGTCAGAAGATAACCCGTCGTTTCGGGATTTCTGGCGCGCTGATGCGGTAACCGCTGGGTCGATGTGCCGCCGGTCCGGTTAGAGCAGGACCAACGGCACATCGACCCAGAACCGCCGCCCGCGCGCTGTGCCGCCGCGGGCTGCCGCCTCGCCGCTCGCACCTGACGGCGCCGAGGGTGGATAACCGAGCCTGGCCAGGGCGGGAGTGACCAGCGTTCAAATATCGGTCAGCTGACCGATGTCTCTCACTGCAACTTGCAGCAAGATTTTTCACGCAAGCGGCACCGGGCAGCGCGACACGTTGCCCGGACCCCGGGAGCAGGCGCGCAGAGTACCCGCGCTCTCCCGGACCAGCGCCAAGCGGCCACCAGTCAATCCGATGAATCGCTGGTATCGGCCCGTTCAACCGAGCTGCACCGGTGCCGCCTGCTGAGGGACCGGCCGAGACGGCCGGCTGACCGCGGCGACCGGGCGCCGTGGCCGCAATCCGCAGGCATGTCCTGAGGTCATCTGGGCCTGGGCTGGCCTGCCGCCCCCGAGGAAGAAAGGAACCGGCGATGCCACGCAGATTCACGCGGGCTGTCCGGGCGGCCGAGATACTCGGCGCCGTCGCGGCCGTCGTCGTCCTGGCGATCCTGTTCGTGCCCCGGCTTTCCAGCGGCGGGAACGCCGCCACACCCGGCATCGAGCAGCCGGACCTGAACGTCGCGGTGGTGCCGGCCGTCGACTCCGCCGGTTTCTTCGTCGCCCTGCACGAGGGCCTGTTCGCGGCGCACGGGCTGCACGTCAAGTTCGTCCCGGCCGTCAGCTCCGCGACGGTCATCAACGCCCAGGCACTCGCCAAGCCGCACAACCGCGTCGACATCTCGTGCGGCAACTACGTCAGCTACATCCAGGCGCAGGAAAACTATGACCAGGGCAAGCGGCCTTCCTCGGCCAGCGATCCCATGGTCGCGGCCAACCTGGACATCTTCGCCGAAGGCTCGGTGATGGAACCGGGCGCCCAGGGCCTGTACGTGATGCCGGGCTCCCGTGTCCGGACGCTGGCCAGCCTGGAAGGCAAGACCATCGGTGTCAATGCGCCGGGAAACATCCTGTACCTGCTGGCCGCGTCCGCACTAGCCGATCACGGGCTGCGGGTGTCCGGGGCGCACTTCGCGTACTACCCGCTGCCCAAGATGGCCGCGATGCTCAAGGCCGGGAAGATCAACGCGGCGGTGCTGCCCGAGCCGTTCGCCAGCCAGGCGGAGTTGTCGATGGGCATCACCCAGCTCGCGGACCTGGACCAGGGCGCGACCGACGCGTTCCCGGTGCAGGGCTGCGCCGTAACCCGGCAGTGGGCCGCGCTGCACCCGCAGACGCTGGCGGCGTTCCGCGCCGCGTTCGAGCAGGGCCAGCAGATCGCGAACACGAGCCGGTCGGCCGTGGAGCAGGCCATGGAGGCGCTCCCGGCGCCGTTCGGCCTGACCAAGGTGCAGGCCGCGGTCATGGCGCTCGATTCCTACCCGCTCGGGGCGGTCGACGTGACCCGGGTGCAGCGGGTGGCGGACGTCATGCATGAGTTCCTTGGCTTCCCGGACTTCAACGTCGGCCAGATGACCAGCGGCTGACGGCCTGGGCTCCGGGGCTCCGGGGCTGCGGGGCCGGGCGGATGTACGCTCGGACCGGGAGGCGTGGTGGAGCTGATCGTCGAGGAAGCCGTTTTCATCACGATGGCACCCGACGCCCGGCCCGCCGACGGCATGCTGATCCGGGATGGCCGGATCGCCGCCATCGGGCGGCCCGAGGCGGTCCGCGCGGACGCACCCGATGCCGAGGTGGTGCGGCTCGGCGGGGCGACCGTCATCCCCGGCCTGATCGACGCGCACTGCCACGTGGCCGACATCGGCTACCTCGCGGCCGCCGCCGACTGCAGCCAGCCGTCGGCGCCCGATATCGGCGCGATTCAGGCGCGGCTCAGGCAAGCCGCCGACGGGACGCCGGAGGGCTCCTGGGTGACCGGGGGCGGGTACGCCGAGTACAAGCTCCGCGAGGGCCGGCATCCCACGCGAGCGGAGCTGGATCAGGCCGTGCCGAACCGCCCGGCCGTGCTGTACCACACGTCACTGCACGTCTGCGTGCTGAATACGGCCGCGCTGCGGGAGGCGGGATTCGCCGAAGGGCAGCCGGATCCTCCCGGAGGCGCGTTCGGCCGCGACAGCGAGGGACGGCTGGACGGCGTGGTGTACGAGGCGCCGATGTTCGCGCTGTTCGAGCAGAATATCCGTCGCGACATCGCCCGGGCGGGCACCGCCGGGGCCAAGATCATAGAGACGGCAGGCGAACGGCTGGCTGCCTTCGGACTGACGTCGGCCTGCGACGCCGATATGCGGCGCGATACCTTCGCCGTGTTCGCCGAGGCGGACGCGGCCGGCCTGCTCAGCCAGCGGATCTACGGACTGGTCGTGCACGACCAGGTGGACTGGCTCCTCGGCGCCGGCCTGCGGGGCCGTCATTCCGGGCAGCTGGCCACCGAGGCCGTCAAGATCTGGGCCGACGGCGGGATGAGCAGCCGCACCGCGGCTATCCACGGCACCTATCCCGTGCCGCCGTACGGCTCGGGCATCTTGTACTTCGAGCGCGACGAGCTGACCAAGATGGTCCGCGACTTCGACGTCCGCGGCTTTCAGGTCTGCATCCACGCCCAGGGAGACCGGGCGATCCAGACCGTCCTGGACGCCTACGCCGCGATACTGCCCCCCGGCGCGGGCAACCCGCGCAGGCACCGCCTCGAGCATGGCGGCGCGCTGTATCCGCCGCTGGCCGCCCGGGCCGCGGCGCTGGGGATCGTGGTGGCGAGCCAGCCCGGATTCCTTTCGTCCCTGGGTGACGGGTTCGCCGCGGCGTTCCCGGATAGCGGCGACCAGCTGTACTCCTTCGCCTCCTGGCAGCGGGCCGGCATCACCGTCGCGGGATCCTCCGACGCGCCCGTCATCACCGCCGATCCCCGCATCGGCATCCGCGACGCCATCCTGCGTCGCACCGGCGACGGCCGCGTGCTCGGCCCGGCCGAGTGCCTGCCCGCCCGCGACGCGCTCGCCCTGTACACCACCCAGGCGGCCTATGCCTGCCACCGGGAGAACGAGATCGGCTCGCTCGAGCCAGGCAAGCTCGCCGACTTCGTCGTCCTGGAGCAGAATCCGCTCGAGACGGAACCCGGCCGGATCCCGGACATCGCCGTCCTGGCCACCGTCCTCGGCGGCACCCCCGTCTATCAATCGGGAAGCCTCTTCCCCGGCCGCTGACCGCTGCCGGAGGCACGGCTTCCAGATTCCTGGAAAAGGCGCGGGATTGGCTTGCGCCGGACTGGGCATCGCGCGGCGCGGGTAGGCTTCTTCCCGAGGTACCCAGGCCATGAAATGGCCGGCAATCGCGATAGCCGTCTCATCATATTTACGCAGACGATGCTATGGAGGCCCAGATGCACATCGGATCGGTGCTGCTTACCATCTGGCTGGTCATCGGCGCTATTGCCGCCGGGCAGCGCGGGGATTACAGCGGCCCCATGGGCTGCAGCACGGCGGGGACGATCGGGATGACAATCCTGGCCGGGCCGCTTAACTACACGGGCGTGCATCCTGACATCCGATGCACCGTGCGGCACCCTAGCAATTAACCATTCGATTCCGTAGCGGCCTTTATTTCTCCGCTTCGCTTTATCAGAATTGCCGGGCTGTCCGGCCTTGGCTAACCTGCCGTCATGATCACCTGTGTCGTCGAGTACGTCATCGATCCGGCGAAGACCGACGCCTTCGAGCGCTTCGCCCGGCGGTGGATGGAGTTGGTCGACCGGCACGGCGGCCGCCACCATGGCTACTTCCTGCCTGCCGAGGGCGCGAGCGACAAGGCGCTGGCCCTGTTCAGCTTCCCCAGCCTCGCCGCGTACGAGCAGTACCGCAGGCTCTTCGGGGAGCACCCGGACTTCGTGGCGGCGGACCGGATCAGGGACGAGAGCGGGTGCGTGCTCCGCTACGAGCGGACGTTCATGCGCCCGCTGCTGCCCGGGGACGCGGATCCGTAGGGGTTTCAGGAGTCGATGGCGTCGCCGAGCCGGTGCACGCGCAGGGCGTTCGTTCGGCCCGGAGTGCCCGGCGGGCTGCCGGCCACCATCACCACGAGGTCGCCCGCCTGGCACCGTGTGATCTCCAGCAGGGCCGCATCGACCTGGCGGACCATGTCGTCGGTGTGCGCCACGGCCGGGACGAGGAAGGTTTCGGCGCCCCAGGTCAGCGCCAGCTGGCTGCGGGTCCCTGACTCGGTGGTGAACGCGAGCAGCGGGATCGGCGACCGGTACCTGGCCAGCCGCCGCGCGGTCTCCCCGGTCATGGTGAAGGCCACCAGCGCCCTGGCTCCGACCGCCGCCCCGACCTCGCCCGCCGCCCGGGCGATGGCGGCCCCGGTGGTCTCCGGGGCGCTCGCGGGCGGGGAGAACGGCCAGTCCTGCTCCGCCGCCTCGATGATCCTGGCCATCGTCGCCGCGGCGTCCACCGGGTAGGCGCCGACGCTGGTCTCCGCGGAGAGCATGAGCGCGTCCGCACCGTCGAGCACGGCGTTGGCGACATCGGATGCCTCGGCCCGGGTCGGCCGCGGCGCGCTGACCATCGACTCGAGCATCTGGGTGGCCACGATGACGGGTTTGGCGGCCTGCCGGGCGAGCTTGATCGCGCGCTTCTGCACCAGCGGCACCTGTTCCAGCGGGTACTCCACGCCCAGGTCCCCCCGGGCCACCATGATCCCGTCGAACGCGGCCACGACATCGTCCAGCGCCGCCACCGCCTGGGGCTTCTCGACCTTCGCGATCAGCGGCAGGCGGACGCCCATCTTGTCCATGATCTTGCGGGGAGGTTCGGCGTCTTCCGGCCCCTGCACGAAGGACAGAGCGATCATGTCAGCGCCCAGCGCCAGCGCCCACCGCAGGTCATCGGCGTCCTTGCTGGTCAAGGCGGGCACGTTGACCCTGACCCCGGGAAGGTTGAGGCCCTTGTGGTCGGAGACCGGGCCGCCCACCAGGACCCGGGTGCGGACCCGCTCCCCCTGCACCGCGGTCACCTCGAGCACCACCCGGCCGTCGTCCACGAGCAACCGCATCCCCGGCCGGACGTCGCCGGCCAGTCCCGGGTAACTGACCGACACCTCGCCCTGGTCCCCCGGCACGTCCTGCCCGGTGATGGTGAACTCCTGGCCGGACGTCAGCGTCACCGGCCCGCCCGCGAACCGGCCCAGCCGGATCTTGGGGCCCTGCAGGTCGACCAGCACGCCCACGCTCCGGCCGCTCGCGTCGCTGGCCGCGCGGACGGCCTGGTAGGCGGCCCGGTGCGCGTCGTGGTCGCCGTGGCTCATGTTGAGCCGGGCCACGTCGAGGCCCTCCGCCACCAGCTCCGTGATCGTCCCGGGGCCGGAGGTGGCGGGGCCAAGGGTGCACACGATCTTCGCTCGGCGGCTCATGGCCGGTGCTCCTTCGCCGGTGCGCTGTGGTCAATACGAGTATGCCGGTCCTGGGTCGGCCGGCGGCGGCGTGAGCGGGCCCATATGAGTTGGTGATCAAGGCGCCGAGGCTGGCCAACTCCGGCAGCGGGCCGCCCCGCCGTCCACCCTGTCGACCAGAACCTAACCGGCAGCGCCATGGCCAGGGCAACCGATCAAATCCGCCAGGTACGCGGGCCAGGGTAACGGCCAGGGATCAAGGCCGGGGTTGTCACAGGTGCGACAGGCCTGCCCGGTGCGCGATGGTGAAAGATATCGAGCACAGGAGGCATCGTCATGAAACCACACTGGCCCATGCCCGCCGGGCTGCACACGGCCTCGGCCCGGCTGCCCGTCGAGAGCAGGCTGCCTTCCTTCGAGGGCGCGACCGGGTGGCTCAACTCACCGCCGCTGACGCCGGACGGCCTGCGCGGGAAGGTGGTCCTGGTCAACTTCTGGACCTATACCTGCGTCAACTGGCTGCGCCAGCTCCCCTATGTCCGCGCCTGGGCCGGCAAATACGCCGGCCAGGGACTGGTGGTCATCGGCGTGCACACGCCCGAGTTCAGCTTCGAGCACGACATCGATAACGTACGCCGATCCGTTCGGGATCTGAGGGTCGACTACCCGGTCGCGATCGATAACGACTACGCGGTATGGAGTGCCTTCGCCAACCACTACTGGCCCGCCCTCTACTTCGCCGACGCGCAGGGGCGCATCCGGCATCACCGCTTCGGCGAGGGCGACTACCAGCAGTCGGAAATGGTCATCCAGCAGTTGCTGGCCGAGGCCGGATCCGGTGGTACCGGCCATGATCTCGTGTCTGTCGAGGCCCGGGGTGCGGAAGCGCCGGCCGACTGGGACACGCTGAGATCACCGGAGAACTACACCGGCTACGCGCGCACCGAGAACTTCGCCTCGCCCGGCGGCATCCTGCCGGGCAAGCCTCATCCCTATACCGCGCCGGAGCGGCTGAGGCTCAACGACTGGGCGCTGTCGGGTGACTGGACGATGGAGGAAGAGGCCGCCAGGCTCAACACGGCCGGCGGGCAGATCACCTGCCGTTTCCAGGCCCGTGACGTCAACCTGGTAATGGGGCCGGCCGTACCGGGAACGCCGGTGCGATTCCGTGTGCTCATCGACGGGCAGCCTCCCGGCGGGGATCACGGAACCGACGCGGACCAGAACGGCTCAGGTACGCTCAGCGAGGAGCGGCTGTACCAGCTCGTCCGGCAGCAGGGGCACGTCGCCGAGCGGACCTTCGAGATCACCTTCCCCGACCCCGGCGCGGCGGCCTACTCGTTCACCTTCGGCTAGATCAGGAGGCTGGGTTCATGACGACGCTGGTGATCGGAAGTGACGCCGTATGCAGCGACGGCTACCGCGGTCAGGTGCTGGCCGCGGTCGTCGACCCGGCCGCACGCACGGTGACCCATCTCGTGGTCGAGCCGGAGGGCCGGACAGGGCTGGCCCGGCTCGTCCCGCTCGACCTCGCTGATCTCGCCGATGAGCGGCCGGGTCAGGTCCGGCTGCGCTGCACCGAGGCGGAGTTCATGAGCCTGGACGCCGCCGAGGAGACGCTGGCCGAGTTCGTGCCGGGCTACCCGGACCCGGTCCAGTTGCTTCCTCCCGGCTGGCGCGGCGCGGGCGGCCCCACCGCCGACGGCGGCACGATCCTGCGGATCGATGAAAAGGAAACCATCGACGTGACCCCGCCGGGCGAGGTGGAAGAGCACCGTGGCGACCGCGTGCACGCCACCGACGGCGAGGCCGGGCACCTCCGCGCCGTACGCATCGACCCGGGCAGCGGCCGGGTGACCCACGTGCTGATCAGGCACGGGCCCGCGTGGGACCGCGCCGACACCGCCATCCCCGCCGAGATGGTGGCCGGGTTCGGCGACGACGGCATCCGGCTCGGCATCACCCGGCGGCAGGTACGGGACCTGCCGCCGGCCGGCCTCGACGGGGAGTGACGCGCCAACGCGGTCAGCCGGTGGCCGGCTAGGTACCAGGGGCGGCGTGGTCGTAGGCGGCACGGGCGGCGTGGACTTCGGAGATGTGCGTTTCGGACCAGTCCTTGATCGCTCGGACGACCGGCAGGAGGGTTCGGCCGAGGGGGGTGAGCTGGTAGTCCACCCGGACCGGGACGGAGGCGGTGATGGTGCGGGTTACCAGGCCGTCGCGCTCGAGCAGGCGCAGCGTCTGGGTGAGCATCTTCTGGCTGACACCCGCGATCGTGCGTGACAGCTCGCTGTAACGCCGCGGTGAGTCCGCGAGGGCGGTCAGGACCAGCGTTACCCATTTGTCGCTGAGCGCGTCGAGCACCTGGCGGGACGGGCATTCGGCGACATACGCGTTGTATGCGGCGCGTTCCTGCTCGCGCCGTCGCGCCGCGGTCATCGTGGCCATCGCACTCCTGGACGCGAGTTACGCACTTTCGGGTGCCTTCTTTCTAGAAGAGAGTAACACACCTAGCGTGGAGTTCGGGCGGCACACGTCCGATGCGCAGCGACGAGGGAGATCACATGAAAGCGGTCATTATCCGCGGCTACGGCGGCCCAGATGTCATCGAGCTGGCCGACGTCCCGATCCCGCAGCCCGGTACCGGGCAGGTACGGATCCGGGTGCAGGCGGCACCGGTCCACCCGGTCGACATCGCCACCCGCGCCGGCCTTCTCGCCGGGCACGGCCTGATGGCGGCCAGCGGCGACGTCGGCCTGGGGTGGGACCTGGCTGGCGTGGTCGATGTGCTCGGTCCTGGAGTGGACCGGTTCACGGCCGGTGACGCCGTGATCGGAATGCGCGATCTGCTGACCGCCCCGATCGGCGCGCAGGCCGAGCAGGTCGTCCTCGACACCGAGGCGGTCGCGCCCGCGCCTCGCAGCGTGACACCGGTCGAGGCGTCGACCATTCCGCTCAACAGCCTCACCGCGGACCAGGCGCTGGACCTGCTCGCGCTCCAGCCCGGCCAGTGGCTACTGGTAACGGGCGCGGCCGGCGCGCTGGGCGGGTTCGCGCTGCAGCTCGCCGCGCTGCGCGGGCTCCGCACCGTGGCCGTCGCCGCTCCCGGCGACGAGGAGCTGGTCCGCGGGCTCGGCGCCGACGAGTTCGTCGCCCGCACCCAGGGCCTGGGCGGCGCGGTACGCCGCGTCGTGCCGGCCGGCGTGCACGGCGCGCTGGACACCGGGCTCGTTGGCATGCCGGCCCTCGACGCCGTCCGGGACAAGGGCGCGTTCGTGGCGGTCGCGGCCGGTGCCGCGCCCGTCCCGTTGCGTGGCACGCGCGTGCACAACGTCTGGATCCATGCCGACGGGCCGCGGCTGGCCGAGCTCGCCGCTCTCGTCGACGCCGGCCAGCTGACCCCGCGGGTGGCCACGACTCTCCCGCTGGAACAGGTGGCAACGGCTCACCAGCGGGTTGCCGCGGGCGGCCTCAGGGGCCGGATCGTGCTCACGCTGGACGGCTGAGACGTCAGGCGAGGTGACCTGGTCGTGGCGGGGCCTAGATGAGTGATTCCTGATCGGGTTGCGGGCTTAGCCGGTCTTTGCCGGGGGTGCCCGGTGCGGATGTGCACGGTGGGGCAGGCAGCGGCGAAAGATTCGGGTGGATTAGGGCTCCCGGGTGATTTTGGTGCACTATAGTACCCCTAATTCACCCGCAAGCCCGAATCCACCCCGTAAAAGTCACGATTATCGTACTGGCGAGCGAAAAGGCGTGCGGGAGAGGCTGATGGGACTGATGTAGCCCTCATCAGCGGCCCGGACGGGGTGATCCGCGCGGCCCGGCCGGAGGCTATTCAGGTGAGTGAGCCGCACCCCGGCACGCCGCGCTCACCTGAATCAGGAATCACTCATCTAGCCGACCCGGGCGACGCCCACGATCACCTGGCCGTCTCGCGGCGCGAGGTGCACGGCCTGCTCCCATCCCGGGCGCCAATCCCGGGCGTCGACCACGCCCGGCGGCACCAGCTCCAGCGGACCGAAGAAGCTGGCGAAGTCCGGCACCGAGTGGTTGTACACCTGCGCCCGGGAGATCGCCCGCGCGGTCTCGTGCGTGTTCGGCGCGGTCGGCATGCAGCAGCCCAGATCGATGAACTGGGTGATCCCCTGGTTCGCCGCCCACGTCACGGCGCCGGCCAGGAACTGCCTGTTCTCCCGCGTCACCTCGGCGGCGAGTGGCGCCACGGCCTTCAACTTCTCCGCCACCTCGCGGTCGACGGCGAAGTTGTCCTTCCCGTCCAGATACTAATCACACAGTGGGCTGGTAATCATACTTACAGGCCTGAGGCCGACCGTATGGTGCTGTCGCGGCCGTTAGCCCGCGTCGCCGGGGCGGGCTGCCGCCGGGGGTTGCCAGCCGTAGATGGGGGCGAGGCTGCGGAGCGCGGCTCCCGGCGCGAGCTTGCCTGTCAGCCGTGCCACCGTGTTGCGGAAGGCGACGGCGGGAGGCGAGGCCCACGTCGTCATGGTGGCGGCACGGCGCGACCAGCGGACGACGTTGTTGGTGCGCGGCAGCCTGTCAGCGGTGTAGCGGGCCAGCATCGTGGTTACCGCGTCCGGTTCTGTTCCTGCGGCAAGCCGGGAGATGACCGCGGCGTCTTCGAGTGCCTGGCATGCGCCCTGGCCGAGGTTCGGGGTCATGGGGTGGGCGGCGTCGCCGAGCAGGGCGGCCCGGCCGCGGTGGAAGGACGGCAGCGGCGCGGCGAGCTCGGCGACATCATGGCGGAGCACGTCCTGCGGCCTGGCGATCGCGAGCAGCGCGGGGATCGGCTCGTGCCATGTGCCGAAGAGCCTGACCAGCTCGGCGAGCTCGTCGCCGGCGCGCGCGCCGGGGGCGGCAGGCGCGGCGGCGTAGCAGTAGACCCGCCCGTCGGACAGCGGCATGACGCCGAAGACGGTGCCGCGTCCCCAGCTCTCCGCCATGGGGAACCGCCCGGTCACGGGTCCTGTGAGCAGGCGCCAGGTGGTGAACCCCGCGTAGCGGAGCCCCGGATGGCCGGGAAACAGCGCTGGGCGCGTTCCGGAGCCGATCCCGTCGGCAGCCACGACAAGGTCGGCATCCAGCTCGCCCGCCGTGGTGGCCACGCGCCCTCCCGCCGTTCCGCTCTGCCCTGCCTTCTCGCCGGGCTCGACGGACGTCACCTCAGTTGACAGCGAGAGCATCCCGCCGGGAACGCGAGCCGCCAGCGCGTCGATCACGGCCGTCCGGGGCAGCAGGATGACCGGGTCCCCGAACCTTTCCGAGATCATCCGGCCGGTCGTGCTGCGCATCAGCCACCGGCCGTCGGACCGGCGGATGCCCACTTCCTGCGGAACTGCCAGGCCTCGGAGCCCGTCCCCGGCACCGATCGCGTCCAGTGCCCGCAGTCCGTTGGGAGCCAGCGCAAGGGCAGCCCCGACCGGCTCAAGCGACGCCGCGCGCTCGCAGACGATGACGTCCCAGCCAGCCAGGCGCAGCCCTGATGCCGCCGCCAGACCGCCGATCCCCGCACCGATCACAACCGCACGCGCTCGTGTCACCCTAGCGCCCCGTCCGGCTCGATACCTCTACTACAGCCTGTAGCATAACGTGGACGACCATGGCATCTCCAGACGGGTACCACCAATTCGACTGGAGCGACACCCGATAAGGAAGAAGTCCCTGGTTCAAGTCCACGTACCGCCCAGGCCAGACGTAGGTGTGGATGATGTAGCGACGGACCATGTGATGTCGACTTGGTGATCCGTAATAACTTCTCTACGCCGTCAAGGGCACGCCTTCGGCGTGCCCGGCTCCGTCCAGCCCCAGGCCAAGTTCAGACGCGGGAGACGCGAGCCATCCGGAGCATTGTGCGAAGCAGCATGGAGGACCAGGCGGAAGCCGGACGGGCAGCTCGCCGATTCCAGGGTGGGCGGCCTGCCGCGCCCTGACGGGCGGGAGCCCTCCTGGCTCGGCGCCGCCACCTGACAAGTAGGCCGACCCGGTCCTGCATCCGCGTGGCAACTGCCGTATGAGGGATCTGAATGCCCTCGTTTACTTGAGGCGCACCCGAGCTACAGCGACCCGGGTGAGAGCTAGGGTTTTCCTTAGCTGTACCGATGTGATTTCCTCGGCATGCAGCGCGTTAACGTATTTTACGTCAACGCTAACATTTGCGATTACTATCGTAGCTTCCACGCCGAGGCCATCAAAGATAGGATACCATTTAGCCTCGCCCCCGAGACCGCTGATGGCATGCGGGTCTCGCTGCCTTGACATATTCCTAGAGAAGTCATTGCGAGCCCCAGCAACACCGTATACGCCCGCGGCGTTGGGATATAGGAAGTACGACAGATCAAGCTGGTAGCCATTGCCCTCCCAGCCGCATTCCGAGAATCCGGAAGCGCCCACTCGCGAATCCGGAGTAGGACGCAGACCCAGCTCGCGAACGAATTCAGGGGCTACGGAGCATGCGTCAGGAATATTGTAGGCTACGGGCTGCGGCCACCATGGTTGCTGCCATGGCCTTGCCAGCACGACCGAGAACAGCGTGACGATTACTACAATACTGCCGTATGTAATACGCGAGTGGTGCGGCTTCTGCGTACTCACGGCGATATCATTTGTGCTAGCGTAATGCGCCATTCGCGTAACTGAGTGTTCGAAAGCGGGGTCACGGAGGAATGGCACCGAACGGGGAGCGGCAAGTGTGATCCGTTCCTTGTCTTTGGTTTCAACGGCCATCGATCTACCGAATATTCCTTCTATCAGGAAAAGGTGTTCGACTTGATTCCATGGGATAGTCCGCTCATGACGGACGTAGCGATTCCTGACCTCGGCGGGGCTTGCCTGGGTGAAACTCCGGCCGGCGATGATTACTAGGATCGTCTGACATATAAGAACGGTAATTACAAATGCAAGCACAACACGAATTCCCAAGCTCAGCCAGATGAGGATCCCCATTGACGCGACCATGAACACAGTCGAGCGGGCCGAAGCCGCAATCGGCCGCATTATGATTGGTTCGCGTGATTGCGCTTGTATGGCAACTGGCGCCTGGTAGCGACTAGCGAGCCGATCTTGTAGCCGGGCGTGGCGGAACTGGTAGATCGTACCTGTCTGGCGCAGGACGCCAACCTGCCGTGCTTCCTGAAGAAAACGCATGAGTCGCCACGGGATCCTCCCCCTGAGAGCGAGCATCAAGCGGGCGAATGCGAAGGAGGCCCAGCTATTCATGGGCCACAGCAGCGCCGAGGCCGCGACGCCGATCGCGAGGCACAGTGCGACGAACGTGATGATGCCCCAGCCGATTCCCGAGTGGATATTGCCCACCACGAGTTCCGCGACGGTTCCGATCACCCCTACGATCAGCGTGATGCTGAGGATGTCGAACACAGCCAGGAGCCGGTCCGAACGCAGAGCTGACAAGGGACTACTTGGGCGTTCGGGCTTGGCGGGAAGCCGTACCCAGAGGGTCAGGGTACGGATGAGGCCGATTCCGATCCCGGCTACGAGGCCTACTAGGGAACTATGTAGAGGCCCGTTGAGGGCAGGTGATAGATAGGCGAACGTTCCGGTAAGCAATCCGATCAAGTCGAACGCATATCCGATCGCGAGCCCGAATCCGAGTCCGGTGGGCAACAGGTGCAGCAGCTGCCGGGTTCGCCCGCGCGAGCCTAGGTTGGCGTAGCCAGGCCTCGCCGGCGGCAGCGGATCGCGAGCGAGGCCGAATGCTATCCCTAGTAGCAGCAACACAGTAAATTCAAGTCCGGCTGGAATACTTTCTACCGACGCGAGCGACAGGAACAGGGTAGCCGCGATCAGTCCGGCCAGGGCACCCGAGATCACCAGTGCCAAACGCATCGTCAGGCGAGGCACAGAATGGCGGAGCCGCCACCAGGCCAGATCGCCTGAGCCCTGCGCCGCAAGGAATCCTAGCCACCGCTTCGCATCTTCTGGATCCCGTCGCTTCGCCCGTCGTCGGCCATACCTCGGGGACCGCCTTTCTGTTGCGAAGAGAGCCGGGATCATCTCGTCCAGAAGACGCTCCTCGATAGCGGTAACCGACGGCATGCCGATAAGCTCAGACGGGTTGCCACGAAAAAAAACAATCCGCGCCAACTCGATCAGCAGAGGATTCGACAGAGCGAGGGCAAGGCATCCGTCAGGATGGTCATCGATCTCTTTGAATACGGCTTGCCAGGCCGGTACTTGCTCTACTCGGCTCAGGTACACGCGCACGCTTGCCGGCGTGAGTGGCTCGGCCTGCACGACGGGGGCAAGGCGGAGCTTGTACCCCGCCCTGACGGCGCTCTCATATTCATCGGTCCGGCATGAGATCACAATGGAGTCGTCGTCGGACAGGGTACGGTTGAGCTGTCGAAGAGCGTCGGCACGTGTGCCACACGGCATTTCGTCCAATCCATCCAGGATAGGCAGAATTTGCCGGTCGCGCACAAGACTCCAAGCCGCGTCACCGTGCAGCATTGGATAGTCTCGCTCAAGACTTCGGGCGAGCCAATCATGCAGGTGGTCGCGATCTGGTGCCCAGTCGGCTATCGGGAACAAGACGGGGACAGCGGTACCCGGCTTACGCTCAGCGAGCAACGCAATTAGTAGCAGCATGCATAGCGTCGTCTTACCGGAGCCTGGAGTGCCCAGGATGACCAGGCGCTTGGGCGACAGCTTGCGAAAGGACGCGGCAAACTGACCCCGGGCGTTACTGTACCCTGAAATTCGCTTCTTGCGTATCGGGTCGCTTAATGCATAATCGCCAGGTACCCAATGTACTGGCATCGGTTCGGGATCGAACAACCCTCGTGCGGCCGCCTCTTCGCGCCACTCGGCTTCGACGACATGTGCCAGGTCGTTTCCCGCGGCAGCCGAGTCCGGCATTGATGCCGAACGATTCCGCCCAAACCGCATCGCTGAATACGCTAGCGGAATCACGCTAATTATCTGGACTAGATTGGCCGCCGCCGATAGACCGCGCTGCTCCAGTATGATCCCAACGAAGATCAGCAGGCCCGCGGCTGCTAGTGGTCCGGTGGTATCCCGCCAGGCTCGCAACCTCATAGCAGAATCCTGCCCTCACCGAATCGCATCCCGCAAGACAACCCGGACGGGCAGGTCGGTTGTGCACGGAAAGCGTGGCTGCTGCTTGTTCGAGTTACCAAGAGCCTGCAACCGGGTGCACGCGGCGCAGGAGCGGCGGACCAAGGGCCTGGCTGATCTTCCAAGATCAATCAGGCAAACTTACAACGCGTCGCGGCTACCTAGATCCCTTGTTGCGGGTAGACGACACATAGCCACCCGCTGGTGTGCTTAGAGGGAGCATCCGCCCAGATACTAACGGCGCCTGGGTCCTGGCCACCTGACCAAAAGCCAGGCTCCGCAATAGCAGGCCAGCGCTGCGGACGCCCCGGACCACCCGGCGGGACGCCCAGTGCCCGGCCCGGCAAGGTAACCCGGCACGGCAAGGGAGTTGCACGGCCAGACTGTGGGCGCCATGACGCGCTATGGACTGCGGCCCCACGGCCCAATTCAGCAGGCTCCTAGTACCGGATCAGGTCGGTGGTCGGGTCGTTGACCGCGACGTGGATGTGCGCGGTCGTGTGGTGCGCACCGTGACCGTAAGCCGGGTAGCTGCCCTTGGTGTAGCCGTACCACGACTGCGTGAGCGTGATGCTGATCTTGGTGTACTTGTACTTGCTGCCGGTAAGCAGGATGGTGACCGGGCCGCTCCGGTAGCTGCCCATCCGGCCCCAGGTGTACTTGCCGGTACCGTTGACATGGTTCTTGCCGACCTTGGTCCACTTCACCGCGTACACGCCGCCGTCACCCACCGGCAGGTAGCCGAACCTGCCGGTCATCGGGTCGGCGTTCTTGAGCTTGTAGTTCGTAACCTTGTCGTTCTCGTTCCGCTCGACCACGACCGCTTTGGACGGCGTGCCCTTCGGGACCGTAGCGGCTTGCGACACGCCGACTCCGATTCCCAGCAGGGCAACGCTGGCTGCGACCGCGCTTGCAATCTTCCGCATGTCTACCTCTATGCGTTTCGCTTGGCGACCTCGAACATGCGGGCCGCGATATCTTCGTGCAGGTGCTCGCCGGGCTTGGCTAGACTTTTCCATTCATGTCACTGATCGTACATTCATGTTAGCGGATTGTAACCACAGTCTTGACCGACCCCCGGCCGGTCGAGCCAGTGCCGCTCGACGCCTTCACGTTGCTCGGCATCTCGCTCGTGGTCTCAATCCTGGTCTCATTCGCCAGCGTTCGGCGAGGTCCGCGGCGTACAGCGTGGTCCACGACCAGCACCGAGAACTGGCGCGACCTACCCCGAACACATGTCAGCAGACTTGGAAAGCGTGTTGGGGAAACTCCTAAAGAGTTCGAATCTGTCATTGGGTCGCTGGCGGGCCGGGGTCCCAGCCGCCCGGTGGACGGCGTACCCGGCCCGGCGCCACCGCGTCACGATGCTGCGTAGTCTCGCGGGCTGCGCGCCGAGCGCGGTCGCGAGCAGGTCGTAGGGGCGCCGTAGTGCTCGGCACACGTGATCAGGCCGTCGATGTCGCGGCTGCCCAGCCGCACCGTGTCACCGCGCTAGCTGCCTGGCGGCTCGTCCTAGTTGGGGTTCTTGTCCGTGCACGGGTAGTACGCGGTTATCGTCTGCCGCGTCGAGATGTCATAGACGCCCCCGTTCGAGCAGACCATGCCGCCGTAGATGGTGTTCAGCGGATCGGGGGGCGGGCTGTTCACCGTGGACTGCAGTGAGGACAGCTCCTGCTCGTCTGCGCTCACCCGCTGCTGCTCGGCAGACAGCTCAGAATTTTCTGCGCTGATCTGCTGCTGTACATGGGACAGGCTTGCCTGAACGCTGGACAGCCTCACCAGGCTGAAAACCGAAGCGCCAACCAGGATCAGCAGGAGCCCGGCGAGCCAGATCTTCGCCGCATTCAACTTGTGTACACCCCGTCCGTTCTGCGCAGTCATGCTGTCTGCGTTCACTGCTGCGGCTCCTGCCGCAAGGCCATCCGACGCGGAGACTGCTGGATGCTCAGGTCTTCCTAGACTCGACGGATCTTCACTTCCCCGGTAGCCGGTCATTGCCTGCCCCTCCCCTTTTCCTCATAGACGCAACACGGACGGGAACGGTTTGCCGACGTTTTGTAACCGTGATCCGTTGATGCCACGTGCAGCACTTGGGTCCAGGCGAGCCGGGACAGCGGCGGGACGCGAGTCATCCCCTGCCACGGGAGCGGGGCTGGCAAAACGGGTAAGACGGGTGGTCGGGCCTGGCGGTCGTGGGGTCAGATGCCCTTGATCTGCACTCCTGGCGCAGTCGTCTTCAGCTCAGCGTTGAGCGCGGCTAGGTCATTGATGGTTGTCTGCGCGTCCGAGTCTGCCTGGCTGGTGCCCGAGATGTCCCCGCTGGCAGTACTGGCATCGTTAAGGAACGCCTGCCAGTCGCCGGCCGGGTCCGCACAGCTCGGGATGGCCATGGAAGGGTCCGCGATCTCCTGGTAGTTGCTATCGGTCATGTGATTGAGGAAAACCGCCCGGCCTGCGGCCCGGTGTACGGGTCACTAGGGTCGGGAATGTGAGAGAGCTGGTAATCCCTCGCGGCCGAGATGACCGCTGAGATGTCATACTGCACGGTGTTCGCGGGGATTCCCGAGTTGTCCGAGGTCGCGAGCCACGCCATGACCTGGCCGGTGCAGGGCGGGCCGGGGTCAGGATCAGGGGCCGGCGCGGGACTGCTGGCCGGGGCAGATGACGACACGTGGGCGGACACGGCAGCGGACACGTGAGGATGGGACGTGGCGCATGCGGCCAGCACGGGCACCAGCACCAGCAACGCGGTCAGTCTTCTCATGTGATCCCCCCTTTGTGCTGCCACCGGAACGACAGAACCGTATGGGGAGGAGAGCACGCCTGAATGCACGTTCGGTGACGTAGAGGTCACGCTGATGATTCACGGCTACTTCCTGCCCATACGTGCTGTCAGATGGCGGCTGGCTGACTCCTCCGAGGAGGTACCCGGATGGACCCTCCTGAGTCCGCCCTGAACATGAGCCACATAACAGCATGTGCCGTACCAGCTCCGCGACCACGGCGGCCAGCCAAGGGGCCACCGCTGCCACGGAAAGGATCAAGCAGAGGACTGGTTGAAACGGCCGGCAGCCGACTGCTACGGTACGTGAGTTTCAAAGGCAGGCTTGCTGCAATCGCTAAGATTGCCATGGGTTTGCTGACCAGCTTCTATCGGATAAGCCGCCTACAGCGGATTTGTCCGATGCTATTGAAAAACAGATTCAGCTTGTCTAACTAGCTTCCCGTTGCCTCTCAGCGGGGTTATACGTGGCTCCTCAATGCTGACTCGGCGACCGGCCATGCCGTCGAGCCCTCGTTCGAAGCGATAATCTCATTGTTGAGCAGAATGCCGCCCGTGATGCTGTGGCGGTAACAGTCGCCCTGTTCAAGGGTGACGTTGAGTCCGCTGGCATCCTGCCCAGCTGACTAGCGAAGGTGTTGAGTCAGTCACGACCGCCCAAATGCGGCTGGATGACGCGGCTGGCGAGCATCAAGCGCACATCGCCGAACGCACTTAGGAACAGTCTGGCTGCCCAGCTAGACGACACCGAACCTCGGCGCTAGTGTGTCCTTAGAGGAAGTATCCACCCAGTGAGTAATCATAGTTTCGGCTAGTAATCACACATGCGGGCCCAGCGTGTCGATGACATCCCGCGACGCGGCGCGAACGGGCCCGCCAGAGCGAGTCCGTAAGCCAGGTGACGGGCTAGACGAGTTGGAGCACCTCGGCGCAATGCGCTCGCCGATGGGCTGCACAAGCTCGGCGAGGTGCAGGCCGCCTGCGAACTAGGGAAGCACTCACCCAGAAGCGGCGCATTCTCCCGAACGCAGCATCCTCTCAGCCTGCAGCAGAAGAGCGCTCTTGTCGTGACACGCTTTGGTCATGGGCCCATAGGTGCCCAGATCGGCGCGGTTCGCCGTTTCGTGCCTGTTCAAGGTACAGCTGATCGGTCGCCTGCTCGGCGAAACGCTACGAGGAACAGGCACCGCTCACGAAGGGCTGAGTATCGCGTCGCCGATAGCGACATCGATATCGTCGCCGTCGTCACTGCCAGCTTGTTTGGCCGCGACACAGGAGATCTCCAGCTGTGAGGAGCCCTGCAAGGGCAAGCTGACTCGCTGAGGGTGGTCGAGCGCCACGGTGACCGGCTGCCCGAGTTCGGTACCGTCCTTGGAGATCTTGATGGTCGCGCTGTTGCCGGCCGCGTTGGTGGCGTTGTTGGGAATGCCGAACGTCGCGGTGAGAGTCTTGTAACCGGCGACGACATAGATGAGGGAGTTGTAGCTATAATATGAATTCGATACGCTGCAGCTAAAGCGGATGGCGTCGGAGAACGTCGTGGTGCCAATCGGCTGGGGGCTGTCGGTTGTGAAGCCGTCGACCCCATTCTGGACCGGCGTGAGCGCCGACAGATCCGTGCCATTGACGGTGGCCGGTGTGCTGACGGAGGAAGCCGGAGCGCTGCCGGACGGGGCTGTCCCTTGGCTCGCAGCACTCGCGCCCGCAGTGACGGTCACGAATACCGTAGGCTGAGCCTGTGATCTGCCTGCGAACTGGGTGCCGCCCAACAACCCGGCCCCGATGGCCGTGATCAGTCCGGTCGCGACGACAATGAGTCCTTGCAGGGTCCCGAGGAAGGCTTGCAGGGTCCCAAGGAAGCCGAGGATACGACCCTGCTTGCGATCACTCCCGCCGTTATTGCCGCTCCCGTCGGTCTTCGTGTCCGGCGGGGTAAAACCTGTACTGCTGCTCACCGTCTTGCTCCGATGCGAAGAGATGTAACGATGGTAGTCATCGTGGCATGGCGCATACGTGGACTGTCTGGCTTTGCTGGGATGTAACGCGAACGGTAAGGGACGGTATTGTCGGGGGCAGGTAACAGCGGGGAATGCGCCAACGCAAGCTGATGTCGGCGCGTCGTCAGCCCAGCCGGACCTCGCCGAGGCGCAATGCTGTCATGGCGACGATACAGACGGTCACTACTGCACGATCCCAAGTCGGCCTTGTTAGTGTGCGCTTAGAGGAAGTGTCCGCCCAGCAGGTAGTCGTAGACCCGGGCGATAGACGGCGTGGCGGGGTCGAAGTCGGGCACGATGGCCATGTTAGAGCGTGTTTCTCCAGATCAGTCCACGACCGCGCCGCCGGTGAAGTTGATCTCGCTCGCGGTAATGGTGCGGGCCCAGTCGGAAGCGGCGAAGGCGGCGATGTTGGCGACCTCGTCGTAGCTGGGCAGATGTCGGACCAGCAAGCCCGCGGTGCCAGGCGCGCCCGCAGTACCGGGCGCGCCCCCAGCGCCAGCCTCGCCGGGGCCAGCCTCGCCGGGGCCAGGCCCGCCGGGGCCCGCCTCGCCAGAGCCCGCGCCGTCCTGCGGCTGGTCGTGTTCGTCCGATCCGGGTGAGCCAGGCGAGAGCAGCCAGCTGACCCGCACGCCGTACGGCCCGAACTCGGCCGCGAGCTGGCGGCAGAGCCCGGCGAGCGCGGCCCAGGCCACGTGGGAGCCGCCGAGCCGCGGGATCGCCTCCCGTCCGCCGGCCATAACGAGGATGACGCCCCGGCCGCGGCGGGTCATATGCCGACCCGAGGCGACCGCGATGTTGAAGTGCGCGGTAACGGCCTTCGTGACCGGCCGCAGGAACTCCTCGAACGGCATCGCGAGCAGCGGGGTGCCCTGGACGTCGTCGTTGGAGGTGGCGTTGAAGCAGATGTCGATGCCGCCAGCGGCGGCGACGCCGTTTGCGTGCCGCGCGACCGCCGCCCGGTCGAGGACGTCGACCTCGGCCACGTGCGCGGCACCGCCGTCGTGCCGGATGCCCTGGGCGACCTCCTCGAGCGGCGCCCGGTTGCGGCCGGCGAGGTGCACCTCGGCGCCCTCGCGGGCGTAGGCCCGCGCGACCGCGGACCCGATCGCGCCGCCGGCGCCGTAGACGACCGCGGTCTTGGTGTCAAGCAACATGAGACTCTCTCCCATCAGGGTGGGTAGCACCGGGCTCGGAGGCATCTGGCTCAGAGGCATCTGGCTCAGAGGCATCTGACTCAGAGGCATCTGGCTCAGAGGCAGGGCGCAGGTGACGGAGCTGGATCGCGGCGAGGACGGCGGCACCGAGCAAGGCGGCGGCGCTGACGGCGAAGGCCACATGCACGCCACTGGTGAATGCCTGTCGGGCCACCCGGGCCAGGTCCTGCCCAGACTGGCCGGGAAGCTGTCCGGCCGCCGCCAGCGCGCCGCCGAGGGTGTCGCGGGCGGCCGCCGCGGCTCCGGGCAGGATCCCGGAGGGCAGGGCGCCGTTCAGCTGGCTGCGGTAGATGCTGGTGCCGATGACACCCAGGACGGCGATGCCCAGCGCGCCCCCGAACTCGGCGGCGGTCTCGGTCAGCGCCGACGCCGCCCCGGCCCGCTCCGGTGGTGCGGCTCCGACAGCCAGGTCGGTGGCGAGGGTGTCCACCGGGGCCAGTGCCAGCGAGAACACCACCGACCCGGTTACCAGGAGCGCCAGGCCGGCCGGGCCGAGCAGGGTGAACAGTCCCAGGCCGAGCGCAGCCAGCCCCAGGCCGGCCGCCATGACGAAGGCCGGGCGGAACCGCCGGGCCAGCGCCGGGGTCAGCATGGACCCGAGGACGGACCCGGCCGAGGAGGGCAGCATCGACAACCCCGCCGCCAGCGGCGACAGGCCCAGCACCAGCTGCAGGTACTGGGCGATGAACAGCAGGGCGCCGAACCCGGCGAAGAAGCTGAGCAGGTTGGTGGTCAGGGCCGTGGTGAAGGCGGCAGAGCGAAATAGCCGCAGGTCCAGCAGCGGGTCGGCCAGCCGGCGCTGCCGGCGCACGAACACCGCTCCGGCCGCGAGGCCGGTCACGACGAAGGAGGCGGGCAGCCACCCGAGGCCGTCACGGGCGAGCTGCTTGAGCCCGAAGATGACCGCCAGCACCGCGGCCACCGATAGGGCCGCGCTGACCAGGTCCAGCCTGCCCGCCCGGGGATCACGGAACTCCGGCAGCAGCAGCGGCCCGAGCACCAGCAGTAGTGCCATCACCGGCACCGCCAGCAGGAACACCGAGCCCCACCAGAACCACTCCAGCAGGATCCCGCCCAGCAGCGGCCCGATCGCGCCGCCGACCGAGAAACTGGTGATCCACACCGAGACGGCGACCGTCCGCTGCCGCGGATCTGCGAACATGTTGCGGATCAACGACAGGGTCGAGGGCGCCACGGTGGCCCCGGCCACCCCGAGCAGGGCGCGGGCCGCGATCAGCATCGCCGCGCTCGTGGACCAGGCGGCCAGCAGCGAGGTGACGCCGAAGGCCGCCGCGCCGATCAGGAGCAGCCGGCGACGGCCGATGCGATCGCCGAGGGTGCCCATGGTGACCAGCGACCCGGCGGCCATGAACCCGTAGATGTCGACGATCCACAGCAGCTCGGTGCTGGTGGGCCGCAGGTCCTGGCTGAGATGCGGGACGGCCAGGTTCAGCACGGTCAGATCCATCGCGTACAGCAGGCACGGAAGGGTGAGAACAGCCAGGCTGATCCACTCTCGCCGCCCCGCCCGCCGGGCTGTCACCACGCTCACGACTTCCACCCTGCCGCAGCCGCCTGTCGGCCGGCTGTCGGTCCGCCGCGGTGCGGGGATCGCCGGTTATCCTGACCTGGTGCGTTTCGGGCTGCTCGGCACCCTGGCCGCGTGGACGGACAACGGGAGGCTCGTCGCGGTTCCCGAGGCCAAGGTCCGCGCGCTGCTGGCCGATCTCCTGATCCACCTCGGGCGGCCGGTGCCGGCGGACCGGCTGATCGACGATATATGGGGCGACAACCTTCCCGTCCACCCCGCCGGCGCCTTGCAGCTGAAGGTCAGCAGGTTGCGGCAGGCCCTGGAGAACGCCGAGCCGGGCGGCGGTGAGCTGGTGACATTCCGGTCACCTGGCTATCTGCTGCGGATCGACGGCGACGCGGTCGACGAGCACCGGTTCGCGGCCCTCGTCGAGCGGGCCGGCGCCGCCGGGGATCTCCGGGACCACGCCGAGCTGCTGGCCGATGCGCTGGCGTTGTGGCGAGGCCCGCCGCTGGCGGACTTCGCCGACGCCATGTTCGCTCAGGCGGCGATCGCCCGGCTGGAGGAGCAACGGCTGGTCGCGCTGGAAGAGCAGGCCGAGGTCCGGCTGGCGCTGGGCGAGCACAGCCTGCTGACCGGTGAGCTCGGCGAGCTGGTGGCCGCCCATCCGCTGCGGGAACGGCTTCGCGCCGCGCACATGCTCGCCCTGTACCGGGCCGGGCGGCAGGCCGAGGCGGTGACGAGCTACGGCGAGCTGCGCGGCCGGCTGGCCGACGACCTCGGCCTGGATCCCTGGCCGGGCCTGGCCGCCCTCTATCAGGCCATTCTCGAGCAGGCCCCGGGCCTGCAGGCTGTGCAGTCCCCGGCCACCCTGGCGGCCCGTCCCCGGACCAACCTTCCGGCCATGCTCACCGACGTAGTCGGCCGGACGGCAGCAGTGACCGACCTGCGCGCGTTGCTGAACGAACGCCGGCTGGTGACCCTCACGGGCCCGGGCGGCGTCGGCAAGACGCGGCTGGCCCTGGAGACCGCGACCCAGGCGGCGGACGCCTTCCCCGATGGTGTCTGGCTGGTCGAGCTGGCCGGGCCCGCGCTCGCCGGGGCGCGCACGCCCGCCGACGCGGTCATGGCGGTCCTGGGCATCAGGGACGACAGCTCCATGGACCCGTCCGACCTGCTGGCCGACGCCCTGCGCACCAGCCGGATGCTGCTGATCCTCGACAACTGCGAGCACCTGGTCGACCAGGCCGCCAAGCTGACCGCCAAGCTGCTCCAGGCCGCGCCCGGGCTGCGCATCCTGGTAACCAGCCGGGAATCCCTCATGCTGGCCGGCGAGGTCGTCTGGGCGGTACCCCCGCTGACGCAGTCCAGCGCCGTAGAGCTGTTCGTCGTGCGGGCCGGTGCGTCCGCGCCAGGTTTCCGCCTCGACGAGGACAACGCTCAGGCCGTCGCGGGGCTGTGCCGTCGACTCGACGGGATTCCGCTGGCGCTGGAGCTGGCGGCGACGCGCGTCCGGACCCTGGGCGTGCACGAGCTCCTCGCCCGGCTCGACGACCGGTTCCGGCTGCTGGTCACCGGGCATCGCGACGCCCCGCCCCGGCAGCAGACCCTGTGGGCCGTCATCGACTGGAGCTGGGAGCTGCTCACCGAGCCGGAACGGCTGGTGCTGCGGCGGCTGGCGGTAGCCGCGGATGGCTGCGGCCTGCACGCCGCGGAAGCGATCTGCGCCGAGGATGACCTGGATGTGCTGGGCCTGCTGGCCAGGCTGGTGGACCGCTCTCTCATCGTGGTGGCGGACGGGCCTGACGGCCCCCGGTACCGCTTGCTGGAGAGCGTCGCAGCGTACGGCCTGCAGCGGCTCCGCGATGCGGGGGAGTCCGGCGAGCTCAGGGTGCGGCACCGCCGTTACTACACCGACCTCGCCGAACGGGCGGCACCTCGCCTTCGCGGCCACGACCAGCGGTCCTGGCTCAGGCGCCTGGACGCCGAGACCGCCAACCTGCGCGCTGCCCTGGACTCCGCGCTCAACGACAACGACGACGACGCTCTCCGGATCGTCAACGCCCTGGCCTGGTACTGGTTCCTGCGCGGTCGGCTCACCGAAGCGCGGCGCGCGCTGGAGGAGACCCTGGCCCTCGGGGGCGGATCCGCTTCCGGCCGGGCCACGGCCAGCGCCTGGCTGAGCGGCTTCACCGCACTCGCCGGAGAACGCGGCGGGCATGTCTCCCCGACGCCTCCCTGCGGCATCGATGACCCCGCCATCAGGGCCACGCTGGAGTGGTTCCATGCCTTCGTCGCATCTGATTTCGGTGACCCATCCGTGGGCGAGGCCATGGTCGGCCGGGCGCTGGCAAGCTTCCGGGCGCTCGGCGGCCAGTGGGGAACCGCGGCAGCCCTGAGCACCCGCGCCAAGCTGGCGATGATCCGGGGCGACCCGGCCGCCGTGCACCGCGACGCCCAGCAGAGCCTGGAGATGTTCCGCGAGCTCGGTGACCGCTGGGGGCAGCTGCAGGCTATCGAATGGCTCGGTGCCGCTGCGGCGGCAACCCGGGACCACGCGCGGGCAGACCGGCTGCACCGGGACGGCCTGCGCATGGCCGAGGAGCTCGGTCTGTGGCCGCAAGCGGCCGACGCCCTGTCGTGGCTGGGCCGGAGCGCACTGCACGCCGGTGACCTGGCCCGAGCCCGCGAGTTCCTCGACCGGGCCATGCGCCTAGCGGCTGGGCAGAGCTACCAGCCCGGGCAGGTCTTCGCGGAGCTCGGCCTCGGCCAGACGGCGCGCCGGGAGGGCAGGCTGGAGGTCGCCGAAAGCCACATACGCAACGTGCTGCGCACGAGCCAGCGGATCGGCTCCGAACCGGACGTGGCTCGCACCATCTCGCTGTCCGAGCTCGGCTTCATCGCCGAGCAACGCGGCGACTCGGGTGGCGCGCGCTCCTGGCATATCCAGTGCCTGGCCGCCGCACAGGAACTCGGTGACCCCCAGGCCGTGGCGCAGGCACTCACCGGCCTGGCCGGGGCACGAGCACTCGGCGGCCAGCCTGACCGGGCCGCCCGCCTGCTCGGAGCGGCGGAGGCGGCGTCGCGCCCGCCAGGTACCAGCCACCCGCCCAGCGACGGTGCCGACGTCACGCGCATCACCGCCGTGACACGGCAAGCGCTGGGCGAGGCCGCGTTCGCCGCCGAGTTTGAACGCGGCCGCCACCTGAGACCTCGGCAGGCATCCTCTCTCTTACCAGGACCGGGAAGTCGCTAGATCCGCCGGCTGGCCGGCCCAGAACCGGCCAGTCCCGGGCACACGCACTGTGCACCTGGCGGACGCGCTCCTCACTTCCCCGGTAGCACGATGACGGCTATCGGGACCACGAGCAGTGAGGAGCTAGGCGCGTGAGCGCTGGTAGTGCCGGCGGGCCTTCATCCTGTTGCCGCAGACGGCCATCGAGCACCACCGGGCGGCGTTGGCCTTGCTGCGGTCGATGAGGAACAGGCGGCATTCGTCGTTCGCGCACGGGCGCAGCCGTCCCGGACTCTGCCTGGCCAGCGCGTCCCAGGCCAGGATGGCGCGGACGGCCAGCTCGCGATCCGGGGCGGCGCTGAGGGTCCAGCCGACCCGCCCGCGGTCGATGGCCGGGACGGAGGTCACGCCCTCTAGTTCCGGGGCGAGCACGGCGGCGAGCTGCTGGCCGCGCACGACCGCCTGCAGCGCCTGGCGGACCCGCAGCACGTGCCGCAGCTCGGCCTCGGTGCCCAGGCCGCCGGCCGCGACCAGCCAGGCTCGGGCCCGGACGGGATCGGCGAGGTCGTCGGCTGGCACCCCGTCGATTACCGGGGTGCTGTTGAGCAGCGCCAGCAGGAAGCCCTCGTCCGTTACTGTGTCCGCCATCACATCTCTAACCTCATTGACTCACTTGACAGGTTACAACATCGCATGCTGGACTATCATCGATCATTCTAACCATATAAATCACTTAACAAGGTTAGAAACGACGTGAAAGGGAGCACCGATGGCCACCGTTCACCACCGCTACGCCACCGTCCGCGGGCGGCAGTGGTTCTACCGGGAGGCGGGCGCGGCCGACGCTCCGGCCGTGGTGCTGTTGCATGGCTTCCCGGCCAGCTCGTTCATGTTCCGCGACCTGATCCCGATGCTCGCGGACCGGTACCACGTGATCGCCCCGGACCACCTGGGCTTCGGCCTGTCCGACGGCGGCCACTTCCTGCTCGAAAGCCACCTGGACGCCGTCACCGACCGGATCCGCCCCTTCCTGGAGAAGACACTGCCATGACCGGATCACTCAAAGGCCAGACCGTACTCGTCATCGGCCGCGGCAGCGGGCTCGCCCGCGCGATCGCCCTGGCCGCCCAGGACGCCGGCGCGCAGGTCATCGCGGCCGGCCGCGACCAGGAGATGTTGTCCGCGGCCTACGCCGGCGAGCCGGGCATCAGCACCGAGACCGTCGACCTGACCGACGAGGCGTCCATCGCCGCGCTCGGCGAGCGGCTCGGCCCGCTGGACCACGTGGTCTCCACCGCTTCGGCGCGCGCCCGCGGCCGGGTCCCCGACCTGGACCGGGACGCGATCCGGCTGTCCTTCGACACCAAGGTGATCGGCCCGCTCATGCTGGCCAAGCACCTGGCCCCGCGGATGAACGCCGGCGGCTCGTTCGTCATCTTCTCCGGCGTGGCCGCGGCCAAGATCGCGGTCGGAACGCTCGGCGTGGCCATCACCAACGCCGCCGCCGACACCCTGGCCCGGTCCCTCGCCCTGGAACTGGCCCCGATCCGGGTCAACGCCATCTCCCCCGGCGTGATCGACACCGGCGCCTGGGATGCCTTCGGCGAAGAGGGCAAAGCCGACTACTTCGCGGACTTCAGCGCCCGCAACCCCGCCCGGCGGATCGGCACCCCCGACGACATCGCCCAGGCCGTCATCTTCGCCCTGACCAGTACCTTCCTCACCGGCCAGACACTGCACGTCGACGGCGGCGAGCCCCTCACCTAGAGCACGACCAGAAAGGAAGACAACCATGGGCCTGTCCTGGCAGCAAGGACCGCTCGCACCCGGAGCCGTCGGCCGGTTCCTCGTCCCTGGTCCGCTCCCCGACCGGATGCTGTTCGCCGAGCCGCTGCGCCGCCGCATGCGGGTCAGGTTCGGCGGCAGCTGGATCGCCGCCAGCGAGGACGTCGTGCTGCTGCACGAACCCGGCCGCTATCCGGTGGCATACTTCCCGCTCGCCGCCGTCGCCGACGGCGCCCTCCAGCCCGCCGGGCACACCACCCGGCACGCCGACCTCGGACCGACCGCCTGGTACACCGTCCGGGCCGGCGAGCACACCAAGCCACGCGCCGCCTGGCAGCACACCGAACTGCCCGACTACGCCAGCGAACTGAAGGGCCGGGTGGCGTTCGCGTGGCGGGCGATGGAGGCTTTTTACGAGGAGGACGAGCGGATCGTCGGCCATGCCGCCGACCCTTACCATCGCATAGATATCCGGCAGACGAGCCGTCACCTGACCGTTCGGTACCAAGACCACGTCATAGCCGACACCAGGCGGCCACTGGCGCTGTATGAGTCCGGGTTCGCGCCCCGCTGGTACGTCCCGCGCGACGACGTTGACCAGGGCGCCCTCACCCCGGCCGACGGCCAGACCTTCTGCCCCTATAAGGGCCTGGCCAGTTACTACGACATCGGCGACGCGCACCGCGCGGCGTGGTCGTACGAGGACGCCTGGACCGAGGTCCGGCGGGTCTGCGGCCTGATCTCCTTCGAACCGGACAAGGTTGAGGTACACCTCGACGGCAGCCGGCTCCGGCTCGAACCCGGGCAGAGCGTGCTCCCGCACGGCATCGACCGCGAACTCAGCCCGGACGAGATCGCCTCCCGAGCTCAGGCATGACGGTCCCGCCCGTGCTGCTGTCGGTGAAGGTCGGCATGCCGAAGTACGTGGCGCCACCGGCCGGGGCGGCGGCTGAACCGCCCGGTGGGCTGGACGGCTGAGCCGGTCAGCCGATCGGCTGAGCCCTGGCCTGATCCGGCTGGAGGCGGCACAGGATGGCGGGGTCGCCATGATCGTGGATCGCTGCACCCCGGGTCGTGGACAGTTCCCCGGGAGATTTACGGCCTGGCTTTCCGCCAGATCGCTTCCCACTGGGACCATTGGCCGGGCTGCGGCGGGTCGCGGCGGGTTTGCTGCAACCGTGGCGGCAGGACGGGCGTGAACTCGTCGGTGAACAACGCCGCCAGCGCGGCGTCAGTGAAGAAATGGATGGACAGGCCTTGCTTGGGGCCGGTGAGGTAGCGGACGGTAAAGCTCCCGTCGCGGTGATGCTCGGTCACCTGGTGCCGGGGCCAGACGTCGGTGGCGGTGGCGTTGACCCGCAGGCAGAACAGGCCGCCCGGAGTTAGGCGCTGCTGGGCTGCGTGTACGTGCCGGTGCGCGGTGGCGCGGTCACCGTGCTGGAACACCTGGATGCCGATGACCAGGGGAAAGGTGGCCGTGGCCGGCAAGCTGCTGAGGTCCCCGTGGATGAGGCGGTCACGACGGTCCGGGGCGCGGGCGGTGAGCTGGGCGATGGCCGCGCCGGAGATGTCCAGGCCGGTGAGATCGAGGCCGCCGGCGACCAGCGGCAGGTAATTGCGGCCGTTGCCGCAGCCTATATACACGCCGCTGGTCAGGCCTGCCTGCCGCGCGGCCGCGAGTATGTCGGCGGTGAAGACGGCCGGCGGGTCGCCGACGTATCGGTCGGCGGCGTATTCGGCGTCCCACGCGGCGGCGGCCGGTGACGGATCCGGGCCGGTCGACATCGGCTCAGGCTACCGGGCGCTGGCCCGGGCCGGCCAGGCTGCCCGAGGCGGACCGCGCTCCGGTGCCGGGCTTGCCCGGCACATCAGATGACACGAGCTTGCGGGAACCGTCACGCAGGCCCGCGCCGCACGCCTGGCGGCGCGCGGCGCGGAAACGAGCCCGAGGTCTGCAAGATCATTAAGCCAGGGTGGCCGGGCTGGCCGGGCTGGCCGGGCGACGGCTGCGGGGCCTGCCGGCCCTTCCTCGCAGCCCGTGCTTAGGGCAGGGTCCAGTGCTGGTTGGCGCCGCCGTTACAGGTCCACAGGACGAGTTGCGTCCCGTTCGTGGTGTTGGAGCCGGGGTCGTCGAGGCACTTGCCGGTGGCGGGGTTGACCAGCTCCCCGCTCTGGGCCTGCCACTGCTGGTTGGCGCCGCTGTTGCAGGTCCACAACTCGATGAGGGTGCCGTCGGCGGATTTGGCGCCGGTGATGTCCATGCAGCCGCCGGCGATCGTGAGGGTGCCGTTGCTGTTGACGGTCCAGTTCTGCGCGGCCGTGTTGCCATCGCAGTCCCAGATCTGCACCTTGGTGCCGGGGGTACCGCTGCCGTTGTTGTCGTCCACGCACTTGGCGCTGTTAACGCCGGCCACGATCGTCCCGGTCGCCCCGCCGCCGCCGGACGCCGGCGCGTAGCCGACCGATGCGATGTTGGCCTGGACGCTGTTGTCGGCGGCATCGGTCGGATAGCCGGCGGTCATGACGCCTTCGAAGAACGACCCGGCGGAGCTGTTGCTGTTGTCACCGCCGATCCCGAGGATGATCGCGCCTTCGGCGTGCATGGGCATGTAGCCGCTCGTGGTGGGCAGGGAACCGCTGTACCAGGTAGTCAGCCCGCCCGAATCCGCGTTGCCTCCCTTGATCGCGTAGGTCGTGGTGCCGTTGTTCTTGACCAAGGCGGTGACGAACGCGCTGCTGTTGCCGTGGTTGTTAGGGTTGTTACCGTTGCCGCCGCCGAACAGGCCGTTTTCCAGATCCGCCTGCACCCACGGGCCGGAGCCCGAGCACGGAGCGAACCAGCACAAGGTGCCGAAGTAGACCGCGTCCATGTGACCGTTGCCGTTGTCGCGGTTGTTAGTCTCGGCGTTGCCGTAGTCAAAGCAACAGCCGCTGTTGACGTGGGTGCCGCTTGCCACCATGTAGGCGCCCTGCGGCTGCGATCCGGTCGCCACACCCGTGGTGGAGTCGTCGCGGTACCCGGTCCCGGGGCTCACGAAAACCCCGTACACCTTGTGACCCCCGGCCATCACCGGCAGCGCGGTCGCGTTCGCGCCGACATCCGCCCCGCCGGCCCCGCCGGCTGGCCCGATCGTGAGGTTGTTGTGCTGCGGGGACTGGTCGAATATCTCTGTGATGGTGCACGTGGTGCCCGCGCAGAACGAGTCCTGCGTCGCCGCGTTCGCGTAGCCGCCCGCGGCGAGCGTCGCGATGTTCGTGGTGGCACCGTTCGACGCGCGCCTGACCTGGTACAGCGGGCCGTTGTAGGCGGCGTACAGGGCCCGCGTGGTGCTGTGCGCGGCCACGCACGGCGTGCCGGCCGAGGCGTAGATGTCACACGGGAGCGACGTCGCCGCACTGGCCGGCGACGCCACGCAGGTGGCGAGGGTTCCGGCGGCGAGTGCCATCGCCCCGCCGAAGATCAGCAACGCCTTTCTCGCGTGCTGGAGTCGTGACCGGACAGTCATCTTTGAATCTGCCTTTCTCATCCGAGGGTCCATTGCTGGCCGGATCCGCCGTCGCACGTCCACGGCTCGGCCTGGACAGTGCCGGCGATGTGCGCGCCCGTGACGTCCGGGCATGGCCGGCCGGGACCGGGCGCCGCTGATGAGTGCCGCTATCACCTCCTGACGCAGATTGGCCAGGTCATTAATGTCGAGGAGGCGCGGCGGCCACCGCCACGCCGAGCCGTGATGTTAGCGTTCACAATTCCTGCGCAACGGCATTGGCGACTGATAAGGGATTGCCGTCATTGTGAGCGCTAACAATCCGCGCGTCAACGGGCCTGTGCCGTCCGGAGCCGTTGACAGCAGGCCGTTTCCTTTCCGTCATCCCGCTACCTGGCAATTCACTTGCGTGATCTTGGAAAAAGTTCACGCATCCCGCTGGCGGCCGCCACTGACGCCCGCATTGGACGCGCCGATCGGAGAAATCGCTGTTAGCCAGGACGGCGACTCAGGCGCCTACGGTCCCGTCGACGGCGGCATCGACCGCTGCCGCAGCTCCACATCGGTGAGCCCGTCGCACTTCATGGCGAGGGTCGCACGGTGGTAGTCGAGGAAGCCCCGCAGCATGTCGCGTTCGCTGCCAAAGCTGGGCGGACCCACCCGATTGCCGGTGGTCACTGGTCGTCCTCCTCGCCCGTGCCTGTGTTTGAGGCCAGAATCTACTCCGGCCTGCCGTGGCTTCCGGTGTACCCGCGAGGTGAAATGCGCTCAGCTAGGCTGGCCGGGTGACGACGACTTCGTTCCGGCCGGTCGTCCTCAGGAACGGCGTCCTTATCGAGGATCCCCTCAGCGCCGTGCTCGGCTTGGAGAAGGCCTTCTGGCCTTTCGACGTCGGCGACCCTTCGCGGTCGGCGTCGTTCGGCGAGCCGGACCTCAGGCTGGCGAACCGTGGCGGCGCCCGCATCTCGGCGGCCGAGATCGCGGCGGTAGTCGAGCGGCGCGGCGCGATCGAGCGAGTCCTGGAGGCGGTCGACCCCGGTGCTTCGCTGGCCGGAGCGGCAGACCCGGTGCCGTGGCTGCTGCTGAGGCAGCTCTTCGACGCGTTCGCGGGCATCCGGGGGGTCGGCCTCGCGAAGATGACGAAGGCGCTGCATCCCAAGCGCCCGGCGTTGATCCCCTTGCTCGACAGCGTCGTCCAGAAGTACCTGCAGGACGACGACCTCGGAGCCCAGGCCGCGTTCGGAGAGCGCGCGCTCGGGCTCGTCCGCGGCTACAAGAGCGACCTGGACCGGAACGGGCCGACGCTGCGAGCCGTCCAGCAGGAACTCGCGAGGCGCAGTTACGCGCTCACCGAGGTGAGAATCCTGGACCTGCTGATCCTGTCCGCCGCGGCGCGGCCTGCTTCAGGCTGCGGGGGCGGCTGACCTGACGATGTCCTTGGCGAGGCTGACGGCGGTGGTGACCGCGGGCGTGCCCAGGGCGGCTCCGCTGGCACGCAGCCCGTTGACCACCAGCATCAGCCGGTCCGTCACCGCCTGCGGGTCTTGCAGCCCGGCGTCGGTGGCGAGTTGGTGCAGGACGGCGGGGATGGGCGCTCATCGCGCACGGGCCGGCCGCTCCAGCCGGCACCGCCATCGTCCTGACCGCGATAGCGCTGCTCACCACCGCCGCCACCAGCAGACTGCGCCCGGCCAGCCTCGCCGCCGCGACCACATCGCCTCATAGCACGCCGCCGGGTGCAGCAACCGTGTCCGTTCCGCCTCTTTCCGACGATCAGACCTCAGCGAGGTAGAGAACCCATGGAAATTATGACCGCCAGCGAGGTCACGTGTCGTGGCGAGTTTAAAGAGTGCTGTCCCAGGTCAGCCCGATGATGGCACCGCCCAGCCGCTCCATCTGGCAGCCGGGGAACAGTGTGGCACAGCACTGCTGTAGCTCCTCGCGGCTGAAGAACCGGTCGCTCACGAGGTGATCGAGCCACTCCCTGCGGGTGTGCAGCAGGTAGATCTCCCAGGCGGTGGCTGGGCCGCGCCGGACGAGGTTCGCGCCGAGGCGCAGGACTGCCATCGCGTGCAGCCGCGGCCGGAGCGGGACCATGCGGTGCAGGATCCGCCGCGATGGGTGCAGCGCGGACTCCGCCGGATACGGGTCCGCCAGCACGATCCGCCCTCCCGGCGCCAGCAGTCCCTTGATGTGCGTCAGTGCTGCCTGCAGGTCCGGCACGTGATGCAGCGTCATCACGCTGAGTACCAGGTCGTACTCGCCGGAACCGGTTGTCTCCAGCAAGTCCGCCTGCTGGTAGGCGACGTTTGGCCGTGAGCGCTTCGCCCTGGCGATCTCGATCATCGGCAGCGACAGGTCAACCGCGTCGACGTGCGTGAATCGCTCGGCCAGCAGGACGGCATGGCGCCCGGCACCGCAGCCAAGGTCCAGCGCCCGCCCGCCGACGGGTGGGAGCACGCTCACAAGCCAGCTCCTGATGCTGTCGTTCTCGCCGAGGTCGCCCAGGCGGTCGTAATCGGCGGCGGTGCGATCGAACGACTGGGCTGCCGATCTGGCGGCCGCTCTGAGTCCCATGACCCAGCACTCTAAACGCGTCCTCGACGAACCACCGCAGCGTCGCGCAGCTGACCGGTCCGGGGTGCCGTGATGCTGACGCGATATCCGGTCCAGGCTCAGAAGAGAGTCGGCGGCCCGGCCGGGATCGGCTCTGGGAGCGGCTCGAGCCCGGGCACCCGGGCTCGCACGTCGTCGTGGAATCGGCGGGCAAGCTCGAGCGCGCTGACGTTGTCGGGCGTATGGATGAAGACGGTCGGGGACCGCCCCTCGCGCAGCCAGCCGGCCACCGTGTCGAGCCAGGGCTGCCATCCCGCGACGGTACGTGCCGCGTCGTCCCGGCCGATGTACCGGACGACGGGATGGGAAGTCAGGGCCCGGGACCGGCGGGGCAGGCGCGGCTTCTTCGATTGCGCCTCCCGTTCGGCGTCGCTCGCCGGAGGGCTGCCGAACAGGACGGTGGTGTCGAAGGTCACCCATTCGGCGCCGACGTCACCGAGAGCCCTCTCGAGGTGCTGTTCCGACCGGGGGTCCTGGAAGAACGCGCGGTGCCGTACCTCGACGCAGTACCGGTACTTACTCGGGAGACGGCGCAGGAAACCGGTCAGCGCGCCGAGCTCAGCGGGGCTGAAGGACGGTGGCAGCTGAATCCAGAGGGCGTGGGCACGTCCCCCGAGGGGTTCGATCGCGGCCAGGAAGGCGCGGAGCGGGTCGGCGGTGTCGGCGAGGCGGCGCTCATGGGTGACCGTTTTCGGCATCTTGAGAATGAACCGGAAGCCGGGGCTGGTCTGCCCGGCCCACGATCTCACCGTGTCGAGGGCGGGGGTCGCGTAGAAGGTCGTATTGCCCTCTACGGCGTTGCACCAGGTCGCGTAGGCGCGGAGGCGGTCACGCGGCGACAGCGCGGGCGGCAGGTAACGGCCTTGCCAGGGTGCGTACGTCCACATCGCGCATCCGACGTGGAGTTCCATGATCCCGAGGGTAACGGAGCTCAGGAGAGGAGTGATGCCTCGCAAATCACGGCCGGTGCGGCGCGACCGTCCGGTGGGTCTCGTGGTTTGGATGCCGTCTGCAGAGCCGGGTTATCTTAGGCGGTATCAGCGGTTCCCGAGGTGTTGCCGCTCCGGATGGCAAGGGGCTAGGGGTGCTCGCAGTCGAGATCTCTCGTCATGGCGGGCCCGAGGAGCTCGTGCTGGTCGAGCGCCCGGATCCGGTGGCTGCGGCGGGCCAGGTGGTCGTGCGTAACACGTGGATCGGGGTTAACTACGTCGACCTGCAGCATCGTGCGGGGCAACCCTATCCGGTCCGGCTGCCGCTGATTCCCGGCACTGAGGCAGCGGGGACCGTTTTGGCGGTCGGCGCGGGTGCCGACCCGGGGCTGGCCGTCGCCCTGGGCGCCCGCCATGGCTTTGCCCTGGAGCAGGTGCCCGACCCGGTAGAGGCCGTGCTGTCCGTCACCGGCGGACGGGGCGCGGACGTGGTCTATGACGCCGGCGGCCGGGATACCTTCGAGATGAGCCTTGACATGCTCGCCACCCAGGGCACGCTCGTGCTCTACGGCCAGTCCAGCGGCCCGGTCGCCCCATTCGACCCCGGCCGGCTGTCGGGTATCACTGGTGCGGGCCGCGGCGCGGGCTCCCTGACCCTGCGCTGGGTTGCCGCCAGCCACTACCTGGGTAGCCAGCAAGACCGGGCCGCCGCCGTGAGCGCAATCCTCGGCCAGCTCACGGCCGGACAACTCAGCCCCCGCATCGCCGAGCGCTTCCCCCTCGGCCGCGCGTCCGAGGCGCACGCCCGCCTGGCCAGCCGGACCGTCCAGGGGAAGATTCTCCTCCAGGCATGACCCGCTGCCGCGGCTGGCTGGTTCCCGAGGCATGACAGGACAACCGCAGCTGCGCGCGACCATGCACCCCGCCGGCACCCCCGCGCGCAATCGGCAGGGAGCGCGGCCCCCTGACGGCGGTCAGGGTTGATCCTGATGCTCCGGGGATGCACATCAGGGTGCGAACCGGGGCTGATCCCGATCGACGGGAGCCATCGTCGGCGGCAGGCTTGAAGCATGAACACCGCCACCGCAGACGCCGGCTCCGCGACCACCACTGACCAGCCCGAAGCCCGCCAGCTGCGCCGGTCCGCCGACGACAAGATGCTGGCCGGCGTGGCCTGGGTCGCCGGCTACCGGCACCGCTCCCGCTAAATCCTGACCCGCAAGCACCCTGACATAACTAGGAGATCGATCATCATGCTCGCGATCATTGTGCTGGCCGTTGTCGCCATCGTGGCCCTGACTGTCCTCAGCTTCGCCGTGCACGTCCTGTTTTCCCCGTGGCTGCTGGTGGCCATCGCCATCCTGGCCTGGATCAAGTTCCGGCCGCGCCGCTCCCGCCAGTAGTCTCAGTGCCCCGGTCATCCGTTGCCAGGCGGCCGCCGCCGAGCGGGACATGTCGCTGGCATTGCCGGGTTACACCGTGCTCCCTGGATCCGGCGCCTGACGCCGGCCGCTTACGCCGGCCCTTACGCCGAAGCGCTTTGTGCAAAATTTCACAAGGCGCTTCCGCGGAAACGCGCTCTGACGCATGAGCAGTGCGGCCGGGCTTGAGACGCCCAGCCCAGGATCCTCGCTTACCCGCTTACGGCGAGGACATCGGTGGCCTTGTGATCGCTGCCCACCCCATCGACCAGAATGACGTCGCTTTCGGAGTTGTCCGTTCGCAGTGCCACGATCTCCTGGTAGGCGCCTGAGCTGTACCAAGCGCTGGCCTGCCCGCGGTCGGGGAACTCGAGAACGATCAGGTGGCCCGGCCAGCTGCCTTCCAGCACCTCGACCTCGCCGCCGTGCACGATGAACCGGCCGCCGAACGGCGCCAGCGTGGCATCGATCCGCTGCAGGTACTCCACGATTGCCGGCCCCATGGTGACCTGGCGCATATGAGCAACGGCATAGGAAGGCATGATCCTCCAGGGGCTTGTCCTGATGACTAGATACCGCTACCACTATGGGCGGCTCAGACCGTGGCCGCAATTACCTCGCAGGTCATTCCGGCCAATCCTGCGACGATGACAGCGCGGATCCGCCACGCCGCAAGATCACGGACACGGCTCGAGCACTAATACTGCAGGGCGTGCCTGCGCAACGACTCCGGCCCGCGGGTATGGGGACGGTGTCAACGGCGGAAGCTACATGGTGGCAGATCTGTGGCATGCCGCTATCCCCAGGCTGGGTGGATCGTTTCCGCATCACCGATAGCGAACCGAGCATGGCGCGGGCCGCCCGCAGAGATACTGGATGACGTGGTTCTAAATGGTTTCGTTCGTGTGCTCGATGGCTTTGAGGCCGTGCTTGCCGGGGTTGCACCTGACCGCTGGGATGGGCCGTCGCCGTGCGAGGGATGGTGCGCCGTCGATGTCGCCGGTCACGTGATAGGTGAACTGCGGGTGGTTGAGGCCTACGCGACCGGGCACGACGAGATAGATAGTCCTGCCGATCCCAGACCCGCGGCCGGAGACGACCCTGTGGCGGCGTGGCGTGCGGCGCGGGTGGACATGATGGCAGCGCTTGACCCGGCGGCGCTGGCCCGGCCCGTGCCGCTGCCGTGGGGCGGGCAGATGCCGCTGGGCGAGTGGCTGGAGCGATATCCGGTCGAGTTCCTGGTACACACGTGGGACCTGGCGCAGGCCACCGGCCAAGCCGCCGGGCTGGATCGGGGACTGGTGCGCGACGCGCTGGAACCGGCGCGGGAGTTTATTCCTGTGTTTCGCATGTCTGGCTTGGTCGGCCCCGAATGCGTCGTGGCCCAGGACGCCGACGACGACCTGACCCGGCTGCTGGCGATCTTTGGCCGACGTAACTCCGAGATTAAAGATCATTAAACAGACATCAGGAACACCAGGTCACATAACACAAACACGCCGGGGCCGTGGCGCGACCCGTGGCCTGCAAGATGGCAAACAGCGCCTTTGGGCCGGCTGATTTACCCGGCCAGTGATTGTCGAGTACAGCAACGGTACCGACCAAGCGCTTATCGCCCGCTGGTCCCGGCCGACCGGCCGGTATCCGGCTCGCGTGCTGGGCGGCAGGCCGGTAACATCGATTCCGGTCATGACCCGGTCATGACCGGAATCATTCCACGGGGCGGCCGCGGCGAACCCGGCCCTCCGCCTGTGCCATTACAACAGGCAACCGTCCTCGTACCCCGGGCGACCAGCACTGTGCACCGGCCACACCCAAGCAGGCACGGTTTGGTGCCGCAGCCAGCGGAGACCAGTATTAGTCAGCGCATCCCTCTTGTCATAGATTGCCGGTTTTGTGGAGAATTGACAATTGCTCCCGCAAATTAGTAATTCATCGTTGTCATCCGGCTAAGCCGATCACGCGTCTTATGATCTGATAAGTGAAGATCCTGGCGTGAGCTGGACAGCCTGGGGGGGCGAAGTGAACCAGTTACTGACGGCTGCACCAAGGCTGTCGCTGGCAGGTCGGCAGGAATCGTGCTGGCGTTACGCGGCCACGCCCGCGGCCGCGGCCGCGCTGGATGCGACACCGGCCCCGACCGGGGGCAATTGCGATCTGGTCCAGGCCGGGGATCTCGACCGATCGCCCCTCACTGGTGGGCTGTGTGAGGCTGGCAAGGAATTCTCTAGCCGCCTCGCCGGATCGGGCTGCCCGGTGATCAGCGGCGGCAACGGCGTCATCGCTAGTACCCGGGGTTCGAAGTGACCGGAGCCTGCTGCATCTGCGTAAACGCATTCGGCACTCCAGTCGCCGATCAGTTGGCAGCGGTACTAGCACTAAGCAATGAACCATACCTACCTGTAAACACCTAAAGGCGGTCGCCCGCCCGAAAGGAAGGTCACGATGTCAACGCGGCTTAACCCACCTCCCGGCTGGCCCCCGGTACCGCCAGGCTGGGTGGCGCCTCCGGGATGGCAGCCAGACCCTTCCTGGCCCGATCCCCCGCCAGGGTGGAATTTGTGGGTCGAAGACACTACCGCACGGGACACGCAGGTCCGCGCGGCTAAATGGATGATCGCGGGTGGCGGTGTCACCTTCCTCGGTTCACTGCTGCCTTTCCTATCGTCTTCCCAGCCATACGTCTACACCGTTAACTCGACCCCTAAAGAGACAGCGGCCTTTTTCGGGATCGTACTTGCCGTGCTCGGCGTAATCATGCTGGCCAGATCTAATCGGGCAAAACTGATTTCGGGAATCCTGACGCTCATCGTCGCGGGACTCACCCTGCTCACGCTATGCGGGTTCGTTCTCTCCGGGATCGTGGGAGCCGACCAGGCAGATCCCCTCGGCGACACTGTTCATGTCAATTTCTCACCTCAAATCGGAATATTCATATCGATCCTCGGCTGCGTCGCCGCGGGAATCGGCGCGATAATTTTCTTCCGCCGCCGGTAAGAACGACCCGCCGCTCAGCGCAGGCGCACACGCGAGCAACTCGGGGGTGATTCCCGGCGTTTCAATGCCCGTAGCGCTCCTGGCCATGGTCGTGCCGGCCACCGGCCAGTTCCACGTGGCGCAGCCAGACCTTGCCGGGCCGGCGAGAGTGAGCTCGTACCCCATGTGCTCTACCTCGGTGGGGACCTGTGACGTGATCTCATACCTGGTCCAGTCGTGCGTCCCGGTGATGGTCTCGCTGAGCCATTGCCTGTCCCGGCTGTGGCCGCCGGCCTGACTTCAGCCCGGATGATGTCGTCTGCATGCCCGCACAACCGCGCCGCGCGGGCCCTGGCTGACCGCGGTTGCCGCTCAATCAGCAGCCGGAACGCGGCAGCGTCCCCGGTACGGGCCCGCCGGATCAGATCGCCGTCGCGGATGTCCGCACTAATCAGTGTCAGCCATGTCCTCCGGTTACCCGCGAGCACCCGGCCCCTGGGGGAACGACCTAGTGCCATGGCACGTCACATGTGCCCGGTCTTTGAGCCGTGTGAGGCTGACCAGCCTGACATCTGGCCGCTGCCGGGCGTCGTCCGGTCCCCGGCTGGCGCAGGTGCCTCCCCGGCCTCACCCGTTAGCCGGACGCTGGCCCGCGCAACCGCCACGATGTGACATCGATGCGGTCAGGACCGTCACGATGTGACATCGTGGCGGTTAGTCCGGGGGCGCCGGACGGGCTGGGCGCGGGAGAACATGAGTGTTACGGGACGCCTGGGACGTGAGGTGCGGAACTGCGCGGGCAAACCACCGTACTCTGAAGCGGAACTAGCCGACGCGGGGCGGAGCTGGACGGCCTGGAATCCGGGTCGATCACGGAGAATCCGGGTCGATCACGGAGTACGTCGATCACGGAGTACGTCGATCACGGAGTACGTCGATCACGGAGTACCTGGTCAGTGTCCGCGGACGATCCATTCCTGCAGGTGAGGCCGTTCCGCTCCGATGGTGGTGTCCGAACCGTGGCCGGTGTGGACGACCGTGTCCGGGCCGAGGACGAGAAGCCGGTCGCGGATGGAGTCGATGATCGTGCCGAAGTCGGAGAAGGAACGCCCGGTGGCGCCCGGGCCGCCGGCGAACAGTGTGTCACCGCTGAACAGCCAGCCCTGGCCGGGCAGGTGGAAGCACACGGCGCCACGTGAATGCCCGGGCGTATGCAGCACCGTTAGGTCGGCACCGGCCACGGTGATCGTCTGCCCGTCGGCCAGATCCCGGTCCGGGGCCCGGCCAGGGTAGGTCTGATCCCAGAGCTCGCGGTCGGCGGGGTGCAGCCAGATCGGCGCGCGGGTGGCCTCGGCCAGGGCGGCGGCGGCGTCGATATGGTCGTCGTGGGCGTGGGTGCACAAGATGGCGGTGAGCCGGCGGGGCCCGACGGCGGCCAGGATCGCGTTCGCGTCGTGCGGGGCGTCGATCACCACGCATTCGGAGTCGTCGCCGATTACCCAGACGTTGTTGTCAACGTCCCAGGTGCCGCCGTCAAGGGAGAACGTGCCGGACGTGACGAGATGGTTCAAGGTAAGCATCGATGCCGATCTTAGCGAGCCGCCGTGGACGCGGATCGGTCAGAGGTCAACGAACGAGCCAGAGGTGGGCGACAGGCCGGCCGCGGCGGCATGCAGCCTGGTCACCTCCTGGACGCCGGGGGTATCGGGCGAGCCTGGTGATGGACATGATGACGCCAGAGCGTTGCCGGGTCATGTGCCGCGCCCTCAACCCGGTCTGATGCCGGCGTCCCGTAGGAGCATCCGGGTGCGCCCGGCGCGTGCCGCCCACCAGCCGGCCACCGTGTCCCCGGCGGCCCGGCTGGCGTGGCGATGCTGCCAGCGCATCGCCTCGTGCGCCGCCCAAGCCAGGGTGGCGTGCGGATCCTGGCCGAACATGGCGCGCAGGGTGTAGCGGCGCTCGCCGATCCGGTGACCCAGGCCGGCCTCCCCCGCGCCGGCGGCCAGGCGGCGCCGGGTCAGGATGATGCCGCTGCGGACCGGCGTGGTCAGCGCATCGGTGAGGCGGCGGCCTTCGCCGATGTCGCCCGGCGCGGCGCGTAGCGCCAGGGGCAGCCGCGGCCAGGCCGGCTGCGCGCTGAACTCCTCCGCGATGGCCCGGCGGGAAAGCTCCGCCCACTCGGTCAGGGCAGGGACGGCCAGTTCGGCCACGGCGTCCAGGTAGGCGGGCAGCCAGGGCCACAGATGTTCGGCGAACAGTACCTGCCGCGACCGGGTGAGGGCCTGTGCCGTCGCGGTCCTGCGGGCCTGCGCCGCGGCCTCGCCCAGGCTGGCGTACAGGGCGAGAAGGGCCGTCAGGTGATCGGGTTCGGCGGGCGGCGAGATGGCGATGGCGCGCCAGAACCCCGCGGCCCGGTCGGCGCCCTCGCCGCCGAGCGCACCATCAGGCCCGAGGTAGACCGAGGCGTAGGGCGGGCAGTTGAGCACGAAGACATCGGTGTGCTCGGCATCACTGAGCGGGGCAAGCCCGAGCGGGCCGGCCGCGGCGCGGGCCGCGGCGGGACTGTCGGCGACGGCGCCGAGGGCCCGGAGCAGTTCCCACCGCCGCCTCATCGCCCGGCGCTCCGGTTTGCTCCCGGGCTGGCCGGGTCGCCGGGCAGGGCGAATGCCGCCGCGCCCGGCTTGAGCGGGCGCATCAGCCAGCGGGGGCGGCGTGTCCCGTCCGGCGACACGTGTCCGGCGGGCCTGGTCTGCGCCATCCACCGGTGGTAGATCTCGCGGGCCTTGGCGGTGTCGACGGCGATGTCGCCATGCGAATCCCCGGCCCCGGCCGGGCGGACCCGGACGGCCTGATGCCAGCAGTGCATGCCGGAGATCGGATCGGGGTGGACGGGAAAGGTGAGGTTCTGGTGCACGCCGGTGTCGGACCACCAGATCCGCGCCGTATCGGGATCCGCCGAAGAATAGGGCCGAACGTGCTCGGTGGCCCGCATGGCCCATCCCTCCTGCTCCTGCCGCAGGGCGACCGTGGCCATCATCCCGCCCGCGCCGACCTGGCTGTGGCCGGTGAGCTTCCAGCGGCCCATGTGGTGCGAGCACGCGACGACGCCAGGCCTGATGCCCTCGGTGATCCACGCCTTGGCCACGAAGTAGCCGATCTCGGTCTCCACCCGGATCAGGTCGCCGGTGCGGTTCACCCCGAACCGGGCCGCGTCCGACGGGTGGATCCAGACCGGGTTGGTGTGCGAGAGCTCGTCCAGCCACTTGCTGTTGGCCGAACGGGTGTGAATCTGCGTCGGCAGCCGGAACGTGGAAAGCAGCACCACCTGGCCGGGGGCCAGCGCCGACGGGTGCACGTGGCTCTTGATGTAGCCGGGCAGCGCGTGCTCCGGCCAGCCCCAGGAGGCCAGGGTCGAGGACCAGAACTCCAGCCGCCCGGACGGGGTCGGGAAGCCGCGGCGCACCACCCCGTCGACCATCACCCCGACCGCGCGGCGGCCCTGGTCATCCGGGTCCGGTGCCCCCATCGGGACGATGTTGGGCGCATCCGGCGCCGGCGCGGCCGTGTATACCCGGCCGGCCCCATCGGCCCCATCGGTCCCTCCGGCCCCGCGGACGGCCACGTCCTCCAGCTCGGCCGCGGGGACCTCCTGCTCGTGCACGGCGCCCTGCCCGCGGCTGATCTCGAAGGCGCCGTAGCGGCGCATCCACTCCAGCGGCGTGCGGCCCTCGGCCGCCGCCCGTTCCGGCAGGCCCGGCACGGAATGCTCGAACATCCAGCCGTAGTACTCGTCCACGGTGAGCTTGCCGCCCGGGCGGGCGCGGGACTCGTGGTACCGCCGGATGCCGAGGGCACCGTCCGGGTCGATCCGCCAGGACAGCTCGATCCAGAACTCGTTCTCCTCCCACACCTCCCCTGGGTTGACCTCGCGGGTGTCCGTGACGGCCGTACCGAGCCGCTCGCGAGCCGCGCGCAGGACGGGCTGGCGGAACGCGACCCACTGCCCGTCGTACTGCTCGTAGGAGTGGGTGTCGTGCCGTTCGGAGCCGTGGCCCATCGGCAGCACGTAGTCGGCGAAGTAGGCGGACTCGTTCCAGGTGGGGGTCAGCGCGACGAAGCAGCCCACCTTCTGCTCGTCGGTGAGCACCTCCATCCAGCTCAGCCCGTCCGGGTTGGTCCACACCGGGTTGTAGACGCGGACGAAGTAGGTATCCAGCCTGCCCCGGCCGTCCTTGAGCAGGTGCGGGAGCAGGAAGCTCAGCTCGTTCTGGGCCAGCGGGAACTCCTGCGGCCAGGACAGGTCCTGCCAGATGCCCGGGTGCGGCGGTACGTGGACCGGCCGCGGCACGAACTTGTTCCAGGCGTTGGGAAAGGTGCCGCCCTCGGTGGCGACCGCGCCGAGCAGCGCGGAGATCAGGAACACGGTCCGTGACACCTGCCAGCCGCCGAGGTTCCCTGCCGCCGCCGAGCGCCACGAGTGGCAGGCGAACCGCGTCCCGGCACCCGCGACGACCTCGGCGACCTCGGCGAGCACTGTGGCGCTGATCCCCGACTCGGCGGCCGCGTACTCGAACGTGAAGTCCTGGTACAGCTCGCCCAGGACCGCCTGGAACGCCTCGAAGGTGCGCGGGAGCTCAGGACGGCACTGCGCCAGGTACTCTTCCCAGTTCCACCAGCGGCGGACGAAGCCGGCGTCGTACCGGCCGGCCTGGATCAGGTGGTTGGCGATGGCCAGGTTGATGGCCGCCTCGCTGCCGGGCTGCGGCGACAGCCAGTAGTCGGCGTGCGTAGCGGTGTTGGACAGCCGGGTGTCCAGCACGATGACCTTGGCCCCGTTCTGGCGGGCCTCGGTGATCCGCTGGGCGTGCGGGTTGAAGTAGTGCCCGGCCTCCAGGTGCGCGCTGATCAGGTAGATGACCCTGGCGTGCGCGTAGTCCGGGCTGGGCCGGTCGATACCCATCCAGAACTGGAACCCGGTCCGGCCGCCGCTGGAGCACACGTTGGTGTGCGAGTTGTGCCCGTCCACCCCCCAGCTGGCCAGCACCCGCTCGGTGAACCCGTCCTCGCCGGGGCGCCCGAGGTGCACCATGATCTCGTTCTGGCGGTCCTCGGTCAGCGCGGCCCTGATCCGGGCCGCGAGCGCGTCGAGCGCCTCGTCCCAGCTGATCCTGGCCCACCGGCCCTCGCCGCGGCGGCCGGCCCGCTTCATCGGGTACAGCACCCGGTCCGGGTCGGTGACCTGGTTGATCGTGGCCGGGCCCTTGGCGCAGTTGCGGCCGCGCGAGCCCGGGTGCTCGGGGTTGCCCTCGAACTTGCGGACCTGCCCGGTGTCCCGGTCCACATAGGCAAGCAGCCCGCACGCCGACTCGCAGTTGAAGCAGGTCGTGGGGACCAGCATGTAGTGCTTCTCGTGCCGCGCCGGCCAGGCGCGGGAGGACAGCTCCACCCAGTCGTCCCAGCGTTCCTTCGGCGGGAACGCGGACAGGTGCACCCGGCTCGCGCCGGGGTAGAAGGTCTCGCCCCTGGCCTCGGCGGCGGCCCGCGCGGCCGACACGCGCTCGCCCAGCGCGGCCAGGTCGTGATCGCGGGGGGTTCGGGACAACGGGGCCTCCTCGGGCAACACGGGCTCAGGCGAGCGGGACCGACTGGCCGGCTTGGACGTAGGCGTGCTCGTGGGCCAGCAGGCCCGCCAGCGCGAACGGGACGGCCACGGCGCCGGTCCACGGCGCGGACACGGCCACCGCGACCGCGGCCAGGCCGGGCCAGAACCAGCGAGCGTACCGGCCCCTGGTCATCGCGGCCGCGGCCAGGCGCGCGTGCTCGGACGGATGGGTCACGCTGAACTCGCCCAGCACCAGCAGGACGTGCGCGCCGGCCGCGGCGGCCAGCAGCACCCCGGCACCGGTCACCGCGGGCCGCGGCCCGAGCCACGGGGCGAAGGCCAGCGTCACGGCCGCCCCGGCCAGCACCGCCTGGACCGCCAGGTGCGGCGCCAGCAGCGGGCTCTGCCACAGATCCCGCGCCCGCGCCTGGGCGAACAGGTACGCGGTGTAGACCGCGGTGGCCAGGCCGAGCGGCCCGGCGAACCCGGCGGCCACCTGCTGGATGAGCGGCGCGCCGGCCAGCGATCCGAGCAGGAACAGCGCGGCCGCCGCGCCGTACCCGCCGATGATGAACGCCCCCCGCACCAGCCAGCTGCGCCAGTGCGGCCGGGTGAAGATCAGGTAAAACCTCCCCGGGTGGCGCAGGTCCCAGATCAGCAGGATCCCGGTCAGGCCGAGGAAGGCCAGCGCCAGCCCGGGCGCCGCCCAGCGGGCCAGCGGGTCGTCCCAGGACAGGCCAGGCCAGGATCAGGATCAGCGGGGCCAGCAGGGCGCCCGCGGCCACGCCCTTGGTCCAGGTGTAGAGGCTGACCCGCCAGCCCCATGGTGCGTGGTGGCCCACGTCGTAGGACAGCAGCGCCTCGGCACTGGAGCCGGCCCGGCCAGGGTGCCCGCCGGTGACGTGACCGGGGTCGTGCTCGCCGCCCTGGGTGGCCCAGGCGAACAGGCCGCCGTCGGGACGGCGGGCCGCGAGCGGGTCGAGGGTAGCCTGGTGCGCGCCCTTGTAGAACAGGCCCGGCCGGGTGCCCTTCTCCGGCTTGCGCACCGTGACCGGCTCGCGGTTCACGATCTGGGCGGCCTTCGAGCCTGGGTCGTTCAGGTCGCCGACCAGGATGGCCTCGGTCGGGCATACCGTGACGCAGGCCGGCTCGAGCCCGATCTCCAGCCGGTGCGCGCACAGGTTGCACTTCTCGGCCGAGTTGTCCTCCGGGTTGATGAAGATCGCGTCGTAAGGGCAGGCCGCGATGCAGGCCTTGCAGCCGACGCAGATCTGCTTGTCGAAGTCCACGATCCCGTCTGGCCGCCGGTACATGGCCTGGGTCGGGCAGGCGGCCACGCAGGGCGCGTCCGCGCACTGATTGCACCTGGTCACCTGGAACGCCCGGCGGACCTGGGGAAAGGTACCGATCTCGACCGACTTGACGTAGGTGCGGGTCACGCCGAGCGGGACCTCGTTCTCGCTCTTGCACGCGGTCGTGCAGGCGTGGCAGCCGATGCACCGGTCCTGATCGATCACCTTCACCCAGCGCTGGAGCACGTCGTCCGGTGTCTCCGCCCCTGTTTCCACGCCGTCAGCCTCCCACGGTGACCGGCAAGCCGAGCCGCGCCGCGCGCTCCCAGTCGTCATCGACGTGGACCACCCGGCGCCCGGCCCAGTCCAGGAGCGAGGCGGCGATGGAGGCCCGGAAGCCGCTCGCGCAGTGCACCCAGACCTCGCCCGCGGGAACCTCGCCCGACCGGCGCTCCAGCTCCCAGAAGGGGACGTGCACCGCCCCGGCGAGATGCCCGGCCCGCCATTCGTCCGGGCGGCGCACGTCAAGGACCACCCGCCCGGCCCGGCTCCAGCTGGCGGCCAGGCCGGCGAAATCGGAGACCTGATAGCCGGACAGCCGGCCGCCGGCCAGCTGCTCGACGGTCCCGGTGGCCGCCGCGGCCGGGGCGATGCCGATGCGGGCGAGCTCGCGCTGGGCCCGGGCAACCTGCCCGGCGCTGTCTCCGATCAGGGTGAGCGGGGTGCCCCAGGCCATCGTCCAGCCCAGGTACGTGGCGAACGGGTCGCCGGATTCCACCGAGATGGAGCCGGTCAGGTGAAGGCCGGCGAAGGCCCGGCGCTGACGCAGGTCTACCACCCACTCCCCCGCCCCTATCCGGCGCCGCAACTCGGCCGGGCCGGCCGTACGCGGTGAGGTCAGATCCGGCGCGGCCGGGCCGCGGCGATTGGCCGGGCCCATGTGCTGATAGTAGCGGGGATAGGCGCCCAGCCCGGCCAGCAGTTCCTTGACGAAGCTTTCCTCGTCGCTGGTCAACGCGATATTCGACACCCGTTCGGCACCGATCGTGGAGGAAGTTCCGCTGGCCGGCGTCGCGGAGCAGAAACTGCCGAACCCGTGCGTGGGGTACACGGCCACCGGGTCGGGCAGATCGCCCGCGAGGCGCCGGACCGAGCGGTACTGGGCACGGGTCAGCGCGACGGTCTGATCCGGGCCGATCAGGTCGGTACGTCCGACCGCGCCGTAGAGCAGGGACCCGCCGGTGAAGACGGCGACCGGGGCGCCTTCGCCCGCGCGCAGGACGTAGGACAGGTGGCCGGGAGTGTGGCCCGGCGTGGCCATGGCGGTCAGCGTGAGACGGCCGGAGCGGAACCGGTCCCCGTCGCCGGCGGGCACCCGGCCGAAGCTCACATCCTCGGCCGCGGCCACGACGTAGTCCGCGCCCACGCCGCGGGCCAGAGCGAGCCCGCCCGTGACGTAGTCGTTGTGGATGTGGGTCTCGAGCACGTGGGTGATGCGGACGGCGGCGGCCCCGGCGGCGGCGAGAACCCGGTCGATGTCCCGCTGCGGGTCGATGACGGCGGCGTGCTCGCCGTCGTGGACCAGGTAGCTGCGGTCGCCGAGGCCGGCGGTCTCGATCGTAACGACGTCATGCACGCGCTGCCCTCCTGGTCGGGCCCGCTAAAACTCCGGATGTACGTACATTTAAGGCTGGTGGATTCGTGAGTGTCAATCACGCTTTCCGGCGATCCGGGAGGGAACCATACTGGACGTCATGACCGTCGACCGGGACAGTGCCCTGCCGCTATGGGCGCAGGTTCTCGGCGACCTGCGACACAGGCTGGCCCGCGGGGAGTTCCGGCTCCGCTTCCCCGGCGACAACGAGCTGACCGAGCACTACGGCGTCAGCAGGCACACCGTGCGGGAGGCGGTGCGCCGCCTGCAGAACGAGGGCGTCGTCGAACGCGGCCGGGGCCGCGGGACCTTCGTCAGGGACGGCGCGATCGAACAGCCGCTGGGCGCGCTGTACAGCCTGTTCCGTTCGGTCGAAGAGCAAGGCTTCGTGCAGCGCAGCGTCGTCCGCCACCTGGAGCTCCGCCAGGACGAGGAGGCGGCGAAGGTCCTCGGCCGCGCTCCCGATGAATCCCTGGTCTACCTGGAGCGGCTCCGCCTAGCCGACGGGGTGCCCATCGTCCTGGACTGCTCGTGGCTCCCGGCCGTGCTGGCCGGGCCGCTGCTCGAGGTGGATTTCACCCGGACCGCGCTGTACCGCGAACTCACCGTGCGCTGCGGAGTCCGTCCGGAGGCCGGCTGGGAGCGGATCCGCCCGGTCCTGCCCGACCCGCAGCAGCGCGCCCTGCTCGGCCTGGGCGCCCGGGTGCCCGCGCTGGCGATCGAGCGCCTGGCCACCTGGCAGACCATGCCGGTGGAATGGCGGCATGGCCTGGTCCGCGCCGACCGCTTCTCCTATGTGGCCAGGTGGTCGGCTCAGGACAAGGGCGCCAGCTTCGAGCCCACCACCGGAGCCAGCCAGTTCTAGTGCGGGACGCAGAACAGTGATGCCCGCGCCTTCAACGCATGTCCATCCTGTCTCCATCACCGCTGCGCCGTACTTCCATCCGTCATGGCGATGGTGAAGGGAGCTAGTGACCAAGACAAAGGAGCATCCGATGAACGATGCAAGGGGGCGCCACAGCCAGGCGGCAGGCCGGACGCGACCCACGCCCGAGGCCGTGACGGGGATTCAGGGCCGTGACGACGCGATCAGGGTAACGGTGACAGGCGTGGTGGCCGGCGGGAGGCGCAACGTAGCCGGAGGCCCCCCAGGCCGCTCGTCCGTCGCCGATCGCAGTTACCGCGAGGAAACCGCCGACGGAAGTTACTTCGCTCCCCTGGCGGAGGCCGGGTACCTGCGCCTCACCACGTTCAAGCAGAAGGGCACTCCGGTGTCCACCCCCGTACAGGGGATCGTCGACGGAGGCCGGGCTTACTTCCGGGTCCGGAGCCAGTCGGGCACGGCCAAGCGTCTCCAGCACATCGACGGGGTGCAGGTAGCACCGTGCGGCGCACTGGGCTTGTGGAGCTACGGGCCGCCGGTCGACGCGGCGGCACAGCGGCTGGCCGACGAGGACGCCCGCCAGGTCGCTGGGCACCTGGCCCGCAAGTACCCGGTCCGGCGCCGTTCCCTGGTCCGGCTGCTGCAGCGTGCGCGGCGCCGGCGAATGGTGGTTTACGAACTTCTGGGCCCGTGATGTCCGGGCGACGGACCGGACCGGACCGGGCAGCCAGAAGGCGCCCGGCCCGGTCCGCCGACGATTAGAGCGGGCGGACTTCCTCCGCCTGGGGGCCCTTCTGCCCACGGCCAGCGGTGTAGACGACCCGCTGGTTCTCCTGCAGGCTGCGGAAGCCGTCAGCCTGGATGGCAGAGTGATGAACGAACACGTCGGCGGTTCCGTCGTCGGGGGCGATAAAGCCGTAGCCCTTGTCGGCGTTGAACCACTTGACGGTGCCTTCAGCCATGTACTTCTCCTGTAAAACGATCATTCGGGAGACACGTGTGTGCATCCCGGGTTATCGCGACCGCCAGCCTGCCGGAAAGACCTGGCCGTGTACTCGCGGCGCCCGCTGTCAGAAGTTCGCAGGCGCAGGTACACGTAACGAATTTCGACTACAACCAGAACCCATTAAACACCATGTCTGACACCAGGCGGACCAGTCGCCCACACACAGCCGCCAGGGGCCGCCCGCTAGACGGCATGAGCGGCCCTGCGTTTCGAGGTCGGCGCGATGGGCTCCGGCAAGGCCCGGGCCCTCACCTCTGGTCCGTCCGCCTACTCAGCGAAGGGATTGAGAACCTGGACTCCGGCCAGCTCAAAGTCCTTGATGTTGCGGGTGACCACGGTCAGGCTGTGCACCCGCGCCGTTGCCGCAATGAGCGCGTCGATCACCGGGAGGGGCTGCGCGCACTGCTGACGGCCCCAGGCAGCGGCGACCGGCAGGGAGACCGGGAGAACCCGGTCTTCGAACCCGGCCTGCACATCCCGGAGCCAGCGCTCGAGGGCGGAAGCCTGATGCCGGTCCCCCCGGCCGCGAACTCTCGCGATCCCCTGCTCGATCTCGCCCAGGGTCAGCACGGAGAGATGCAGCCGATCTGGCGGCGTGGCCGCGATCCAGCCGGCTACGCCCGCGGCCGGCTTGCGCTTGCGCGTCTCCGACAGCACGTTGGTGTCGAGCAGATAGGTCACGTACCCGCCTCGAGATCGACCGCACGTCCGAGGTCGGCCTTGCGCTCGGCTTCGATCTCCGCGAAGACATCAGCGGCGCCGTCGTCGAGCTTCTGACCGCCGAGCAGGATGCCCGCAAGGTCCACCGCAGGCCTGGTCAGCCTGCGGTACTCACCGATATCTACGACTACCGCGACATCTTCACCGTGCCGGGTAATGACCTGTGGCCCCTCGCTCGTCACCGCGCGAATCATCTCGCTGAAGCGCTGCTTGGCGTCTTGGATCTGCCAGTGATCCGGAGTCGGTGACGTCATGAGCACCTTTCCAGTTCTGTCTAGTCCTGTCTAGACAGATTACTACTAACTAGCGCTCGGCACCGGGACAGCACGGTTGACGTACGCAGGGTCTGGGTGGTTTCAGAATCCGATGGCTTCGCGGAGCAGCAGGACGGTGCTGCGCCCGGGATAGGGTTCTGCGTTGAGGATCAGAAGGTGGTTGATGGCGCTGGGCATCCCGTAAGCCGCCTGGGCGCGGGCGCTTTCCAGCGGGAGGCAGTGGTCTTCGACGCGGCGCAGCGCGGTGCTCAGATCGGGTACCACCTTCTGCGCCCCGAGGATCCAGATCCTGCGGGCGGCGCCGCCGGCGTAGGCGGGTAGCTGGCTTCCGCTGCCCGAGGCGGCCACGAGGGAGCCGGTTTCGGTGATCGCGGCGACACTGCCCACGGCGACGTCGGGGCTGGCGATCAGCCGCCGGATGTCGCCGGCGGCGGTGGCGCGGTCCATGGCCAGGACGCGGGGCCTGACGGCCTGGTACCGCCCGCTGGTGTTGATGTCCGCATCGATGCCGGACAGGCGGAGGGTCTCGCTGGCCCCGGTGAACACGCTGGCGCCCTCGGGTATCAGGTCTTTGATGCGGGTACGCGCGGCGGCGACGTCGTCGAGGATCTCGACGGTGAAACCGTGTGCCGCCAGCGCAGCGGCCGCTCGCTCCAGGCGCTCCGCGGGGGCCGGGTCGGCGAACAGTGTTTCCTTAGTCGGGGTGGTCATGGTGCCTCCTGGGTGGTTTGGGGGTGTCAGCCCGTGTGGGGCGCCGAGCCCGCCAGCGGGCTGGTGTCGAGGTACCTGACCTCGTAGACCCGCTCGGTGAACTTCCAGCCGTCACCGGTGCGCTGGTAGCGGTCGTGGTAGATGGCGTAGTTCAGGTGCGAGCTGCCGTCACGCAGGCGCATGATTTCCTGGATGTAGGCGCGGCCGGTCGCGGTGTCGCCGTCCAGCTGGATCGTGCCCGGGTGCGTGGTCTGCACGAAGAACTCCCACAGGGCCTGCAGCCGCTCGCCGCCGGCGCGGATCTGATCCCGGCCGGCCAGTTCGGCGGGGATGTTGGGCATCCGCAGCGCGCCGTCGGGTGTGAACAGTGACGCGAGGCGGGCGCGGTCGCGCATCATCGCCGCGTCGGTGAACTCGCCGCGCAGCGCCTCGATCTCGACGCGGTCAGCGATGGCCTGAAAGTCACTCACCGGTTTCCTCCTTCTCACATCGAGCCCGGTGCAGGTGGCATCGGGCTGCTGTTGCATGGTGCTGCAGGAAGCGCCCACGCTGGATGATGTGTTCGTCTCAGAAGTCCGACAACACAACCCCCCGGAATGTGAGGCGACGCGCCAGCCTCACATTCCGGTGTGCTGTCTTGTCGAAGGGGTGAGGGCAGATGCGACCGAAGGAGCCGGCACCATGACCACCCCATCCGGGCCAGACGCTGCTGATTCGGGCCGGGGCCTGCCCGATCCGGGCCTGGACGCGATCATGAGCGAGCGGCGTCAGCTGATCAACCTCGCCTACCGGCTCCTTGGCTCCCTGGCCGAGGCCGAGGACGCCGTGCAGGAGACCTACGCCCGCTGGTACGCCCTGTCCCGGCGGCAGCAGGACGCCATCGAATCCCCCGGCGCCTGGCTCACCACGGTCGCCAGCCGCATCTGCCTCAATCTGCTCGGCTCGGCCCGGGCCCGGCGAGAGACCTACGTGGGCGAATGGATCCCCGAGCCGCTGCCAGAACGGACCGAGTGGATCAGCGGGCCAGGCGGGGCCGTCCTGACCGACCCCGCCGACCGGGTCACCCTGGACGAGTCGGTCAACATGGCTTTCCTGGTCGTGCTCGACTCGATGACCCCGGCTGAGCGCGTCGCGTTCATCCTGCACGACGTCTTCCGCTACCCCTTCGCCGAGGTGGCCGAGATCGTCGGCCGTACCCCGGCGGCATGCCGCCAGCTGGCCTCCTCGGCCCGGCGTCGCATCCGCGCCGCGCAGGCCCCCGCGAGCCCGACCGCCCGGCAGGCCGAGGTCGTCAGGGCCTTCAAGCAGGCATGGGAAGCCAAGGACATCGACGCCCTGATCGGCCTGCTCGACCCCGACGCCACGGCGATCGCAGACGGCGGCGGTCTCGCCGTAACCTTCCTGCGCCCTATCGAAGGCGGCGAGCAGATCGCGCGCGCCTGGGTCGAAATCGCCAACCGGGCAACGAGCAACACGGCGTTCATGGAACGCACCGTCAACGGCCAGCCCGGTCTGGTGGCTCAGCAAGAACGGCGTCACCGTGACGGTGTTCGCGTTCGACGTCGCAGGCGACCGGATCAAGCACATCTGGGCCGTACGCAACCCCGAGAAACTCCGGCCCTGGACAATGGGCTGACTCCTATCGGGCCGCAAGCCGCGCTTGGCTTCGCGTTAGCTGAACCGGGCCACAGGCGGTGCGATGACGATCTCGATAGCAGGGTCAAAAGGAATCTGTGCAGTCCCGCAGATGATGAGGTCGGCGCGTTCCCACGGGCGCTGGCTGGCTTGGAAGGGGATCTCTTCGGCCATCCATTCGCGGTGGTCTTGTTCAGTCGGCAGTCCGTCGGGCTGTCCCACGCGGGCGAGGTTGCGGCGCTCGGTTTCCCGTTCGTCGGACTGGACCCAGATGGCCACGTCGATCAGGTGCGCGCATTCTCTCCGGGCCGCACCAACGCCCTCGATCATCAGCAGCGGGCAGGCCACCGGTACCTCGATCGCGCCTTGTCGCTTCCGCTCGTCCCAGGGCGGCGGCCGGTAGGACACGTGCCTGCCAGAGCGCGCGGGGATGAGGACCCCGTTGATCAGCAGCTCGGCCCAGCCGAACCGGGAATACCACCAGGCGATGTCGTCGGTATGCACGATCGCGGAGCCCGCCACGACGTCCTGCAGCCGTCCCGCCAGTGTCGTCTTGCCACCAGAACTGCGCCCGTCGATAGCCAGCACCGTGGGGCGACGATCGGCGCCCCTTTGGAGTCCCAGGCGCATGATGCCGGCCACGACGGCGGTCAGCCGCTCCGCGTGCCATGGCCCGGCTGCGGGTTCCTCAGCGAGCAGGCACAGCGACATAGTTCTCAGTCATACCCGCCGCTATACCGTCAAGGCGGGCGACACGCTGTCCTCGATCGCGCAGCGGTTCCACGGCACCCCAGGCCCCCGGGCTCGCCTGGAACTGGCTGAACCCGGGCCGCGGGCGTCGGCCACTAGGGTGACTATGTGTCCAGGACCCGTGGGAACATCGCTCGCGGCGCACTCCTGACGTTGCTGCTGGCACCCCTCGTCGTGGTTCTGGACCGGTTCAGCTCCGTCGGCCCGCTGACATTGTTCGTGCTTGCAGGCGTGGCGCTGATCCCTCTTTCCTGGCTGATCGGCGAGGCGACGGACAACCTGGCCCACCACACCGGTCCCGGGATCGGCGGCTTCCTGAACGCGACGTTCGGTAACGCGCCGGAGTTGATCATTGCGACCATCGCCGCCTCCGGAGGGCTGACCGAAATCGTCAGGGCGTCGCTCGTAGGCTCGATCGCCGGCAACCTCCTGCTCGTCCTCGGCTTCACTCTCCTCTTCGGCCAGAGGGGCACCATCGATCGCCGGTCTGCCTACATCTCGCTCGGCCTGGTGGGATTGACCACCGTTCTCGTGCTTGTCGTCGCGGTGCCCGGGTTCCATGGCGATCCGCAGCGCCGCTCGCTCGCCGAGCTCTCGGTTCCTCTTGCCATCCTGCTCCTGGTCGTAACCGTGACCGTGACCTGGTATGCGCTACGCCGCCAGCGGCAGCTCTTCAGGTCCGCTGAACCCGAAGCCGCCGGCTGGTCCTTGCCTGCCGCCCTGGTGGTGCTCGGCATTGCGACGATCGCTACCGCCTTCGTCAGCGAAACACTCGTCGGCACGCTGCAAGCCTTCGCAAGCAAGGCGCACCTCTCGGAGTTCTTTGTCGCGTTCGTGATCATTGCCGTCATCGGAAACGCGACCGAGCACGGCAGCGCGGTACTGCTGGCGATGCGCGGCAGGGTCAAGCTGGCAACCGAAATCCCGCTGGCCTCAAGCGCCCAGATCGCCGGCCTGGTGATACCACTGGTAGCTCTCATCTCGTGGGGCTTCAGGCCGCTTGCCCTCAGCTTCCGGCCCGTCGAACTCGCGGCCATGACAGTGGCGGCCGCTCTTCCCGCGCTCGTCCTGCGGACCGGCAGAACGACCCGGCTTGGCGGAGCGATCCTCCTGGCCGCCTACTCGGCTCTCGCCGTTGCCTCATACTTGTCCGGCGACCGCTGACGGGTACGGGATGTCTAAGCCCTCAACGGCTTGCTCCGGCTTCGGGCCTGCAGCCTGCGTGACATGATCTGACGATCGTTATAGACTCTAACATAAGAGAGTGCCTGTTAAGTTGCGCCTGTCAACTCCGGAGGTAAGGATCGATGTCGGCCATGCTCGTGCCCGAGCCGCCGACCATGCGCGAGCGCTACCGGGCGCAGGTGCGCGGCGAGGTCAAGCAGGCGGCGCTGAGCCAGCTCGCGGACTCGGGGCCCGCAGGCCTGTCGGTCTCGGCGATCGGCAAGCAGCTCGGGGTCTCCGGGCCTGCGCTGTACCGCTACTTCGCCAGCCGGGACGAGCTGCTGACCGAGCTGGTCATCGACGCTTACCACGACCTGGCGGACGCGCTGCGCGCCGCGGCAAGCCAGCCCGCTGGCCTGGAGCCGCGCCCCCGGTTCGAAGCACTCGCCCGCGCCTACCGGTCCTGGGCGCTGGCTCAGCCGCACCGGTACCGGCTGCTATACGGACCGCCGCTGCCCGGCTACGACGCGCACGCGCAACGACTCGTGGACGCATCCCAAGCCGCGATGAACCAGCTGCTCGGCGTTCTGCGCGAACTCGGAGACCCCACCGCCCCAGCGCCCCCCGAGCCGCTAGCATCCCAGCTCACGGCGTGGGCGCCGGCACAAGACCCCGGCACCGGCCCGGCGACCGCCCTGCGCGCCGTGCTTGCCTGGAGCCGCCTGCACGGCCTGGTGAGCCTGGAAATCGCCGGGAACTTCGCGTCCATGGGCATCGATCCCGACCAGGTCTTCGAGGCGCAGCTCGGCACGCTCACCGTGTGAAATACGCGCCTCAGCGCTCTCCTATCCGTCCAGGACGACAATCTTGTCCGCTCGGCGGATCACCGCGGGGTCGTGCGTGGCGCAGATCACCGTCTGGCCCTCTTCGCGAGCGGCGGCTGCCAGCAGCGCCGCGACGGCACGGGCGTTGTTCTCGTCCTGCCGGGAGGTCGGCTCGTCGATGATCAGCAGCCCTCGCGCACTCGCGAGCGCCCGGGCCAGGGCCAGGCGCTGGGCTTCCCCGGCCGAGAGCCGGTGGACGCGCTGGCGGGCGCGGTCGGCGAGCCCGGCCCGGGTCAGGGCCCTGGCTGCGCGTTCGGCGGCGGCGTCCGCGTCCCAGCCGCGTATCCGCAGTACCAGCACGGTGTTCTCCTCGGCGCTCAGGAACCCGATCGGCACGGGCTCCTGCGGGAGGTATCCGATCCGTTCCCGGCGCAGGATCGCGAGCTGCTCACCGTTGCGGTCACCGAGCGACTGGCCGTCGAGAATGACCTGGCCAGAACTTGGGCGGTCGAGCCCGGCTACCAGCTTCAGCAGCGTCGTTTTCCCCGCGCCCGAACGACCCGTGATGGCGGTCATCCGGCCCGGCGCGAAGTCGTGCGTGAGCCCCCCGAGCACATCGCGGCTGGCTGGTCCATGCCCGTAGGTGCGCGCCACTGAGCAAAGCCCGACCTGGACGGGGACCCACGGGACCGGAGGCTGCGGCCGGGCGCTGGCTGCGGCCGACCCCACTGACCCGGCCGGGCCGGAATCGCTGTCCGCCCGCGTCACTATCACCCCGTCCGGGGTTGGCCGAACGCGGGCGCGGCGCCCTATCCCCGCCTGCGTGAGCACATCGGAGGGGAGCCGCAGCCAGCCTCCGTCGATCACGAGCGCCTCCTGTCCGCCGCGGCGGTCGCCGACGATCCGCCCGTCCCGGATCCGGAGTGTGCGGTCGGCGACCTCAGCGGTCGCCGGATCGTGGGTCACCAGGATGACGCTCGTGCCGTTGGTGCGGGCGAGCTCGATGATCAGCGCGCGGGTGCCGTCGGCGCTGGCCTCGTCGAGCTCGCCGGTCGGCTCATCGGCGAGAAGCAGCGCCGGCCGGTGGGCGAGGGCAGCGCACAGCGCGAACCGCTGGCGCTCGCCACCCGACAGCTCCCGGGGCAGCGCGTCAGCCCGGCCGGCCAGCGCCGTGGCCTCGAGCAGTTCATCGACTCTCATGCGACGCTCCCGCCTCGGGACTCCCCGCAGCACAAGCGGCAGCGTGATGGCGTCACGCACACGAAGATCGGGACTCAGCGCCGTCTCGGTGTCCTGCCCGAGGAACCCCATCAGCTGGTGACGGAGCCGCGCCCGGGAGCCCGCTGACATTCGGCCGATGTCGCGGCCGAGCACGCGGACGACCCCGGCTGACGGCGGCTGGATCCCGGCTACCACGCGCAGCAGCGTGCTCTTCCCGGCACCACTCGGACCGAGCACGCCCAGCACCTCGCCTCGGGCGAGTTCGAGGTTCGTCCCCGCCAGGGCCGCTGCGTCCCCCTCATTGGTGCGATGCACGCAGAACACATCGCACAGCTCGACCACCGCTTCGCTCAACGAACGACACTCCCCCGGGGTACCAGCCATCCCGCCAGCGTGAGGACCGCGTACGTGCCAACGCTCCAGGCTGCGAGCGCCGCCCACGGAACTACCGTCACCACCGGCGGCCTGGGATCGGCGACAGCGCCCGCGCCGCGAACGCTCGCGACAGCCAGCCGGGTCAGCAGCACCGCGATCCCGAGGCCGACGATCACACCCAGCAGGCTCGCGAGCGCGAGCCGGACGCGCAGCTCGGCTCGCAGTCCGCGCGGACCGACGCCCTGCTCCTCGAGGTCCGACTCGACTCGCTCGTCGCGGGCTCCGCCGAGCAGCGCCGCCAGCAACCCGACGACAGCCAGCAGCACGGACAGCGCCGTCGCCGCGATCAGCGTTCCGAGCACCCCGCGCGCAACCGGCGCGTCCCGGAGCTGATGATCGATGTCGACGCGGAACGAGGAGTCAAGCTGGGCGAGCGCCCCGCTCCCCAACGCGGCGCGCAGGCCCGCGAGGTGCCGGGTTCCGATCCACAGCTCGTCCGCCCGGCCTTGACCAGGGAGTTGCGCATCCAGGGCCGCCGCCAGCGTCGGCTCGTCGGCGATGACGAAGCCGGCCGGGTCGGAGGGAAGCGCCGGGAAGCGGCTGAGAACCCCGACCACGCGCGCGATCACCGGGAGTCCGTCGACAGTCAGGGCGATCCGCCCACCAGGCCCGGCGGAGGCGGCAGTCCGCGGATCAGCGAGCACCGGGACTGGGCGCGTGTCGGCTGGCTGCGCCGGCCGGAGCACGCCGGGTGTTCCGCTCGCGTCGAAGCCGACCGAAGCGACGGCACCGCCCCGCACGGGCGCAGTCGTAGCCGCCGCGCCTACTCCGCGCCAGGCACCGAGCGGCATGCGCAGCGGCGATCCCCCGCGGGCCGGCAGCGCGAGCAGCGGCCCGAGCGCAACGCGCGTGTGAGACTGAGTTGCGGCGGCCGGGTTCTCGCCGTTCTGGTGACCGTTCGTAATGGCGACACCGGTTGGTTCGTCGAGCTCCAGAGCCGCCAGCTCCCACCGTCCTGGCGGCACGGCGGCACGCAGGAACGCGACGCGAGGGCCGGCCGTCCCGAGGGCCACCTGCCGGATCGTTCCCTGGGGATCGCGCAGGTCGGCGAGCACGTCGACCGCGAGGCCCGGAGAGGAAGCACGCAGCGACAGCCAGCGCGCGCCGGCCGGAAGCATCGGCCCAGGCACCCGGACCGGACCTGTCGGCACGATGCGCCGGGCGAGCACCGTCAGCGGCGCCGAGCCGTCGCTCGCCCGCCAGCCGTGGATCTGGATCAGCCCGTCGGCGGGAACGCCGAGCGCGGGAACCGTCACGGTCCCCCCGCCACTGGCATAGTTCGCCTCGGTCCGGCGGATGGGCAGCACGGGGCCGGCCGCGAGCGCTTGCCAGCGCTGAGGCGGAGCCAGCTCGAGCGGGGTGCGGAAATCCGGCCCAGGCGAGACAAGAGCGTCGAGCGGGACGCGGTCCGCCGCCTGATCTGCCGCGCTGCGGATCAGCGTCGAGCGGTAGGCGAGGGCGAAGCCGCCGAGACCAACGGCGACGGCCAGGAACGCGATGGCCAGCGCCGGCAGCCATCCAGAGCGGGCTAGGTTGACGAGCGCGAGGCGGGCGAGCACCGGACCGCCCCGCGCCACGCGCTCGGCTCCGCGCAGCACGATCCCCGCAGCGCGAAACGTCAGCACCCCGACGGCCACACAGCACAGCGGTGCGAGCAGCAGTGCCAGCGCGTGATCGCTGCCGGTGCCCCCGACCAGCGTCGCCACCAGGGCCGCCGCCGCCGCGACCGCGAGCAGGTCGATCAGCCTCGCGCTCCGCACCAGTACCAGCGTGGCGAGCAGCGCAGTCGCCGCGAGCCACCCGGCCCCCAGCGCTATCGCCCCCGCGGGAGTGATCAGGCTGTGCGTCAGGATCGCGCCAGCCGGTTCCCCCTGGGCCCTCGCGAGTAGCGCCGCGGCCCCGATCCCTGCGGCCGCGCCGGCACTCAGCGCCCCTGCGCACAGCCATCCGGATTCCGCTGTGACAAACAGGACGCAGTGAAGCGTACGGGCGCCTGCGTTGCGGAGCCGGACAAGCTCGGCCTGCTGATCGCGGCGAAGACCGCCGCCGGCCAGGACGATGAACAGCGCCAGCGCCGCGATCGCGCCTCCCCCCGCGAGCAGCAGCCGCTGCGGCGCGGCACTCGCCTCGGCACGCGCCTCGTCCAGTGTGGTGAACGGCGCGCTCAGACTGAACTGGCTCCCGGCCAGCAGCAGGCGGGCCTGCGAGCGCGCCAGCCGGTCCTCGGCGCGGGCCAGCTGCCACCCGTGCAGCCTCGCGATGGGGAGCGGCGCCAGCCAGCTGTACGTCCGGTACAGGCCGCTCAGTCCCGGCAGCGATTCCAATCCGGCGACATCTGCGGTCACGAGCACCGGCGGGGCACCCGCGTCTGACGGCACGAACCCGAGGGGGACCGCCGAGCGCAGCGGCGCCGAGCCGGCGACCTGGATACGGACGCCGATCGCGGCCAGGGTCGAAGGGACCGGACCACTCCCGGCCAGCAGCATCGGGCAGCGCTCCGGGCGGCAAGGCCCCAGCCGGCCCAGCGCCGCGCCGGCCAGTGCCGGGCTGGGGAGCCACTGGCCCAGCGGGGCGACCGCGGCGGGACGCACGACCACTCCTGTGAGCCGCACCGGGTTCATCAGCACCACCTCGGTCTGCGACCCCAAGCCGAGCCCGCGCAGCAGGGCCCGCGCCTGGTCCGCCACGCCGGGGCTGACTGCTCCCTGCCAGGTGACGCGGACCTCGGTAGCTAGCGGCGATGTCCGGTCAAGCACCGACCGGGCGCTTTCGTCGCTCGCGATTTGCGATTCCGCCGCCACGCCCGCGGCGAACGCCGCCGCGAGCGCGATACCCAGCGCAGGCAGCAGCCACCGGGCCGGACGGCGCCGGGCACGCGCCGCGGCCAGCATCAGCGGCGCAAACCAGCCCCGCAAGCTACGGAGAGGACGCGGATGGCGCTGGACGAGGAGCGGCATGGCTCATGGGTGGTGTGAGGTGGTGGCGCGGCCGGCAACGGCGGGACATCGCACGACCTCATTGTCGCATGCACGCGGAAGCAGGCGACCAGGGTGGATCCCGGGCGTTATTGCCGTGACCCTTTCGTGACCCTGAGGTTAATCTCCGCGATACCGGAATCTGGCAAGCTCTTCCGCGTGCCGGAACGGCCAGATCCGAACGAGCTCACCGCGGCGGGACCGAACGCATGACGGGGAGCGACTGAGCCTGCCCCGTGCGTGAGGGGGGTTGAGCCGGTTGCTGGTGCGGCACGCTGGCAGATCGGCTACGGGCCGGCCTGGACGACAACGGCAGGATGCAGCCGACGCAAAGGACGTGGTCAGACTGTTTTCATCCCTCGGCTGTCGCATCGCGATGAAGCCCGGACCGGTCGGTCGGTGCGCTCCGTGGCAGCCGGGCAATCAGATCAACGAGAGGAAGATAATGAGACGAACTCCCACGATCGCGGCCTTGGCCGCGATCGCCCTCGCAGTTGTCGGCTGTAGCAGTAGCGGCAGCAGCAGTAGCGCCGGCGGCGGTTCATCCAGCGGCGCGTCCGGCGGCACGGTCGACATCTACTCGAGCCTCCCGCTGCAGGGTGCCTCGACCGCGCAGACCGATCCGATGGTCAACGGAATGAAGCTCGCGCTATCTCAGGCGGGCGGCAAGGCCGGGCAGTGGACGGTGAACTACCAGTCGCTCGACGACTCGACCGCGGCGGCCGGCAAGTGGGACCCGGGTCAGACGGCCGCCAACGCGCGCAAGGCGGCGACCGACCCGAAGGCCGTCTACTACATGGGCGAGTTCAACTCCGGCGCCAGCGAGGTGTCGATCCCGCTCCTCAACCAGGCGGGACTCCCTCAGGTGAGCCCGGCGAACACGTACGTCGGTCTGACCCTGAACGTTCCTCCTGCCAGCCTCCCCGGCGAGCCGCAGAAGTACTACCCGACCGGGACCCGTACCTACCTGCGGATCGTGCCGACCGACTCGATCCAGGCCGCCTCCGACCTGACCGCGATGAAGCAGGCCGGCTGCACCAAGGTCGCCGTCGCCAATGACAAGGAGGCGTACGGTGACGGCCTGGCGAAGCTGCTCGAGCTGGAGAAGGGCTTTTACGGGGTCACGATCGTGAGCAACACCGGGGTCGACCCGACCGCGCCCAACTTCCGCTCCTATGCGTCGACGGTCAAGGGCGAGGGAGCCGACTGCTTCTTCTTCGCCGGCATCGTCTCCAACGGCGCGGTCCAGATCACCAAGGACGTCAACTCGGCGCTCCCCACCGCCAAGATCTTCGGCGGCGACGGCGTCTGCACGGACTCCTACACGAGCGCGGCCAAGGGCGGCGTCCCGGCCGCGCTCTACCCGCTGATGGAGTGCACGGTCGCGACCCTGGACCTGGCCGCGTACCCAGGCGGCAAGGACTTCCTCGCCGCCTACAAGGCCAAGTACGGCATTTCGAATCCCGACCCGTACGCGATCTACGGCTACGAGGCGATGAAGCTCGGGCTCGACACGATCAAGGGCCTCGGGTCTCAGGGCAACAGCAAGTCGGCCGTGCTGCATGCGCTGTTCGCGACCACCGCGCGTAACTCGGTGCTCGGCACCTACGGGTTCGACAAGAACGGCGACACGACGCTGAAGTCCTACGGCCTGTACAAGGTCGGGCCCAACGGCGAGCCGGTCTTCGTCAAGACCATCACGCCTACCAAGACCCTCCAAGGTTAGGCAATCGTGGAGGGGGCGCCCAGCGCCCCCTCCACGACCGCTAGGCTGCATCTCACTCCGCCGTACTGCACAGGAACACGTGGACACCACAACGATTTCGCCTAGCCCACCTACGCTGGCGGCACGCCCGCTCGCGGCGGTTCGCCGCTTTGCCGGCCGCTGGGGCCTGATCGCGGCGCTCGCCGCGCTGCCCATCTACTTCGGCATCACCGACCTGATAAACGGCTACCAGGCCGGCGTCGTGGCGGGCCACGCGGTGATCCACCACGATCTGTCCAAGCTGGGTTTCAACTTCGCCGAAGGCCTGTCCAACGGCGCCATCTGGGCGCTGATCGCGATCGGCTACACCCTGGTCTACGGCATCATCGAGCTGATCAACTTCGCCCACGGCGACGTGTTCATGATCGGCTCCTTCACCGCCGTGGGCCTGTGGGCCACGCTCGGGCTCGGGCTCACCACCGGTGCCCTGGGGCTGGTCGGCGGCCTGCTGCTGACGCTGGTCATCGCGATGCTCGTGACCGGGTCGCTGAACGTCCTGATCGAGCGGGTCGCCTACCGGCCGCTGCGGAGCGCGCCCAAGCTCGCGTCGCTGATCACCGCGGTCGGCTTCTCGTTCATCCTGCAGAACGTCGGCCTGCTCTGGCGCGGGGGCTCACCGCAGAGCGTGCCCGACCTGATCCACTCGCAGCAGACGGTGTTCACCATCGGCGGGGTACCTATCCTGCGTGGTTATATCCTCGCGTTCGCCGTGATGATCCCGCTGGTGTTCGCGCTGACCTGGTTCATCAACACCACTCGGGCAGGCCGGGCGATGCGCGCCACCGCCCAGGACCCCGAGGCCGCCCGCCTGATGGGCATCAACGTCAACTCCACGATCTCGCTCACCTTCCTGCTCGGCGGCATGCTGGCCGGCGCCGCGGGGCTCGTGTACGCGCTCTATGAGACGAACATCTGGTACTTCCAGGGCTTCAAGGCCGGGCTGATCGCGTTCACGGCGGCGGTCATGGGAGGCATCGGCAACGTCCGGGGTGCCGTGCTCGGCGGGCTGATCATCGGCGTCATCCAGTCGCTGTCCGATTCGCGGCTGGGCCCGCAGTGGACCGAGGCGGTCGTGTTCGGCTACCTGATCGCCATCATGGTCCTGCGCCCGCGCGGTCTGCTCGGTGAGGAGACGAGGGAGGCGGGATGAGCGAGTTGCGCGCGCGGCTGCTCCAGTGGCGTGAGGCGGTGGAGAAGCGGCTCCCGCGGCGGTGGAGCCGGATGCTGGCGGGATTGCTCATCGTGATCGGGATCGTCCTGCCGTTCCTGTTCTCGCCGTCCAGCGCGTTCATGAACGCGACGATCATCGCGGTGGCCTACGCGGTGATGTCGCTCGGCCTGAACATCGTCGTGGGGTTCGCCGGGCTGCTCGACCTCGGCTACGTCGCCTTCTACGCGCTGGGCGCGTACTCGCTCGGGTGGCTCGGCTCGGGGTTCTTCTTCAAGGCTCAGATCCACGTGCTCGTCTCGCCGGTCACGCGCACGCTGCCTGGCGTCCACCTCAACATCATCCTGATCCTGATCGCTGCCGCGCTCATCTGCGCCGCGGCCGGAGCGGTGATCGGCCTGCCCACGCTGCGCCTGCGCGGCGACTACATCGCGATCGTCACGCTCGCGTTCGGCGAGATCATCGCCACGCTGGCGGTCAACGGGCAGAGCATCCAAGTCGGCGGCGGCATGACGCTGACCGCAGGCAATCTCGGCATCAGCGCGGTCGACTCGCCGTACTTCCCCGGGATCGGGTCGTTCAACCTGCTGAACCTGAGACCGTGGTACTGGCTGATCTTCGCCATCCTGCTCTTCGTCCTGTTCGTCAACCTGCGGCTGCGTGACTCCCGGCTGGGCCGGGCCTGGGTCGCGCTGCGCGAGGACGAGGTCGCGGCCGTGTCGATGGGCATTCCGCTGGTGAAGACGAAGCTGCTCGCGTATTCGATCGGCGCCGCGTTCGGCGGCATGTCGGGTGCGTTCTTCGGCACCTACTACACCACCGTCAACGCCGGGCAGTTCGCGTTCGGGTTCTCGATCTTCATCCTCGCCATGGTGATCATCGGCGGGCTCGGGTCGATCTGGGGCGCGGTCGTGGGAGGCCTGGCGCTTGGCTACATCAACAACTACCTGATTCCCGACGTCCTGAACGGCCTCCCCGGCAAGCTGGGGTTCAACTTCCAGCTGACCCAGGTGGAGTTCGGCATCTTCGGGTTCCTGCTGGTGATCATGATGTTGCTCCGGCCGCAGGGCCTGATCCCTGAGCGGCGACGCCGGCTCGAGCTCACCGCCGAGGTCGCCCCAGTGGACGCCCAGCTTGCGGAGGCGCCGGGCACCCCTGGGGGTGCGGCGTGAGCTCGACCGAGGCCCCCCCGCCTGCGGCGCCCGCCGTGGCCCTCAGCGTCCTGCGCGCGGAGCACGTCACGAAGACGTTCGGCGGGCTGATCGCGGTCAACGACGTCTCGTTCGACGTTCCGCAGCACTCGATCGTGTCGCTGATCGGGCCGAACGGCGCCGGGAAGACCACCCTGTTCAACATGCTGACCGGACTGTACCGGCCGACCGAGGGACGGATCCTGCTCGGCGAGCGAGACATCACGCACGCGCGTCCTGATGTGATCACCAAGCACGGTGTCGCGCGGACCTTCCAGAACATCCGCCTGTTCGGCGCGATGACCGCCGTCGAGAACGTGATGGTCGGGCACCATGCGCGGATGCGGGCCGGGCTCTTCGGGTCGATCCTCCGGTCACCCCGGGTTCGCCGCGAGGAGCGGGAGACGCGTGAGCACGCCCGCGAACTGCTGGCCTACGTCGGCCTGCGCGAGCCCGTCTTCGACCGGCTCGCCTCGCACCTGCCGTACGGTGACCAGCGGCGGGTGGAGATCGCCCGGGCGCTGGCGTCCCGGCCGAAGCTGCTGCTGCTCGATGAGCCGACCGCAGGCATGAACCCGAACGAATCCCAGGCGCTGACGGAGTTCATGCGGAGGATGCGGGACGATCTGAAGCTGACGATCCTGCTGATCGAACACGACATGAAGGTGGTGATGGGCGTCTCCGAGCGCGTCACCGTGCTCGACTACGGGAAGAAGATCGCCGAAGGCGAGCCGGCCGTGGTCCGCGCGGACCCCGGGGTGATCGAGGCGTATCTCGGAAAGCAGGCGTGATGACCCTGCTCGAGGTCTCGGACATTCATACCCACTACGGCGCGATCGAGGCGCTGAAGGGCATCTCGCTGACCGTCGACGCGGGCGAGGTGGTCACGATGATCGGCTCGAACGGCGCCGGCAAGTCCACCACCTTGCGTTCCATCTCGGGGCTGACCCCGGCCAGCTCCGGGACGATCACATTCGCCGGGGAGGACATCACGCGCGTGCCGGCGCACGAGATACCCATCCGCGGGATCGCGCTCGCCCCCGAGGGGCGCCACTGCTTCCCGCGGATGACCGTGCGCGAGAACCTGGACCTGGGCGCTCACCGGCGGCGCGGCCCCGAGATTGCCGAAGACCTCGATCGCGTCTACGACCTTTTCCCCCGGCTCAAGGAGCGCGAGGGCCAGAAGGCCGGCACGATGTCCGGCGGCGAGCAGCAGATGCTCGCGATCGGGCGCGCGCTGATGGCCCGGCCGAAGCTGCTGCTGCTCGACGAGCCGTCGCTCGGGATCGGCCCGATCCTGGTGCAGCGGATCTACGAGACCATCGGCGAGATCAACCGCTCCGGGGTCGCGATCCTCTTGGTCGAGCAGAACGCCAACCGGGCACTCGAGGCCGCCAGCCGCGGCTACGTGCTTGAGACAGGACGCGTGGCCCTGGCCAACGATTCGGCGAGCCTCCAGAACGACCCCGAGGTCCAGAAGGCGTACCTGGGAACATGACCGGTTACGGAGCCACCAGATGATTGGCGTCAATGCGCTGTACTTCCTGTTCGTCTGGCTGATCTCGGCGGCGGCCGCGTCGTGGATGTCGGAGCGCAAGGGCTACGGCGAGCGGGTCGGATTGACGTTCGGCCTCATCTTGTCGGCCGTGGGGCTGCTGATCGTCCTAGCGCTGCCCGGGCGCCCCGGCTCGAAATGGCGGATCGACGGCTGGCTGCCGCGCCGGCGGCGCAAGTCGCGCTTCCTTACTCGATCCCAGCATCAAAAGCTCCGAGCATCTCGGCGGCGCTCTAGGGGTACCTAAATTACTCTTTGGTCACCTCGCCCCTCGTGCCCTCGTCCTTAACGCCGCCCATGTCCGTGAGACGATCGGTGAACGAGACGCGCCGGCAGCCAGCGGCGTCCATGCCCGACCCCTACGAGTGGCGCCATGACGGCCGGTTCTGGCTTGGCCCGCCGGGTGATGATCAGCGGCTGGCGACCGTTCCCATCGGACAGCGGCCCGGCCGGCTGGCCTCATTCAGCTCCGGCCAGGCGATGCAAGGAGCAGCAATGACGAGGCCGGGCACAGGCTTTCCCCAGTGGGCGATGGTGGACGAGGGCTGGGGGCGTAAGGCAGTGGACTTCGCGACCCTCAGCGAGCCGGGCAACTGCCGGGAGTACGTCGCTGTGCACCACCGGCTGGGCGTCGATGCCGGAGACCGGCTGCTCGACGTGGCGTGCGGGTCCGGGCTGGCAATCGAGCTGGCCCGCCTCCGCGGCGCTTCCTGCTCGGGTATCGATGCCTCGGCCAGGCTGGTCGCGGTGGCCAGGGACCGGAACCCGGAATGCGTCATCAGGGTCGGCGATATGCACGCCCTGCCGTGGGATCCGGCGTCGTTCGACGTCGTCACCAGCTTCCGGGGAATCTGGGGCACCACGCCCGAGGCGGTTGCCGAGATACATCGGGTCCTTAGGCCTGGCGGACGCGCCGGGATTACGGTGTGGGGTCACCTGAAGGCGTCTGGAGGGGCCTGGGCGCTGGCACCGTTCCGCCTTGCTGCGGCGGAGAAGGTCGGCAACCAGGCTGTGATGGTGTCGCTCGGCCGGCCTGGTGCGGGCGAGCAGCTCCTTGAGTCATACGGATTCCTCGATATTGAGCGCCTGGACGTTCCGTTCGCCTGGGAGTTCGCGGACCCGGAGCTATACGCGCGCGCTCTGGCCGCCACCGGCCCGGCTTATGAGGCCATTCAGAACGTCGGCGAGGCTGAGTTCCATCGCGCAGCCGTCGAGCAGGCACGGGGGCAGCTAAGGGATGGCTTGCCTCTGCGTGCCGAAATCAACGTCGTGGGCTACCTGGCCCGCAAACCCGAAGGAGCAGAACGCGCATGACGGGCAGCTTTCTCGAAGAACCCCCGGTGTCCCCCCGCGTGCAGGCGGCGGTGCGGGGCGGCGGTTCTGGGTCAAAGTGCCGGTGGTCCGGTTCTAGCCGGACCAACGGCCCATCGACCCAGCGGTTAGCACATCAGCGCGCCAGAAATCCCCGCGGCCGCACCGAACCCCGACACCCCGCGGCCACGGGACTACGCCTGCGAGAGAAACGACCTGCTCGCGGTCCGGGCCGCCGTGACCGCCACCCACGCGTGACAAGCCACGTTTGATGATTCTGTCCGCGGCGTGCCGCTCTGTCTGCGACCGGGCAGGCGGCCGGCTTCCCTACCGGTCAGCGGGGGGATCGCGATAGAAAGAGCACTAGACGATCAGGAGAGGAAGCCGCCGATGGATGTCATCGAGTTCCGTCCGGACCGGGACCAGTACGCGTTCACCTTCGGCGGCGTCGCGCCCGTCCGCAAGGTCCAGCCGGGAACGATGCTGCGACTGTGGACGGACGACGCGTTCTGCGGCAACCTGCGGGACCCGGCCGACATGCCCAGCGCCAAGCTGACGATGCCGTTCGTCAACCCGCAGACCGGCCCGTTCTACGTGGAAGGGGCGGAGCCGGGCGACACGCTCGCGTTGCACTTCGTGGACCTCAGCCCGGCGCGGGACTGGGGCGCGTCCTGCACCATCCCCCTGTTCGGCGGCCTGACGGGCACGGACCGCACCGCCACGCTGCAGGATCCACTGGAAGAGCGGACCTGGATCTACGAGGTGGACCGGGACCGGCGCACCGTTGTATTCCAGGCGCGGGCCAGCGACCTGCGGCTGGACCTGCCGATGGATCCGATGCTGGGCACGGTCGGCGTGGCCCCGGCCGCCGGCGAGGTACGGTCCTCGCTGGTCCCGGACGCCTTTGGCGGGAACATGGACACCCCCGAGATGCGCGCCGGCGCCAGCTGCTACCTGGGGGTCAACGTGCCTGGCGCGCTGTTCTCCGTCGGCGACGGCCATTACCGGCAGGGCGAGGGCGAGTCGTGCGGGACGGCGGTGGAGGGCGCGATGGATGTCTGGCTCATCGTGGACCTGGTCAAGGGCGGGGGCCGGCCTGGCCGCGGATCGAGACCGACGACTATCTCATGGTGGTGGGGTCGAGCCTGCCGCTGGAGGACGCCTGGCGGATCAGCCAGGCGGGCATGGTCGGCTGGCTGAGCGGCCTGTACGGGCTGGACAGGCTCGACGCCTACCAGTTGCTCACCCAGGTCAGTGAGTGTCCGCTGGCAAACGTGGTGGACGTCAACTACAGCTCGGTCACGAAGGTGCGCAAGAGCCTGCTGCCCCCGGCGGACGCATACGAAGGCATGCACCGGCGGCTACGCGGACTGGCCGGGACCGTCAGCCGATAAGGCGGCGAGGCGGCGAGAAGACGGCCGGCGAGGCGTCCCGGCGGGCCCCGGTAGGTCAGCGGATGCCTCGTCCGGGATAATCCGATTGTCCTGCAGCGGCGAGGAGGTAGCAGGTGGACTTGAGACTAAAGGGATTGCGCGCTCTGGTAACCGGCGGCACCAGGGGCATCGGGCGGGCCATCGTGGAGACGCTCGCGGATGAGGGCGCCGCGGTCGCGTTCTGCGCCCGGACCACGGCCGACGTGGCCCGGGCGGCCGAGGAGATGACCGGCCAGGGCAGCATGGTGACCGGGCGCTGCCTCGATGTCTCCGACGAGGCCAGCGTGCGGCAGTGGGTCGGCGATACCGCCGCCACACTGGGCGGCCTGGACATCGTGGTGGCCAATGTGAGCGCGCTGGCCATACCGGACGAGGAGGCCAACTGGCGCGCGAGCTTCGACGTGGACCTGATGGGCACGGTTCACCTGGTGAACGCCGCGCTGCCGCACCTGGAACGCAGCGAGGCGGGCTCGATCGTGACGATCTCCAGCGTGTCAGGCCGCGAGGTGGACTTCGCCGCGGGGCCCTACGGCACCATGAAGGCGGCGATCATCCACTACACGCAGGGCCTCGCCTACCAGCTCGCGGCCAAGGGCATCCGGGCTAACAGCCTGTCTCCGGGCAACACCTACTTCCCTGGCGGCGTCTGGGAGAACATCGAGCAGAGCAATCCCGAGCTGTTCGCGGCGGCGCTGGGACTGAACCCCACCGGGCGGATGGCGCGACCGGAGGAGATCGCCCGGGCCGCAGTGTTCCTGGCTAGCCCGGCCGCCAGCTTCGTCACCGGCGCCAACCTGCTGGTGGACGGGGCTCTCACCCGCGGTGTCCAGTTCTGAGCCGGAAGGCTCAGCCATTGCACGGCAGGCCGCACTGGAAAGGAACCCAGACTGGGGGTTATCGTCGGGCCCATTCCTCGGCGAGCAGCTGGTAGGAGCGGACGCGGTCGGCGTGGTCGTGGGTGATGGTCGTGATGATCAGTTCGTCGGCTTCAGTGGCGTCGCGGAGACGTTCCAGCTGGTCCGTGACCTGGCCCGGGGTGCCGATGAACTGGGTGTCGATGCGGTCGGCGACCAGTTCGCGGTCAGCGTCGCTCCAGACGTGGCGGCGGGCCTGCTCGGGGGCGGGGAACTCGATGGCGCCTTCGGCGGTGCGGATGCTGCGCACCCACACGCCGTAGCCGGTAGCCAGCTCCCGTGCCGCGGCTTCGGTGCTGCCCACGACGACGTCGGCTGAGACGCTGACGTAGGGGCGGCCGAGGACCGCGGAAGGCCGGAACGCGGCCCGGTAGCTGTCCACCGCCTCGAGCACGGTAGCCGGGCTGACGTGGTAGTTCGCAGCGAAACGCAAGCCCTTATCGCCGGCCACCTCGGCGCTTTCACCACCGCTGCTGCCGAGGATCCAGACCTGCAGCGCCGCGCCCTCGCCGGGTACCACGTGGGCTTCCTCCCCTTCCGGAGAGCGATAGGTCCCGGCGATCAGCGCGAGCACGTCCGTGACCTGCTCGGTGTAATTCTGCGGCTCCGCGTGCGGCAGCTGCAGCAGCGTCGTCCGCATCGCGAACCGAGGCGAGGCAAGCAGGTGCTGGATGGAGAACCGCGGCGGGATGAGCAGTCCGTTCGGGGTCCGGCCACCGACCACGGTAGCGGCGGCACCACCGCCGGCCAGCGCGGGTGTCCTGGGTTCGCGCGGCCGGCCGCCGGAGCGGCCCAGACCCAGGTCGAAGCGTCCCGGGTGCAGGGCGTCCAGCAGGCCGAACTCCTCGACGGCGGACAGGGCGGTGCGGTGTCCCATCTGCACCGCCCCTGAGCCGAGCCGGATCGTCGACGTCGCGGCGGCGGTCAGTGCCAGCACCACGGCCGGGGAAGTACCGGCGACACCGGGGTTGAGATGGTGCTCGGCGAACCAGTAGCGGGCGTAGCCGAGCCGTTCGGTCTGCTGGGCCAGGTCGATGCTGTTCCGCAGCGCCTGGGTCGCGGTCGAGCCGGACGAGATCGGGACGAGGTCAAGGACGGTCAACGGGGTGGCGGGCATGCGGGCTTCCTCCTCAACCGGTAGCGGCGACGGCCCGGGCGGGCACCGCGTCGTCACCGAGCGGGCCGCCGACCCAGCCCCACGGCGGATCGGGGATCTCGCGCCGCAGCACCGGGGCGATGTCGGACCGGGCGGCGCCGTTGCCCTTGCCGATGATCAGCTCGAGCCGACCGCCAGAGAAGTGGTCGAGGGTGGCGTAGTCCTCGGCGAGGCGCGCGTTGCCGATTACCTCCCGGAACCGCTCCTTGGTCGATTTCTGAGCGCCCGTGAGCGGGTCCGGGGCGTGCACGATCAGCGTGATGGTGATGAACCTCATGAGGCGGCCCAGGTCGCCGCGATCTCGCCGACGCGGCCCAGCGGCGCCAGGCCGAGGTGATCGCGCAGCGTGGTGCCGGTGTAGTCGGCGCGGAACACGCCGCGCTCCTGCAGCAGCGGGACGACCTGGTCGACGAACGGCGCCAGTCCGCCGGGAGTAATGTGCGGGACCAGGATGTAGCCATCGGCGGCGTCGGCCTGGACGAGCTCGTTGATCGTCGTCGCGACCGTCCCGGCCGAGCCGATGAACGACTGCCGGCCCGTCACCTCGATGACCACCTCCCGGGCGGACAGGTTCCCGGCTTCGGCCCTTGCCCGCCACTCGGCGGCCAGCGCGACGGGGTCCTTGGCGAACTGCCGGACGCTGGCCCGGCCCTTGGAGATCAGGTTGTCGCTGACCACCGGGTCGAAGGCGGGCAGGGACCCGTCGACGTCGAAGTCGGTCAGCTCGGTGTTCCACAGCTGCTCGATGAACTTCAGCGCGGTCTGCGGCGAGACCTGGGGCCCGCCGCACGTCGCGGGCGATCTCGGCCGCCTCGGCGTCGGTGTCGCCGAGCACGAACGTGGCCGCGGGCAGGATCAGCAACTCGCCGCGGGTACGGCCGAACTTCAGGCAGCCGGCCCTTCACGTCGGCGTAGAAGGCCTGCCCGGCCTCCAGCGACCAGTGCCGGGAGAAGATCGCATCCGCCGACGCCGCGGCGAAGTCGCGGCCATCGTCGGAGTCGCCCGCCTGGAAGATCACCGGGCGGCCCTGCGGGGAGCGCGGCACGTTGAACTGCCCGGCGATGTCGAAGACCACGTTCCACGCCGCCCGGCCGCCGGAGAGGTGATCGAGGCTGGCGAACTGGCGGGCTACCTCGTACGGCTCGTTGAACGTGGAGTTGATCGTGCCGGTCAGCCCGATGTGCTCGGTCACCGCGGCCAGGGCGGCCAGGACCGTGAAGGTGTCGGGCCTGCCGACCACGTCGAGGTCGTAGATCAGCCCGTTCTGCTCGCGCAGCCGCAGCCCTTCGGCGAGGAACAGGAAGTCGAACTTGCCCCGCTCGGCGGTCTGGGCGAACTGGCGGAACGAGTCGAACTCGATATGGCTGCCGGCGGCGGGGTCGCTCCACACGGTCGTGTTGTTCACGCCGGGAAAATGCGCGGCCAGGTGAATCTGCTTGGTCATGGTTCTTGTGTCCTCGGAGACTCAGGCGGCGGCGTAACGGTTAGCGGGGCGGCCCAGGCCGAGCAGCCCCCGGAGCGTGTCCGCCTCGTAGCGGGCGCGGAACAGGCATCGGCGCCGCAACTCGGGGACCAGACGATCGGTGAGCTGGGTCAGGTCGTGCGGCAGCGCGGCCGGGCGCAGCCGGAAGCCGGTCAGCCCCGCGGCCTGCCACTCCTGCAGCAAATCGGCCAGGCCGATGGCGGTGCCGGTGAAGATACGGGCGTCGCTGTGGTACTCGGCGCCGGCCCGCTCATCCAGGCGCTGCCGGCGGGCGACGGCGGCGGCCTTGGTGCCCCCGCACGGAGAACCAGCGGCCTTCGAAGTCGACGTAGTGCAGCTTGTCCCGGTCGATGAAGCGGCCGGTGGCCACGTTGCGGATCTCCGCGTCGTCTTCCCAGCTGTCCCAGAGCCGGCGCAGCACCTCCACGTAATCGGCCGCCTCGTCGAAGTGGTCGGCGATCAGTTGCCGCACGTCCGGATCCGCGAGGCGGTCCGCCTCCAGTGGCGGGATCTCCCGGCGACCGAAGTGGGCCGCCGTGCCGGCCCGGGCCCCGACCTGAACCCGGATCCCGGCCCGGCCGCCGCTCACGTAGTCCAGGGTGGCGATGGCCTTGGACAGGTGGAACGGCTCGGTGTGGGTGGTGATCGCGGTCGGCACGAAGCCGATGTGCCGGGTGGCGGGAGCGGCCCGGGCCGCGATCAGCACCGCGTCCAGGCGCCCCCGGACCCGGTTGGTGCGGGAATCCGCCCGGAAGCGGTCGTCGGACTGCAGGTCCAGTCCGTCCTCGATGGTGAGGAAGTCCAGCAGGCCGCGCTCGGCTTGCTGAGCCAGCTCGGTCCAGTAGCCGGCGGTGAACAACCGCTGCGGCTGCGCGTCGGGCTCGCGCCACGCGGCGGGATGCCAGCCAGCGCCGTCGAGAGCAACCGCCAGACGCAAGGGGGCCGGGGTGGGCACCATGACCTCCGTTCCGGGTTCTATCGAGGGCAACTGGTATAACGGAATGGCTTTGCCGAGTATTTCGCTAGACATAATGGACTATAGCGTCGCGCCAGCAAATACCGGGCCGAACTGCTGCCGACGGCGATCACCGAGCGGAAGCGCTTCGATGGCAGTCCCCAGCCTTGGCCCCAGTACGCTGACTAGCTGCGCGCGAGAGCTCACGCCGAGTTTGGGGAACACGCGATACAGATGCGACTCGACCGTACGGCGCGAGAGGTACAGCCGTTCCGCGATGACCCGGTTGCTGAGCCCTTGCGCGACCATCTGGACGATCTGCAACTCCTGGGGCGTGAGGTCGTCGAGCGAGTCGCGTTCGCGCCGCTGGCTGCTCTCACCCGCGGCGCGCAGCTCCTGGCGGGCCCGTTCGGCCCAGGGACTCATCCCGAGCGCGTCGAACGCGTCGCGGGCGGTTCGCAACGGGGCGCGTGACTCGACCTGCCGACGGTGTCGCCGCAGCCACTCGCCGTAGGCGAGCTTGATCCGCGCCTGGACCACCGGCCACGCGGACAGGTCCCGGCCCAGCGCGTCCTCGAAGGCGGGCCCGGCCTCGTCGTCGGTAGCCAGATGCAGGCGGGCGTAGAGCAAATGGAGGCCGAACCATGGTGATGGCGGCCGGCGTGCCAGGGGTTCGAGCTCCCGCACCAGTGCCAGCGCCTCGTCCCGGTGGCCGCCGCGCACCGCGGCTTCGGTGAAATCACCGATCATCTGGCGGGTGTTCAGATAATGGCACGCCGGGTCGCCTGGTTCATGGATGCGGCGCAGATGCTCGTAGGCCTCGGCGTGCCGCCCGTATCCGAGTTCGAGCGTGCCGCGGGCGTACAGCACCGGGCTGAGCAGGCCCGGCGCGCCGATCGGCAGCGCGACGATCTCGGCTTGGGCGGTGAGTTCCGCTACCGCTTCCGGTCTCCGCGGAGCGCCGCGATTTGTGCCTCCGCGATCTGGGCTGCGGTCTTCGACTCGGGACGTTCGAGTTCGGATGCAAGCCGTCGGGCCTCCTCAGCCGCAGGTACGGCTACGGCGAAGTCGCCCACCTGGACCGCCGCCCAGGCCTGGAGCGACAGGACCTGCCCGAGCAGGCGCAGTCGCCCCTGCTCGCGCAACCGCCGCGCGGACGCGGCCAGCAGCGGCGCCGCCCGGTCGAATCCTCCGGCGAGGCATACCGCCATGCCCTGGCGAAAGAGCGCCGCGGCGTCGGCTTGAATTTCGGCACGGTCGAACTCGCGCAGCACGACCTCGCCACGTTCGATCGGCGCCGCCCAGGCCTGGATGTACAGCATCCGATGATCGTCAGAGTCTGACGCGATCGCGTCGGCCGCGAGGATCACGGCGCGTCCCTCCGCGCGCAGGTTGCCCCAGTAGCAGCGGGAGGCGGCGGCTACGAGCAAGTTCAGGGCCAAGTCCAGGTCGCCGAGGGCGGCCATCCGGGAAGCCGTCAGCGCCCGCTCATAGCTTCCTCTCAGAGCCCAAGAGCGGCGGCTCGGCAACTGTGCGCAGACGCTCCGGGCCGGGCGTCCCTACTTCGTGCCGGCGATGCAGCGGGCCACGCCCGGAATCCTTACCCTGCCGTCGTCTTCTTCGTAGGTGCTGACCCTGGCGATGACGGCTTTCGCGATCCGCTCCCGCGCCGGTTCGCCGACCTGCGCAAGCGCCGCAACTGCGAGCGAGACGTGCTCGCTGATCATCTCCCAGTACTGCGCGGGCGAGTCCGTCACGAGTTCGACGCCGACGTCCCACTCGGCAACGTCGCGCAGCCCCGCGGCCTCGTACAGGGCACTGACGTATCCCGGGGCAGCGCACCGGAACATACCCGGCCCGTCCGGGCCGGGGGGCGCCATCACCGCCTCCGCCGCGATTGCCTGCATGGCGATCGTCGTCCACGGGTTTTGCCCGGGTCCGGCCCATACCGACGAGCACAGACGTCCGCCCGGCCTGAGCACGCGCGCGAACTCGGCGGTCGCCTCGGCGACGTCGGGAAAGAACATGTACCCGAAGCGCACCGAGATACTGTCGAACGCCGCGTCACCGAATGGCAGGTCGCCGGCGCTGCACACCCTGGTCTCAAAATTGGTGATCCCCTGCGCGTCCGCTCGCCGCGTCGCGATGTCGAGCATCTCAGCCGCAAGGTCGGTCAGGACGACGTGTCCCCCCGGCGCGAGCCTGGCGACGGTCAGCCCCGGCTCGCCAGTGCCCGCGGCAATGTCGAGATGCTGCTGATCACCGGCGATGCCGAGACGCCCGATCATCGCTGCGCCGACCGGGCCCAGCTGATCCATGATGACCGAGTCCCACTTCTCCCAGCCCGCAGAGAGCTCGGCCCATGTCGTCCGCTGAACGTCTTGGATCTCATCGCTGCCCGGCATCGGCCCTCCCGCTATGTGTTTGAGTCCGTGTGATTGATGCCGCGACTGTCGGCATGACGGTGGCGGGGTGCACGAATAGGCGGGCACCGGTAGGCGTCTGGCCGGGGCCGCGAGCGGGCCCGGCCAGACGCCAGCTTGCGGGGCCTGCTGCAGCTCCGCACCAAGGCTATTTCAGCTAGCCAAGACGAGCTTTCCGAGCAGGCCATGTGTCTCGTCATCTGGCCCGGACGAGAAGATCAGCTCGTTGGTCTTGGCGGCGTTCCCGTTGCCGAAACGCAGGCTCCACAGGCCTTCGATGGCGATCGGCTGGCCGTTGGCCCTGCGTAGCTGACCCAGGTGCGCGCCGGTGTCCGGGTTGTAGGCGTTGATGTGGCCATTGCCGAAGTTGCCGACGAGCAGTGCTCCGCTGAACCTGCCGAAGTTGTCCGGGGCCAGGGCGAGCCCCCATGGCGAGTTCAGCGCGCCCCGGGTGACCAGCCGGCGGATGAGCGCACCGTCGTTAGTGAAGACGTCCACGAATCCGTGGCCCGGCCCGGCCACGTCATCTTCGAGGCCTGCGTCCTGCTTCGCATAGGTCACGTAGAGTTTGCCCCCGAATTCCGCGATGTCGAATGGCGCGTAACCGGCCGGAAGCCGGCGGTCCACGAACAGGCCGCCGGGCAGTTCGACCGGCTTGAAGTCACTGTTGTAGACCTCGACCCGCCTGGCCCGGAAGTTGGTGGCGTATAGGTAGGTCTTGCCATCCGACGCCTGGGCCTGTGCCAGGCCCTTGTAGACCGCGTTGGCGCCGTTGTCACGCGCGACCTCTGTCACCGTGGACGGCGGGTTAGCGCCTGCGGCCACGCCGACGTTGGGGTTCCAGCCGTCGATCCCGCCGTTTTCCGAGGCGAAAATGAAGGCCGCCGGACCCGAGTGGCCGGCGGCGTCATGCACGACGAAGTTGTTCGGGTTCGCGTCGCCGTTGAACACCTGGCCGGTCGGAGCGCCAGAGGTGATCGTGACGATCAGGCCAGCCTTGTTGACGGTCGTGGCCGTTCCCGAGGTGTAAAGGGTGGTCTTGTCCTTCCCGTTGTCCGACACCCACAGCGCTCCGCCCGGTGCCTGGTCGGTGCCCGGAGAGGCGGAAACTCCCCAGGAGTTCACCAGATCCGGGTCTGTCACGGCGGCGAGACCGGGGACATCAGAGCGCAGGTTCACCTGCCGGTACGCCGAGTCGCGCACACCCGCCGAGGCGACGCCGGCCGTCACCGGCAGCACGGTCCCGGCGGCCACAAGCGCGGCCAATGGCCACAGGTGCCGCGACCACCGCGGCCCCGCGCGATGGCAATCCTCGGGGTTGTCGCTCGCATCATTTGCTGAGTCCTCCCACATAAGCGTCCGGGAGGACGTGTCGTGCCCCCCCGTTGCGGTCGTTGTGCCGCCACGGTGGCACGCACCGCTGGAAGGGCGCTGGAACGGCGCTAAAACGAGCGAACGGCACAGCGCAGGCGTCTCCAGCCTTATCTGACTGCTCAGATCAGCCTGCTCTGCGCGCCATCGCTGCTCAGGACCGAACTGCCTCTGGGCAATCAGAACGGCGGCAAGCGACTTACAGCTCTGAGTACGAGCACTCGCGGGAGGCTGTCCCGACCCTGCGACCAGCCGTAAACGAGCGTGATCGTGCTGGTCGCAATGCCGGAGCCCTCGCAGTTGCACGGCATCCGCGAGATGCTGGAGTGAGGCTTTGAAGCTGACCGTTGACCGGTACGAGCCAAGGCCTGGAACGCCCGTGGCCTCGGGCAGCGAAGTGGTATCCAGCTGTGGCGGGTTCAGGCGATAAGCAGGCGACTGTCAAGCTCTGCTGCGTCGAGATCGAGGAGGTCGCGGTTGCGTTCGGCCCACCGGCCGGATGCGAGGTCGTCACGGAGGCTGTGCACTGCCCGCTGCTCGGCGTCCGAACCTACTCTGGCCCAGATCGACATTCCGCGGCGGACATTCTCGTCGAGGTAGGCCTCGGGCCGGCGCCAGTAGGCCTCGTAGAAGCCGTCAGCGCAGTCCCACGGGATGGGCACCGGTTCGGTCCGGGCTGCGATCGCGCGGGCCAGCTCGGTCAGGGAAGGCCGGCCGGCCCAGAGGTTGTTGTGCTCGGGCAGGTAGTCGCGATTCAGCCAGAATCGATCAGGGTCACTGGCGTCGTTCGTGAACACCACCACGCGGCGCGCGACGCGCCGCATCTCGCGCAGCCCGGCGATCGGGTCGGTCCAGTGATCGATGGTGGCAAAAGCCATCGCGGCGTCGAAGGACTGGTCCTCGAACGGAAGGCTCTCCGCGGTGCCAGCCACGCACGGCGCTGCGTCGGCGGGACGCTGCGCCCGCATGACCGCCGACGGTTCCACCGCGGTGACGTCGCGGCCGGGGGGCTCGTAGGACCCGGTGCCGGCCCCGACATTCAGCACGGTCCGCGCATCGCCGAGCGCAGCCCAGACCTGCGCGGCGATCCGCGGCTCGGTGCGCCGCGTCACGGTGTAAGTGGCTCCGATGGTGTCATACAGCTGCGCGCCGGACATTGCCCCCGCCTTCCCTTCTGGCTGCCGTTACGTGCATATAGACGGTCTCGTGAAACACGGCATATCTTGTCAGCCATGCTGAGCGATTACGAGCGGCTGGCCGGCGCGCTCTGAGAGGATCTCACCTATGTCCGCAGAGATTCCGGCCGAGGCGCTCCAGCTGCGATCGCTGGTCAGAGCCGATCAGATGCTCGAGCTGTTCCTGGACATGGTGCCGGTGTCAGAGCCGGGACCAGACGAGGTCGTCATCAGGGTTGAGGCAGCACCGCTCAACCCGTCAGACATGGGCCTGCTCTTCGGCGGGGCTGACATGGCTGCCGCAGTGGCGAGCGGATCTGCTGAGCGCCCGGTCGTCACCGCGCCCATCCCCGATGCCGCCATGCGCGGCCTGGCCGGCCGGGTAGGGACGTCCATGCCGGTCGGCAACGAGGGCGCGGGCACGGTCGTGGCGGCGGGCGAGTCCCCGGCTGCGCAGGCTCTTCTGGGCAAGGTCGTCGCTGCGGCAGGCGGCGGAATGTACTCGCAGTACCGGTCGGTCAACGTCGCGCTGTGCCTGGAGCTCCCTGCCGGGGCGACGGCGATCGACGGCGCAGCCTCGTTCGTGAACCCGATGACGGTGCTCGGCATGGTCGAGACCATGCGGACGGAGAATCACAGCGCGCTCGTGCATACAGCCGCGGCCTCCAACCTTGGCCAGATGCTCAGCCGGCTCTGCATCGAGCAGCAGATTCCGCTCGTGAACATCGTGCGGAAGCCAGGCCAGGAAGCGATGCTCCGCGCGGCTGGTGCCGTCCATGTCTGCAATTCGACATCCGCCGGCTTCATGACCGAGCTGACCGGCGCGCTCAAGGCAACCAGTGCCACGCTCGCCTTCGACGCCATCGGCGGCGGCCCGCTGGCGAGCCAGATCCTCACGGGCATGGAAGCCGCCGCTAGCGCCGCCGCGGGCGGCTACAGCAGGTACGGGTCGGCCGTGCACAAGCAGGTCTACATCTACGGATCGCTTGACCGCGGCCCGACCGAGCTGACCCGCAGCTATGGCACGGCCTGGGGCATCGGCGGGTGGCTGCTGACGCCGTTCCTACAGAAGGCCGGCCTGGCGCGCGTCGCGCAGCTGCGTGACCAGGTCGCTGCCGGGCTCACCACTACGTTCGCCAGCAGCTACACAGCGCAAGTATCACTCCCGGGCACGCTCTCCCTCGAAGCGATCGCCGGCTACGGCCGGCAGGCGACCGGCTCGAAATACGTCATCATCCCGAGCCGCGCCTACCCCTTTTCCACTTACTAAGGTCTTGGCGTGAGCGTTTTCTTGGGTTCTGACGTGCGGCTTCGCGGCGGGAGCGGCGCGGGCTGCTGTCACCGTGTTGTGGCAAACTAGGGCCGGTTAGCGGGCTTGTGCCCGGCGTGTCGCCTGGCAGCGGCCCGGCCTGGCCTTCTAGTGTTGTGACAACATGTATCCGAAGGTGAAGACTGTCCGCCGCGGCGGGCGCAGCTACGAGTACCTGGAGCTGGTCGAGGGCCGGCGCGAGGGCGGCCGGGTGCGCCAGCATGTTGTGGCAAACCTGGGCCGCCTGGATGAGCTGGTGGCCGGCGGGCAGCTGGAGCAGCTGGCCGCCGGGCTGGCCCGGCTGCACCAGCCGCCGCCGGGCACCCGGCGGCACGTGGGGCCGCTGCTGGTGGTGGCGCACTACCTGCGTGCCCTGGATGTGGCCGGGATCGTGGACGCGGTGATCCCGCGGCGGGGCCGGGCGCTGGCCGGGCACGGGGAGATCACGGCGGTGCTGGCGGCGAGCCGGCTGTGCTCGCCGGCGCCGCTGTATGACATTGCCGGGTGGGCGTCCTCGGCGGCGGTCGCCGAGCTGCTGGGCGTGCCGGCGGCGCTGCTGAACGATGACCGGCTGGGCCGGTCGCTGGAGGCGCTGGCCCCGGCGGCTGAGGGGGTGCGCGGCAAGCTGCTGCTGGCCGCGGTGCGCCGGTTCGCCGTCGCGGATGCCTCCCGGCTGCACCTGGACCTGACCGCGGTCCGGTTCGCCGGGCACTACCCCGGCTCCGCCGTGGTGGAGAAGGGCTGGGCCGCGGACCGGACCATCGGCCGGCAGGTCAAGACGCTGCAGGCCACGGCCCCGGCCGGGGTTCCGGTGTACTTCCGGCCGCATCCCGGCTCGGCCGGGGAGCCGCCGGCGTTCATGGCCGCGATCGAGACGCTGGCCGCGGCGCTGCCGCCCGGCCTGGTCATCGTCGCCGACTCCGGCCTGGGCCACCTGGAGAACCTGTGCGCCGCCGACGACGCGCACGTGAGGTTCGTGGTGCCGCTGCGCGCCGATACCGGCTGGGCGGCCAGGTTCGACGCCGACGCCGGCCCGCTCGGCGGCCTGGCCGCACTAGAACGGCTGGACTATGTCTCCTGCCGGGAGCGGCGGCTGCCGCCGGGCAAGCGCAACATCTGGAAGGGCCTGCTGCGCCCGTTCCCGGTCACCAGCGAAGATACCGGCGCCCGGCACGACCTGCGTGCTGCCTACATCTGGTCGTCAGAGGAAGCGGCCTCGGTCGCCGACGCCCGCGAGCGTGCCCTGGCCAAGGCCGAGGCCGCGCTGAGCCGCATCCGCAACGGGCTCGGCGGCCGGTACTACAAGACCAGGAAACAGGTCGACGCCCGCGTCGCCCAGATCCTCACCGGCCAGGCCGCCGGCCTGATCACCGTCCGCACCGGCACCAAGGCGGGCAAGCCCTGGATCACCTGGGCACGCAACGCCGCCGCCATCGCTGATGCCAGCCGCCTCGACGGGCTGTACGCGCTGGCCGCCAACCTGCCCGACCCCGGCGACGGCACCCCGCTGACCGCCCTGGACGTGCTGAAGATCTACAAAGACCAGTGGATCGTCGAGCAGCGGCACCGCGACCTGAAGCAGACCCTCAAGGTCCGGCCCGTCTTCTTGCACAACGACGACCGGATCGAGGCGCTCATCGCCGTCATCGGCATCGCCCTGCTCATCTTCGGGCTCATCGAGGCCGAATTGCGCGCCGCCCTCGGCCCGGACGTGCCGCTGCCCGGCATCTTGCCCGAAGGCCGTGCCGCCAAGCCCACCGCCCGCGCCGTGCTGGCCGCCTTCGACGGGCTCTGCCTGACCTACACCACCAGCGGGATCATCCTGGACCAGCTCACCCAGGTCCAGCGGACCATCCTCGCCCTGCTCAACATCCCGCTGCCCTGGCCCGAGAAACCCCAATAGACAGTCAAACCATGACGGCCACTTATGCGGGCCTAGCCCTGCTCCAGCCCGAAAATCCGCCACCGTCGCGCCAACCGGCTCCCCGGCGGGAACATGGCCGTCTCAGAGGCTTCCTGACGGGCGCCAGGGGTGAGACTAGATGCGTGGGTGTGCGCATCCGGGTGCCGCTGCGGGTGCTGCTGCCATGCGTCGCCGTGTGCTTGGTGGCGTGCGGCGCGGCCGCTATCGGCGCCGTCTGTGTGCAGGCGGCCGACGGTTATGTGATGCGGCAGGCTGATGAAGGGCTGCGGGCCTGCGCCAGCAGCCTGCTGGGCCACGGCCCGGTGGCCGTGCCCGAATCCGGCGCGGTGCCGGGCCAGGCACCGCCCGAGCCCTGCGGCATGGAGCTGCTGAGCGTGACCGGGCAGGTGCTGATCCCGGCCCCGGCTGGCGCCGGCGGCCCGGCCATCCCAGCGAGCGAGTCGTGGCTCGCGGCGCACCTGACCGGGCCGGTCACCGTGCCCGGCTCAGAGAGCGGCGGGCGCTGGCAGGTCGTCATCAAGGCCGTGCACTACCGGGCGCAGCGCATGCTGTTCGTGTTCGGGCCTGATGACCTTAGGTACCTCATCAGCGGGCCGGCCGGGCATGGCTCGGCCGGCGTGCTGGTAGTCATGGCAGGACTGCCCGGTACCGGGCGGCCTGCCGCGGGCTACGCGGCCGCGGCGGGCACCGTGCTGGTCCTGCTGGCTGCCGCGGCGTTCGCCGCGACGCGGGCGATCTTGCGGCCGCTGCGCGAGGCTGCCAGGCTCGCCGCAGACGCCGGGCAGGGCGCGGTCGGGCGGCCGTGGGATGTGATGGCATCCCTGAGCGTGCTCGCCGGCCGGGAGCACGGGCGGTACGGCATGGCGGCGGCGAGGATGCGCGGGCGGCTGCAGGCCAGCCATGCGGCCGAAGCCGCGGCGCGCAGGTCGGCGGCTGACATGGCAGGGCACCTGGAGCAGACATGCCTGCAGCTGCGCAGGCCGGCCGCCATCGTGCACGGATTCACCGAGTACTGCCGTCAGCAGGGTACATTCCCGCCCGCCGGCCTTGACCGGATGCTGCAACGGGTTACCGGTGAAATCACCCGGATGGAAACCCTCGTCGAACGCCTGCGCATGCGTTCAGCCGGCGAGTCCACCGGGCCGGATCGCGGGCCCGGTCCGATCGCGGCCGACCCAGCCGCCCATGCCCGCCTTCCCGGCACCCGCAAACCGCCAACCAGTGGCGACCACGCAACGTGACCGGCCCTCGTCCAGGCCATCCTCCCTGCCGACTATGCGCTTCAGTGGCGTTGCCCCGGGCAGGTTGCTAAACGGCGCAGATCATCTGTCACGTCGCGGCGGCCTGGGGGCTAATTAACCCAGCGCCAACCCGTGAATTACCCGATCCCGGCGAAGGGAAGACAGCTGCCCTGAACCGGATATCCGTCACTGAGCGGCATTTACCGGACATAACGGCAGCCGGTTACCGAGATGTTTCCAGCGGCTTGTAATCCGCTAGCTAGCCCCGGCGCGTCTACCCGGTAAATCCGGGACTAACCCAGGGATGGCCGTGCACAGGAAACCCGGCTCGCAGTTGCTGCCAGCGCTGGGAATACTGGTAACCGCAGCCGCGGTCGGTTTCGGGGTCGTCGCGGGGGCCGGGATCGGCCCCTCATACTCAGAACTGCGCGCGCGGATCAGCAGCCAGAACGCCGTCCCCGCCTGCCCGCCGCTGGTGTTCTTCGGGATCCGCGGCAGCGGCGAGACAGCCAAAGACTACTACGGGTACGGCAAGATCATCCTGTCGATGAGGAATGACCTGCAGGACCTGGTGCCCGGCATGGGCTCTGAGCCCGTCAGCTACCCGGCAACCGCGGTCCGGTGGCCGGACCCGCGGTACAAGATGGCCTACGGAAGGAGCGTGTCACACGGCGTTGCGGCTGTCATGGCTATCTACGCCACGCTCCGGTCGTGGTGCCCCCGGACGCCCCTGGTGCTCGCTGGGTACGGTCAGGGGGCCGACGTTGCCTACCGGGTGTCCTCCCTGCTACCCGAAGCTGCCCGGTCCCGCGTCATCATCGCCACGTTCGGCGACCCGCACTTCAACCCGGCCCAGTCCTGGGCCGATGCAGGCACCCGCGACGCCGCATTCTGGGCGTACCGCACCTGGAAGAAGCTGAGCTAGCATCCGCCGCTCAAAGCCCCAGGTGATGGCAGCTCGCACCACTCCGCAGAACCCGGTCACCCGCTCTGCGTTCCCGTTAACGGGTCAGGGTACGAGGCGATAACCCTAATAGAATGGCTATGTCGTCTCGCGGACCTCATGCCGGAAACAATCAGTATTGCGAAGACTTATCGTTCTCGCGTTCCTCAGGAGCTTTAGTAGCCGCATCGACCAGTTGGCGGACAGCTGACAGTACTGCGGAGGGACCGATTTCAACTATCCCGAACCCCGTGACGGCTACCCCGCTCGCGATAACCTCGGCCAAGAGGAGCCCGTGCCGGCCGACCTCGCATCAGGGCCACCTTCATCCTGCACCCTCGGTCCACAGAGAAGAACCTATTCATAAGATACTCTCAATGAGACTCTCATTGGTCCGGTACGGCCCTGCGATCTTCGGTAAGTTTCAATGAGGTACCTTCAGCCACCAAATGCGCATGGTTTAACGCCCGTGGCACTTTGGGCTGCGGGCCTGGTCAGGGGCGGTTTTGGTTTTAGGCGGCAGTTCCCGGGACGATGGTGATGTTGACGTCGGCGTCGGGGTGGAGGGCGCGGAGCTGGTTCATGAGGCTGCGGGTGCGGCGGTCGGTGTCGGTTTTGCGCTGGTGCCAGCCGGGGCCGAGGTCGGCGAACCTGTCGTCGGGGCTGGCGAGCAGGTGCCAGACGATGACGAGGATGGAGCGGGCGACGGCGCACCTGGCCCTGTTGCCGTCGAGGCGCCTGGACAGGCGGCGGAGCCGTTCGCCGAGGAAGGTGTCGGTGCGGGCGGCGCCGTTGGCGGCCTGGGTGCAGTAGCCGCGCAGGTAGGCGTCGCCCTTTCCTTTCTTCGGCTTGCGGCTCCTGGGCCCGGACTGGCGGGCGACGGGGGCGAGGCCGGCCCAGGAGACGAGGTGGTCAGCGGTCTGGAAGCGGGTCATGTCCAGGCCCGTCTCGGCGATGATCGCGCGGGCCAGGGCCGGGCTGACGCCGGGGATCTCCGCGAGCCGCTCCGCGGCGGGCAGGACTGCGGGGTCCGGGCCGCTGCCTGCGTCGCCGGTCTCACCGCCGGGATCGGTGCCCCAGGCGGCGGGGATGGCGTCCAGGGCGGCCTCTATCTCGTCCTCACCACCGCACCACCGGTCCAGGAGCGTGATGTGGTCCAGGTGGACGCGGATCAGCATGGGATGGTGATCGCCGAGGCCATGCCGCCGAGCCTCCTCACGCGCGCGCCCGCCCTTACGTTCGGGTGCGCCAGGCCGCCAGGCCCTCGGTCGCGCTCGCCGCGCGATCGCCTCCAAATCGCCCGGCCACTACCTTCGCCAGCGAGTGCACACCGATACAGCTTACCAGCGCCTTCCAGCAGCTTCTCCAGCCGCTGCCACTCCCACCGGTCGCACCAGCTGCAGCCTCGTGCGGGTCAGTCCCGCAGCGCCCGGATCTCCGCGGGACAACACGCGCAGCAGCCCATCTCCGCCAGCCGGCCAGCCACTGGCGTCGAGCCGGTCCGTTTCCCTCCCAGCTCCGCGTGGCGGGTTACCAGCTACGCTCAGCCCGCGCCCTCCAGCAGTAGTACCACATCCGCCAGTAGTCCACGTACTCCATCACACAGCTCGCTCCTCGCATCAGCCGCACGCCAGCGCCAGATCGCCTTAGCGTCGCGACCTCCTCACCCCGACGCCCGCCGCCCGCCGTCGCGCTGCCAGCCGGTGCACACATCCGCCTTCGCCTTCGCATTCATCCCGCACCCGCTCGTACAGCTGTACTCCTCTCTCTACGCTGCGCGAATCTCCGCGCTCTCGCTACCCACCCGCCTCCTATCCTTATCAGCGCTCCCACCCCTCTGCACTCAGCCGCAATAGTACCTCTGCTCAAGCACAGCACCCTCATCAATCCCGTGCCAGTTTTCTACCTCTCATCCCACAACTCCCGCATCACGCACCCCCCCATACTCCCACCCCCCCCCCCACCATCACCCTCCCCCACCCACCCCCCCCCCCCCCCCCCACCCCCCCCACCCCCCCCCCACCCCACCCCCCTCCCCCCCCCCTATCTCACCCCCCCCCCCGTTTTCTCAGCGACTTTACGTGATCATCTTGTAGGGGTATTGGATTAGGGCGGAGGCGCGCTGTCGTCGGTCGGCAGGTCCGGGTGCTGCCGATTACGTCCTCGCGGAGGGGCTGCCTGCTGGATTCCCTGGACCGCGGCTACCGGGTGCTGGGGATTTGCTCCTCCAGTTACTGGAGGAGCCAGACTGACGCCATGGAGAACGACGGACCTCTTCTGACGATCGGTGAGCTGGCCAGACGTGTCGGAGTGCCGGTGCGCACTATCCGGTTCTGGTCGGATAGCGGGCTGGTGCCGCCGGCCTCGCGGACTGACGGTGATCGCAGGCTGTACGACGCGGCGTGCGTGGCCCGGCTGGAACTGGTGACGACCTTGCGAGAGCTGGGCGTGAGCCTGGCCAATGTCCGGCGCGTACTGGGCGGCCAGGTCACCGCCGCGGAGGTGGCCGCTATCCACCTGGAGGCGCTGGAGACCGAGATCCGGGCCCTGCGGCTGCGCCGGGCAGTCGTGGCCGCCGTGGTGAAGCGCTCTGCCGACGGCGAGGAGATGGGCATGATCAACAAACTGGCGCGCCTGTCCGCGGCCGAGCGGCGCCAGATCATCGATGACTTCACGGCGGAGGTTTTCCGCGGACTGGATCCCAGCCCGGCGAGGTTTGCGCGCTGGGCCGCGGCGCCGGATCTGCCGGACGATCCTTCGGCCGAGCAGGTCGAGGCCTGGGTCGATCTCGCTGAGCTGGTAGCAGACAGGGGTTTCCGCGAGCAGGTCCGGCAGGTCGCTGGCATCGGCGTCCAGATCCAGTCCGGCCGCTGGCTGGTCGACGTCGAGCGTGCGCAGGACGAGGCCGAAGCGGCCTGTCAGCGGGGAGTGCCGCCTGAGTCTGCCGAAGCGGCCCGGATCGTGGCGCAGATCCTGGCGGGCACCCCCGGCGGCCAGCGCCGGGCTGAGTTGCTGGCTCAGCTGGAAGCCGCCACTGATCCCCGGATCGAACGTTACTGGGAGCTGACGGCCGTCATCAGCGGCCGCGGCCCGTTCCCGTCGGTGCAGCGCGCCCTTGAATGGCTGGCCGCCGCGCTGCGCGCGAGCCAGGGCCGAAAGGAGGCAGGCCGGTGATCGTGGTCCGCGGGCTGACCAAGCGCTATGGCTCAACGGTCGCTGTCGACCGGCTCAGCTTCGACGTGCCACCGGGTGCCGTGACTGGTTTCCTGGGCCTGAACGGATCAGGCAAGTCCACCACCATGCGCATGATCCTCGGCCTGGACGCCCCGGACGCCGGGCACGCCTGCATCGGCGGCCAGGCCTACCGTCAACTTCGCTGGCCGCTGCGCGAGGCCGGAGCACTGCTGGAATCCAGGGCCTTCCACCCGGGACGGTCTGCCCGCGCGCACCTGGCCGCACTGGCGGCCAGCAACTCCATCAGCCAGTCCAGGGTCGCCGAGGTCCTGGAGATAGCCGGACTGGAATCCGCAGCGGGCAGACGGGCCGGGAAGTTCTCGCTCGGCATGGCGCAGCGTCTCGGCATCGCCGCGGCGCTGCTGGGAGACCCGGTCGTGCTGCTGCTCGACGAGCCGGTGAACGGCCTGGACCCGGAGGGAATCCGCTGGATACGCGGCCTGCTCCGGTCACTGGCCGCCGAAGGCCGGGCAGTCCTGGTCTCCAGCCACCTGATCAGCGAAATGGCCCTGATGGCCGACCGGCTGGTCGTGATCGGCCAGGGACGGCTCCTGGCCGACACCACGGCGGCTGAGCTGGCCAGCCGGGCGCCCAGCCTCGAAGAGGCCTTCCTGCAACTCACCGGCGATAGCGCCCAGTACCAGGCAAGGAACATGTCATGACCGCCCACACCAGCCACCAGCCACCCGGCAGATACCGATTCCGGCAGCTGGCCCGGATGGAATGGATCAAGCTGCGCAGCCTGCGCTCAACCTGGCTCACCCTGGCCATTGCCGTCGCCGCGTCAGCGGGCATCGCCCTCGCAATAGGCAGCAGCAGCACGACAAGCGGCGGCATGTTCGTCGGCAACACGCTGGTCGGCATGCTCATCGGCGTGCTGCTCATCGGGGTAGTCGGCGTACTGGCCGTAACCAGCGAGTACACCTCCGGGACCATCCGCGCCACATTCGCCGCCGCGCCACGCCGGCTCAGGGTCCTGGCGGCCAAAGCCGCGGTCGTTGGTGCGGTGGCGCTGATCACCGGCGAGGCAGCAGCATTTCTGTCCTTCTTCGCAGGCTGCATGACCCTGCGCCACGGCATCACCGCGCCCGCCCTCAGCCAGCCCGGTGTCCTGCGGGCGATCGTACTCACCGGAGCCAGCCTCAGCCTGATCGGCCTGTTCGGACTCGGCCTCGGAGCGATCATCCGGCACACCGCCGCGGCGATCACCGTGGTAGTCGGAATTGTCTGCGTAGGCGGGCCGCTGAACCTCGCTATCAGGCCCTACCTGCCGATTTACATAGTCAGCCACTCGCTCAGCGCTACGGCGCCGCTATGCCGCCCCGGCGCGGCGTCATGCTGGCTGTCAGCCTGGAGCGGACTCGGAATGCTCGCCATCTACGCAGCCATCGCCATGGTCCTGGGCGCGCTGATCCTCGCCTGGCGAGATGCATAAGCCGCAGGCAACGCTCCCGCCCCTGCGAAGGCTCCCCGTGATCACCTATCGTGTCACTCTTGACGTCCCGCTCCAACTCGTGATCAAGGTTTCGAACCTCCTGAGGAAACGCCGGAAGGAACTCGGCACCAGGAACGGAACCCGCGCTCTGACCTGCTACCAGCAGGCCGTCTTCATCCTCGCCTGGTTCCGCGACAGGCCGGGCCTCTCCCGCCTCGGCCAGGGCTTCGGGATCTCGCAGGCCACCGCCTACCGGTACAAGGACGAGGGCGTCGAAGTCCTCAGGGCACTGGCCCCCACCCTGCACGACACCCTGGAGAAAGTCGCTGAGCAGGGACTTCCCTACCTGATCCTCCACGGCACCCTCATCGCCTCCGACCGCTGCGCCGACAAGAAAACCAGCAAAAAGGGCACAGAAATAGACAAATGGTACTCGGGGAAGGCGCACCACCACGCCGGCCTCGTCCAGGCCCTCACCGGTCCCTCCGGCATCCCGCTGTGGGTCTCCGCCGCGCTGCCCGGCAGCACCCACGACATCACCGCCGCCCGCCAGCTCGTCCTCCCCGAGGCCCGCCCCTACCTGAAAAAGGTCCCGATCCTCGCCTCTGTTTCCGAGTTATGCGGCGAGGGTGTCACAGTCCAGGCGTAGTCGGGGATTTGTCCGGGTGGGGTCTGACCCGGCCATATGGCAGAAATCGGCGGTGAGGAACTCGCGGCGGAGCCTGGCGAGCATGTCGGCGATGCTGGGCTCGGTCTTGGTGATGTACCACGGGCATAGCAGCGGCGCCTGGCGACATCGGCGGGATCGTAGGCGTAGCGCGCGTACCAGCAGATCAGCAGGGACTGCACCAGAAACCGAACGGGACGGTCCGCTCGACCGCGGCGGCAACCGGTTGCAGGCATCGCCGACGCCCATGATCTGCTTTCCGGCCGCATTCGACGGCTCAATCGGCCACCGCCAGGCGTATCGTTCGATGACCGCCTCAGGGGCAGCTGCCGTGTCGAGGGTGAAGATCGCCAGGTCACAGGGCCTGGCCGAGCCGGGCTCTTTGACCAGGACGAGACGGCCGGGGGCCGTGCCGAAGCTGCCGTGCCACAGCGCGGCGGTGGCGGATGCCTGCACGGCGCGCTGGCGCCGTAGCAGGTGACGGTCACTCCTGCCAGGCGCGTCCGCGGCGATCTGGGCGGGCTTGCCCAGCCGGGCGCCCCTGACGCCAGGCCAGCCACGCTTGCCGGTGCGCGGCGGTCTCGGCCCATCCAGCACCGCGCTGGCCGGCAGCCGGGTGTCCAGGTCGTCCCCTCGATGACCAGGGGCTTGCCGTGGAAGGCGGCATCGCCGACCCCGTGAACCGCGCGGCCGGGGAACGCCCCGGCCAGGATCTTCACCATCTCCGCGGCCAGCTCCACCTGGCAGGCGTGCCCTTGCCGCGCCACAGCCTCAACAACACCGGCAGCGCCGCCGCGAGAGCAAAACGGCAGCTTGACGACGATCGCGGCGATCACCCAGGTGTTCCCGTAGGCGATCTTCTTCCCGCCCTGCGCAGACCCGTCATACGCCCACCGGGCCTCGGCCACCTTGCGCCCCCACCGTCGAAGAAGGTCCCGTCGACGGCCACCGTGACCGGCGCCCCGCCGGCACCAGGCACTCACAATCAGCCGGCCACCGCCAGGCCGAGGTCATCAATGTCCCAGGCCGCGCCGGAGAAGAACCAGCACGCCCGCCGGAACTGATCCGCGATCCCGGCCGCCGCCGCCATCGCCACCACCGTGCGCCGCCCGGCCAGGATCACCCCGAGGCGAGCAGCACGAACAGCCAGGCGTGGAACGGCGCCGGAACGCCGGCGCCAGCTCGCCCAGCAGATCACCCCAGTCGCGCATCGTAGCATCGAAGACGGCAGCATCAGCGCACTCCGGTCATCGCGTGTGGAAGACACCGCTGATGCTGCCCCGTCAGCAATCACGCACAAACCCGGCACCCGCGCCACCCCAGCGCACCTGCCTCAATCAGCCTACCCCCGCCGAGAACAACCACCATCCCGACCCGAGAAACTCAACGACTCCGGCTACGAAGGCGCTGGCGCCGGAGTCTTCGTGCCCGTGAAAAAACCCAGCAACGGCGAACTCGACATCAACACGAAAACCCGCAACATGCTGCTCCGCGGAGCCCGCTACCAGGGAGAACGCGCCTTCGCCCTCATGTCCCAGCGATGGCGCGCCATCCGCCACCTCTCCGCCGACCCATCACAGATCGGCGACATCGCCAAGTCAGTCCTCGTCCTCACGCAATTCGAGCACAAGATGATCAGCTGAAAGTCGCTGAGAAAACCTCAATGTGCTGGCTTATGTCACGCGGAGTAATTGTCAATACCTGTGGATCAAGATCTTTCAGGACTGCAGCTGCACCTCGTAACAGGTGGCTGCGATGGTGTGACCGCGAAGCCTGAGGAAGCCGCCTCAATCGCGTTGGCTGGTCCACACCGAGACGTGGGCGGGTTCCAGGGCCTGGTGCACGACACCGGCCAGGTCATCGCGGACCGAGTCCAGGTCCACCGCGTCTTTCAGCCGGGCCGCGAACGCGGCCACGGTCTGGTCGGCGTCATAGCGGGCCCGGTTGAACCGGCGGTCCACGGCCCGCTGAACGCGTCGGCGCAGCGGATTGAACAACGCCGCCGCCGCAAGAGTCGAGGCGGCCACCGCCACCGGGGTGTGGACCTGGAACACCTGGGTGGTCAGCAGGACCAGGCCCGCGTAGATGCCGACCAGCAGGCTGGTGATGATCGCGTAGGCCAGGGTCCGGGAGATGATCCTGTCGATGTCGTACAGCCGGTATTTCAGGATCGCCACGCCGATGGACACCGGCAGCGCGGCGACACCCATCCATGCGAGGCTGCTCAGCACGCCCCAAAGCGTGGGGCCGTTCCCCGACGAGCTGGAGTTCGCCGCCAGGAACAGGCAGATGATGCTGACGGTGGCGCCGCTGGCCAGCCATTTCAGCTGCTGGCGCCGCTCGCCGGTGGCACGCCGCCAGCTGAGCGCCTGGCGGGCGATGAAGGCCAGCGACAGCGCGAGCAGTACGAAGATGAGCAGGCCCTGGACGGCGTTGAACCAGCCGACCGGATCATCGAGGGCCGTCAGGCCACCGTTGTTGTCGACGCGGACCGGGTGCGCGGCCAGGGCGCCGCCCATCGCTGCGCCGGTAGAGGCGAGCAGCGCCGCGAACCACACGCCATAGGCCCGCAGCGCACCGCGCCAGAACCGCGAGGGCAGCCTGCCGTCCGGGAACAGCAAGATCGCGACCGTGAACAACACCAGGCTGGGGCCCCAGAGCTCGTCCAGCGCTAGTGCCACCGGGCCGAAGGGAAGGCGGTATCCGAGGCGGTAGGCCAGAACCGCGTAGTCTGCGCCGACTGTGCTGAGGAACAGGCAGATGCCGATAACGAGAAAAAGCCAGCCGAGCGGGTTCTCCCGCTGGCGCCGGGTGACCACCATCCCCACCGCCGCGCAGGGAACGCCGATCACCGCGGCTATCACCCCGCTGTCCAGCTGGTGTGATAGCAGGCTCAGCGGGATCACGGCCGCGAAGGACAGCACCGCCAGCGTGCCGAGCGCTCTCGCCCAGGCCCTCGGTGAGCCCAGGCGGAACCGGACCGTCTCTTTCGCCGCCGCGGTCCGCTGCGCCACCGGGTCAGACCCCCTCTGCCTTGCTCACGAACCGAACCCTACGCGCGGACCGTTCCGGGAGCGTTACCGCTCAGCGCGGAACCCTCAATCCAGGCCTCAGATCACTGACTGAGCGTGCCGCCGTCCTCACCTCATGCCACCACGCCAGGGTCCCTGACAAAGTGCGGCTGCTGCGTTAGGCGGCTTCCGGATGGGCCTCCTCGGCGGCCTCGTCCTCGGGTCGTTCGACGAGCTTGCCGTTGACGAAGGTCGCTCCGGCGCGGACGAGCGCGACCAAGTGGGGGGCGTTGACCATGCGCCAGCGGCGCTGAGCGGACTCGATCAGGCGCACCTGTCGGTACTGGGCTCGGCCACGGTCAGCCACCATCGTTAAGGAACGTGCGCAGCAATGGCCGGGACCTGTTGCTGCCGGCCGGCGCCTGTTCGGCCGTCTTGCCGCGACCCTGCATGGGGGTTCTGTCAACTGGGGCCGGCTAGCAGCGCAGCGACAGCGATCTCTGCTTCCGCGGCGGCCGGGAGTGCGACCGGCACGGAGGGAATCGCGGGTAGCTCGCCCGCCGACTCATAGCGGCTTATCAGCTGTGGGTCGATGTAGGATTTGCGGGCCACCGCCGGGGTGTCGCCAAGCCAGCCCGCCACCTCGCGGATGCTGGCAGCGATGACCCTCTCACGGCTCCGCGCTGCGCGCGATGGCGCTGCGTTCGCCAGCGCCACCGCCATCAGCACAGTCGCATTCCAGGTGCGGAATTCCTTAGCCGTGAAGTGGCCGCCGGCCCGGGCGGCGATGTAGTTGCTTACATCGTGCGAATGCAGGACGCGCCAGGTGCCGTCGTGCTGGTAGCTGAACAGCGTGTCCAGGCCATTGTCGCTGTGGACCAATGCTCGCACGGTGGGCAGGACTACTTCGTCGGTGACGGTGATCGCCCGGCGCTTGCCCTCCTTGGCGACGTAGTTGAACATCATGCCGTCGCGCGTTACTGTGACGTGCCGCTTCTCCAGCGTCGTGGCGCCGTAATGATGGTCCAGCTCGGCATATTTTTCGCCGCCGACGCGGAACAGGCCGAGGTCGATCAGCCGGACGGCGCTGGCCGCCACGCGGTCACGATCCAGGCCAGCTCGCGCCAGGTCCTCCACGGTGGCCGCCCGCAACGCAGGCAAAACGCTGGCGAACCGCAGCATGTGAAGGAACTTCTGAGCGTCGCGCTGCTCGCGCCACAGCTGGTGATAGCGGTACTGGGTCCGGCCCCGGCTGTCCACGCCGGTGGCTTGGATGTGCCCCAACGGGTCCGGCGAGATCCAGACGTTCGTCCAGGCCGGCGGGATCGCCAGCGCGCCGATGCGCTGCAGTGCCTCCCGCTGCGTGACCTCTGCGCCTGACCGGTCACGGTACCGGAACCCTTCCCGACTCCGTTCGCGGGTGATTCCCGGGCTACGAGGGTCGCTGCGTGTCAACCCTGGAACCGCGGCCGCCAGCGGCGATCCAGCGGGGCTCATGCCCAGACAGCGTATATGGCCTCGGCGCGCAGGCACCGCGCCCGGCTGCGGCGCCCAACCCCATTCCGGGGCACGGCCTGAACCGGTACTAGGCCCAGACATCGTCTCCTTGGACGCCCTGTGGCAGCGACTCCTCGATCTACCCAGCGACCGCCAGCCCTAGGCAGCCGCTACACAGTGTCAGCATAACGGTGGTATCCCGAGCGCTCGCCGGGCGATAGATCGCCGATTATTTCGTGTTGTCCATGCCCTGCTTCGCAGCACGCGGGTGGCTGCGGATCAACCTGTTATGCGTGCTAGATGAGGTGATCTCGGAGCGGGTGGCGGACCTGGTACACGGTGTCTTACAGGTTCCGCCGGGACTGACCGCTCCGGGTGCCGGGCTGGGCTGAACGCGCCGCCGAACGGGGCTGCGAACCTCGCGAGTTCCTGCGCATGCTTCGGGGAACTCACGCGGAACGCGATGCTGTGCACGGGAACGGCAGAGCCCTCGACGACGATGGGCATCTCATGGCGATCCTCAGGTTCAGCGTGTTCGGATGGCCTGGCTGGGGTCGGCGACGGCCGCGGCCGGCTGGCTAGCGGAGCTGCTGCCATTCCTGGCGTCGTGCCTTGCGACCAGGATGACGATTGCCAGCACGCCTGCCGGGATGATCGCTTCGAGCTTGCCGCCGGCGTCGGCGGCGGCACGGGCAAAGATCTGGTCCGCTCCGTCTTCCAGGCAGGAGATGCCCGCTATGTCCGGCGCATGTTCGGCTACGGCCGCGCGGATCCGCTGTATCAATCAGGGCGGCTGTGGCGCGGGACAGGCACTGATGGCGATCCGGGCATGTCCGTCATTCGACCAGCCTGCTCCGGTTCGGTGATCCAGGAGCTGGTGATCCAACGGGCACCGGAGCGCGGGCTGGTTCCGGTACCAGCCGTTCCCTGGTGCCTAGGTTGACTGAACCGCCACCGATCCTTATGGTTTTACCATGATTACCGTAAAACCAGATGATGACGGCTTGTCGCCGATCATGTTTTACCTGGACCGGGGATCAGGGGTGCCGACCTACCTGCAGTTCGTGCACCAGGTCGACTACGCGCTGCGCCTCGGCTTCCTGCGGGAAGGCGACCAGCTGCCGCGGATCAAGGACGTGACCCGGACGCTGGCGGTGAACCCGGACACAGTGATGAAGGCGTACCGGGAACTGGAGCTGCGCGGGGTGACGGCCGGCCGGCCCGGGGTGGGCACGTTCATCACGCAGGCGCCGGACATCGCGGGCCTGAAGCAGATGGCGGGCCTGCAGAAGAAGCTGGCTGGCTGGCTGGGCGAGGCGGCCGCGGCCGGGGTGGACGAGCTTGGCATGAAGGCGCTATTCACCGCGGCGCTGCGGAATTTTAACGACGGCGGGGGCGCCGCCCGCCTGCCCGGCCGTGACGGCCGCGACGCCCGCGACGCCCGCGGGGGCGGCGTCGCCGGCGGCGCTGGCCGGGAGGGCGGGGCGGCATGAACGCCATCGAGACCCGCGGCCTCGGCAAGCGCTACCGGCGGACCTGGGCGGTACGCGACTGCGACCTGACCGTCCCGGCCGGCCAGGTGACCGCCCTGGCCGGACCGAACGGCGCGGGCAAGACCACGCTGCTGCGCATCCTGGCCGGCCTGACCGCCCCGACGGCCGGCACGGCAACCGTCCTCGGCGCGGCGCCGGGCAGCCCGCAGGCCCGCGCCGCCGTCTCGGCCATGGACCAGACGGTGCCGCTGTACCGCCACCTGCGGGTCGCCGGTCAGCTCGCCGCCGCCCGCGCGCTCAACGACCAGTGGGATGCCGATCTCGCCGCACAGCGCCTGTCCGCATTGGGCATCCCAACATCGGCGCGAGTCGGCAAGCTGTCCGGAGGCCAGCAAGCCCAGCTGGCCCTCACCATGGCGCTCGCTCGCCGTCCCCGGCTACTGCTGCTGGACGAGCCGCTGGCCAGCCTCGACCCGCTGGCCCGGCAGGACGTGCTGGGCTGGCTGATGACCTGCGTGGCCGAAGACAGCCTGTCCGTCGTGTTCTCCTCGCACATCATCGCCGAACTGGAACAGATCGCTTCGTACCTGGTCGTGCTGTCGGCTGGCCGGATACAGGTGGCCGCGACCGTGGACAGCCTGCTCGGCACGCACCTGGCGCTGACCGGCCCGGCCGACGGGGTCGATGACCTGTACGACCAGGTTGAGATCGTCACGGCGCAACGGGCCGGGAGGCAGGCCCTGGTGCTGGCCCGGACCGGCGCGGCACCGCCCGGCTGGGCGGGCCGCCCGGTCACCATGGAGGAACTTGTCCTTGGTTACCTGCGGGAACCGGCCGCCCGCGTCGTACCCGGACTCGGCTTGGAGATTGTCCGATGACCGCTGTGACCGTGCGGATGACGCGGGCCGCCTGGTACAAGCACCGGTTCTCGGTGGTCGGGATACCCGCCGTATTCCTGCTGGCCGCGCTGGCGCTCTTCGCCGACGGCGTCGTGCAGCGGCACTGGCTCAGCGTGCATCACCTGAACGGCTGCCTGGTGGCCAACGCTGATACCGGCGGCAGCTCGTGCGGGAGCGCGGCATGGGTTTCGTTCATTCAGCCCAGCCCGATGCCGAACGGCATCGCGGTGGCAGTTCTGGCCCTGCCCGTCCTGGTCGGCCTGTTCGCCGGGGTGCCATGGGTAGCCCGGGAGTTCGAGAGCGGCGCGTTCCGGTTCACCTGGACCCAGGGGACCAGCCCGCGGCGCTGGCTGCTCGGCACGTTCGGCCCGCTCGTCCTGCTCGCCGCGGTGAGCGCCGCGACATACGGCGCCGCAGCGTACTGGTGGTACCAGATCGCGCAATGGCAGGACGGCACGTCGATCTGGTCGTGGCGGTGGAGTTCGTTCGAGCTGACCCCGCTCTCCATCGCGGGCTGGACCGTGCTGGCGATGGCGCTCGCCCTGCTGTGCGGCGTGCTCATCCGGCGGGCGCAGCCCGCCATGATCGCGTTCATCGTGACGCTCGGGGCATGTGTATACCTGTCCCAGACGTGGCTGCGCCCGTGGCTGTTCAGCATCGGACCGGCAGTTAAGCAGGTCAGCACATCCGCTGGCTGGCCGTCCAGCGTCACCACCTACACCGTGCAAACCTGGCTCCAGACCCCCAGCGGGCAACGGGTCAGCGGCCTGCCGGCGGTGAACAACGTGAGTGCCTGGATCGCGCAGCATCACTACACATACTGGGTCGCCTACCAGCCGCACAACCACCTGATCTGGCTCGAGCTGGCCCGCAACGGCATCCTCGTCACGGTCGCCGCCCTCGCCGTGCTCGCTTCGGTGTGGTGGCTCCGCATCCGCCCAGCCGACTGAGCGGGAGCCGGGGACGGTGCATGTCTTCTACTCATGTCCCGTTTCCGGGAACAAGGACGCGTCTGCTATCGACCTGGCGGGCCGGCGATCATCACGTGCCTGGCCTCGGCTGGGCTGTGACCACCTGTCAGCAAGCGCCGTCCCGGCCAGAGGCCCCGGGCGCTACTGGGGACATGGGCCGGATCATCGGAACAATCCTCGGCGCGATTCTCGCCATATGGCTTGCCTTCATGGTGACGTCCAAACCCCGGTGTAAATGAAGACGGGCGTAGGTTCCCTTCAAGACGGCCAAGTCATCGAAGGGAAGGACCTACGCCCATGCCACACCGAGTATCGCCTACCGAGCGCGTCCGCGGCCACATTGACGAGCTATTCGCCTCGGGCGGGCAACTTCCGGAGATCCTGGAGGAGGTCGCCCGGCTCGGCGCGCAGTTGCCGGCCCAAGCTGGTCGAGCTCGCCGGTCATCGGATCACCGAGATGGCCGGCCGGTATTCCGCGACCTACCCGGCGGCGATGAAGTGCCTGCTCGCCGACCGCGAAGGGCTGACCGCCTACCTGCGGTTCCCCACGGAGCACCACCACCGGATCCGGCATCCGGACTTCATCGAGCGGACCTTCGGCGAGACCCGCCGCCGCGTCAAGGTCATCGGCCGGCTCCCCGGCGAGACCTCCTGCCTGACCCTGGTCTGGGCCGTCCTGGACCGGGCCTCCCGCGGCTGGCGCGGCCTGACCATGACCAGCGACGGCCTGCGGATGCTGCTGGACCTGCGCCGCTCGCTCCTCGAACCGCCCCGCCAGCTCCGGCCACACGCCGCAACCGCCACCCGGGACAACGAACGTCCCGAGAATGTCAGCGCCACCGCCTAACATCACCATGAACCGGAACCGCGCCCGTCCCTTTTACACCGGATTCCGGACGCCACCGCCTTCATGGCTGCGGGCGGGATCTTCGCAACGCTCAAGACGTTTCTCATCATCGGGCTGATCGCGATGGTCGTCTTCATCGTCGTGTGGCTTGTGGCCAGGCGCCCTCGTCGCGGCTAACACAGCGCAGCCGCCGCGGCCAGCGCGACAGAAAATACCGTTCCGCGCACCTCCAGCGGATCGGATCGAACGGACCGTTCCACTACAGAACGGCGGATATTTCTCGCTGTCACGGACTCGATTGATTACAGAGCGTTATACAGCAAGCGGTGCGCCGTCAAGTAGATCTGCCGGCTCGGGCCGGTTGGGTGAATACCTTGTCCAGTACCTGGCTGGACTGCTCCGGCAGGGCCAGGAATCCGCCGTGATCACCGGGGAACTCGACCACGGGCGTGCCGAGCTGGTCCTTGAGTGCCGGCTGGCCGACGGATCAGCGTGGTCCGGCCTGCCAGATGCCGATGATGTTGCCGGCGGGGTCGCGGATGGTGGCTATCCAGAGGTTTCCTTCCGGGTAGGGCGGGGTGACCAGTTCGGCGCCGTGTCCAGCCGCCGCGCGAAGGGCGTCGTCGAGGCTGGTGACGTAGATGTAGGGCAGCACGCCGGCCTGTCCGGCGGCGGGAAGGTCGGTGCGCCAGTGCCCGATGACGTGGCCGGTGCCGTCGCTGAAGCTCGGCGCGTCCGGCCGGCCGCGCACCTGCCAGCCGAACACGGCGCGGTAGAACTCTGCGGACTGGGCGAGGTCATGTGCGGGTATGCGCAGGTAGGACACGCCGCCGGGGCGGGCCACGTTGGCTTCGACGCCGCTGCTGGCGGGGGTGCTGTGCTGGGTCATCGCCGGAGCTGCCTCCTCATTTTAGGTATGGTAGTACCATAGCCGAATGAATGTGGGCGCTGCGGGCCCGGCTACCGGCATTACCGGCGCCCGCCGCTACCGGTCGCCGCGCCGTGAGCAGCAGGCCCGCCGCACCCGGGCCCGCATCACCGCGGCTGCGGCCCGGCAGTTCCTGGCCCGCGGCTACGCCACGGCCACGATGCGGGCGGTAGCCGCCGATGCCGGCGTGGCGCTGCCCACCGTGGAACTGGTCTTCGGGACCAAGGCGCGGCTGCTGAAGGCGGTGATCGACACCGCGATCGCCGGTGATGACGAGCCGGCGCCGATGCTGGCCCGGCAGTGGGCCACGCGGGCCGAGTCCATGACCGCGGCGGCGGAGTTCACCGCGGTGTTCGCCCAGCAACTCACAGACTCCGCGCGGCGCGCCGCGGGACTGACACTGGTGGCGCTGGAAGCCGCCCGGGCCGATGAGGACATCGCCGCCGTCGCCGCGCAACTGATGACCCAGCGCCAGGTCATGGCCGCCTGGCTGGTCGACGGCCTGCTCCGGCGATCACCCCTGCGCCAAGGGGTGGACCGGGCCGCGGCGACCGACACGGTATGGGCGCTGATGGACCCGGCCCTGTTCTGCCGCCTCACCGGTGACAGGCACTGGAGCCCGGCCCGCTTCCGCCGCTGGTTCACCGACGCCACCCTCCGCCTGCTGCTCCCCGTCCCCGGCCAGCAGGCAGCACCCGCCGTTTCCGCCCAGGAGTTGCCGTGACCAGCATCCAGCCCGAGCTGTGGGTCGATCGCGGCGCCGAGGCCGTCGCGTTCTACCAGGCCGCCTTCGGTGCCACCGTGCTGCACCGCGTCGGCGACGGCGAGGACATCGTCGCCCAGTTGGCCATCGGCGACGCCGCGTTCTGGGTCTCCACGGCAGGCTCAGCCGGCCAGCGCATCCACCCCAAGGCGATCGGCGGCGCGACCAGCCGCACCCTCCTCATCGTCGATGACCCCGAGGCGGTCTTCCACCACGCGGTCACCGCCGGTGCCACCCCCACCGCCCCCCCGGCAGACGAACACGGCTGGCGGCTTGCCCGGATCACAGACCCATTCGGCCATCAATGGGAAATCGGGCGCCCCCTTGGCACCTGGCCGCCACCCCCGCCCTAACCACCACCGGCAACTGGCGTATGCCAGCGCAGGCAGCCGTTCCCAGCGCGCGCAGATCACCCGGTTCAGCGCCTGCCACAGAGGGCGGCGTGAGCGCCTTGATCGCCGAGCAAATCGACTCCTCTTTGTTGTCGGCGTTGTCAAGTGGCTCGCTGGATTTTCTTCGCTGACGGCTCGGGTGCCGGCGTGGCCTGCGTGAACGTTGCCGGGGCACGTAGGCGGGCTCGGGCCCGGAAGTGGCTCGTCCGAAGAGCCGGTGCCCGGGGTGTGAGCCGGTCACGCTGGAGCCAGTGTCGTTCCCCGGTTGCCCTCCCGGGCCCGCTTTGCGGGCATCGGCGCGCAGCCGCGCGTAGATGGCGTCGCTGATCCGCCGTTTGAGGCAGCGCAGCGCCTCCTTGCGGATCTTGCCCTCAGCGAGCTTGCGCTGGCAGCAGGCGCGGCCGTCGCTGTGCTTGTGCCGGATCCAGTTGATCGCGGCCATCTGGACGGCATGGTTGAGACGCCGGCTGCCGCGCAGCGACAGCCGGTAAATCTTCCGCTGCCCCGAGGACACCCCGGCCGGGGCGGTGCCGTTGCAGGCGGCGAAATGGTCCCGGCTGGGGAACCGGGCCACGGTGATGACGTCGCCGATGACGGTGGCGGCGATGACCGGCCCGACGCCGGACACCTCGGTGAGGCTGGTGCCGGATGCCGTGACCGCGGCGGCCAGCTTCTTGTTGACCTCGCAGCGCGCCTGGGCCACCGCACCGGCCGGGGCCACTCACACAGCACCGCATGGAGCCGACAGACGACCTGGTTGCGGGTCCGGGAAAGATCACGATGGCGCTTGGCCCGCACCTTCAGCACGACGGCGTGGCCACCGGCGGTCACCTCCTGGCGGCTCTTGGACCGCAACGCCGCCACCGTCACCGACCGGGCATCGTCCGGGTCGGTCTTGTTCGTGTCGCCGGCCTCCGGCAGCCGGACCCGGGCAGCCAGCTCGGGCTGCACATCCAGCACCCGCTCGCCGGCGGCGACCAGCTGCCGGGCCAGCAGCCGGCCCAGCCCGCGGGCGCCTTCCACCGCCCAGGTCCGCTCCGGCCAGGCCTGCGCCCAGGCAACCAGCTTCCCGGCCTGGTCCGGGCAGGCCCGCACCCGCAGCTTGCCCAGCAGCTCCCCGGCCCCGCCGACCGCCACCGCGGTGTGCGAGCCCTTATACGGGCCGGTCCCGATCATCACTGCCATCAGTGCACTCCCATCCTCACCAGCGACTAGACGGACCGCGGCGGGCATGCCTTATACCGGACCTGCGCTGGGCGCTCGTCCCTCTTTCGAGCCACGCCACGGCAAGGTCCGACGGAGCAGGCACATCGATCTAAAGCCAGGCACACGACCGGCAGGCGGTTCGGGAGCCAGCCTCGTCGGACCTCTCCGGACGCTACGTCAACCGCAGCGCCCACTCCGGGTGGTCTCTATAAGGCGGCTCCGGGTCATCCTGCCAACGCTCAGCGTAACGCACGCCAGTCCTGGGACGGGGGATGGCCTCGGCTGCGGTGACCATCGATGCCGTCCACGGAGCTCAGGCGAGCGCCGCGTAGGCCGCGGCCTGGATGTCGCGGTGGACCTGCGGGGGGTCCGGGCTTTCGAACATACGCTGGGTGAGCACGATCACGGTCAGGTCCCGGGACGGGTCAACCAGCCAGGACGTGCCCAGTCCGCCGTCCCAGCCGAACGCGCCGCTGTCGTAGACCGCCTGGCAGAACCCCCACGACCGGCCGTCGAAGAACCCTGGCAAAAGGCCCCCGCGGGCCTTCTGCGCGGCCGTCAGCTGGTCGGTGGTCATGGCCCGCACCGCGTCGGGCGGTAGGACCGGCGCCCCGCCGCGCAGCAGCATCCGGGCGAAGGCGAGCAGGTCATCGGCGGTGGACACCAGCCCGGCCGCCCCGTCATCAAACTCCGGCGGGCGGCTCCACTTACCGGCAGGCTCATCCAGCACCACCAGCCCGCCCGGGGTGGGCTGGTAGGCCGTGGCGAGACGCCGGGTGTCCGCCGTCCAGAATCCGGTGTCGCGCATGCCGAGCGGCTGGAAGATCCGGGTTTTGAGCACCTCACTGAACGGCTGCCCGGCCGCCCGCGCCGCCAGCACGCCGAGCACCTGGGCGCCGGTGTTGTACATCCACCGCTCGCCGGGCTGGGCGAGCAGCGGCAGGCTGCCGAGGGCCGCGAGCCAGGTGTCCGGGTCCGGCGGCACGGGCGGATCGGGCGGGCCGATCGTCGCCAGCCGCAGCTCACTAGTGGCCGCGACGACCGGCCACGGCTGCGGCGAGGCGAACATCTCGCCCACCATGCCGAAGCCGAACGTGAACGTCAGCAGGTCGCGGATGGTGATCGCCCGGGCCGCCGGCACGGTGTCATCCAGCGGGCCATCCATCCGGCGCAGCACCTTGCGGCCGGCCAGCTCGGGCAGCAACCGGTCCACTGGCTCGTCCAGCCCGGTCAGCCCCTCGGCGGCTACGGCGAGCGTGGCTGCCGCGGTGATGGGCTTGGTCGTCGAGGCGATCCGGAAGATCGAGTCACGGGCGACCGGGGGCCCGCCCATCGCGAGCCTTCCCAGTGCCTCGACGTGCACCTGGCCGCCGCGGGCCACCAGCGCGACCAGGCCGGGGGCCCGGTCATCACCCACGTGACGCTCGGCCGCTGCATGGAGCCCTTTCGGCCGGTTCTGTGTGCTTGCCGTGGCGATGGCGAACGGCCCCCCGCGGCACTAAAGGTTTAGCGGCACCCGCGCGATTACATAGGCATGATGAGCTCACTGCACTCCAGCCTGAGCCAGGCCGGGCGGAGACCGCCGGAGGTGCGGGATGGACGGTAGCGGCGAGGTGCGGCTCCCGCAGCGTCACGTTACTGAGCTGAGCTCGTTCTTCGCAGCTCATGACCGGTGGTTGTTCGGCCACGCGTTCCTGCGCACTCGTGGCGATCGCGAGCTTGCCGCGGATCTGGTCCAGGACACGTTCGAGGCGGCGGCAAGGGCGTGGACGAGGTTGCGCAGACGTGCTGGAGGCCAGCAACGAGCCTGGCTGCTCGGCACGCTGGCTAATAAGGACATCAGCGACTTCCGGCGCAGGGAGGCCTTCCGCCGCAAGCAGCCCGACATCCTGGCCAGGTACCAGGGCGCCACGTCCGATACCGCGGCTCGGGCACTCAACTCGATAGCGCTGGAGCAGGCGCGGAAGATCATCGAGGACATGCCGCCAAGACAGAAAAAGGTTGCCCTGATGCGGTGGCAGGACCACATGAAGGCCTCAGAGATCGCCGCCGAGCTAGGCATCGCAGAGAGCACTGTGCACGCTCATCTGCACACAGCCCGGGGCAAGCTGGTCGCGGGGCTGGAGCGGTACTACCCGTTCGGGATTGACAACGGAAAGGAGCCGCGGCGTGACCTCTGAGACAGGTCAGGATCATGAGCACCTGTTCTTGGCAGACTTCTACCCCGAGCTTGGCGAATACCTTGCCGGGCAATGCGCCACGAGATATGACGCCCGCGCTGGCCGTGCCCGGTTCCGTGCCTGGCTCCTAGCACACGCGAAAGAGCGAGCCGTCGCGGAAGCCGACGAAGTAAAGGCCGCGCCCAAGGAGATCCTCGCTGCAGGTAATGACGACGACGAGGGCCTGCCGGCCGTCCAGGTGCAGGTGGCGGGCGCCACCGTCGACCCGGTCAAGGACTACCTGGAGCAGATCGGCAAGGTCCCGCTGCTCAATGCCGAGCAGGAAGTCGAGCTGGCCAAGCGGATCAAGGCCGGCTTGTCCGCCGAGGAGAAGCTCGCTGACGGCAATCGGCTGAACGACGACCAGCGGCTGGACCTGGAGTGGATCGCCGAGGACGGGCGACGCGCCGAGAATCACCTGCTGGAGGCGAACCTGCGGCTGGTAGTGTCGCTGGCCAAGCGGTATACCGGCCGGGGCATGCTGTTCCTGGACCTGATCCAGGAGGGGAACCTGGGGCTGATCCGCGCGGTGGAGAAGTTCGACTACACCAAGGGTTACAAGTTCTCCACGTATGCCACCTGGTGGATCCGGCAGGCGATTACCCGGGCGATGGCCGATCAGGCGCGCACCATCCGGATCCCGGTGCACATGGTCGAGGTGATCAACAAGCTGGCCCGGGTGCAGCGGCAGATGCTGCAGGACCTGGGCCGCGAGCCGACCCCGGACGAGCTGGCCGTCGGGCTGGACATGACCCCGGAGAAGGTCATCGAGGTGCAGAAGTACGGCCGGGAGCCGATCTCGCTGCATACCCCGCTGGGCGAGGACGGTGATAGCGAGTTCGGCGACCTGATCGAGGATTCGGAGGCGATCCAGCCCGGCGAGGCGGTCAGCTTCACGCTGCTCCTGGAGCAGCTGCACTCGGTCCTCGACACGCTCTCCGAACAGGAAGCGGGGGTCATCTCCATGCGGTTCGGGCTGACCGACGGCCAGCCCAAGACGCTGGACGAGATCGGCAAGGTATGCGGCGTGACCCGCGAGCGGATCCGCCAGATCGAGTCCAAGACCATGTCCAAGCTCCGGCGTCCAGGCCATGGCATCAACGACGAAGAACACCGCGGCACCGGGCGGCCCCATAAGCCCTGACAGTCCCTGCCTTCGTACAGCGAGCCCGCCAGGCATCGGCAGTCCAGACTGCGCAGATCATCCAGTCGTGCGGGACGCGATTCAAGTATTGCGACGAAGATCATCGCCCAGATCGGCGGGTACTTACGCGCTGGCCACGCACTAACCGTGGTTGCTGAGCGTGATCAGAGCGCGTTCTGGCGTGTGGGGCCGTTGAGGGCTCACCCCTGTGACGGGCCTGCCGGCGGCAGTCGGTTTCCTCCCGCCGTGGACAGGCGGGCGCAGGACGGGCGCGTGTCCGCATCTTCCAGGCCGGGCCGGCCATCGCGGGCCCGGCTGCCGCTGTCACGCCCCTGCTGTGCCCGGCCGGATGTGTGCTGGGGTCGGCCCGGAGGCAGCCGCCAGATCCAGATACGGCTCGTCCGCGGGCCCGGGCAGCGAGACGGCAGCCGAGCCCGCGCGGGCGCCCGGCCTGCCTGCGGGGCGCTGATCCGCTATGGTCCCATTTCGGGCGGTATCTCCTGGGCGGAAGGTGATCGATGTCCGAGGGCGTTGGCGAGGCGCGAACGGAAGCGGAAGGCGAGCTTGCCCTGGCGCGCATCGCGCTCGACGACGGCGACCTGCGCCACGCGGCCGCGCACGCGAGTAACGCGATCGCGAGCGATCCGACCCTGCGGAAGGCGTACGAGACCCTCGATGAGCTGGCCGCGCATGCCGACGACGCCAGCAGTCTGTTTCCCATGACAGGCAGGCTGTACATCGGCACGGTCGCGGCCCGGTCGTACGTGCTGGCCCGTTCCGGAGCTGCTGACGAGGCGTTCGGCCTGCTGTGCCAGGTGGCCGCGACGGAACCGGGCAAGCCATGGGCCGCGGGATGGCTGGCCATGCCGGAAGCGTCCGCGGCAGCAGATTCTTCCGCGCTTAATCAATATCCGCGGAACTGACCGCAGGCCCAGCTTCCTCCAGATCAGCATGACCGGGCGCTCGCAGCCGACTGCGAGCACGCCCAGATTGGCCAGCTCCGCGCAGACATCAGGCAGCTCAGTCATGGGTCTGCCCCGCGCAGATCGGCGGGAGTGCCCGCCTGTCGGGTGGCACGAGCCGGTTACGCGCGCGATGGAAGCGGCCTGGGTACGAGTGGTCAGCAGGCGATGCGCGCCGGCGACCCGGTGATCCCAGCGGTGGAGTATCGGGCTGCCGCTGGTGCTGGCTCCGGCTCGGTCAGTGCAGCGGCGCGAACCGTGCGGTGAAGTGGCGCAGTTGCCGGGGCTGGGACACGATGTGCATGCCGGGCAGCTGGGCGGCTCGGCTGGCTACCCGGGTGACGACTTCGATCACGTAGTCGAGATGGCTTTGGGTGTAGGTGCGGCGCGGGATGGCGAGACGGACCAGATCCATCGCGGCCGGGACCTCGGTGCCGTCTGGCCGCAGGCCGAACATGACGGTCCCGATCTCGCAGGCCCGCACTCCCCCCTCCTCATACAGCGCACAGGCCAGCGCCTGCCCCGGGTAGTGCAGCGGGTCCAGGTGCGTCAGCATGGCGCGCGCGTCGATGAAGACCGCGTGGCCCCCGAACGGGACCACGACCGGCACTCCGGCGGACTCCAGCGCCTCACCGAGGTAGGCGATCGAGCGCACCCGGTAGCGCAGGTAGCCCTCGTCGGTGCACTCGCTCAGCCCCTGGGCGATCGCCTCCAGGTCCCGGCCGGCCAGCCCGCCGTAAGTGGGAAAGCCCTCAGTAAGGATCTCTAGGTTGCGGCACTGCGCGGCGAGGCTGTCGTCATTGAGGGCCAGCCAGCCGCCGATGTTGGCCAGCGGGTCCTTTTTCGCCGACATCGTCATCCCGTCCGCCAGGGCCGCCATCTGCCGGACGATCCCGGCGACCGGGACGCCGGCGTAGCCGGGCTCGCCGGTCTTGACGAACCACGCGTTCTCCGCGAACCGGCAGGCATCTAGGAACAGCGGCTTGCCGTACCGGTCACAGACCTCGCGGACGGCCTCGATGTTGGCCAGGCTGACCGGCTGACCGCCGCCGGAGTTGTTCGTCACGGTCAGCATCACCAGCGGGACATGGGCGGCTCGCTCGGCGAGCAGCCGGTCCAGCGCCGCGACGTCCATGTTGCCCTTGAACGGGTGCCGCAGCGCCGGCTGCAGGCCTTCCGGGATGGGCAGGTCGACAGCCTGCGCCCCGGTGAACTCGACGTTGGCCCGGGTCGTGTCGAAGTGGGTGTTGTTCGGGATGACCCGGCCCGGGCCGCCGGTCACGGTGAACAAGATCTTCTCCGCGGCCCGGCCCTGGTGCGTGGGCAGGACATGCCGGAACGGGAACAGGCTGGTCACCGCCGCACGGAACCGCTCGAACGAGGGAGATCCCGCGTAAGCTTCATTGCCGCGCTGGATGCCGGCCCACTGCTCAGCCGACATCGCGCCGGTCCCCGAATCGGTGAGCAGGTCGATCAGCACGTCCTCGGCCCGCAACTCGAACAGGTTGTACCCCGCAGCGGCCAGGGCGGCCACCCGCTCGGCCCGGGTGGTCAGCCGCATCGGCTCGACCGAGTGGATCCGGAACGGCTCAATGATCGTCGCGAACGGCTCATCGGCCACCGGCTCTGTCATCGGCGCCCCTCCTCAGACCGAACCTGCGCCAGCAGGCCCCTCGCGACTTCACCAACCCGCCGGTACGCACTGCTCCGGTAGCGCCCCGGTAGCGCCCCGGAGCCCGCGCTACCGAGTCACAAGATCGTACGCCTAACGGCGCAGCCGGCTCCACAGCCAGATCCGCCTACGTGAGGGCATGTGGGCAAACAGGTCAAACAGCCTCCTGCTCGCCGATGAAGCAAGCATCGCGTTACCGATTACCGGGATCCGGCGTGACCCGCAGCGCGGCACGAGGCTACGGCAGCCACAGACCCGTGCCCCCCTGCTTATGGTTCAATCCCTTCCTGCCGTGAGCCAGGTCACCGCCAATTACGAGCCCAGCGTTCCGATAGGTGAGAGATCATCTGCGCCGCAGCTGCCAGCAGATGGCGCGTGATTCCGGATAACGCAATGTAACGGACCGCCGCACCTGTGCTCGCGGAACGGATCCAGATCTTCCAATTCTGCGTGAGGGCTCACGCGCTCAGCCTCTGGGCCCCGGAATGCATCGCGGTCGTCGTGCTGTCGTCCAGGAAGCCGCCGGACTGGTGCTGCCACAGCCTGGCGTAGGTTCCGCCGAGACGCAGCAGCTCCTGGTGCGTGCCATTCTCGGCGATCTGGCCGCGGTCGAGCACGACCAGCTGGTCCATGCGCGCGACCGTGCTCAGCCGATGCGCGACCACAAGCGCGGTCCGGCCCTCCATGAGCCGCCACAACGCCTGCTGGACAAGGGTTTCGCTCTCGGAGTCCAGCGCGCTAGTCGCCTCATCGAGCAGCAGGATCGGCGCGTCCCGCAGGATCGCCCGGGCCAGCGCGACTCGCTGCCGCTGCCCGCCGGACAGCTTCACGCCACGCTCGCCGACCATCGTGCCGAATCCGTCCGGCAGGTCGCCGACGAACTCTGTCACGTGCGCCGCCTGCGCCGCCTGGTAGATCTCCTCGTCGGTCGCGTCCGGGCGTGCGAACGCGATGTTGTCACGCAGCGTCCGGTGGAACATCGCAGGGTCCTGCGGCACGTAGGCGATCAGGCTGCGCAGATCCGACTGGCGCAGCCTGGCGATGTCCTGTCCGCCGATCAGGATCCGGCCGTCGCCGACATCCATCATCCGCAGGAGCAGGCGAGTCAGCGTGGTCTTGCCGCCGCCTGACCGGCCGACCAGGCCGAGCTTGGTCCCGCTCGGCACGGCGAGGTCGAGGCCGGTGAACAACGGCAGCCCGCCCGCGTGCCCGAACGTCACGCGCTCGAAGCGGACGTCGCTGGCCTTGGGCCGCAGTGGCTCGGGCGCAATCGGGTCGACCACGGCCGGCCGGGTAAACAGCAACTCGGTGAACTGCGCGGCCTCGGTCAGCGAGCTCTCCAGCTGACGGTAGATCTGGTTGAACTCGAACATGATCTTCGTCGCGTTGGAGTAGTAGGTGAAGGCGACGATGATCGCCTCGATGCCGTGCTGGCCCGCGCCGAGCGCGACCGCGAGCAGCAGGCCGAGCACGTTGGTCAGCACAGTCATCGGCGCGACCAGCGCGTCGATCCGCAGATTCGCGTAGTCCCAGGACCGCATCGACTTGCGCCGCTGGTCGGCGACGCGCTTCCGGTGCTCGGCGGCCTCCCGGTCCTCGGCTGCGAACGCGCGGATCGTGTCCATGTTCATCAGGCTGTCGGCGACATGTCCGGACACGCGCGCGATCGCTTCCTCGCGCTGGTCGACGAGCTTCTGACGACGGCGGATCAGCGGTGCGATACCGGCACCGGTGATCGCGATCACGCCGATGAGCCCGGCGACGAGCAACGGATCGTAATGCCACAGCACCACCGACGCGAACACCAGCGGCACGAGACTGCCGACGATGTTGAACACCAGGTTGTCGGCAAAGTCCTCGAACCGCGAAGCGAAGCTCAGCACCCGTTTGGTCAGCGAGCCGGCGAAGTTGTCGTGGAAGAACGCCGCGTCCTTCGCCAGCAGCTCGTCCATGCCGATCACGTACAGGTTTTCGATTCCGCGGCCGTCGAGGCGGTTCAGGCAGTGAATGCCGATCCGCCACACGACCTCGGCGAATAGCAGCACGCCGGCGAAGCCGAGTACATACGGCATCGCCGCGCCGATCCCGGCCAGCCCCGGGCCAGCCAGGCGGCCGACCAGGTGAGCGACAATCAGCGGTGCGATGTAGAAAATGCACGTGTTTCCCAGGGCGGGCAGCAGCATCGCGGGCACCGTGAAGCGCCGGAGCCTGGCCATCTGGCGGCCGTAGTAGCGCAGCGCGAGCAGCACCGCCCGTTTCCGGGCCGGTGAGCCGCGGCTTTGTTCAGGCGTAGTCATCTGTTCCCATTCCGAGCAGCCAGCCTGGCCATAGTGCCTGACGGAAGGCCTCTACAGCGACCGGTTTTCCGGCCGCTGCCGGCCAGTCATGCTGTCCGCAATAGCGGCGAGCCGGGCGGTGATCAGCGGACGGATCCGCGCTGGCCGATTGGCTAAGCCCATCCTGACGCCAGACGATGCCGCCAGAGCAACTAGTGAGCCACCAGCGCGGAGGTGGCGTCACACCACCCTTCGTCATACCCGGCTGCGGAGCCGCGACTGCTGACGGCACCGAACAGCAGCTCCAAGCCGTGCTCCTGCCACAGCTCCCCCGCTTTCGAGCGCTCCTCGGCCTGGCGCCGCATCTGCCCGCGCAGTGCTGGTGTCACCGTGCGCGCGGACCGACCGCCACACCGAAATCGTCCTGGCGTCCAGGTCCACGAGATCCCATGTCAGCACCGTGCCTCCTCGGACCGGACGCAGGTCAGCAGGCACAGCACGGTGACGCGTGCAGCCGCGAGTCCTCCGCCGCCTACACCAGCGCCGAGACGTTCCGGCGGACTAGGTCTCTGCCCTCGGCGTGACGTAGGGCCCGGGTGAGGCAGTTGTGCGCCTTCTGCAGCGTCGGCGTGGAATGGGTAACCGCCATCTTTGCCAGCGCGGTGCGGACGTCCTGCACGGTCAGGTCTCGCAGCGAGATCCTCCCGACCACCGCAAGGATCGGACGAAGCGCGTCCCCGTAGACCTCGACCGTCTTGGCGGCCCGGCCGGGCAGGCCCTCGGCGAGCCAGCCGGCCACGGCGGCCTCCACCGTGTAGCCCTGAACGGTCCGGACACCCGCGTCCAGTTCCGAGTGCAGCGCCTTGAGCTTGTCCTTGATCTCGAAGATGGCTCCCCACTTGGCTCGTTAGCGGCGCTAATGTTCGAATGACCGCGTATCTCTCCCCCCGGGTTTGAGGTTTCTATCGCGACATGGGGGGCGTGGGCGCCGACGTCATAACGATGAGCCCGGAAGCCTGCGAAGATGGGTAGCAGGCCCTCGCCGACCACTGGAGGAGGCAACGGGATGACCGCCCAGCCCGACACGCCCGGCCCGGACACCGGTTCGTATGAGGTGATCCACCTGGGCGGCCAGGCCGCGGTCGTGGTTCCAGTGACCGATTTCCTGCGCCTGCGGGCCCTGCAAGAGGCCGCCACCCCCGAGGATCTCGAGGATGCGGAGGACACCGCGGCGGTGCTCGAGTGGAAGGCCCGGGACGCCGCCGGTCGGACGACGTTCGTGCCCGCCCGCGAAGCAAGGCGCCGGCTGGGCATGCCCCGGTGAGCCTGCGGGTCGACTACGACGAACGGGCGATCAGCCAGGCGGCCGCATTCCTCGATGACTCGCAGGGCATGCGTGCAGTACTGGACGCGATCGACCGACAAGCCGACGATCCTCGGCCGACCGGGTCGTTCCCGTATGGGTCGCCAGACCTTCGGAGGCTACGGGTAGGCCGGTACCGGGTGCTCTACCAGATCACCGAAGAGGCGGTCGTGGTCCGGCACATTGCTCGCGGCACGGCGAGCTGACACGGCCGGAAGATCATCCAGGCGGCTGGTGCCCGGTTGCTCCGGCGGGATTAAGCGCTATGAGCGCTGAGCCTTGACCTTCGCGGTGAAGTTCCGCCAAGACTCGGGGTTGAAGGCCAGCACTGGTCCCCGGCGGTCTTTGGTATCGCGGATGAGAACGCGGCGGCCTTGCGCGTGGTTGCCGACTTCGACACAGTTGCCGCCGCCTGAGCCGGTGTAGCTGCTTGTGCGCCAGGTGGCGCCGGTTACGTCCATCGCTCCTCAGCAACTTTTTCAGATGGCCCGATGCGGACGGCCCCGCCGGAGCCGCCGGGCGCCACTCTGCCGGGTCCGCCGATCCCGGCTCCCGGACCTGGCTCGAGCTCGACCGTGCCGCCCGGCCCGGGCACCACGATCAGCTGCGACCCGAACGGGTGCTGGTACATGTCATGGAAGGCCCAGGCGCCCAGCCCGAACAGCGCCGCGACCACCGCGAGCGTCGTCACCGCGACAAGCGGCTGCCTGCGCGGCACGCGGACCAGCAGCCAGGCGCCGAGCAGCGAGATGGCGCCCAGAGCCGGCACGTAGAAACGGGCCGCCTGCAGCGTGCTCAGGACCGGCGCCGCGGTCCAGGTATAGGTGGCGTACAAGACCCAGACAGCGGCCCAGCAGGCGGCCAGCGCGAGGGCAACCGCCTGGTCGCGCCTGGTCACCGCGGCCCGCTGGCCGCCTGCCCGGCGGCCGCGCAGCCAGGTGACGGCGATGCCCGCCAGCGCGCCCAGGCCGAGCACCAGCATGGGCATGGCCTGGATCAGGTGGGCCGGCATGTACCGCAGGTTGGGACCCAGGGCGCCCAGGCTGAAGGTGATCTCCCCGGGCCGGTAGCCGGACCGCAGCGGGCCGCCGTAGATGAGCGTGTCGAAGACCGCGACGCCGGCGCCGATCACGCCGACCGACGCAAGCCACCAGGCGACCGCGCTACCGGGCAGCCGCCCGGCCCGCAGCCGCCACGCTGCGAGCACCGCGATGACCGCGCAGGCCAGCACCACGATGTTGGTGTACCGGCTGAACGTGGCTGCCTCCAGCGCCACGAAGGCAGCCAGCCCGGCCCAGGTCCTGCGCCTGGCGCTCGCCCCGGCCGCTAGCACCACCCAGAGCAGGGCCCCGGTACCCGCCGCGATCAGCGAGGCTTCGGTGAAGGTCGGCAGGTAATCACGCCAGGCGAACAGGATTGCCGCACCAGAGGAGCAGTACAGGCCGACGGCGGCCGCGCCGCCGAACCTGCCCAGCCAGCGCCTGCCACCGGCGTACAAGCCCAGGCAGCCCAGCGCGCCATACAAAAGCGGCGCCAGCCGGATCAGGCCGACCGCCTGGAACGCCACGGCCAGGTACGGGTAGCCCGGATCCTTCTCGCTGATCCACCTGCCCCCGGGCAGCTGCACCCACTGGACCGGGCCGCCGCCGGGCCCGGGACCCAGCCGACTGCCGCCCAGCACAGGTGCCAGCCGCTCGGCGAGCGCATGTGCCTGCGCCCCCGACAACGTGAAGAAGTGCCCGTCGGTCATCGCCACGATCGAGGCACGATAAGCGTAATCGTCTGGCTCGGGAAGATACGGCACAGCCCTGAGCACCAGCACGCACAGCACCGCGAACGCGACGGCGGCCAGGCACGGCTCGGCGACATCCCACACGGTCCTGGCCGCTGGCCGCGCCACCTCAGGGGTCGGCGCGACTGCTGCCATGCATGCAGACTATGGCCGCCTAACCCAAGCCGATCGCGCGGATCACGCGTGAACTCGGTGTGAATCGCAGTGGACCGCGCGATGCCGCGGGTCGAAATGCTGCTGCCGATTCGGCCTGAAAAATGCAGATCGCCCGGCCGGCGCCGGTGAGAAAGAATCCTCCCAGGTAGCTGACCTCGCGGCCGGCCTCGCTAGAGCGGCGGGAGGAATCGGCGGCTGCACGCTGAGCGGCGGCGTACTGGTCCCTCGTTACCCCGGGTAGATTGCGGAACACCAGGAACAAGGCCACGCGGCGACCGTAGGCAGGATCCGCCGGTGAGCGCATCGGTGAAATGGCGTACCTGGGGTGCGTACTTCGGTTCTGGCCGCGCGGCCGGACGCAGGCGGCTTACCCGGCTGGTGTACCCGCCTATGTGGCCATCGTGTGGCCGAGCTCGCGCGCGGCTGCCGCGGCGGCGCTGGCGACCATCGCGGCGACCTGCGCTCGGCTGGCACAGCCCAGCTTGGCCAGGATCCGGCCGACGTGGGTGTCGACGGTCCGCTCGGCGATGTACAGTCGCGCGGCGATCTGCCGGTTGGTCAGGCCTTGTGCGATCAGTTCGGCGATCTCGCGTTCCCGCCTGGTTAGCGGCAGCCCGCTGGCGGCGGGTTCCCGGTCGCGGTCCGTGGCCGGCCACAGCGCGGAGCTGATCTGGTCGCCGCGGCCGAGTATCCGTCCCGCCTCGCGGGCGGCCTGCATCGCCGGGCCGATCTGCTCCCTGACCCGGGCGTCCAGCGCGTCCAGGGCAGCCTGCATATGAGCGTACGGCCGGCCACTGATGCGCTCGCTGAGGGTGTCCACGAAGCCGAGCAGCACGGCCGCCCGGGCACAGTCGCCGAGCGCTCCGCAGGCTTGGGCCAGCAGGCTGGCTGCCCGCAGTAGTGCCCACCGTTCCGGGAGCGCCTCGAACACGGCCAGGGCCTCGCGGAGGACTCCGGTGGCCTCGGCGGCGTTCCCCTCCTGGATCAGGCACTCGGCCATGGTCATCAGCGTGAAGCCGCGGAGCCGACGGTCTCCGGTGCTGCGGGATAGCGCCACGCTCGCGGCGGCCAGCTCCCTGGCCCGGGCGACATCGCCCGACAAGGCCACCGTGAACGCGGAACGGAACAGGGCGCAGGCCTCCAGCCAGGGGTCACCCACGCGCCCGGCCAGCGCGATCGCGCGGTCGCAGGTCTCGGCAGCCCCGGCCGCATCCCCGCACAGCGCACGAACCGGGCCGAGGTGGACCAGGGCGTGGACTTCGCCCTGCTGCCAGCCGCACCGCTGGGAACGCTCGATGCTGCGGATGAACAGGTCCCGGGCTCGGTCCTGCTCTCCGCGGAAACTGAGGATCAGGCCCAGCCCGTACAGCGCCATGGCGCGGGCGCGCTCAGGCCCGCCATCTCGGGCCAGCGCGTCCTCCAGCCAGGCGGCACCCTCGGCCAGAAGGCCGCGGATGCACCACCATTGATACAGCCCCGCCGCCAGCCGCAGGCCGGTGCCCGACTGGGCGGGGTCCTCGGCGCACCAGCGGCGGGCGGCCCGCAGGTTCCCGGTCTCCTGGTCCAGCCGGGCCGCCCAGGCTGCCAGGCCGGGACCGGGGAGCATCGATGCCGACCGCTCGGCCAGGTCGGTGTAATAGCTGCCGTGCCGTTCCCGCACCGCGGCGAGCTCGCCGGCCTCGGCCAGCCGCTCGCTCGCAGCCAGGAAGCGGAACCTCGCCGACTACTGGAGAAGCGCTCCAGCCCTGCCGAATATTCGCTTCCTCAGTCTGCGCTGGCCGCCCGGTTTAACGCGTACAGATCGATCCGTTCGGTGTGACGCACTCGGTCAGTACAGAAGCAGTCGCTGCAGAGGTTGCAACCACCAACGAGTAAGAATAGCGACGTGAGAACACTCGCTAGGGTCCCTAGTGTCACGTTAACGAAGTCTCCTTACGGATGGCTTTGGCGAGGATCTCGTCGGCGGGTTTGGTCCAGGTGAATGGCTCACAGCGGTCGCTCCAGCCGTCGGCGAACCGGCGGATGGCGGCGGTGACCCTGGCCACCTCGATCACCCAACATGCCCGCTCACGACGCCAGCGATAACTGGCCGCCGCATAGCGAGAACGGCTGGGTGAGCTGCTCGTCATAGGGCATGAGGGGAGTTTCCGGCGGGGCGGCGAATTGTCTCGGAGGTTCCCGCGAAGTTCAAGGTAGCCGCGGCACTGGGGACTGCCGCGCTGTGCGCCGCAGTCATCTCGTGCTCGCCCGGACCGGCAGCGACAGCGACAGCGAGCACCTCCGGTCACGGTGCTGACCAAGGGCGCGGACAACGGCAACGGCGACATCTTCCTGGCCTCGCAGAGCGGCGGCCAGGTCACCGTCACCTACACCGAGACGGCACCACTTCGACCGGAACCCTCACACTGCCGGACTGGTACGCCAACGCGGTGACGAAGGGCGTGCAGGTCGTTGCGACGGGGCACTGGAAGGCACTGGAACATCCCGGCTAATAGATCTCAGAGTCTCACTGCACCAAGCTGGCATTCCCCCAGACTGCTGCGGAGGGACTGCTAAGACAATCGTCTGTCTTGATTACCAGCGAGGTTGAACCAGTTATGGAGACGCGTATCTTGACAGGATTACCCACCAACGCGGTCATCTCGCTGATGATGCGCAAGGGGCCGCCGCCGGGATTTGCATACACAATAAACTCGGCTTGCTGGTCCAGTTCAGCGCTATCGTCCATGCCGACCGTCGCCTGGAACCATTGGTAGCGACCGTTAAGGTGGTAGATCACAGTATCAGGACCACAGGTACCGGTGAACCCAACGCTATGCGCGTAGCGCGTAGCATTGATCATCCACAGGCCGACCACAGGAAGAGTCGAACTCGAACTGGCATCTCCTGTCAAGTCCGCCAGGTAAGCGGCCGGAGGGACTCCCTGATGTATGCCGGGAACCCCGACAGGTGCTCGGGTAACTGCCGTCTCCACTGTCAGAACAGCAGCAAAGGCCACCGTGCCGGCCACGGCGGCAACTGCCGCCTTCTTCAGAGCAACCGTGCCGTTGTCGGAGACGGCGGGAATGGCCGCATAAAGGCTCGCCGCGGTCGCCTCGTCCAGGCGCGCACGGCGGCAGCGGCAAAGCACAGCGCGGTGATGAGCTTGAGCAGTTTCCCCGGCCGAACCTCGATCAGGGCGACCAGTTCCTCGCCCCGGATCTCAGCTCGTTCGAGATCGTCATAGCGCAGGCGCGCTGACCACCGTGCTACCTTCTTCGCCGCCCATGCGGACACTTCCCAGCACTCATTGACCGCAAGCCCCAGGATTACGCTGAGAATCGCGGCCCATATGGTCACAGCGCACCGCCGGGCGCCAATCTCGGAACCGCGCCGCCTGGCGAGCGACTCTCCAGGCTTCGCAGCACTTGCGGACGGCGTTGTTCCAGCAGAGCCCGAATCCCTGCCGCGCCTTCGGGCGTCAGCCGGTAAAGACGCCGACGCGGCCTGCTTTCCTCCGGCCCGAGATCCTCCCACCAGCCTGTGATCCAGCCGCAGTCCTCCAGTCGGTCCAGGACGCCGTACACCGTCGGACCCGAACGCCTTGTCTGCTTCATCAGCGCCCACCCGTGTACCGTCCTGCCCTGACCGCGAGCGCGCAGCAGGCACTCCGACACATCGAGCAGCGGCCCGGTGATCCGCGGTGGGCTCGGCATGACCGTTATCTTATCTATGTCGGTTAAGATAGTGCAGCTTAACAAGCGAGCTCGCGAGTACGCCGGAAGCAGTCGGCCATTTAACCATCGCTCCAGCGTGTTCGACGCCCCATGACGCGAAGGTGTCCGCCCGGAACACAACCCTGCCGCCCGCCATCCTCGGTGTTTCACCGGCCACGGTCCGGGGTACAGCCGCCCGCATCCACGAGAAGACAGGCTGGCTCCAGCCATGGACTGTACTGGCCTCCTCCAAGGCGTTCTTGGCAGTCAAAGGCATCCTCGGTAGGGTCGCCCGCCCACGCAGCCAGGCATCTGCATTGCCGCAGTCCGGGTACAGAATGCCGCGTTATGCACAACCATTAGGGCGGAGCGATCCGCGCTTCAAGCCAACCCGAACGGCGGATCTCGCGCTGGGACCGCCACCGGCGATCCTCACGGTACGCGACTCGTGTTGCAGAGGGTGAGCGAACCGAACGCTGAATATTCGTGCCCGCCACGACAGTCGGCCGACTGTGACGACGGCATTTATATCGTCCAGTTCTGGACCGCATGCCGCAATGCTCGTCCCTGCGTTGCGACGCGGCGAATTCGGCGGTGCATCCGGCGGCAGCGTTTCGCCCATGGCGCGGGAAGTCCCGCAGCGGGCCCGTCCGCCCGTAGCGCCGCGGGCTCCTCGCGCTGTTCCTCTCGGGCCGGCTACCGGGATGACGACCCGTGCCCGTGCGGCGTTCCCGCCGCGGCCGGATAAAGGATCACGCGACCAGCCGCGTCCTGTCCCGGTGGGCGGCAGGCGCCGCGGTCAGGAGCACAAGCGCGGGTTGGGCTTCCCGATCGTGATCGAGACATGGGTGCCGCGGGGGGCGTAGCTGCCGGCGGCCGGGCGCTGGCTCAGCACCGTGCCGATGTTGTCGCAGGTGGGGTCGAGCGCGCTGCCCGCAGTGCCGAGGGCGAGGCCGGCGGCCTGCAGGTCCTGGCTGGCCTGGGCCTGGGTATCACCGATCACGCTGGGCACGGGGACGAGCCCGGCGGGGAGGGTGCTGAGGGCGAGGCCGTACATTTCGCCGAACGCGATCTGGCTGACGAAGGTCAGGCCAGCGGCCGGCGCCGGCACCGGGTTAACCGACAGGCGGCAGCAGGCGCTGGTGTCCAGCCCGCCGCTGTTGTCGTCGCCCCAGGTCAGCAACGTACCGTCGGAGCGTATCGCGGCGCTCGTCGCCGAGCCGACGGCGATCTGGGTGACGGCCGCCAGCGAGAGCGGCACCGGGCTGAACCTGGTGGCCGTGGTTCCGTCGCCGACCTCGCCGTGGTCGTTTGTGCCCCAGGACCAGACCGTGCCGTCCGAACGCAGCGCCAGGGTGTGAAAGCCGTCGGTGGCCACCTGGGTGATCCCGCCCAGGCCGGGTACCTGCTCAGGAGTGGGATGGGCCGTCTTGTTCGCGCTGCCGTCCAGTTCGCCGTTGCCGTTCAGGCCCCAGGCCCAGACCGTGCCATCCGAGCGCACGGCCACGGTGTCGTACGCCCCGGCCGACACCTGGGTGATCCCGGTCAGACCCGGCACTGGCGCGGGGCTGAAGTCGTCCGCCGTGCTCCCGTTACCTAGCTGACCGTCGGTGTTGTGGCCAACGGCCCAGACGCCGCCGCCCGGGCCCACCGCGAACAGATCCCCGCCGTTCTGGCTCACCGCGATCTGGGTGATCCCGGTCAGCCCCGGCACCCGGACCGGAACAGTTCCCGAGGACCTGCCATTGAGGGCTGCCCCCCACATCCAGACCGTCCCGTCCGGCAGCAGCGCGGCGCTTGTGTTACCCCCGGCCGCTATCTGCCTGACGTCGGCTGGCAGCCCGGTGACGTGGCCCAGCCCCTGATCGTTGACATTGGTCCCGTGGCCGAGCTGACCATAGTCGTTGTTCCCGAAGCCGAACACGGCCGGGTCGTACGCCGGCGGTGACGCGGCCGCCGCCGGAGCCGCCATCCCCGCGCCGGCCACCACCACCAGCCCCGCGACCGCCAGGACCCTACGCCACCCGCCTGATCGTTGCATTGATCCTCACCACTTCCGCCCGGGCCGGAATGAAAGTCTCGGCGGGCGGGTGTCCCGGTGTCATGAGGCGGGAGTCATGATGCGCCGGGAAGTACTGGCGGTCCGGCCGGAACGATGACCGGGCGGATGTCCCCAGATCCGGGACTCCTGTCCCAGGCCCGCGTCCCTGCCGGCACGATCGTCTGTGCCCGGCCGGCGACCTGCAACTAGGTCAAGACGTTCGATACGTGATTCCTGGATCGTCTTGCGGCCCAGCCCCAGCCTGGCCGCGATCGCCGGGCTGGCCCGGCCCTGGGCGACCAGAACCAGCCCAGTTATGGCATCGGCGGACTGCTGCTAGAACTGGCCCGGGTAGTCTGCGGCAGTTCCCCGGCGTTGGCTGGGATCGGGCCGCTGAGTCGAGCGGCTGGCCGCTGACTATACTTGGCTGGTGTTGCGGGGCGGCGGTCCGGACGCCAGGCTGTCACCGGGACGGATCAGGCCGGTCTCGTATCCGTAGATGACGGCGTGCGTGGTCTCGCCGATGACCAGGTGGCGCGCGATGGCGTTGGAGAGCCCGCGGACCACGAGTCCCAGAACCTCACGCTCCCGGTCGGTGAGCTGATCCAGGTCGGCGGCCGCGCGCGGCCTGCCGCGGACGAAGTGCTCGACGAGCCGCCGCATCGGCGCCGGGGAGACAAGGGCATCGCCGGCCGCGGCGGCGCGGACGGCGAGCAGGATCTCCTCCGGCGGTGCGTGCTTAAGCAGGAAGCCGCTGGCGCCGGCCAGCAGGCCGTCAAACACGTATTCGTCGAGGTCGAACGTGGTGAGCAGGACGACTCGCGGCGGCACCGGGGTCAGCGCGACGACCCGGCGTGTTGCCTCGATTCCGTTCAGCTGCGGCATCCTGATGTCCATGACGATGACGTCGGGGCGCAGCTGCCCTGCCTTGGCTACGGCCTCCAGGCCGTCGGCTCCCTCGCCGATAAGCTCAAGGTCAGGCTGGGTGCCGATCATCGTGGCAACTCCCGCCCGTACCACCGGCTGGTCGTCGACGACCAGGACGCGGACGGTCACCGGGTGTCCGGCAGGAATGCGCGTACCACGAAACCTCCCTCCGGGCCGCTGCCCGCCTGCAGCCAGCCGCCGGCCAGCCGCGTTCGTTCGCTGAGCCCGGCCAGGCCGGTTCCGCCGCCTTGGCTTGCGGTCCCGGCGGCCGGCGGGCCAGGCCCGTCATCGACCACATCGACCATGACTCCGTCGGCGCGGTAAGCGAGGTGTACGGCGGCTGCCGCGCCCGGCGCATAGCGGATCGCGTTTGTCAGGCTTTCCTGGACGACCCGGTAGCCCGCGAGCTCGACAGCAGCTGCCAGCTGCCAGGACTCGCCGTCCACGCGCAGCTCAGCGCGCAGGCCCGAGTCCCTGGCCCGTCGCACGAGGCCGGGCAGGTCGCCGAGCCGCGGCAGGCCCGGGTCAGCGGGCCCGGACGGCCGCAGCTCCCGGACCAGCATGTTGAGTTCGGCAAGCCCGCCGCGAGCTTGCCGCTCGATGGATGTGATCGCTTCCGATGCGGCTCGCGGGTCACCGGCCGAGGCGAGCCGGGCAGCACCGGCCTGCACGGCGATGGCGCTGAGCTGATTGGCGACAACATCATGCAGCTCCCGGGCCAGGCTTGCTCGTTCCAGCTCATGCTCGTGACTGGCGGCGACGGTCGCGATGTCGCGGTGAGCGCTGGTGACCTCGCCGAGAGCAAGAGCCGTAGCGAGCAGGGCGCATGCGACTGTCGCTGAGTGGTTGCCTTCGCCGGCCGGCAGGGTCACCAGTGCGGCGAGCACAGCACCGAATGCCAGCAGCCGGGTGACCTGGCGCATCGTCCGGTTGCCGTAAGCGCCCAGGCCATACCCAGCGGCGAGCACCGCAGCGCCCGCCGACCAGGCATTAAGGTGCGTCGCGTATTTCACCGCGAGCGATGCCCCAGCCAGCGCCAGTACCGCGGCCGGCTGCGTTCGCCGCCACAAGAACGGCACCGACTGCGCCGCAGCGAGTCCCAGCACACCGAGTATGGCCAGGGCGGAGCCGCCGTGGCCTGGCGGACGCCACCACCAGGGCACGTCGAACAGCGCCCAGACCAGCAGGACTGCCACCAGCAGGCGATCCACGCCGCGGGCGGGCAGCCGCCGCTGCGACCAGGCTCTCCACATGATCCGACCTTGCGTCGCGATCCGGTCCCGGCTCACGTCGTCACGTCCGCCGCGAACCGCCAGCGGGCGATGGCCGCGGCCACCGCCGCGGTGAGCAGGATGCCGAGCAGGCCGGCCAGCTGGCCTACATGCTGGTCGCCGCTGATGAACCTGCTCCAGAAGTTCGTCGGCAGGTAGCCTGCGGGGCCAAAGGCCATCCAGGCCTGCACGAAGGTCGCCGGCGACAGCTGCCCGATGCCCGCGATGCCCGCCACCAGCAGCGCGAGCAGCATCGAGCCGGCGGTCACGGCCGTGGTAGCCAGCTGGCCCCGGCCGATAGTGCCGGCCGCGGTCCCGACAGCTGCGAACACCCCGAGCACGACGACGGCGCGCCCGGCCGCCCACACCGACGAGCCCAGGCCCGCCCACAAGGCTGAGTGAGCTGCCGGCAAGCCGGCCGTGGCCGCGATCACGGGAGCTGCCACGGTCAGGACCAGATAGCAGACCAGCAGGGTGGCAACCCCGGCGGCCCAGATCGACAGCCATTTGGCGGCGAGCACACGGCCCCGGCGGCTCTCCCGGCACAGTAGCTGCCGGATGGTCCGGGATCCCCATTCGCCGCCCCAGTGGCCGCCGGCGATCATGGCGATCAGCAGCAGGCCCGGAACCGAGGCAAGCATCCCGGCCGCAACATGGCCTATCTCGCCTGGCTGGGCGAGCTGGCTGGTAGCGGCGCCGGCGGCTCTGGCGGCGGCGTGCGCGTGCGCTATCACCTGCCTGCACTGCGCGGTGGCCGCCTGCGCGCAGACGTCGGGAATCCGCGGACTGACTAGGGCCGCGCGGGCGTTGTTGGCCGCTCCCCAGGTGATGAGCAGGCAAAAGGCCACGATCACCAGCCCTGTGCCCCAGACCAGCGGCCTGACGAGCTTGCGGAACTCAGCTACCAGCAGCCACAACATGCGCGTCCTCTTCCTCGACGATTTCCAGGAACCTGTCCTCAAGACGCGGCAGCTCGACGGTCACCGACTCGGCGATGACGCCACCTGCGGCCAGCGCTGCGTTCACGTCTCGTCCGCTGTCGTGCTCGACCAGGAACTGACCGTCCAGCTGCCGAGCCGTCCAGCGGGCCAGCAGCCGGCCGGCGACCTCGTTGTCCGCCGCATCGACCTGCACCCGGATCCGCCGCCGGATCGCGCCCAGCTCCGCAGGCGTTCCCTCCTCCACGATCCGGCCCCGGACGATCACCGCGACCCGGTCACAGACCTGCTCAACCTCGGCCAGCAGGTGACTGGACATGAACACGGTCATCCCGTCCGCCGCGAGATCGCCCAGCAGGCCGCGGATCTCCCTGATGCCCGCCGGATCGAGCCCGTTAGTCGGCTCGTCGATGATCAGCAGCGGCGGCCGTCCGAGCATCGCGGCAGCCAGGCCGAGCCGCTGGCGCATGCCCTGGGAATAGGTCCTGACCTTCCGGCCCGCGACCTCGCTCAGCCCCGTGGCGGCAAGCACCCGGCCGAACTCGGCCGCCGCGCAGCCGCCCCCTTCCGCGGCGACCACCTGCAGGTTCTGCCAGCCGGTCAGCCACGGATAGAACGCCGGCTCCTCGATCATCGAGCCGGTCTGCGCAACGGCCCGCGGATCAGGCAACAGCCGTCCCAGCAGCCGGACCTGACCCTCCGTCGGCGTGATCAGGCCGACCAGCATCCGGATCGTCGTGGTCTTGCCGGCCCCGTTCGGGCCCAGAAAGCCGTATACCTGGCCCGCTGAGACGTCGAGATCGAGTCCGCTTACAGCCACAACCGGGCCGAAACGCTTGGTCAGGCGCTTACAGCTGATCACATCCATGTGACCCACAGTAGGACGCCTCGTGCCAGGCGGCGTCCTCCGGCCGAACGATCCGGCGTCACCATTTCGGCGATGCCCGCCAACTCGCCGACGGCAGCTGACCGCGACAGATCGCCCGTTCAGGCGCGGTACCCGCAGTTATGCCGCCAGCCAGCTTTGCCGCACCGAACGGCGGATAGGGTACACCGCTGAAAGGGGATGACTGCGGGCGTCGCATGGGTCTTGACCCAGGCGAGGTGGGGTTTCTGGCAAGCAGGCAGTCAGCCGTGCAACTGCATCCCGGTGATGCAGCACCTGGGATTTATTGCTCCAGGTCGGCCACGACGGCGAAATGATCCGATGGCCAGATGCCGTCGACCGGGGCCGTGCCCGCCAGCTGTACCGACCGTACTTTGCCGCGGCGGTGCCGGGGCAGCCCGACCAGGATGTAGTCGATCCGCGAATCGGGGATCACGCTAGCGGCCTGGTAGCCGTTGCGATGATCCCAGGTGAATCCGGGGTCGGCGGGCTCGGCATATCGCCAGGTGTCGATGAGCACCAGGCCCGGCACCGCCGGGCTAGTCAGCAGGCCGCCCAGCAGCCGCAGTTCGTCCGAGCCGGGCTCGGCGTTGAGGTCGCCGGTGACCACCGGCGGATAGGCGCAGTCCGCCGCGTGCTGGGTGACGAACCGCGCCAGGGCGCTGGCCTGCGCCGTGCGCACCCGGGACAGACCGGGGCCGTAGGTGAGGTGTGTGGTGAACACCGGCAACGCGCCGCCCGGAGTCTCGATGCGCGCGTGCACCGCCACCCGGCGCTCATCTTCTACCTGGCCTGCTGGCAGCCCGGCCTGCGTATGCGAGGCGATCGGCCAGCGGCTGAGGATCGCGTTGCCGATGGACAGCTCCTCGCCGCGCTCATCGCGGCCGGATGAGGCGGCCGCCCAGCACCAGTGCATGCCCAGCCGCCCGGCCAGCTCGGCGGCCAGGTTCTCCCCCGGTGCCTCCCATACTTCCTGCAGGCCGCACACGTCGGGCCCGGTCTCGGCCAGCGTCGCGACGATCGCATCCTGGCGACGTTTCCAGGGTCCGTAGCGCCACCACAGGTTCCAGCTCACGATCCGCATCGGTGGTGCCGGCCTCCTCTCGCCGGGCCTTCGCCAGCCGCCGTGGCCACCCGGCCGCTCATGGCATGGTGGGCAACCATAACCTGTCAGCCCTTGGCGGCGTCTCCGAGCCAGCAGCCGATATGGAACGGCTGGAAGCTCAGCCGCCGACCGGGCCAGATCGCCCAGCACCATGTCACGGCGCGCAGCAGACCGGCACCTGGCACCTCCCAGACGGCTTGCAACGCCCGTCAGCGACGCGCGGTCTGCCTGGATAGCGTCCCGTACTCGGTGCTCAGTCACCTGTGCCAGCCCGCGTTCGCAGTCGGAGCGATAGCTCGGCAGAGTGAACTTATCCCCCTGTCTAGGCCGCGCTGACTCGGTAGAAACCGGTGCCGAAGTGGTGGCAGTCTGGCCACATGACGACAGATGAGCGTGACCGGCTGCGCGCTTTCTCCCTGCGGGTGTGGGGCTATAAGCAGGGCGAGGTGGTCTCGCTGATGATCCATCTGGGCGACCGGCTGGGCCTGTACCGGGCCATGGCCGGCCGGGGGCCGATGACGGCGGCCGGGCTTGCGGCCGCCACCGGGTTGCAGGAACGCTGGCTGCTGGAATGGCTTCGCGGCCAGGCCGCCGCGGGCCTGATCGGCACCGAAGACGGCGAGGCTTTCGAGATAAGCGCGGAGGCCGTGGCGGTTCTGGCGGATAACCGGGAAAGCCTGTGGTTCGCGGCCGGCGCGTTCGCCGGCGGTGCCGCACCGCCGGAGGTGGTCGCGCGGCTGGCCGATGCCTTCCGTTCCGGGATCGGGCTGACATACGACGATCTCGGCCCGGCCGCCGCCCAGGCGATCGAGCGCATGACCGAACCGTGGACCAGGCTCGCCCTGGTGCCGCTGATCCTGCCCGCCCTGGACGGCGTGGCCGATCGGCTGCAAGCCGGAGCACTCGCGGCCGACGTCGGGTGCGGTTCCGGCGTGGCTGCGTGCATCATGGCGGCCGCTTTCCCCCGCTCCCGGTTCGAGGGGCTGGACCCCTCGCAGCACGCGATCAGCCGGGCCCGCCGCAGGGCGGCCGAGAACGGGCTGGAGAACGCGGAATTCCGGACGGCGGGGGCGGAAGATCTGCCCGGCGACAACCGCTACGACCTCGTCCTGACTCTTGACTGCCTCCATGACATGCCCCGCCCGGCCGAAGCAGCCGCCGCCATCCGGCGTGCCGTCCGCCCGGACGGCACGTGGCTGATCAAGGACATCCGGTCGGGCCCGGCCTGGCAGGACAACCTCCGCAACCCTGTCCTGGCCCTGATGTACGGGCTGTCGGTGACCAGCTGCCTGTCCTCGGGCCTGTCCGAGCCGGGCGGAGCCGGCCTCGGCACGCTCGGCCTTCATCCCGGGCTAGCCGAGCAGACGTGCCGGGAAGCCGGTTTCTCGCGCTTCGCCCGGCACGACTTCGATGACCCGGTGAACCTGTACTACGAAGTCCGCCCATAACCACGCGCAGCGCGGATCTACCGGCAGGCGAAGTACCGCCTCCAGGCATTGGCGGCCGGTGACGGATGCATTCCGGCGAGCTAACCAGCGCCGGTCACGAAGCGTAATGTTCAGAAGTTTCTCCCAAACGACGGATCGCCGATTCGGAACGCAGTGGCCGGCGAATTGGTTAACCGTTCTGTATGACCAGATCCACCCATTCTGCGTGCTCTCTGCGCGTCGCCGCGGACGGCAGCCTCAGCTGTGGGCGCTGGATCAGATGTTCTGTCCAGCCAGGAACGACGATAGGGCGTCCTCCATCCTGCTCAGGGATGCCGCGCTTATCCGGGTGCTGATCTGAGCCTGGGTGGCGAGGAAGAACTTCAGGCTTGCGGCGCAGATGTCTGCCTGGCCGGGCGCGAGCGTGCACGCGACCATCTGACCATTAGCGGCGCCTTGGCCTACCTCGGCCGTGTACAGCGCCACGGTCGGGCCGGGGCCCTCGCCTGAGCCCTGGATGTTGGGGTCCTTCACGCGGGCCGGAAGAAGCACGGCAGCCGCGTAGAGGCTCGCCGTATGGGTCGGAATCTGCCGGATCACGTCTGCGGAGGGATGAGCGCAGAAGACATGGCCAAGGTTCTGGCGGAAAACCTTATCCGCAGCCAGGACGGCCGGAATGTACGGGCAGGCAAGATCGGTGCTCGGCCCCGCCCCGCCGGGGCGGACGATCATCGTGACGCTCTCGGAACGATCTGAGACCGAGGCGGCCGTCATGATCTCGCCGCCGTCCGCGCTGGCCAGGTATCCCTGGCAGGTGGCGGATTTCGGACCCAGCAGATACGAGGCCGGGCCAGGCAGGAACTCGGTCCCGAAGATTTGCGCGGTCCCGGGCAGCATCAAAGACGACGGGAGGCTCAGCATGCCCGGTGCCGGTCGTGGTGAGTATGGCGTCCCGGCGTAATCCCCGGCTGGGACGGGGCAAGAAGCGACGTGAACCTCGACCGGGGAGGTACTCGCCGGCGTGGGCCCCGGGGAGCCGGTCACCGTGAATAGCGCCCAGCTGGTGGCGTGGGCGCCGATCGCCAGGACATATCGTCCCGGCAGCGTCGCCTGCGGGCGTCCGGTGGGCCGGTCCTGGAAACACGTCCCCTCGCCACCAACGGTGAGCGAACCGCTCACCCGGCCGGTTGCCGTGTCGAGGTTGAGGAGGGGATGTATCAGGTCGACGATCATTTCACAGCCCGCAAGGCTCGCCGGCCCAGCCGAGCAGTCGTACGGGTACGCATGCGGCGCTTTCGCGCAGTCGGCCCAGACATCGGTGATCAGGTTGAAGTAAGCGGGCTGCCGGAAATAGGGTTCGTCCGCGCGCACCTGCCCAGGGTTGAGCTGACCGCTGATCGTGACATGCGTGCCGACCGGCCCGGACGCTGGCCGCAGCTTCAGCTGGGGCAGCCCCCCCGGATACGCCGACGCGGGCACAGCGCTGGACGTCGCGGGCGCCGAGGGCACGCCAGGTTGGCGCACCGGAGCCGAGGACGACGCACCCGGCGGCAACGCCGAACTCGCACACCCCGCCGCCAGCACCAGCGACGCAGCCACACCCAGACCAGGAACCAGCCGCTTCCACATGACCCCTCCCACCGCACGGTCAGTAGCGCCTATCTCCTTAGACGCCGAACGATGCTCACCCGTTGCAGCCGGCCCATGACCCAGAACCGGTACGGAATGATCGCGACTCCGGCGGCAACTCTGATCCAGTACAGGCAGCTAAAGATCTCAGTGTCATTCTGGGTGGCGCCTGCTGCTAGTGGTAGGCGTGGGCTGCCGGTGACTCACTAACGATCTGCCTGTTCGGTGGTGGCTTGTTAAAGACTTGTCCGTGGCGGCCCGGTGTGCCCGGGTCCCGGGGCGGCGTGGCTTGATAGGAGCCTGGACGCTTCCTCGACTGAGATATGCCCGCCGTGCCGGGACCCGGGTGCCTCCGCGTCGATCTGGGATCTGGAGACACTGATGATGGTAATCGGGATTGACCCGCACAAGCAGTCGCACACCGCGGTCGCGGCCGATGAGCTGGGCCGCAAGAAGGCCCAGAAGACGGTCCGGGCGCGGCGCGACGGGCACCGGGAGCTGATCGCCTGGGCCCGGGAGATCGCCCCGGCGGGGCGGCTGTGGGCGGTGGAGGACGTGCGGCACGTGGCCGGCGGCCTGATCCGGGAGCTGCTGGCGGCCGGGGAGCAGGTCGTGTTCGTGCCGCCGAAGCTGATGGCCGGGGAGCGGCGCGGCGGGCGGGAGCGGGGCAAGTCCGACCCGATTGACGCGCTGGCCATCGCGCGGCTAGCGCTGCGCGAGGGCGCGGGCCTGCCCGCCGCCCGCCTCGATGAGCAGGTCCTGGAGGTGCGGCGGCTGACTGACTACCGCGATGACCTGGTCGCTGAGCGGACCCGGGTCGTGAACAGGCTGCGCTGGCTGGTGCACGACCTGGACCCGGAGCTGGCCCCGCCGCTGCGGTCGCTGGGATCTGGCCGGACCCGCGCCAAGCTGGAGGCGGGGCTGCGGGCCCTGCCCGCCGGCGCCGGGCGGGCGGTCGCGCTGTCCCAGCTGGCCCGCGTCACGGCCCTGTCCGCCGAGATCACGGGCCTGGCGAAGGACCTGGCCGGCCTGGTCACCGTCCTGGTCCCGGAGCTGCTGGCCATCCCGGGGGTCGCCGTGATCACCGCCGCCAAGATCATCGGCGAGGCCGGCGATATCCGCCGGTTCCGCAGCCCGGCCGCCTTCGCCCGGCACAACGGCACCGCCCCCGTCCCCGCCTCCAGCGGCACCGGCACAGGCGGCCCCCAGCGCCTCAACCGGGGCGGCAACCGCCAGCTCAACGCCGCCCTCCACCGCATCGCCCTGGTCCAGGCGCGCTGCCATCCCGGCGCCGCCGCCCTGCTGGAGCGCCGCGGCCAGGACAAGCACGAGACCCGCAAAGCCAGCCTCCGCGTCCTCAAGCGCCACCTATCCGACGTCATCTACCGCGCCCTGAACGCCGACGCCTGGCGCCTCGACCAGGCCGCCCCGCACGCCGCTTGACATAGGAGCGTCTTTAATTCGTGGTGTGGGCCGGTGTTTCGGCTGGTTGCAGGGCCAGCCCTGTTCCGGCGAGGCAGCCTTCGATGAGGCCGGGCTGGTACTGGATCTTCGTTCAGGCCGTGCCGGATGACCTGGATCAGGTGGCCGAAGCTGGCGGCGGCGAGGTTAGCGAGCACGCCGCGCTTGAGCACCGACCAGATGCCCTCGGGCTCGTTGACCTTGGGGTATCGCCAGTTTCTAATGGTCATGTGAAGCCGGAGCCGGCCGACATGATCTCCGCCGAGCCGCGAACCCTCTCCTCCCGGGCTGGCTGGGTGCTGGCCGCGGTGCTGGCAGCGGCGCTGGCCGTGGCCATCGCGGTCGCCGTCCATTACCGCGCCGAGGCGGCAGCGCTGCGCCAGCATCCGCGCCCGGTGACCGCCTCGCGTCCCCCCGCCCCTGGCCCGGTGACGCTCTCCAGCCGGACGGTCACGCTGTCCTCCTACGGGACACTGAACAGTTCGGTGACCATCGCCTCCGCCAGGTTTTCCGGCGGGCTGGAACAGATCGTGGTCTCCGCTCACATAACCGGCGGCAGGCCGCACAACGGATACACCCTGTACGGGTTTGACTGCACGGCAGCACCGGCTACCAACCCTGGGCCGCCGGGATGACCGACGCCCAAGGATCCGGTAACTTGACCGGTCACGCCTGGGCGGTCTCCCTCACCGACGAATACTGGCTCTATCTCAGCCCGTCGCTGGGGCTCGCCGGGCCGGGCATCCACGTCAGCTTCACCACCGACGGGAGGTTCTCTGTCGGCGTTCCCGTGGGAGAGGCGGCGTGCTCCAACAGCTAGCGCCGACGCCGCCCGCCCCTATACCGCCGGAAGCGGCCCACGTCAGCCCAACGGACATCACCAATTAAAGGTCTTTAATACTCCAGCCGTAGGCAGCCGGGCACTGCGATGACCGCCCGCCTATCCGGTACGCCTGTCGAGACACGAGACCGTGAAGCAATCAAGCGCAGAACGCCCCGATCTGCGCCGTCCTCGGGCAACTCGTGATCAATTGCTCCGGGCGAACAGAACGGCGGTTCGCGTGCATGGGTTGGTAACTATCGGTGGGCGGCAGCTGAAACTCCTGTCCGCGTGGCTGGAATGGCCGGCCAGGCGGAGCCTGGCGAGACTAACGGGCTGGCGCTGGCGAGGTAAGCGGCGGCAGTATCAGGGCCGTAATGCGCTCGCCAGCGTGGTGACCGCGGCACGATCATGGGTCCCATGCCGCTCGATCAGGCCACCGGCATACTGCAGGACACCGCTGCGCTGTGGAGCATCGACGCGGTGAGCCCGCAAGCCGTCGTCAGGTGCGCCTGCGATGCCCTCATCGCTGGCCTGGACAGCCCATCGCTGCGCATCCTGGCCGGGCTGACCCGCGCCGAGGCTGACTACCAGGTGCTCGATATCCTGCCCGCGGCGCTGGCCGAACTCGGGCTGGACTTCTACCCGCGCGGCAGCTGCAGCGGCCAGGAAGCCGCCGTACGCGCCCTGGCAGCCCAGGCCGTGTCCGGGTCGCTGGCCCCGCGTGAGCTGGCCGCCGCGATCCACCGGCACTTCGGGCACGGCCTGCCGCTGACCGAGCGCCTGGCTGCCCTGGATGACGAGTATGACCTCGGCGAATATGCCACCATGACGCACGAGCAAATCGACCAGGAAGTCATCGCCGAAGCCCCCCGGCTCACACACGGCCAACCTGACCAGCGGACCGCGCACAACGACCAGTAACCAGCCCGTGAACCCCGTCGGCACCGTTCCGCGAAACACGCAGAGCGGCGACCGGCGCGCAAGGCTCCGCCACCGGACGTGACGCAGGTTCAGGAGCCTGCCTTACGATATCGCCGACTCTGTCCCCTGCCAGTGGCCGTCCTGACGGACCATGCGCCGCGCACAGAACGTCCGGTTCTGGTTGCGAGGACCCGCCGCGTCGGCACCAGCCAGGTCGGGAGGTCCGCTGCGGTGCGAGCGGGCCGAGGGGGCAGGTGGGACGCCATGGTGGCGGGCCGACCGCTCAGAGCCGGTCCAGCCGGGAGCAGGTCCGGCTGCGGGCCTCGGGGATGTTGGAACAGGACGCGGGTGGCGGGGAGATCGCCGACGGCTGGTCTCAAGAAACGGGGCCCGGCGCGCCCAAGGTGATTCGGGGGCCGACGGTACCGCAGTCTCTGCACACGCGGCATCTCGCGCTCAGGGCGGAACGTTGACCACTTGCCTTTCACCCGGCCCGTGATACATCTGCTGCCATTTCGTGGCGTTCAGATTCATTCAGAACGGGCCTGTTGCCCCCCGGCATGGCGAGCCGTGCTGGCTACCCTCGCGGTCAGGGGGCTGAGGAGGTCGGTGACTGGGGTAGTCCGGGCTGCCTCATGCGGGCGGGATACGTACAGCTCGGCGCAGTGCCCGTCCAGCTGCAATTCTGGTGCGGGGTCGAGCCCCCGCACGCGGAGCCCGGCGAGGGCCGCTTGCCGTTCCTCCTCGTGGGCGAAACGGCGCTGGGGAGCGCAGTAGCCCTCAAGCCGCTCGGTGACGAGCCCCAGGTCGCCCAGGGCCTCAGCGATAGGCGCATAGTCCACCCAGCGCAGGCAGAGCGCGGCGACCCATGGCGGGTCGTCGCCGCTGGCCTCCACGATCGCCCGGAATGTCTTCTCGCCGACATAGCCGATCCCACCGGTCACGGCGACTAACTTAGGTCCGCGGCGGCGAGCACCTGCGTGGTCCCCTCGTCTGGCTGGCCCGTCTCCAGGTCAGCGACCACGCCCTAGTCCAGCAGGCCGACGAGGGTCGCGTACCGCACCGCGTTGCCCGCGACGTCGAGCCCGATGACGGGTACGGCGTCTGGCCGGGAGTGCCCGGCGAACCAGCGCCGGTCGATCTCCGCGATGTCATCAGCAGCCGCATTCTCGAGACGCCCGTAGTGCTCATAGAGATCGGCCAGCTCAATGCCGTAATTGAGCAGCGCGGCGTTGGCGCTGTAACCGCAGCAGACGTCAAGCACCGTCATGCCCGCCCGGCCACCCATCTCGTCAAGAAGCAAGTCGAATACCGCCGCCCCGTGAGCTGGAATCTCATAGTCCAGCGCGCCGAGCGTGCGGTAATAGGACCGGGGATCTGGCTGGTTATAGACATCGCCGAAATCGGCCTTGGACTGGTAATGATCCGATTCGCCATCGAACGGCATCCGGTTGCCCGCTCCCTCTATGGTCGCCATCTCTTTTCCTGGCCAGGCCAACGATCCGCCCTTTCAATCCCTATCACCGCTCACCAGGAATCGCGAGATGACATACCTGGCATCCGTCTGTTGCAGCAAATCTTTGGGCCCGTGGCACAGTCCCTGAGCAGGAACATTGTCATCTTCCCCTTAAGAATTGCCGTTGACGTCGCCCCGCCGGCCCTCCCCGTGGTCAGGCAGCTTCCGTGCGTAAGCCCGGCAACGGCGGCCAGGAGACCCGCAACCGGCTCGCCGCCCCGGCGCCGATGGCGCGACTGCATGTCGCTGCCCACGGTGTCACCGGACGGCTCCTCCCCGGCGGCAACGAGGTCCAGGAGTACCAGGCTGGCCCGTCTGCGGCCCGCAAGGATAAGCGATTCAGCCTGTAAGGGGCCGACTGCCTCATCTGCCAGGGAGTTTCCCCGTTCCCAGAGGCAACACGCCGGACCTTCACCAGCACGTGATAGAACCACCTCAACCAGGTCAAAGGACTCACCAGCGCGCAGAACTCCCCGTTATGACCGCCGACTGCGGCAATAGAACTGGTTGGATGAGCCGCGCTTAACGGCGGGAGTGTGCGCGCGATAGCTGCGGTCAGCTGTGGTGAGGGATGGCGCGGGCGTGGTGAGCGGCGGACAGGGTGCGGCGGTTGCGGGTCTGGGTGCGGCGCGGCCGGAGTCAGCCGGTGCGGCGCAGGACGGCCGCGCGCTCATCTGGGGGGAGGTCATTACCGGCTTCCAGCAGGCCGGGCAGCAGCTCGGCTTGGGTGGTGAGGGCAGGAAATGACCGGCCGATGGTCACCGTGTGCCGCGGCCGCCGGATGACCTCGATGCGGTCCCCGGCCGTGATCTCGCCCGGTACGACAACTCGCAGGTAGGTTCCGGTTGCGCCGCGGGCGGTGAACCTCTTCACCCATTTCGGCTCGCTCATCCGGTGCGCGAACGTCGCGCACGGGATGCGCGGTGAGGTTGCCTGCAGCACTACGGTGCCGCCGATCCGCCAGCGTTCCCCCACCAGCGTGTCCGTCAGATCCAGGCCCTGGGTCGTCAGGTTCTCCCCGAACTGGCCGGCGGGCAGCTCGTAGCCCAGTTCCCGCTCCCACCAGTCCAGGTCCTCGCGGGCGTATGCGTACACGGCCTGGTCCGTGCCGCCGTGATGCTCGGTGGTGCAGACGATGTCGCCGGCGAGGCCGTTCGGCCGCGGGTGACCCGGCCGCTTGGGGCCAGGGTCGCAGACCGGTACCGGCCCGCTGACCGGGTGCTTGCCGATTCCGGTCCTTCCGGTGTCATGCGGTGTGGGCAGGGCCTGGGCTGCGAGGTTGACCGACAGCAGCACGCCACTGCGGGATACATCCACGAGCCGAGCCTAGAGCCGCCGCCCCGCCGCTGGCCAGGCATTAATCGCGGCCCGGCCCGGTGGTGCCCGCCACGCGCTCACCTGAGGGCGGCACCAGGGACCGGCGGTGCCTGCCGGGTCGGCGTGACGGCTTGCGCTGCCAGCGGAACAAGCCGCGGCCCGGCCATGATCACTGTGCTCGAGATAGCAAGGCGCTTACGGGCCGGGTGCGGCGGCTGAGGGTCTCCGGCCCGACGGTGGAGGTTTCGCCCCCGCGGACGCGGCGGATGCCGATGTAGATGCCAGTCCGGGCGCTAACCGCCCTATGGAGCATAACGGAGCGTAGCTACCGGCAGCCCCGCCCCCACACGACCTCCCTGCCGATTACGAGCGGCTCTGTCATGGATGCGCTATCCGGCGCTGAGCGCACAGATCGCCCAGGTATGGGCGGGGGAGCCCGTTGCTACGCAATGCTGCGTGCCCGGCCGGTGCATCTGGGTTGCCTCGCCGGCTCCGGCTGGCCGTCGTTGCCGGGTTTCGGGGTTACCTGGCCCGGCGGGCTGGCCTGCCGGGCGCGATGAGGTGGGCGGCGTTCAGGCATACGTGACGAGTCCTGGTGAAGTGCCGGTGTCCTAGTCGCGGTCGAGCGGGTTCAGGTCGCTGACCTCACCAAAGACGACTAGCACGTCGCCGGGCTGTAGCTGGAGCTCGCGGGCAGGGTTGGCGATCAGCTGCCCGTCGGGGTGGCGGACCAGCAATGGCACCGCCGGCCCGCGCAGCTCCTGCAGGCTCCGGCCTGCCAGCGGGGACCCTTCGGTGATCGCCAGCTCCTCCAGCCGCAGGTCGGGCTGGCCGGCGCGGGCGAGATCGAAGAACTCCACCACGTGGGGCCTGACGGCCAGATTCGCCATCCGCCTTCCACTGGTGACATACGGTGAGACCACATGGGTAGCGCCCGCCCGGTACAACCGGTCGGCTGACTGCTCCCGGGCGGCCCGGGCCACGATGAGCAGACCGGGGCTGAGCGAGCGGGCGACGATGGTGATGAAGACGTTCTCGGCGTCCGAGTCCACGGCGCAGATCAGCCCCTGGGCTCGTTCGATCCCTGCCTCGCGCAGCACCGCCTCGTCCGACGCATCGCCGATCAGGTAGCACCGCCCGTCGCGTTCCAGGTCCGGTTCCAGTTCGGCCTTGCTGTCCACGACGACGAACGGCACGCCGCCGGCCTCCAGCTCCCGGGCGGTGGACCGGCCGACCCGGCCGTAGGCGCAGACGATGAAGTGTCCGCGTAGTCCATCACGGCGCCGGCGCATCCGGCGGCTCCGCGAGAACAGGCTCACCCGGCCTTCCACGATCGCGGTCGCGGCCAGGCCCAGGATGACGAAGAACAGGCCGACGCCGGCGAAGGCCAGCCCGGCGGTGAAGACCAGCACGCCAGCTGAGAGATGACTGCCAGTCGCAAACCCGACTGTGGTCAGCGTCAGCAGGGTCATGGCCGCCGCCTCCCACGGCGGATAGCCAAAGCTCAGGTAGCCCGCGATCCCGGCGGCGACCAGCACAACCGCCCCAGTGGCGACCAGCACGCCACGGGGGACCCGTGACCGCGGTCTCATCCACTCAGCCTCCTCACCAGCGTCGTCGCCCGGCAGCCAGCCGGCCTGCTCATTGACAGCGTCCCGCAGGCCAACCGAATCGCGGGTCCCCGATCCGGCAGGCCAGGCCACCTGCTCCGGCATGCTGCCGGAGCATGGACCACTGTTTCTCCGGCCGGACGGCCAAGGGCGGGGCGGGTGCTCTCGGGCAGTGCAGCGTCTGGGGCGCGACTGACAGATGGCCGTTGCCCGCCAGAAAGCTTGTGGACGACTATGCGCAGTTCGCGCGGACCTGCCAGGACTCTGCCAGCGGCACCGTAGGTGCGTGCGGCCCCAAATCCCCGGATTCTCACCGGGTGGTCTGGGGCCTCACCTCACGTCCTCCGGTTCACCCTGCGGGCTTTCCTCCGGTTTCCCGTTTGCCCGCCGGGTTCTTCCCCCTTCGCCCGCCTTCTTCTGGTTTCCCTTCGTCCGGCGTTCTCCGGTTTGTTCCCGTCGGCCGTTGCCCGGTTCCGGTTCCCCTTCGGTGTCCCTCCGGGTTCCCTTCCCTTGAGCGATCTTCACGTTAGCGCTGCCGCGGGTCGGTTCCACGGGCGTTGGTCCCGGGCGGCAGGGACCAAGGTCACCAGTCCTGCCGCGGCCACCTCGCCTGGATCGCGCGATCCGCTCGCCTGCAGATGGGCACGGCTGGGCACGATGGATGCCGCCACAGAATCCCCTGTTACGAGCGGCCGCGAGCGCCGGATATCGCCGAGCCCGAACCGCCCAGATCGGCGGGAGTGCGCGCGTCTTCCTCTATGAGCGTCGATCACGCGCCGTGGTCATCGGAGATGCCTTCCGGTCGCGGTTGGAAGCCGGGCTCGCGGCGCGGGCAGCCCCGATGCCCGCGACGGCCATCTGCAGGCCCCGCGCCCCTCCGCTGGGACATGAACTACCCGCCGGCGAATAAACCGCGGTGCTCCGCACCTATTCACGCCATCGCGCTCCCGGCGACGACAGCGAGAGCGTCTGCTCTTGTCCCCCGATCCCTGCCGAGCGGGGGCTGCCTGCCCGCAGCGGGTCCGCCGGAGCCAGCGCGGACAGTCCACTGACCGGCACCAGACCGGCACCCGGGCCACAGCGCCTGAAGAACAGGTCGTCTCAGCTACTCAGGCGACGTCGCGCCGCTCGCGCGGGTGACGCGGGCAGCCGCGTAGTTGCACCCGGGGGTCTCGCACAGGGTGACGATGCCACGAGGCGCATCCCCGACATTGCCGCTCGTCCCGCCCGGCACCGTATCCGAGCGCAACCGAGGCTGGCCACAGCTCGGGCAGTCCCCCGGCAGCTTGTTCCCCCACGAGGCCAGCGGACTCGACGCAAACGCCGCCAGCAGGAAGAACCCGGCGATCCCGAGGACAACAATGCCCACGGTGATGAAGACAATCACCGAGAAGCCCCCGAGGAACCTGAGCGGCCCCGGCAGCAGCATGGTGACCAGGTGAGGCACGAAAATGAGCAGGCAGCCCGCCACGCCCAGGGCCACAGCCACGCCAAGCATCGCAACCATAGACGCGCCCGACCGATGCTGCCTGCGCTCGGCGCGCGCCGCCCGGATCAGGGTGTCCTCGTCGGCTGGCTGAGTTGTCATGCCGGTCCTCCGCCTAGCGTCGGCCTCGCAGCCATCATGTCACGAAGCGCCCATCCATGGCGAAGGAAGCGGCAGGGGCCGACTCGGACGCGCCGGCGATGCCAAGCCAGTCCTGCAGGCATCCGCCCTCCCTGCCCATCGCGTCCCGGATCACCCCGGTGCAGCGGACAGCCACACCGGGTGCCGCCGCCAACTCCGAGATTGACCTGGACGTCCAGGCCGGACGCAGTGGCACCGGACGTTCCTTCGCGCCGCTACAGGCGCGCACACCCTATCGGCGAAACCGAGCAGATCAGCGGCACTGTGCGCGCCGCTCCCGACGAGGATTGATCACGCAGCGCGACAGCGAGTGCCCGGCCTCGGGAAGCTGATCGCCGATTCGCGCGCCTTCGTAGGCGGCGCGTCGGACGTCGTTATGTATGCCCGCGGCCGGCGTTGGAAGGCACGTTCGACGAGCGACGTTATGCGCGTGCCAGCACGCTTGCGCGACCGGGCTCGCCCTTGCACTCGATGACGGTCAGGCCCGCACCGGCACAGAATGATCTTTATGGACCTGGCTCGCCGCAGGGCTTCAGGCAGCGGAAGCCGCGCCTAACGGGCGGGATTGTGCGCGTTATCTCCGCTTCCATCGCTCACTTAGCGTGATGCCATTCCGTCTGAGACGGTAAAGGCGCGCACTCGCGTCCGCACGAGTGCAGTCCGTGCTCTGGTCATCCGGCGGCTTCGGCAGAGGCTACCCGGCGGTGCTTTGGCTGGAAGATCTGGTCCATGATCTCGGCGCCGGTGGTGATCACGGGGCGCAGTTCGCGGCGGTAGACGACTTCGGTGGTGCGCGAGCTGGCGTGGCCGGCCAGGCGGGCGATCTCCTCGACTGGCACGCCTTGATAGCTCATCATGCTGACGAACGAGGTCCGTAGTTCCTTGGGGACCCAGCGGGCGCCCAGCCCGGCGGCCGCGGTGACCTTGCGGAAGTCACGGCGTAGGTTGTGCGACTCATACGGCGAGCCGACCGTGGTGGTGAACACCAGGCCGTGCTCCTGCCACAACTCCCCCGCCCTTGAGCGCTCCTCGGCCTGGCGGCGCAGCTGCGCCTGCAGCGCTTCGACGGCGATCTGCGGGATCCGCAGTGTCCGCCGGGACCGGTTCGTCTTGGTGTCGCCGTGGGCGCGAACCGAGCGCCACACCGAGATCGTCTTAGCGTCCAGGTCCACGTGATCCCACGTCAGCGCCCGCGCTTCCTCGGACCGGACGCCAGTGAGAAGGCACAGCACGATGTACGCGTGCAGCCGCGAGTCCTCCGCCGCATCCAGCAGCGCCGCCGCCTGCTCCAGGGTCAGCGCCTGCGACGGACGGCCCTCCCGGCCGTGCGGAGTGTCGACCAGCGCCGAGACGTTCCGGCGGACCAGATCCCGGCCCTCAGCGTGGCGCAAGGCCCGCGTCAGGCAGTTGTGCGCCTTCTGCAGCGTCGGCGTGGAATGAGTGACGGCCATCGTCGCCAGCGCGGCACGCACGTCCTGCACGGTCAGGTCCCGCAGCGGAATCCGCCCGACCGCGGCGAGCACCGGGCGAAGCGTATCGGCGTAGACCTCGACGGTCTTGGTTGCGCGTCCCGGTAGGCCCTCGGCCAGCCAGTCAGTAACCGCCATGTCCACCGTGTAGCCCGCAGCGGTCCGGACGCCCGCGTCCAGCTCGGAGTGCAGCGCCTTGAGCTTGTCCTTGACCTCGGTCCGGGTCTGGCCGCTGACCTTCTTGCGGATCCGCTTCCCGTCCGCGGCATAGCCGAGCGAGACCACCCCGCGCCACCGGCCCGAACAGGTCTTATGGTGAGCGCTGTCCTGGCAGTCGCCCCGGTGATCGAAGTAGATGCCGTCTTCGCCGTAGCCACGGCGTGAAGCCCCAGCCATACCGGAAGCCTGCAACTCGGCTCCCACAATGGCTCCCCAAGCTGGACAGCACCCATCGGCAAGGGATCGGATACCGCTTCTGATCTGCAAGAACTTTGTGGAGCTGAGGGGATTCGAACCCCTGACCCCCTCCATGCCATGGAGGTGCGCTACCAGCTGCGCTACAGCCCCGCGTATCCGTGGCGCGGACGAGCCAACCCAAGGGAGCCGGATTTGAAGGTCCGCGCCAGCACTGTGGAGAGATCTTACCTTGCCACGGCGGCGACTCTGACCTTACCACCAAGCGGCACCGGTACGTGGATGAGGCGCCGACCGGGAGACCGGTTCGCGGCGGCTGCATCGCAGAGGGGAAGTGATCGGTGTGCCAGACTCGGCTACCGGACGGCAACCGAGCTGAGACTGGCGCGGATGGCCTGTTTCTGGAGCTTGCCGGAGGCGGTGCGGGCCAGGGACGGGACGAACGAGACGCCGACCGGGCATTTGAAATGCGCCAGGCGGTCGCGGGTCCAGATGATGAGCTCGGCCCCGGACACCTCGATGTCCGGGCGCAGGACGACGACGGCGTAGGGGGACTCGCCCCATTCGGCGGAGGGAACGCCGACGACGGCGACCTCAGCGACGGCGGGGTGGCCGGTCATCACGCTCTCCACCTCGGCCGGGTACACGTTCTCGCCGCCGGTGACGATCATGTCCTTGAGCCGGTCGTGCAGGTAGAGGAAGCCGTCGGCGTCGAAGGAGCCGCCGTCGCCGGTGCGCAGCCAGCCGCCGGGGAGGATCACCTCGGCGGTCTGCCCGGGCTTGCGCCAGTAGCCCTTCATGACGCGCGAGCCGGCCACCAAGACCTCGCCACGCCGGCCGACCGGGCAGTCTTGCAGCGTGTCCGGGTCGACGACGCGCACCGGGGAACCAGCCATCGGGCGCCCGGCCGAGCGCAGGCGGTGCTCGAACTCCGCAGCGGGAACGTGATCGTCCGGGCCGAGCAGGGTGAAGCCGCCGGTGGATTCGGTCAGGCCGTAGGACTGGAGGAACGAGCAGCCGATAATCTCGGTGGCGCCGCGGAGCACTGGCAGCGGGATTGGCGAGGCCCCGTAGACCACGTAGCTGAGCCCGCTCCAGTCGGCGGCCTTGGCCTCGGGCAGCGCCAGCAGCCGCTGCAGGACCGTGGGCACCAGGACGGCGTGGGTCACCTTGCGGTCGACCAGCATGCGCAGCACGCCCGCGATGTCGGCCTGCTGCTCGAGCAGCAGGTTGCCGCCGTTCAGGTTGGCGGCCAGCAGCATGCCGAGGCCGGCGATGTGAAAGAACGGAATGGGCGCGGCACAGACCGAACTCTCGTCCAGGCCGATGTCCGTGTGCAGTTCGTGCAGGGCGCAGCCCAGGTTGCGTCCGGTCAGCTCGACGCCCTTGGGCGCGCCGGTGGTGCCGGAGGTGTACAGGATGAGCGCGGTCTCGTCGGGTTCTGCCATCTCACCAGGATCATCGGCCGGGGCGTAGTCCCGCCAGGCGAGATAGTCGAGGTCGGTGACCAGGGTGTCGCAGTTCATGCCGAGGGTGCCGACATCGGCGACGAGGGGGGCGGCCGGCGGGTCGACGACGACCACGCGGGGTTCGGCGTCGGCGAGGATGGTCAGCACCTCGCGCGCGGACAGCCGGTTGCTGACCGCGGTGAAGATCACCCGGCACTTGGCCGCACCGTACATGACCTCGGCGAACTCGGGCCCGCTGGCGCCGATGTAGGCGACTCGGTCGCCGGGGATGACGTCCTTGCGCTGCAAGGCCCGGGCGACCTGGCTGGATCGCTGGTCGAGTTCGGCGAACGATGTCGTCCGTCCCGCCTCGGTCAGCGCGATCCTTGCCGGGGTGATGGCGGCCCGCTTTCTGATGATGTCGGCCAGCGAGTAGACCGGCGAGCCGTCTACGTGGTACGACCAGGGTTCGGCCTCGATCATGACCGCTACGGTAAACGGAGCAGCCTCGGCCGTCCATGGGCTTTGCATCGGAAGAGCGGTGCAGGTGCTGGTGACGATGAACCCGGCCCGTTCGGGCCAATCCGTCTGGGAGGGATCATGGGTGACACGCCGCTGGCCGGGCGGGTGGCGGTGGTGTCCGGCGGCGGGCGCGGGCTCGGGCGCTCGTTCTGCCTGGCGCTGGCCCGGCAGGGTGCGAAGGTCGTGGTCAACAACCGCAACCGGATCACGGCCGCGGACGGGCGCGGGCCGGCCGACCACGTGGCCGAACAGATCACGGCGGCGGGCGGCGAGGCGGTGGCCGAACAATCCGACGCGGCCGACCCGGCCGGCGGGGAGGCGATCGTCGCGGCCGCGCTGCAACGCTGGGGGCGGCTGGACATCTGCGTGGCCAACGCGGCGATCGGGGTCGGCGGCATGTTCCACAAGCAGTCCGCCGCACAGTTCGGCGAGGTGCTCGAGATCAACCTGCACGGAAGCGTCCGGCTGGCCCGGGCCGCGATGGCCGTGATGCGCCCGGCGGGCTACGGCCGGATCATCCTGGTCAGCTCCGCCGGCGGGCTGCACGGCGACGTCGGGCTCTCCGCCTACGCGGCCAGCAAGGGCGGGCTGCTGGCGTTCGGCCGGTCGCTCGCGGCGGAGGGCGCGGGCAAGGGCGTGCTGACCAACATGCTGCTGCCGTACGCCCTTACCCAGATGACGGACGACGGCATGCCGTCCGAGGCCCGCGGGCAGATGGACCCGGACCTGGTGGCGCCGGTGCTGACCGCGCTGGCCAGCCCGCAGTGCCGGCTGAACGGCGAGTACCTGGTCACCGGCGGCGGCCGGCTGCGCAGGGCATCGGTGGTGGAGTGGGGCACGGTCCTTCTGCCGAACGGGCCGGATCTGAGCCCAGGTCAGCTGCAGGCCCTGCTGGCGGAGAGCGGGCGCGGCGAGCCGCGCGAGTACCGGGTATCCGCGGACGCCTTCAACGACCTGATGTCGGGAGGCAGCTCATGAGCTGGGGGCCGCTGCTGGTCAACCTGGCGGTCACCGCCGGGCTGGTCGCCGTGCTGATGCTGGCCACCTTCGTGTACGCGATGCGGACCCGGGTCCACGCGATCATGGACACGATCTGGCCGCTCGGGTTCGTGCTGATCGCCGCGGTGTCCTTCCTGCTGTCCGCCGGCGATGGCGTGGCGGGGCGGCGGGTGCTGGTGCTCGTGCTCACCGCGATCTGGGGGCTCCGGCTCGGCGCGCACATCTATTCGCGCAACCGCGGGCAGGGCGAGGACAAGCGGTACGCGTCGCTGCTGCGGCGCAACCGAGGGAGCCTGGCGGCGTTCGTGCTGCGCTACATCTACTGGATGCAGGGCCGGGTCATGTGGTTCGTGTCGCTGCCGGTGCAGGCGGCGATGTACGAGCACGGTTCTGTGGGGGCTGTCACCTGGCTAGGCGTGGCGGTATGGGCGGTGGGGTTCGGCTTCGAGGCGGTCGGGGACGCGCAGCTGCGCCGGTTCCGGGCCGACCCGGCCAACGCCGGGCGGGTGCTCGACCGCGGGCTGTGGCGCTACACCCGGCACCCGAACTACTTCGGCGACGCCGTGGTGTGGTTCGGCCTGTGGCTGCTGGCGTGCTCGCACTGGCTCGGCCTGGTCTTGGTGGCTTCGCCTCTGTACATGACGAACATGCTGGTCAGACACACCGGCAAGCGGCTGCTCGAGAAGCACATGGCGCGTTCCAAGGGGGCGGAGTACGCCGGCTACGTTCGGCGCACCAGCGGCTTCATCCCCTGGCCGCCGCGCTGAGAGGACGGAGTGCGGCACGGCTGATCGCTATGGCTAGGCTGGGCGTCGTGTCCGATTACTACCGTGCGCCCGGCTGGCTCACCCGCAACGTCTTCAACCGGCTGGTGGCCTTCCTGACCAGGCGGGGCATCAGCGTCCTTGGCTCGCGAGTCCTTGCGGTGAGGGGCCGGACGAGCGGCGAGTGGCGTACCACGCCGGTGAATCTGCTCAACTACGACGGGCGCCGTTACCTCGTCGCGCCCCGCGGCGAAGCCCAGTGGGTGCGCAACCTGCGGGTCGCCGGAACCGGTGAACTGCGGCTGGGCAAGCACGCCGAGAGCTTCCGCGGCAAAGAGCTCACCGACGACGAGAAGGTACCCGTCCTGCGCGCCTACCTCAGGAGATGGAAGGCCGAGGTCGGGGTCTTCTTCGAGGGCACCGGGCCGGACGCGAGCGACGATCAGATCCGCGCCATCGCGCCCAGGCACCCGGCGTTCGAGGTGCTCCGCCCCGGTTAGGCCGCCCACGCTACTTCGGGTGGGTGCCACCGCGAGAATCCGGCACGCCGTTCCGCTGCCAGTTCCAGACCGGCGCCAGGCCCGGCTCGGCGGCCAGGACGGTGACAAGCAGCCGGAGCTGGCCGGGCGGCAGCGGCGGCTCCAGCCCGTCCGGCACGCGGAACGCGCGCTTCCCGCCTTCCTCCTCGACCGAGAACGCCTTGAGCAGGTCGGTGGCGGTCCGGATGCCGACGCGCCTGAGATGCAGCCGGGCCTGAGCGCCGGACAGCGGCGGCCGGGCGACGGCCGCGGGATGGTCCGGCTGGCGCTGCTGGTCCGGCTGGCGCTGCTGGTCTGGCTGGCGCTGCTGGTCCGGCTGGCGCTGGTCCGGCTGGCGCAGGCGGTTCAGCTCGTCGCGGTCGACCCGCTCCAGGTGGGTGAGCAGGAACGCCTGGTCGGTCCAGTCCACCAGGCGGCCGGCCGGGACCCGGGTGTGCAGGATCACGTCGACCAGGTTCATAGTGGCGAGGTTCTGCATGTCCTCGACGCCCTCTTCGGTGAGCCGCGCCTCGTACCACAGGTTGAACCCGTCGAGCTGATCGAGCGGGTATTCCGAGGTGACCGGCGGGACGAACCGGCCCAGCGCCCGGGACGTCACGCGCTGCAGGGCCTGCAGGCCGACGAGCGGGAAGAAGCCGACGACGAAGGCGACGGCAAGCTCGGCGCGGTCGGTGACCGCGGCGGCCCCGCCCAGCACCTGGTGCAGCACGGTGACGATGAGCAGGACCAGCGTGATCCGGTACACCGCGGTGGCGTAGGCGCTCGGGCGCAGGTCGCTTTGAAAGAAGCGCCGGATGAGCATGCTGGTCACGAACGCGTAAGCGCCGAGGAACCCGTACTTCAGCACGTCCCACGGGCCGGACGGGTGGGTGACGAACCGGGTGTCCCACAGCACCGCGGCCCAGCCGACCGCGAGCACCGCGGTCGCCAGGAACACCGGGAACAGCGACTCGCTCCTGACGCTGTAGTTCTCGTCAGGGCCGGCGCTGGTGATCTGGCGCCCGTAGTACGCCTCGAACTTCTGCCGGTAGATGTTGTCGGCCGCGCGGCCGTGGGGTCCGGCCTCCCACCGCTCGTAGAACCCCGACGCCACCGGGGGCATCGGCAGGTGCCACGGCAGGTCCCAGCCGAGCCGGTGCAGATTGAGCACGTACTCACTCCACAGCGCCTTGGCGCGCAGGTCGAGGAACCGTACGTAGAGCCAGCCGGGCAGGAACGCCAGGCACCACAGCGCGAACAGCTTGAGCGCTCCGACGCCCCAGGTCCCCGGTCCGTGCCAGGGCCGCCCTCCCATCATTCCCGCGGTCACCACGGTGATCGCCACGGTGCCCGCGATCAGGACGTTCATCCAGGCCGCGACCGCCTTGCGGCGCAGCCAGGCGCGTGTGCCGCTGCCACCCGGCGGCCCGGCGGCGTTCCGGCCCGGAGCGGTCGCAGGTTCCGGGGCCTGGCGAGCCTCCGGCAGTCCAGCTATTGGCCCGGCACGGTCCGGCGCCAGTGTGGTCATCGCGCACCCCCCATACCGCGCTCACGTGCTTACTGAGAAGGAGGAGCGAATGCGCACGCTGATACAGGCAAGCTGACGGGTTGTAGCGATGATGCTGCGCGGGGCTGATGGCCTGTCCGTCAAGGTGCCCGCCTGACCGGGCATCATGTGGGGATGCAAGAATCCCAGTCGCCGGCAGGCCCGGTGACACTGTGCGTTCTGCTGTGGGCACGGCCAGGCACCGAAGGCGGGCTGATCGCCTACGAGGATCAGGTCCTCGACATCGCGTGCGGGTACGGCGGAAGGGTCCTGCAGCGAGCCAGGAGCGGCGGCGGAGACGGGCAGCCGCTGGAGATCCAGCTGCTGGAGTTCCCATCGGCGCGGGCCGTCGGCGAGTTCATGACGGACGGGCGGCGGCAGGGGTTGGCGAGCGAGCGCGACCGGGTCGTCGCCAGGACCGAGGTGATCGACGTCCAGCTGGTCGGGCGCGAGCCAGGAGCGTGAGGGCCCGGAGGATTGTGGCCGGGCGGGCTGTCACGCGGGCGAGGTTTGGTTATGCTGCCCGTGCCGGGTTCATGATGATCTGGCCCGTGCGGCATCGTGCCACGCCGAGCGCGAGGAGTACTCATGCCTTACCGGGTGGTCGTCGTGGGGGCAGGGTTCGGCGGAATCGGCATGGCGATCGCGCTCAAGCGGGCGGGCATCGAGGACTTCGTCGTGCTGGACAAGGCGGACGACCTCGGCGGGACCTGGCGCGACAACAGCTATCCGGGCCTGTGCTGCGACGTGCCGTCGCAGCTGTACTCGTACTCGTTCCGGCCGTGGCGGTGGAGCCGGCGCTTCCCGCCGCGCGAGGAGATCCTGGCCTACCTGCACGGGCTGGTCGCCGAGTGCGGTCTCGGCCCTCACCTGCGCTTCGGCGCCGGGGTCGCCGCGGCCGAGTTCGACGAGCGCCACGCGCTCTGGAACCTCACCCTCGACGATGGCGGAACGCTGCAGGCCACCGCGGTCGTCTGCGCCGTCGGTCAGCTCGGCCGTCCGTCCCTGCCCGATATCGCCGGCCAGGACGAGTTCGCCGGGCCGTGGTGGCATTCCGGCCGGTGGAACCACGACGTCGACCTGGCGGGCCGGCGGGTGGCCGTGGTCGGCACCGGGGCCAGCGCCATCCAGTTCGTGCCCGAGGTCGCCAAGGTCGCCGGGCATCTCGACGTCTACCAGCGGACCGCCCCCTACGTGCTGCCCAAGGCCGACCGGCCGTACCGGGACGCCGAGCAGGCGCTGTATGACCGGCTGCCCGTGGTACGCAAGGCCGACCGGCTCCGAACCTTCCTCTACGGGGAGCTGCTCACCAGCGGCTTCGTCCTGTCGCCGAAGCTGCTGGCCGGGCCGATGCAGCTGTGGCGGCGCCAGCTCCGCACCCAGATCGCCGATCCGGGGCTGCGCGCCAAGTGCGTCCCCGACTATGTGATGGGCTGCAAGCGGGTGGTGTTCTCCAACGACTGGTACCCGGCCCTGGCGCGCCCCAACGTCGAGCTCATCACCGACCGGATCGTGCGCATCGTCCCGGACGGCTTGTTCACCGCCGACGGCACGGGCCTGCCGGCGGACGTGATCATCTACGGCACCGGGTTCAAGGCGGGCGAGTTCCTCGCGCCGATACAGGTGTCCGGCCTGGGCGGCCGGCGGCTGCGGGAGGCTTGGCGGGACGGAGCCCAGGCCTACCTCGGCATCACGGTCTCCGGGTACCCGAACTTCTTCATGCTCTACGGGCCGAACACCAACCTCGGCGGCAACTCGATCATCTACATGCTCGAAGGACAGGTCGGCTACGTGCTCGGCGCGCTCCGGGCGCTGGAGGCGGAGCGCCTGGCCTGGCTGGACGTGCGCCCCGAGGTGCAGGACGCGTTCAACGCCTGGGCCAAGGCGGCCAGCCGGACGTCGGTGTGGGAGACCGGCTGCCATAACTGGTACACGACGGCCTCCGGGCGGAACACGAACAACTGGCCGGACCACACGTTCATGTACCGGTACCGGGTCCGGCGCTTCGACCTGGCCGCTTACCGGGTCATGCCGAAACGGGCGGCCGCGGCCGTCACCACGGCATGACCGGCTACCGCGGCATGACCGGCCGCCGCGGCATGACCGGCCGCCGCGCTCGCCCGCCGCTGCGGGTGCCGCCCGCGGTGATGCGCGCCGGGGCGCGCCAGCTCGGCCGGCGGTGCCTCGACCCGGCGCTGCCCTGGCGGGTACAGCGCACCCGGCTAGAGCAGCTCACCCGGCCGTTCCTGCTGCCGCGCGGCACCATCGTCACCCAGCAGAGGATTGGCGGGGTACCCGCCGATGTGGTGTCCGTCGGGGCGCGGGGGGCGCAGCCGACGGTGGTCCACTTTCACGGCGGCGGCTACTGCATCGGCTCGCCCCGCACTCTCCGGGGATGGGCCGCGCACCTGAGCGCCCAGGCGGGCTGCCGCGTGGTGCTGCCCGGGTACCGGCTGGCTCCGGAGCATCCCCATCCGGCGGCGCTCCAGGACGCCCGCGCGGTGCTGACCGCGCTGGCCGCGCTGGCCCGGGAGGACGCGCCGGGTCCGGTGGTGGTGTCGGGCGACTCGGCGGGCGGGGGCCTCGCCCTCGCCCTGATCCTGTCGATGCGCGACGAGGGCCTGGAGCTCCCGGCCGGCTGCATTCTGCTGTCGCCCTGGCTCGACCTGGGCCGCGACCGCCGGGCCGATCCCGGCCTGGTGCGCCGGGACGTGCTGCTCACCCCGGAGTGGCTGGACGCCTGCGCCCACGCCTACGCCGCCCCGGAGGCCTGGGCCGACCCCGCGGTCTCGCCGCTGCTCGCCGCGCACTCCGGGCTGCCGCCGCTGCTGATCCAGGCCGGGTCCAGTGAGCTGCTCGCGCCGGACGCCGGGCTCCTCGCCGCCAGCGCCTCGGCCGCCGGGACGGACGTGACCTACACCAGGTGGCCGCGCATGTGGCATGACTTCGTGCTGCAGCCCGGCCTGCTCGCGGCGGCCGACAGTGCGCTGGCCCAGGCGGCCTGGTTCGTCCGCACGGTGACGGCCGGCCCGGTCTAGAGCCGGTCCAGGAAGGCCTTCGCCTCGGGGCCGGCGAACTGGGCGCCGTAGCCGGCGTTGACGACCAGGCAGCCCACCGCGACGTCCTTGGCCGGGTCGAAGGCGATCAGCCAGCTGTTGGGCTGCTCCTGGCCCTGGATGTCGGCGGTGCCGGTCTTGGCGTAGATCCCGGGACCGAACCCGACCCCGGCGGCGGTCCCGCTGGTGACCACGGCCTGCATCATCTGCTTCAGCTGGGCGTCGGTGCTGGCCGGCAGCGGGGTGGCGGTGACCTGCTTGGTCCCGGGCAGCAGAATCGGCTGCTTGAACATCCCAGCGGCCACGGTGGCCGCCACCGACGCCATCGCGATCGGGGTCGCGGTCAGCTGTCCCTCGCCGAAGGCCTCCTGGGCCAGTTCGGAGCCGCTGGCGCTGGCCGGGGCGTTGAAGTAGTTGCCCGTCACGCCGGTGATGCCGATATTCCAGCTCTGGTTGAGGCCGAAGTACTTCTTGGCCGCGCGGGCCAGGCCGCCGCCGGACAGGTGCGGCCACTGCGTGCTGAACGCGTTGTTGCAGGACTGGGCGAAATCGGTGACGAACGGGGTGCCAGCCCCCAGGGACTCGTTGTTGTCGTTGTGGTAGGTGATCCCCTGCACCGTGTAGGCGGGCGGGCAGGCGACCGCGCTCGACGCGGTGAGCACACCGGAGCTGATCAGGGCCGCGGAGGTAATCACCTTCATGGTGGAGCCCGGCGCCACCTTGGCGGTCAGCGCGTAGTCGTTGAACTTGGCGTTGTTGGCGATGGCCAGGATCTTGCCGGTGGACGGCTGGATGGCGACCATCGCGCTGCCCCCGTGCATCGCCACGGCGGCGCGCGCCGCGGCCTGGGCCGTGGGGTCGATCGTGGTGGTGAGGTTCGCGATGTTGTTCGGCGCGATGACGACCGCCTGGCTGTTCTCGACCGGCTTGCCCGCGGCGTTCTGGATCTCGACGTAGAGGCCCGGAGTCCCCTTGCCCGGTGGCGCCTGCTTCTCCATCAGGTTGGCGATGTTGGTCAGCCCGGCGTCCTTGTACGACGTGATGTCCTGCCCGCTGGCGTCGCTCACCCCGGCCACCTGCGGAGCGACCTTGACCGCCGCCAGGTGGGTGGACTTGGTGAGGTTGGGCGCGAGGACGTCGGGGGCCCAGGCGATGTACCACAGGTTGGAGTTCGGCTTCTGGTACGCGGTCAGCTTCGAGTGGTAGCTCCACGTCCCGTGCAGGGCGCCGGGGCCGTCCGCGCTGGCCACGGTGGCGTTGAGCGCGAACGGGACCGATTCCCGCGTGCCGCCCCCGGACACCGGGGCGGCGCTCTGCGCCGTGCCGGTCAGCTTCCTCAGGTGCATCGTCTTCCGGTACCCGGCCAGCGCCGCCTGGGCCAGGGCGGGCCGGTCGGTGTAGCGGGCGGCCTGGTTGAGGTCACCGGTCTTCCAGGCCTGGATGAACGCGGTGGTGATCTCCTGCGCATCCTGCTCGGGCGAGTTCCCCGTCGGCACGAAGCCGGTGGTGTTCTTGTTCCCGCCGGACGTCACCACCACGACGATGACGGCGGCGATGGCTACCACGGCCGCGGTGACCGCGGCGATGATGACGTTGCGCTTCTTGCCGTTCCTGCCGCCGCCGCGCCGGGCGTGCCTGGACGGCGGCCCAGGCCCGATTACCGGTATCGGGGCGGTCGAGGGCTCCGACGCATACCACGGGCCGGACGATCTGCTGCCACCGGAATCGCTGGTCACTCATAGGACGGTACCCACCAGGCAGTTGCGGCACAAACGATCGTGTTACGTCCCCCGGGAAGACGGCCGTTAAATTGGGGCGATGACGCCCGCCGGCCTGCCGCCCTGGCCGGCCGCGCCGGTGGCTCACGGGCCGGTCGTGCTGCGCCAGTTCACCGACCGTGACATGCCGATGGCCCAGGAGCTTTCAGCACGGCCGGTTCCGTAACGCTGCCGGAACGGTGCGGGCCTACGCTGGGGCATCAGATCGCCGCGAGCGGAGGTACCCGGTGAGCTGGCTTCTGCGGCTTCGGCGGCTTCGGCGGCTTCGGCGGCCGGTGACGGCGTGGGCGCTTGTCGGCCTGACGGTGCTCCTGGCCGCCGCGCTGGTACCGTTGTCGTTCGCCGCCGGACAGAACCCGCTGGCTACGGGCGGTGCGAACGTCGTGATCGCCCTGTCCTTCGCGGCGGTAGGGCTGGTCGTCGCCTGGCACCGGCCGCAGAACCCGATCGGGTGGCTGATGCTCGTCCTGGCCGCGAGCTTCATCTTTTTCATCGACAGCGGCGTGTACAACGTGCTCAACTACCGGCTCGGCCACCGGCTCCCGCTCGCCCCGGTCGTGCTGCTCCTGTACCACGCCGAATCAGAGCCCGACTTCGTGCTGGTCCCGCTGACTATTTTCCTGTTCCCTGACGGGCAGCTGCCCTCGCCGCGGTGGCGCCGGGTAGTGGGCGGAGCCCTGACGCTCGCGGTGGCCGACGTGATCGTCCAGGCCCAGATGGTGGTGTACGCGCTCACCCACCACCGCACCCAGGTGGATGCGAGCGGCCAGCTCCTGCTCTCCAATGGCGCATATGCGGCTTTCGACGCGCCCGTGGGCTTGATCTTCTTCGCGTTCTGGGCGCTCGCGGTCGGTTATCAGGTGGTGAGCTGGCGGCGCGCGGCCGGGGAACGGCGTCAGCAGCTTAGCTGGCTGATGGCCGGGGGCGCCGCGGCCCTCATCTCGTTCCTCGCCGCCATCGCGGCCGGCGCCCTGCCGCACAGCGTCCGCGGGGCGGTCGGCGACGTGCTGGTGATCGGCATCGCCGCTCTGCCGGTGGGGATGGGCGTGGCGGTCTTGAGGTACCGGCTGTACGAGATCGACCGGATCATCAGCCGGACGCTGGCCTACGCGATCGTGACCGGGCTGCTGGTCGGGGTGTACGCGGGGCTGGTCCTGCTGGCCACGCGGGTGCTGTCGGTGAGTTCGCCGGTGGCGGTGGCCGCCTCTACGCTGGCCGCGGCGGCCTTGTTCACCCCGGTGCGGCGACGGGTGCAGCGGGTCGTGGACCGCCGGTTCAACCGGGTCCGGTACGACGGGGACCGCATGGTCGAGGCGTTCGCGGTCCGGCTGAAGGACGCGGTGGACCTGGAGACGGTCCGCGCGGATCTGGTCGGCGTGGTGAGCCAGGCCCTGGAACCCGGTCACGTCTCGGTGTGGGTAACCAACGTGGAACGCTGAGTATTGGACCTCCTACCTGGCCCGACACACACCCGGGGATAACAACCCTGGAACGGGACAGGACACAGTGGCACCCTGATCCCTGAGAGGGGACCACGCCAACTCTGCCACTATCCGGCCTGCCTAGCCCGGAGGACGCGGACCGCCCGCCCACCCCTGGCGTGCCCATCCCACCGCACGGAACATCTCCCGGCCCCGCCCGGCGGAGAACGCTGCGTCCGGGTGGCGGTCAAGGAGGTCAGCCGGTGCTTACTCGTGGTAACGTCGGCGCCAGACTCCGTCGTGCAGCGGGGCGTGCGACCTGACCCGTGGAGGTCCCGGATGGCCGAGTTGCCATCGCCACCCGAGGGAATCGTGCTGACCCACTTCATCGTCTCGGACGATGTTGAGCGCTCCCGGCGCTTCTACACCGAAGTACTCGGCGGCAGGGTGGCCTTCCCCGGAGACCCGGTCAATGTCGCGCTAGCCAACAGCTGGATCGTCATCAATTCCGGCGGCGGACCGACCGACGACAAGCCCACGGTCATCCTGGAGACACCGCGTGATCCCGACCGGGTCAGCAGCTTCCTCAATATCCGGGTCAAGGACATCGAGGCCGTGTACGCCGAATGGAGCGCCCGGGGTGCTCAGTTCCTGACGCCGCCGAAGCAGCACAAGTACGAGAAGCGCTGCTACATCCGCGATCCCGACGGTCATCTGATCGAAGTGGGACAGACCACGGACCCACAGGGGGACTGGTCACCCGCTCACTGGCCATCGAGTACGCCCGCCGAGGAGTCCGGGTGAACGCCGAGACCACCGGCGAAATCCCTCACCTCGACAGCGGCCAGTCCCCCAGACACCAGCCTCAATCCACCGCGTGACGCTGAGGAGTCAACATCCGCCTCGCCTTCACCACGAGGCGGGAGCGCACTCGCCCGGATTCACGGACTGGGCACCACACCCCGGCATCCCCCGACGGCTGCCATAAACCGGCGACTCTCGGCCCGGTTCAGTCAAGGGTGGCCGCAGGCCGCCCGCGACACAAGGTGCGTGTGCCACCGGCCCCGTAGGACGAGGGCGGGGCCACCCATCCCGGACGGCTGCGCTGTGAAAGGCGCGGTGGGGCTCGGCTGGCACCCCCGTCACTGCAGTACCGCCGGACCGGGCCGCCGAACCGCGACGAGGGGACGTTGTCGCGGTTGGCGCGTCTTAAAATAGCCCGTCGCTTCGGGATTTCTGGCGCGCTGACGTGGTTAACAGGTGGGTCGATGTGCCGCTGGTCCGGCTAGAACCGGACCACCGGCACTTCGACCCAGAACCGCCGCCCCGCACCGCCGCCCAGAACCGCCGCCCCGCAGCGCCGCCGCCACGGACACCGCCCCGCCCGCTCGCACCGAGATCAAACCCGCACGTTAATTTCTGACGCGCGCTTGGGTGCACGACGACGTGACATGGGTGTAGTTGTCTGCGGGACATGCGGGCCCGGCTCCGTGATGCCCGTGCCCTCTACCAGGCGCTGCGCGCGCCGGACCCGGCGGGCGTTTCCGCGGAAACGTCGGGGGGTTAAGAATATTTGACATAATGTCTGAGACATTTTACATTGGCTGTGTCAAAGTTCTTTTACATGGCCGGGTGAGGGTGCGGTGTCGTACGAAGAGAAGGGCATCTGGGTCTACCTCGTGACCAGCGCGGGCGCTTACGCCGTCTACCTCGTGATCATCGTGGGGCGGCTGGCGAGCACCCCGGCTGCGCAGGTGCCGTACATCTCGGTGCTGCTGTGGACGGCGGGCGCCTCGATGGTCGCGAACATGGCGGGCCGCATCCTGGTCGAGACGGCCAGCCCGAGCGACAGCCGGCGGGCTGACGTGCGCGACCGGGACGTCAGCCGGTTCGGCGAGCACGCCAGCCGCTGGTTCCTGGTAGCCGCGGCGGCGGCCGCCCTGGTCATGGCGATGGCGAAGGCAGACTACTTCTGGATCGCCAACGTCATCTACCTCGGGTTCGTGCCGTGGGCGGTCGCCGGGTCGGTGCTGAAGCTAGTCGCCTACCGGCGGGGACTGTAGCGGCGGCATGAGCAAGCCGACCAGGATTACCAACTCGATCCGGGCGCTGCGGTTCGCCCGCGGGGAGATGACGCAGGCCGAACTCGCCCAGCGGATCGGGGTGACCCGCCAGACGATCATCGCCATCGAGCAGGGCCGCTACTCCCCCTCTCTGGAGGTGGCGTTCCAGATCGCCCAGGTGTTCAAGGTGCCGCTGGACGAGGTGTTCCAGTACCCCGAGGGAGACTCCCAGTGAAAGGAGACACTGTGCTGGCCGCCGTCAGTCGCCGGTACGGACCGCCCGACGTGGTGACGGTCGCCGACGTGCCCATGCCGGAGCCGCGCGACGACGAGATCCTGGTGCGGGTGCGCGCGGCCGCGGTCGGGGTGGTGGATGGCCTGGCCCGCCGCGGTTCGCCGTGGTACGCCCGGGCGCACTTCGGCCCGCTGCGACCGCGGTTCCCCGTGCTGGGCTGCGACTTTGCCGGGGACGTAGAGGCGGCCGGGCCCGCGGTCAGCCGGTTCGGCGTGGGCGAGGCGGTGTTCGGCACGCTCGCGCCCCGGTTCGGCGCGCACGCCGAGTACGTCTGCCTGCCCGGGCACGGCGCGGTGGCGCCGAAGCCGGCCAACGTGAGCTACGCCGAGGCGGCCGCGCTGGCCGACGCGACGGCGCTGTGCTTCCTGCGGGACAAGGCTGGTCTGCGGGCCGGGCAAGCGGTCCTGGTCAACGGGGCGTCCGGGGCGGTCGGCTCCGCCGCGGTGCAGCTGGCCGTGCACTTCGGCGCCACCGTGACCGGGGTCTGCAGCGGGCCTCATATGAGGCTCGTGCGCAAGCTGGGCGCGGAATCCGTCGTCGACTACACCCGGACGGACTTCACCCGCGCCGGGCGCCGTTACGACGTGATCTTCGACGTGGCGGGCACGAGCTCGTTCGGCCGCAGCCGCCGGGTGCTCAATCCCGGGGGCGTGTACCTGACCACCGCCCCCTCCCCCGCGATCTTCGCGGCGATGCCGTGGACGGCGAGGTTCGGATCCCGGCGGGCGGTGGTCGCCTTCACCGGGCTGCGGCCGGCTGCGGAGAAGCAGAGGGACTTGCTGGTCATCAGGGAGCTCGCCGAGGCGTCGGCGCTGGTTCCCGTGGTCGGCGCGTGCTACCCGCTGGCCCGGATCGCCGACGCGTACCGGCACGTCGACGAGGGGCACAAGAAGGGCACCATTGTCGTCACCGTGTCCTAGCCTGGTCCGCATGGCTGATGCCGAGGACGTGCGCCGCCTGGCGCTAGCGCTGCCGCACGTGGAGGAGATCGACTCCGACGGCTTCGACTTCCGGGTCGGCGGCAAGGGGTTCGTCTGGTCCTATCCCGAACGCCAGCCGGGCCAGCGCCGGGTCCTGCGGACCGACATCGCGGTGCTCTACGTCGGCGATGAGGCGGAGAAGCAGGCGCTGCTGCTGGGCGAGCCGCGGCTGTTCTTCAGCACGCCGGGTTACGACGGCTGGCCGCTGGTGATGCTGCGGCTGGCCGAGGTGAACGCCGGGCGGCTGGCCGAACTGGTGACCGATGCGTGGCGGATGCGCGCCCCGGCGGAGCTCGCCGCCGACTTCGACGCGGCCGCCGATTTCGAGGAGTCCGCCGGCGAGGGGATGCCCGCCTGATGGAGAATGCGCCTGTCACCTCGGCCACTCCCGCATCTGCACTCGCTCGCCAGCGCGATGGAAGCCCTTTGGCTACAGAAAGCGGCATTTCTGGTGAGGTCTTTGGCCTCCAGTTCGAAGGCCGAATGGCCCCGATCGCTGAGTGCGAACGGACGTACCGTGGAGGCAGAAGAGGAAGTGAGTCCGATGAGGACTTCAGGCAAGGCACTGCTGGCGGGATCGGCACTTGCCGCTCTGACGCTGGCTGGATGCGGCAGCGCAGCAGCACCGCTCACACCGAAGGCACCCGCACCCACGGCCACCGTGATCGTGACCGTGCCTGCCCCTGCAAAGACAATTACCAGGACGGCCACTCCGCTGCCCGCCAGCACGAAGGTACCTGTGCCCGCGCCCAGCGAGCCAGCGCCACAGCCACAGTTCGCCAATGCCATGGCCGTAGTTACCCAGTTCTACCAGGACATTACGGACCACGATTATGCGGCCGCGTGGGCGCTGGGCGGCCGGAACCTTAGCGGCGGAGTCGGCTACAACGCCTGGGTGGCCGGATACGGCACCACCGAGGCCCTCACCCTGTACAACCAGGCCGACTGGGGCTCGGGCCAGGTTCACGCCTACCTGCGCGCATTCCAGACTGACGGCACGATCCGTTATTACACCGGCACCTATACCGTCCAGAACGGGGTAATCGTCGCCGCTCACATCGTCCAGGACTAAGGAAATCAGGCGAGGCCCGATGAGCAGCAATCACCAGGGCGGCCGGGCACCGTACCGACCCCAGCCCCGGCGGTCCTGACGCCGATTACCCCGCGACCTCGGCCGCGAGCAGCGCGCCCAGCTCCCAGCAGGCCTCCAGGTCCTTCTTGCCCGGAGGACCGGTGACCGTGACCGGAGGCCGGACCGGACGCCATTGCAGGCCGGTGGCGATCGACTCGACCGCGCGGACCGCGCCGGTGGTGTCCATCCCGCCGTGCACGTACAGGCCATAGGGCCGGCGGCGGGTCGCCTCCAGGCACGGGTAGTAGATGCCGTCGAAGAAGTGCTTGAGCGCGCCGGACATGTAGCCAATATTGGCGGGCGTGCCCAGCAGGAAAGCGTCGGCCTGGAGCACGTCGGCGGCAGCCGCCGTAAGGGCTGGCCTGATGATCACCTCGACACCCTCGATCTCATCAGTTCGCGCTCCACTGACCGCTGCCTCGAACATCTCCTGCAGGGCGGGCGACGGGGTGTGGTGGACGACCAGCAGCCTCGGCATGATCGCCGAGCTTAGCGCCGGGCGACCGGAGTGAACCAGTGTGCCGATGTGACCGTTCCGATATGTGAGTGATCGCCCGGGCGCCGGACCCCTTCGCGCATGACCAGAAGGAGACCCAGGCGTGAGGCGAGTTCCGCGTTCCCCTATCAACCATGACCGTACCGACCAGGTGGTGCGCCGCAGGCGGCTGCCGGCCAAGTGGCTGGCCGCCGCGCTCATCACCGCGGCGGTGGCACTGCTCGCGCCGGGCATGAGCTACGTCACGGCCAGGCAGTCCGGCGCCGCGACGGCGACCACGACCGCGGCCATGAACCCGGCCACGGCTGGCTGCCTGGGCGTTTCCCAGGCGTTTTTCCCGGCGATGGGCTTCATCACCAACCCGAACCGCGCCCAGGGCGGCCACCTGTGGTGGCGGCGCTCCGCAGACGGCGGCAGCGTGTGCGTCGGCACGGTCATCATGTGGGTGCAGTACAACGCGACCGTGGCCAAGACCTGGCGGGTGATCGTCTACTCGGCGAAGCACCCAGGCGGCCTGACCGTGGACAGCCGCACGTTCACCCTCAAACGGGGCTGGTACTGGTGGGGCTTCGGGGTGCGCCAGGCCTACGAGGGGCTATCCGCGGTGTGCGTGACCGCGACCGACTCCTTCGGGATGTCGTGCGTGCACTTCAGCGGGCCGGCGGGCTGAGGTCGCCGGTGCCGGGCTCGCCGACAGGGCGCAGTACCGAACGGCCCAGCCAATGGCTGGCAAGCAGGGCCAGTTCGATCTGCAGGCGGTCCGGCCCGATGGGACGCCGCAGGGCCTCCTCGGCCTTGCGCACTCGGTACTGGACCGTGTTCTTGTGCAGCATGAGACGTTCGGCCGTCGTTTTGTAGCTGCCGTTCTCCTGCAGGAAGACCCGCAGCGTGTCGCGCAGCCGGGCGTTGGGCTCGTCGTCATCGGCCACCGCCCCCAGCGTCTCGGTGACCCAGGCCTGCAGCAACTCGATCGAGCCTGACATCAGGGCCAGCGGCGCGACCTCGCCGAAGCTGGTCACGAGCTGGCCTGACGGTCCGGCCGCCAGCGCCACCGCCTGGGCGCTCAGCGCCTGCTGATGAGTGCGGCGGAAACCTGGCAGTCCCGGCGCGGGCTCACCGAGAGCGAACCGGATCCCGTCTGCAGCGCCGATGCCCTTGGCGCTGAGCCGCGGGAAACCGCTATCGCGCCGGGCGCCGAGGGGTAGCCAGGCCCACGCGGAGAATTCGTCCTGCGGGATGAATATCGGCTTCCCTTCACAGTGGGCTTCGGCCGCTACCTCAGCGGTCACATGTTCCAGCCGCCCGAGCGCATCGCCGCCTCCAGACGCCCCGGTGATCCAGGTCACTACGCCGAGGTGGTGTTGCCTGAGCCGGTAGCCGAGCATGGCCTCGGAGGAACTCACGTCCACCTGCTCGCTTCTTAGCAGGGCGCGGACGCGCGCCGCGCGGGCCGCGCTCTGGTTCCTGAGCCAGTTCTCCTTCTCCGACTCATAGGCGGACACGAGCTCTTCTGACACTTGGTCGATGTAGGAAGCCAGGCCTCGGGCGATACGCAGCCCGGCTGCGCTGACGATAGACGCGTTGTCGGTCTGCCGGCCGAGTTCCTGCAGGCACCAGGCCTCGAACCGGGCTGACCCGATGCGGTAGGCGCGCAGCAGCGCGGCGATGGGGACGCCGCGCTGCGCCAGCCGGCGGGCGTATTCCTCCGCCGCCGCCGGGGCACGCACCTTCTCGAGGTCGATGCCGTGCTGCAGAATGTGCAGTACGGTGGCCACGTTTTCCGCGACGCTGGATTCCAGTAGCGCCAGCACCCGATTGTCGCTGCGCAACAGCGGTATCTCCCGGACGATCAGGCCGTAAATGTCCGCGGACATCTCGGCGGCCCGGGGATCAAGCGCGGCGGCGACCGCTGAGACGCTCTCGCCGGCGGACGGGCTCAACCTGTCCATCGACGGATAGTACGTCACCTCCGGAGCCACGGTCACGCCAGGGCTCGGACCTGATTCATGACGGCTTCTGGCTCAGCTACCTGACCCTGGCCGCCCGGGTCAAGGACCTGATCATCCGGGGCGGGGAGAACATCTACCCGAAGGATATCGAGAACGTCCTTATGCCGGCGAAGAACGCCGCGGGAAAGATCGCCAAGCCGGAGTTGCGCCGGCGACTCCAGGACGCGAGCGCACCTGCCGGAGCAGTCTGCTTATCGCCGTCCGCCTGCGGGCTAAGTACGGCCGGGGTCTTCGGCCAGCTGGGCGGGTGCCCCCGGCGGCCGCAGGCCGGAGAGGACCTCGCCGGCGCGGTGACAGGCCGCCTGCCGCCCGGGCGCGACGGCCTGCAAGGGCGGCACCGTCGTGCGGCAGACGTCGATGGCCAGCGGGCAGCGCGGGTGGAACGGGCAGCCGGGCGGCGGCGAGGCGGCGTGCGGGGTGTCGCCGGGCAAGATGATCCGGGACCGCCGCGCGGCCGCGTCGATCTCGGGCACCGCGGAGCGCAGCGCCAGCGTGTACGGGTGCGCGGGCCGGGCCAGCAGTTCGCCGGCGGGCCCGGACTCGGCGACCCGGCCCAGGTAGAGCACGACCATCTGCTCGCACAACCCGGGGATGATCGCGAGGTTGTGGGTGATCAGCAGGTAGGCGAGCTGGCGCTCGTCGCGCAGCCGCCGGACCAGGGCGAGGATCCGGGCCTGCGCGGTGACGTCGAGCGCGCTGGTCGGCTCGTCCAGGACGAGCAGGCGAGGCGAGACGGCGAGCGCGCGGGCGATCGCGACCCGCTGGCGCTGCCCGCCGGACAGCTGGTGCGGGTACCGGGACGCCAGCGCCGGGTCAAGCGCGGCCTCGGTCAGCAGTGCCGCCAGCCGGTCGCCGACGGCGCCACGGCCCGCCTTCCCGTGTCCGGCCAGCCCGTGGGAGCTCAGCACCTCGCCGATGGTCGCCCCGATCCGCATCCGCGGGTCCAGGCTGTTGTCCGCGTCCTGGAACACGATCTGCGCCGCGCGCCGGTAGGCGCGCAGCCGCGACCCGCGCAGCCCGAGCACGTCCTGCCCGTCGAACGCGATCGTCCCGCCGGAGGCGGGCACGAGCCGCAGGATCGCCCGGCCCACGGTCGTCTTGCCCGAGCCGCTCTCCCCGACCAGCGCCATGCCGAACGGCCCGCGGCTGATCGCCAGCGATACCCCGTCGACCGCCCGGACCGGCCCGAAGTTCACCCGCAGGTCCCGCACGTCCAGCAAGATGCCGTCGGCCATGGGGCTACGTTCCTAGCCTGGGGACTGCCGCGAGCAGCTCACGGGTGTACTCGTGCCGCGGCGCCGCGATGACCTGCCCGGTGGGTCCCTGCTCGACCACCTTCCCGGCGCGCATGACCGCCACCCGGTCGCACAGCTCGGCGATGACCGCCAGGTCGTGGCTGACGAACAAGATGGCCATGCCGCGGGAATCTCGCAGCTCGCGGAGGAGCTCGAGCACCTCGGCCTGCACGGTCACGTCCAGCGCGCTGGTCGGCTCGTCGGCCAGCAGCACCTCGGCGCGCAGCGCGAGGGCGAGCGCGATCGCCACCCGCTGCAGCTGCCCGCCGGACAGCTGAGCCGGGTAGCGGCGCAGCAGCTCCGGCGGCAGCAGGACGCTGCGCATGGCCGCCTCGGCCCGCTGGCTGGCCTCGGCGGCGGACAGGCCGTGCTGGCGCAGCGCCCGGGACACGATCGCGCCCACCCGGAACACCGGGTTGAAGGCCAGCGCCGGGCTCTGGAAGATGGCCGCGATCCGCCGTCCGCGGATGGCTCGCAGCCTGGCGCCGGACAGCCCGGTCAGTTCCTGGCCGTCGAGCCGGACCGAGCCGGTGACGGCCGCCCCGGCGGTCCCGGCCAGCCCGAGGACCGCCAGGATCGTCATCGACTTGCCCGAGCCGCTCTCGCCGGCCAGGCCCACGATCTCGCCGCTGTCCACGGTCAGCTCGGGCACGGACGCGACCGCGTGCCCGGCGAAACTCACCCGCAGGTCACGGATCTCCAGCTTCGCCCCGTTCACCGGATGCCCACCCACCTCCCCACCCCCCTACTATGCGGATCGAGCACGTCGCGCAGCCCGTCGCCGAGCAGGTTGAAGGCGAGCGCGGTGAGCAGGATGGCCAGGCCTGGGAACGTCACCAGCCACCACTGGGTGGTGAAGTAGTTCTGGCCTTCGGCCACCATCAGCCCCCAGTCCGGCGTGGGGTCCTGCGCGCCGAGCCCGAGGAAGGACAGCGCGGAGGCGGTCAGGATCACCCCGCCGACGTCCAGCGACACCTGGACGATGACCGGCGTGACCGAGTTGGGCAGGACGTGCCGAAGCAGGATCCGCCAGCTCGGGATGCCGAGCGCCCGGCAGGCCTCCACGTACGGCCGCCCGGCCACCGACGCCGCCTGGCCGCGGACCAGCCGGGTGTACCAGGGCCACCAGGTGATCGCGATCGCGATGGTGAGGCTGGTCAGGTTGGCCGGCAGCGCGGTGGCGAAGGCGAGCGCGAGCAGCAGCGGCGGGAACGCGAGGAAGATGTCCGTGATCCGCATGATGCCCTCGTCCGCGGCGCCGCCGAAGTACCCGGCCAGCACGCCGAGCGGGATGCCCACCAGGCACGCGATCAGCAGCACGAACACGGCGACCACAGGCGACACCCTGGTCCCCTCGAGCACCCGGGAGAAGACGTCCCGGCCGACCTGGTCGGTGCCGAACAGGTGCTGCATCGACGGCGCCTGCAGCGCCATCTCCGGGTGGGTGGCCGACCCGGCGTCGGCTGGGTACGGCACGATGAGCGGCGCGAACACGGCGACCAGCACGATCAGCACCGAGATCACCGCGCCGGTCGCGATCAGCGGATTCGCCCGCAGGAGCCGCCAGGTCCCGCTCACCGGAGCCTGATCCTCGGGTCGAGCGCCGCCTGAACCAGGTCCACGACCAGGTTGGCGGCCACGTAGATGACCGCGACGAACAGCGTGACGCCGACGATCGCCGGGGTATCCAGGGTCGACACCGACGCCGCCGCGTAGCTGCCGAGCCCCGGCCAGTCGAAGATCGACTCCACCAGGAACGTGTTGACCAGCGAGTAGGCAAAGACCAGCGCGAGCACCGAGGCTACCGGGTTCCAGGCCAGCCGCATGGCGAACGTGCCGAACACGGTCCGTTCGGGGAAGCCGAGCGACCGCACCATCTGCACGTGCGCCTCGCCCACGGTGTCGAGCACCTGCGCGCGCACCATCCGCGCGATCACCCCGGCCGGGTAGGCGGCCACTACCAGGGCGGGCAGGATCAGGTGGCCGAGCGTGCTGCCCAGCATGGCCCAGTTGCCGCTGATCAGGCTGTCGACCACGGGCATCTGGGTGCGACTGACGAGCGGGTGGCTGAAGACGAGGTTCGGGTCGTACTGGCCGGCCACCGGCAGCAGCCGCAGCCGCTGGGCGAAGACGAGCTGCAGGATCAGCGCCAGCCAGAACACCGGCATGGAGACGCCGAGCACCGAGCCGGCCCGGATGGCGTGGTCAATGGCACGGCCCGGCCACCGGGCGGCGGCCAGCCCGAGCGGGATGCCGGCCAGGACCGCGATGATCAGCGCGGCGATGACCAGCTCGAGGGTGGTCGGCGCCGCCGTCCCGATGTCGGAGAGCACCGGCCGGTGGGTGTGGATCGAGGTCCCCCAGTTCCCGGTGACGATCCCGCCGAAGTACTTGCCGATCCGCACCGCCAGCGGCTGGTCGAGGCCGAGATACTGGCGGGCGCGGGCGATCTGCGCGGCCGAGGCGTGCGGACCCGCCCACGAGGCCGCCGGGTCGCCCGGGACCACGTTGGCGATCACGAACGTCAGGATCACCACGCCCGCGACGACCACGGCGGCCAGGGCGACCCGGCGGGTTATGAACCGGGTCACCCGGCGGCTCTGCTGGCGCCGACCATAAGGTCAGGGTTTCAGGTCATGCACGAAGACCACGTTCGGGTAGGCCGGGTCCACCCGGAAGCCGGAGATCCCGCTGAGCATCGCGTACTGGTAGTTGTCGTTGTACAGGGACGTGATCGGCGCCTGCTGAATGACCGTCACCTGCATGTTCTTGTACAGCTGCGAGGCGCCGTTCTTGTCGGTCGCGGTCAGCGGCTCGACCTGGTTGATCATGTTGTCTAGGGACTTGTTCGAGTAGTAGGACAGGTTGTAGTACGGCGGGCTCTCGGTTTCCAGCAGGTTGGAGAACCAGGAGTACGGGTCGGCGTAGTCCGGCCACCAGTACTCGAGGAAGATGTCCTGGCGCTGGGCCGCGTTGGACGACTTGCCCTTCGCCCACTGGGTCGGCCAGGCGAGCGCCTGGGTGCTCAGGTTCACGTTCAGCGCGGCCAGGTCGGACTTGATGATGGTCGCCACGACCTGCTCGTTGCTGTCGCCCTGGGTGTAGGTCAGGCTCAGGTTCAGGGCCTTCTTCCCGGGCCCGTAGCCGGCCTGGTTGAGCAGCGCCGCCGCCTTGGCCTTGTCGTAGGAGTAGTCCGGCAGGTCACTGAAGTGCCCGAACATCCCGGGCGGGACGATGCCGCTGGACTGCACGCCGGCGCCGCGCAGCGCGGCGATGATGCCGCGGTAGTCGATCGCGTACAAGATCGCCTGCCGGACCGGCAGGCTGAGGGCCTTGACGTTGAGCTGCGCGAGCAGGTTCTGCCAGGACGGCGAGCTGACCGTGGTGATGCTGGAGTCGCCCTTGAACGACGACCAGAGCGACGGGCCGATCTGCTCGATGAAGGTGACCTGCCCGGAGCGGAGCAGCTGCGCGGCCGTGGTGTCCTGCGGCACCACGCGGAACACCACCTTGGTGAAGTGCGAGCCGGACCAGCCGCCCCAGTACTTGCCGAACTGCTTCAGGTAGACCTCGAACTCCTGGCCCTTGTTCCAGGTCTGCACGGTGTACGGGCCGGTGCCCGCGTCGTGCCCGGCGTTCAGCCAGCTGGTGAACGCGTTGCCCGACTGGCCGGCCGGGCCCTGCGTGTCATAGATGTAGGCGGAGTAGTCGGCCGAGGCCTGCAGCGCCAGCGGCGCCGCGTAGCTCAGGTGGAAGACCAGCGTGTACTGGTCGGGCGTGTCGATCGTCTTGACCGAGGCCCAGACGTAGGAGGCGCCGCCGTTCAGCTTGATCGTGCGCAGGATCGCGGCCTTGGCCGCCTGCGCCGTCATCGGGCGGCCGGTGTGGAAGAACACGCCGTGCCGGAGGTGGAAGGTCCAGGTCTTGCCGCTGTCCGCGGACGACCAGCTGGTCGCCAGCAGCGGCCCGACGGTATTAGTGGCGGAGTCGTAGCGGGTGAGGGTCTCGTACATCTCGCTCATCGCGATGATGCCGTCCGAGTACTCGGTGGCCGGGTCCCAGCCGTCCACCATCACCGGGGCCGTGGTGTCGTAGGTGAACACCTTGTTGACCGGTTGCTGCGTGCTGGCCGGGCTGGTCGAGCCGGCGCAGGCGGACAGCGCGAGGACCGGCACGGCCGCGGCCACGACTGCGATCAGCCGTCCGCGATGGCGCTTCATGATGCCTCCGATGTGCTTGTGCGACTCAGCCGGCTGTATCACCCGGCTGGCGGGCGGGCCTGAACGTGGTGTTCCGGCACGCCGCCCAGGGTGCCTGCCGCCTTGACCCGGATCCGGACCGCGGGAGAGGTGAGGTAGGCGAGCGGGATCTCCTCCACCTCTATGATCTGCACCGTCCCCGGGTCGGCGCCGGCCGCGACGGCCCGCTCGCGGGCCTCGTCCCTTGCCTCGTCGAGGATGGCCTGCCTGCCGTCGGCGCCGAGGTGGAAGATCCGGTCAACCTGGCCGCTGACCGACGCGATGGCGGCGCCGACCGCGTTCGCCGCGTCGAAGTGTTCCGGCCGGACGATCTGGCTGACGCCGGGTATCCGGTCGGGAACCAGGATGCTGCCGCCGCCGACGGCGATGAGCGGACGGTCCTCCTTGGACGTCTTCACCCGGTCGATCGCCTCGGCGAGCATCACGTCGGCCCGGGCCAGCGCCTCCGTGAGCAGCCGCCGGTAACGACCGGTCCTGTCCGCGCCGGCCGCCCCGCCGAGGTCCGCCCGCCCGGCTGCGACCGCGGCGTCGGTCAGCGTGGGCGTCGTCCCGCCGAAGACGAGGGCCTCGTGCTGCAGCAAGTAGCCGACGCTGCGCGGGCCGATGCGGACGTTACCGGGGTCGCCGGAGACCACCGTGCCGCCGCCGAGCGCGATCGTGACCAGGTCCGGCATCCGGAAGTTGGTCCGGACGCCGCCGATCTCCACCCCCTGTGCCGAGTCGCGCGGGAACCCGTTGGTCAGCACGCCGAGGTCGGTGGAGGTCCCGCCCACGTCGGCCACCAGTGAATCCGAGATCCCGGTGAGGAAGGCGGCGCCGCGGACGCTGTTGGCCGGCCCGCTGCCGATGGTCAGCACCGGGTACCGCAGGGCCTGGTCGAGGCTCATCAGCGTGCCGTCGTTCTGCGCGAAGAACGTCACCGGGCGCAGCCCGTGTGCGGTGAGCGCGTCCCGCATCGCGCCGGCCACGTCGCGGGCCACCCCGGCCAGGGCGCCGTTGAGGATCGTGGCGTTCTCCCGCTCGAGCAGGCCGATCGAGCCGATCTCGTGGCTGAGCGAGGTGTGCACGTCGCCGAGTTCCCTCTTGACCACATTGGCGGCCAGCAGCTCGTGCCGCGCCGAGACCGGGGCGAACACGCTGGTGATGACGACCCCGTCGGCCTGGTCCCCGACCTGGCCGAGGAAGCGCGCGATGGCGTCGGTGTCCAGCGGGGACAGGTCCTGGCCGTCGAACTCGATCCCGCCGTCCACGATCGCGGCCCCGACCGAGACCGCCTCGACGAGGTCCCGCGGCCAGCCGAACATGGGCCTGATGCTGTAGGTGGCGGGCCCGCCGATCCTGAGCACCGCCACCCGCCGCAGGTTCCTGCGCTCAAGGACGGCGTTGGTCGCGTGGGTGGTGCCGAGCATGACGTGGCTGATCCGCTGCCGCTCGACCCCCGGCGTGCCGAGCACGGCGTCGATCGCGGCCACGATCCCGGACGTGATGTCGGCGGTGCCAGGCACCTTGGCCTTGGCGATCACCCGGTCGGCGGCGTCCATGACCACGGCGTCGGTGTTGGTGCCGCCGACGTCGACGCCGAGACGGTAGTCAGGCGCTGGCACCGGCGAGCTCCTCCACGGGCACGTAGTCGAACTCGTAGCCGAACGCACGCGGGCCGGCGACCGCGATTCCCTTCTCGGTCCGCCAGACCGGATCGCAGCCGAAGGCGATCACCGTGACCCGCTGGCCGTAAGCGATCCGCTCGGTCACGATAGCGTCGGCCGTCTCGCTGTCCAGCACGGTGATCAGGTCGGGCACCGAAGCGAGCACCCGGCCGCGCTCGAGCGCCACCAGATTCTCGTTCTGCAGTTCCAGCCTGACCAGCCGGCCCGCGTCCGCGCCGAGACCATCGATCACCACCGAGCCGCGGGCGAACCCGCTCGTCGTCCTGCGCTCGACGTCCAGGACCTTCCCGGCGATCAGGCGGAAGGCGCCAAGCTCGGCGATCAGGGCTTCCACCGGGCTTGTATCGGCGCGGCCGATGGCCTGGCCGATCCTGATCGCGAGCGAGACCGAATCCCGCACCGTGGCCCCCCGCGCCTGCGCCACGGTCATCGAGAACTCGGTGGACGACGCGGCCCCGCCGAACTCCACCGCCGCCGCCCGCTCCAGGCGTTCCATCCAGTGGCCGGAGATCGTCTGGAAGAGGACCAGGTTGCCGCGCTCGTCGGTCATCACGGCAGGGCTCGCCGAGATGCCGGCGAGGTGCATGGTGACCTGGGGCACCTCGGGAAAGGCCCGGCCCATGCCGTCGGCGTCCGCAACCGGAAGCCCCATACGCGCGGCCCAGCAGATCGGCAGCAGCCCGTTCGAGCCGCCGATCTCGGCGGCCATGAGCGCGGCGACCCGGCGCCCGGTAAGGAACTCCAGGTACTCGCGCAGCCGCGCGCCCTCGTCCCCGTTCTCGATCTTCTCCACGCTGACCGTCGGCGCGCCGATCCCGCCGCACGGCATGACCAGGGCGTCGCCGGGCAGCTCGTCCAGGTCCATCAGGGGGACCGGGCCGAAGTCCTCGGTGGCCTGCAGGGCCTGCAGCAGGCCGAGATACGGGTCACCGCCGCCGCCGGCGCCGAGCACGGCGCAGCCGCGTGCCAGGGCACGCAGCGAATCAGGGTCGAGCATGCGCTTCATGGTCAGGGGCGGTGGTGTAGTAAGGCGGATGAGCGGAACCAGGTTCGCGGTTAAGCGCAATAATTCCGGAAACGTGACCCGGATAGTAGCAGCCGACGCGAGTTTTCCGCGCGCGCGATCTCTTCCCGCAGGTCCTCCGGGTTCAGCGCGCGGATCACACGCGGCGGGCTGGAGCGGGGAACGCGCGCGTAGTAGTGCCCGGCGACACCGCGCCAGACGTACCACTGCGGGAACTCGGGCGCGTAGGCCTGCCACTCCGGCATGGCCGCCGTATGGTTCCCCGTGTCCGGTCCGGATACGGTCTCGCGCTCCATCGCTGCCCCTTGAAACGCACCTAGGTGAGGACGTGAACCACGATCACGTCGCGTGCCGAAGCGGGAATGCACAGCTATGCTCGCAGTCGGCGGCGCGGAAGGTAATGGGCAGACTGCACCTCGATCGCCAGCGATGTGTGCGGTCAGCATAGGGTGAGCGTGCCATGCCTACCGTTGATGAGATCCTCGCCGGGTCGCCGCTGGGCGGCCTGCGGCGGGTCAGTCCCGGCGGCGGCAGCCGCGGAGTCGCCGGGGTCCTGCTGGCCGAGCGCTTCGCCGAGCTCGACGACGCCCCGGCCGGCAGCTTCGTCGTGTTGTCCCGGCTGGCCTCGGCCGAGGTCACAGACTACCGGCTGGACATGGCCCTGCGCTGGGCGGCCATCCGCCGGGTAGCCGCCGTCGCGGCGTTCTCGACGCAGGAGTGGCAGCCCGGGATGACCGCGCTGGATATCGCCGAGCACGCCGACATCGCGCTGGTGTCCGTCCCCGCGGACGCCGATCTCGCCGCGCTCGTACAGGCGGTCTTCGGGGAGATCGGCGGCGGCGCCGAGCGTGCCCTGGCCCGCGCGGGCCAGGGGCTCGAGGAAGTGCGGCGAGCCGAGCGGACGGGCGCGGGCCCGGAGGAGCTGGGCCAGGCGGCCGGGCGCGCGCTGGGCACCAAGGTCGAGTACGTCATGGCCGCTGGGGAGGAGGGGGTGAGCGTGCCGGTGCTGGTCGGCGAGACGCCGTCCGGGCACTTCGCGGCGCCCGAGGCGGGCGGCGAAATCGGCGTCGCCGCCAGGCTCGTGCTGCACGCGGCGGCGGCCGCCGCCGCGCGCTTCCTCGACCTGGCCCGGCGAGCCCGGGAGACCCCGGCCAGGTCCCGCAGTGAACTGCTCGCCGAGCTGCTGATGTCGGACTCGGCGATCGGCGAGGACCTGCTCGACCGGGGGCGGCAGCTGGGAATCCCCGTGAGCGGCTGGCACCTGGCGGTCCGGGTCGAGGCCGACGACCTGGACGAGGCCGAGCACGACGAGGTGCGGCGGTTCGAGCTGCTCGAATCGGCGGGCCAGGCCGCGCTCCAGGCGGTGTCCGCGTCCGGCGAGACCTGGTACCTGTCCCGGATAGCACGGGCCATCATCTTGATCCGGATGACTACCTCGAACCCGGGCCCGCAGGCCGGGGCCCGGGCGGCCCGGTCGACCGAGCGCGCGCTGCAGGCCATTACGGCCCGGCTTCCCGCGCTGCGGTTCCGGGCCGGCGTGGGGGCCGCGCACGAGGGACCGATGGGGCTGCGGGCCTCGGCCGCCGAGGCCAGGGGGGCGCTGGCCGCCGCCCGCGCCGCACGCCGGCCGGCCGGGGTCGCCGCCCACGACGCGGTGGGCATCCGGCGGATGCTGATGGAGTGGTACGCGTCGGAGACCGTGCGGGCCTCGGTGCGGGACCAGCTCGCCCCGCTGGAGAAGCTGGGCGCGGCGCGCGCCGACACCGCGATCCGGACGCTCGCCGCCTACCTGGACGAGCAGGGTTCGGTGGTCAGGACCGCGGAGCGGCTGCACCTGCACCGCAACGCGGTGACCAACCGTCTCCGCAGCATCACCGAACTGCTCGACGTCGACCTCGACGACCCGGATCAGCGCCTCGCCCTGCAGCTCGCCTGCCGGGCCCGCCTGCTCGGCTAGATGATCTGGTCGAAGGGTGCTGTCCGTGAAGGGGTGAGGAGTGATGCCCTGGGATCACTGACCGCGCTGGGCCGGGGTGGGACCGTCCGGCAAGGCCGTGCCGGGGACGGCGGGGCGCCTGGTGCGCAAGGGCACCGTGCGGCGGCCAGGCCAGGCAAGATCCGGGTGGATTCGGGCTTCCGGGTGAGTTTTGTGCACCATGGTCCCCCCAATCCACCCGCGAGCCCCAATCCACCCAACAAACCCGGCCGCTGGCATACGGGTAAGCGGATCAGGCTGGTTTGTGAGGCAGCAGGGGCGGACGGGACGGAAGGGAACCGATTACCGGTGGCCTGGACGGCTGATTCGCTCGCCCGCCCGGAAGGCACCCATTGCAGACACAGCCCGCCGCACTCACCGAGAACAGGAATCACTCGGCTAAGCCCCGGGCTTACGGCCGACGCCGCAGATCGCGTCGATCTCCCGGGGTTCCTCCTCGGCGTCCCTGACGTCGGGCCGCCACCGGGAGGAGGTGACCACGCCGGGCGGCACGAGGTCGAGCCCGGTGAGGAAGCCGGCGATCCGGTTCGGGCTGCGCAGGTGGTACGAGCTGGCGGAGTTCTGGTTGTAGATCGCGATGGCCTGGTTCAGCTCGGGGTTGGTGTCGGTGCCGTCGGACAGCGCCAGGTAGCTGCCCGGCGGCAGGCCGTCGAGCAGCCAGGCCACGATCGACCCGGGCTCGTCGGAGTCGTCGACCTGGCCCACGATGCCCAGCAGCATCAGCGCGACCGGCTGGCTGAAGTCCAGCGTCCTGGCGGCGTCACGCAAGATCGCCTCCGGGTCCCGCACGTCCGCCTCGATGTAGCTGGTGACCCCGCCGGGCGCGCTGGTCAGCAGGGCCTCGGCGTGCACCAGCACGAGGGGGTCGTTGTCGACGTAGACGATCCTGGCGTGCGGCGCGATCTGCTGGGCGACCTGGTGGGTGTTGCTCGCGGTGGGCAGGCCGGTGCCGATGTCGAGGAACTGCGTGATCCCGGCCTCGCCGGCCAGGTAGCGGACCGCGCGGGCGAGGAACCGGCGCTGGACCCGGGCGATGTGGGCGATGCCGGGGAACATCTGCAGGATCCGGTCACCGGTCTCGCGGTCGGCCGCGAAGTTGTCCTTGCCGCCGAGCAGGTAGTTCCAGACCCGGGCCGAGTGCGCCTCGCTGATGTCGAGCTGGGGCGGCACCCCCGCTCCGCCCGCTGACGACGTGCCGCTCACCGCCTGACCCTCCCCGTTGATCCCAGAACGCGCCTTAGGCCCCGTCAGCTCAGCCTATCCGGGAGTTCAGACGAACTTGATCATGGTATTGCACAGCTCGCCGTGCCTGCCGGGCCCGTGCTCCCGGTCGGTGGCGCGCACGTCGACGGCGACGATCCCGGTCCGCCCGCCGCGGGCGGGCACGAACCTGATCGTCCGGTGGCCGAACGCGATCGCCGCGCCGTCCGCCGTCGCGACCGGGGGCTCGATGCCGATGATCGCGGCCCAGGTCTGCGCCATGGCGACCGGGTCCCGCAGGCCCGCGGGATCGACGGCCACCTCGACCGCGACGATGTTGTCGGCCTTGGTGGTCCGGGCGACCTGCGCCGCCTGGGCCTCCGGCAAGTCGTCCCAGAACCAGGTGTCCCGCGGCAGGAACGCGTCGAGCTCGAGCAGCACGCCGACATCGAGCGGGTGCAGCTGGATGATGTCGTGCCCCATCGCCTGGGTCTCGACCGCGACCCGGACGCCGTGCTCGGCAGCGCGCTCCTTCACCCCGTCCAGCGACGGAACCTGAGTGGACAGCACCCAGCCCGACGCGCCGCCGACCCGGCCGAGCCAGCGGGCGACCGAGTGGCCTGGCGTGGTCGGGGCGAGCACCTCGACGTAGGTGCCCGGGCCGACCGGGGCGGTGAAGTCGGCCAGGCCCAGCTCCGCCAGCAGCGGGTCGCCGAATCCGGGCCCGAGCGCGAGCAACTCGGTGGCCGTCCGCACGGCCGCCGCGTGGTCCAGCGCGGCGAAGCCGACCTGGCGCAGCTCCGCCCACCGGTTCGGCGTCACGGCTACCGTCCGGTGTCCATGACCGTGGCCTTGAGCAGCTTGGTCATGCCGCGCTCGTAACGGGCCGGGTCCCTGGCGTACCTGGCCCGCGCGTCGATGGCCATGAAGTCGGTGTCGGCCACGTGCTCGCCGCGGTCGAGCGCGTCCAGGCCCGCCCGCACGATGTCCCGCGGGTCTTCCTTGCGCCCCTGGACGTGCGCGGCCATCCGGGTATCGACCGACCCGACGATCAGCGCGGTCACCTCGGTGCCCTGGTCGGCGAGCTCGGACCGGGTGATGCTGGACAGGAACAGCGCGGCCGCCTTGGCCGGGGAGTAGCCGCCCATGAACGGCGCAGGGAAGGCGCCGGCCACCGACAGCACGTTGACGATGCAGCCGCCGCCGTTGGCCCCGAGCAGCGGCGCGAACGCCCGGGTCATGTTCAGCACGCCGAAGTAGTTGACCTCCATCTCGCGGCGCGCGGCGTCCGGGTCACCGGTTCGCACGAGCCGCGTGTTGGTGAACAGGCCCGCGTTGTTGACCAGCAAGTTCACGTCCGGGCAGGCCTCAGCGGCGGCGCCGACCGCAGCCGGGTCGGTGACGTCGAGCGGCACAACCTCGGCCTGCAGCCCGGCGAACTCGTCCGCCAGCGCGTCCGGGTTCCGCACGCCGGCGTAGACCTTCTTCGCCCCGCGAGCGGTCAGTTCCCTGACGAACGCCAGGCCGATGCCGCGGTTCGCGCCGGTGACGAGCGCGACCGAGCCAGCCGCCTTGCTGGGGCGCGGCATATCCACCTCCGCAACGTCGGGATACCGGACACGACACTACAATTAGAGGAGCGACAATGCCAGGCGCTGGGGCGGGAACCGGGCCCGTTCGGTTTCATGACAAGCCGCCGCGGCCTGGGTACCGTGGTCGGCATGCGGCTCACGGTGGTCGGATGTTCAGGCTCGATGCCCGGGCCGCACAGCCCGGCGTCGTGCTACCTGCTGGAGGCCGACGGTTTCAGGCTGGTGGTGGACCTGGGCAGCGGCGCGCTCGGCCCGCTGCAGCGGTACACGGCGCTGGAACGGGTGGACGCGGTGGTCCTGAGCCACCTGCACGCCGACCACTGCCTCGACATGTGCCCGTTCTGGGTGGCGCGGACCTACTCCGCCGAGGGCGCGCTGCCGCGGATCCCGGTCTACGGCCCGGCTGGCACCGCGGAGCGGATCTCCCGGGCGAACGACGACCCGAACGTCACCAGCGTCTTCGATTTCGTCACGCTGACTCCGGGCCGGCACCAGATCGGACCGTTCGCGGTGAGGACCGGTCACGTCGCCCACCCGATCGAGACGTTCGCGTTCCGGTTCGAGCACGGCGGGCACGTGCTCACCTACTCCGGCGACACCGGCGAGTCCCCCGCACTCGTCGAGCTGGCCGCATCGGCGGACGTCCTGCTGTGCGAGGCGGGGTTTCCCGATCTGCCTGACCTCCCTCCGGACCTGCACCTGTGCGGACGGCAGGCCGGTGAGCACGCCGCCCGGGCCGGGGCCGGGCGGCTGATCGTCACCCACCTGGCCCCGGACATCGACCCGGCGCAGAGCCTGGCCGCGGCGGCGGGCGCCTTCAGCGGCCCGGTTTCCCTGGCGGCGCCGGGCCAGGTCCTCGAGCTGGGCTAGCCAGATGTCCCGCCCGGTCGGCCCGGCCGGGCGGGACACCGGGTGCTTATCCGATCCTGACGACCTGGCCGCCGGTCTTGCACAGCTGCGGGCCCATGCCCCCAGCCGGGGCGATGCTGCAGTTCGAGACGTAGACGGCGCCGTCGGATCCGGCGGCGAAGCCGGACGGGTAGAACAGCTTGCCGACACCGAGGTGAGTGCGGTGACCGTGCCGGTCGATGCGCACCACGTCGCCGGCCGGGTTGGCCGTGGGACCCTCGTTGAGCCCGCCGACCTGGTACTCGGTGGCGTAGAACGCGCCGTCACGGCTGAAGCCGCAACCCTGCACGGTGGTCAGGCCGGTGGCCCAGACCTTCGGGGCGTGACCGGGGACGACCCGCCAGATGCGCGCGTGCCCCGGGGAGTAGTAGCCGCCGAGCAGTTCCCCGACGTACAGCGCACCGTCCGGTCCGCGCGCCACGCACGTCGGCACCGCCGAGTCGCTCTGCGAGCCCTTGGGAACGCCGAAGAACGCGAGGACCTTGGCCGTGCCGTCACGCTTGACCTCGGCTAGGAGGTTGCCGCCCGCGTCCGCTACGTAGCGGTGCCCGCGCGAGTTGAGCACGGCGTTGGGATTGGAGTCGGGGAAGTCCTTGACCGGCGCGAGCTTGGTCCGGGTCACCGTCCAGGCGTAGTCCTGGTCACCCACGTCGGACACGTCCCTGAGCGGGCGGTACGGCTTCACCTGGACCAGGTGGCCCAGCTGGTCCAGGGCCGCGGCACGCAGGTTGTAGGGAATCACGCCGGGCGGCGGCACCACGTGCGAGTTCAGGCCGAATAGCCCGTAGAACGTGCCGTTCGGACCCCGGGACACCGAGACCGGCCCTTCGGCCGCGACGCCGCCCGCGCCCGAGCCCGAGATCAGGCCGGTGACCAGGCGTTTTACGCCGTGTTTGGTCACCAGGTCAAACGACCCGGTCAGGCCGAGGCAGGTCGTGCCCTGCTCGCCGCCTTCTATGCAGGTGGAACCGCCGCGGCCTGCCTCGGCGAGATAGAGCCCGCCGCCGGGAGCGGGCGCGAGCCCGCGCGGGTTGCTGAGGTGGTCGGCGATGATCGTGACCTTGTTGTGATGACCCTGTGTCTGCTGATAACCCTGTGTCTGCTGATAGCCCTGTGTCTGCGCCCCTGCGGCAGACGGCGTGGCCAGGCCAAGGGCAGTCGCCAGCCCCAGGACCGTCGCACCTCCGGTCACGATGAGTCGCCGATGATGAACTACGGGCTTGCTCAATGGAACCCCTCCCTGCAAGCCGACTTCCCGCCGGACCCTGGACTCCCCACGGCCCCGGCGGCCGTCATGGCAGCCGAACAAGCTCCGATGACGGCGGAATGCAGGGCATGTGGAGATCGTGTGGAGAGTGTTCGAACGTGATCGGCTGCAGGCTGCCGCCGGGCGCGAAGGCCGGCGGATTGATCAGGAGCGGGATTTGGGCGGGTCGCCGCCGACCTGGATCTGGGAGCCGTGCAGTTCGCGGGCGCAGGCGGAGCAGTGCAGGACGGGTTGGAACTCACCGCCGCAGGTGCTGTGGGTGAGCAGGGTGGCAGGGCCCTCGGGGGCGCGGAACCAGCGGTCGCCCCAGTCGAGCATCACCATGACGTGCGGGAAGAAGGCCCGGCCCTTGTCCGTCAGCCGGTACTCGCCCCGGCCGGAGCCGGCCTTGGCCGCGACCGTCTCCAGCACGCCCATCTGGCAGAACGTGCGCAGCCGGTCCGAGACGATGGTGGGCGGGGCGCCCATCATCAGCAGCATGTCGGTGAAGCGCCGGGCGCCGAGGAACGCGGCGGCCAGGGCCGACGCCGACCATCGGTTGCCGATCAGTTCGATGGTCTGCGGCACCAGGCCAGGCCCGCCGGCCCAGGAACCAGTCGTGCCGCCCGCGGAGCGGCGCCGGGTGGCGGCGCGCGGCACCGACCGCTGGAAGCCGCCGCTCGGGCCGAACGTGCCGCGGACATCCCTGATGCCGGCCGGCTGGCCGCAGGCCCGGCAGTGCATGACCGGGGAGAACTCCTCGCCGCATTCGGCGTGGTACATCGGCGGCAGCGGCTCGATGTGCTCGGTCACCCATACCGCTTCCCACGACCAGATGGTCAGCAGCACCTTCCACAGGTCGCGGCCTCGCCCGGTGAGCACGTACTCGTACCGGCGCGGCGCGTCGGAGTACTGCACCATGGTGAACACGCCGGCCTCGGTGAGGCGGCGCAGCCGCGCGGTCAGCACCGAGTTCGCGATGCCGAGCCGGTCCCTGAAGTCCTTGTACCGGCGCACGCCGGACATGATGGCCAGCCGGGCGATGGCCAGGTTCCACTCGTCGCCGATCAGCCCAAGGGCGATGGCGTTAGAGTTCTCGGCGGTCTCGGGCGTCACGCTGTCTTCAGGCATCTCCGCCTCGTAATCAGGCCCGCCGGTCACCAGCCTTTGACAGAGTCGCCCGGCGCCCAGCAGCTGTGCGTGCCACTCGCGATCCGCTCGGGGAGCTGAGCGCGCGCGATCGGGCCCCGGCCCACGTCGCTGGCGCGGAACACGACGCACTCGGACAGGTCACGGTTCATGTCGACCGTTAGCGTCACGAGGTACGCGTCGTCCTCTTCGGTCCCGCCCACGCGCGGGGCCACGCCGACCTCGCTGCAGAACACGCCCGGTTCGAACTGGTAGCTCTCCTCGCGGCCGGTCAGCGTGTCGTGCTTGACCAGCCCGTTGAACAGGAACCAGCCCGGCTCGTTGGTGGCAGCGTAATTGTACCGGTACGGCCGTCCGCCGAATCCGCTGTTGATGGTGCCGAACTCGGTGCAGCTGTCCGACAGGTCCTGCTCGCTGGTCGCCCCGGTGACCAGGTTCATCCGCCACCGGTGCAACCGGGTCTGCATGGCGTCCTGGGCCAGGAAGCGCCACATCCGGCCTTCGGGCCCGCCCGGCCCGGCGGCGCCCGGCTCCGGGCAGCCCTGGAAGAAGCCGTCCACGACGACCTCGTCGCCCTCTTGGAAGGCGTTGGTCCAGTGCAGCACGTAGGTCGGCTCGAACTCGAACCAGCGGATGTCGCCCGGGCCGCCCCGGCGCGGGATGACGCCGAGCCGGGACGGCAGCTCCGGGTGGAAGCGCGCGGCGTACAGGCCGCGCGCGATCAGGTCCGGCTGCCAGAACAGCGGCATGTCGTTGAGGATCGCGTAGTGCTCGGTGAAGGCCATGTCGTGCGGCAGCCGCGGCCCGGGCAGGTCGACGGGCACGTAGTGGACCAGGTGGTTGCCGGCGTCGACCACGCCGTAGTGCAGGTAGGGCGCGGTGGTGGAGTAGTTGAAGAACAGCAGCTCGCCGGTGTGGTCGTCGACCTTGGTGTGCGCCGACACGCCGAGGTCGCTCGGGAACGAGCCGCCCCAGCTGCACTTGCCCAGGTCGTCCAGGGTCAGCGGGTCGAGCAGGTACAGGTCGCCGCACTGGTAGAAGCTGGCCACCGCGACCCCGGCGTGCACGATGACGTCGGTGGAGGCGGCGTCCTTCATCCGGCCGCGCGCGCCCCAGCCGTCGGCGCGCACCGCCGCCGCCGGGCTCTCCGCCAGCCCGGCCCACAGCGAGCGGCCCGCCTCCTGCTCGGCCAGCAGCCCGTCGGTGCGGACGAACCGGTTCCGGTAGGACACCTTCCCGTCCCTGAAGGAGACCTTGTGGATCATCCCGTCGCCGTCGAAGGGGTGGTACCTGACGATCGCCGGGTGGAGCGGGTTCTCGGTGTTGCGCAGGTACACGCCGTACAGGTCATCGGGCAGCTCGCCCTCGACCCGCAGGTCTGCCGCGTCGTACTCGACCTGCTGCGGCCGCCAGGCCCCGGACCGGTACGGGTGATCATCGTCGTCCGGCAGCGTGGAGAGCATCTTGCCGTAGACCTCGACGTCGGCCATGGTCAGTCCGCTCCCCTTATTTCTCGGCGGTCACGACGAAGCTGACCGTGGTGGTGAGGCTGCCGCCGATGTTCAGCGTGGCGAAGGTCCTGGCCCCCTCGACCTGGCCGTCCCCGGCCTGGCCGGTCACCTGCCGGGCCGCGTCGTGCAGCATGCGCACGCCGGTGGCGCCGACCGGGTGGCCGACGCCGATCAGGCCGCCGCTGGGGTTGACCGGGATCGCGCCGTCCCGCTCGAGCTCGCCGTTCTCGACCGCTTTCCAGCTCTCCCCCGGCTCGGTGATGCCGAAGTGGTCGATGGCCATGTACTCCGACATGGAGAAGCAGTCGTGGGTCTCGATGCCGTCCAGCGCGGCCACGCCGGGGATCTCCGCGCGCCGGAATGAGTCGGTGACGACCTGGCGGACGTGCGGAAAGACGTACGGCTGCCCCTGGCTGCGGTCGAGCTTGGGCTGCAGCGCAAGCCCGGCCGTGCCGTGCCCCCAGCCGGCGATCCTGGCCGATGGTTTTCCGTTGAGCCGTTCGGCCCTATAACGGTCGGAGACCAGCAGCACGCCGGCCACCCCGTCGGTGACCTGAGCGCAGTCGGTGCGCCGCAGCCGCCCCTCGACGACGGGGTTGTCGTGGTCGTCGCCGGCGAAGCCGCCCGGGCCGAACGCCCAGCCGCGGGTCTGCGCCAGCGGGTTGGCCTTGGCGTTGCGCATGTTGAGCTCGGCGATGGCGTGCAGGTGCGCGTCGTTCAGGCCGTACCGCCGGTCGTACTCGTCGGCCAGCTGGCTGAACATGTACGGCCACATGAACTTGGCGTCCTGGCCCTCGTGCCCGATCCACGCGGCCGCGCCCAGGTGCTTCGGCGCGTCGGCGCCGGGCACGTTCCGTTCCTGCTCCACCGCGAGCACCAGCACGCAGTCGTACCGGCCCGCCTCGATCTCGGCCGTGGCGCTCAGGACCGCGACGCTGCCCGAGGCGCAGGCCGCCTCGTGCCGGGCGGCGGGCTTGCCCCACAGCCGGGGCTCGACCGTGGCGGGCATCGCGCCCAGCTGCCCCTGCCCGGTGAACAGCTGCCCGAACGCGTTCCCGACGTGGATGGACTCCACGTCCTCCGGCCCGAGCGCGGCGCTGGCGAGGGTGCCCTCGACCGCCTCGGCCACCATGTCGGAGATCTCCAGGCCCTCGCGCGCGTAGTTCCGCGCGAAGTCGCTCTGGTAGCTGCCGGCGATCCACACGCTGCCCATGCTGTGTTCCCTGCCTGCCGTTCGGGGGCCTGCCGCTGCCCGCATACTACAACAGATGGAGTGACCCATCTAGGGACGAATCGCACCCCCTGGACCCTGCGGCCTGGCGTGTTTGCGAGTTTCCGTGGCGGCGTGTATCAGGGCGGACCGGGACGCCTCTGCACATACGACGTAGCGATAGGGGGTCTGCCATGAGCCGAGCCGCGCTGCAGCGGGCGACCGCGGGCGACCCGCGCCGGCTGGCGCCGCCGTATGCCCGCGGATCTCAGCCCGGGGCGCGCCGGGGACCGCTGATGCTGGCGGTCGCGGCACTGGTCGTCGTGGTGGCCGCCGCCGCGGCGGGCGCGGGCACCTGGTACGCCATGGGGCGGGCTCCGGCGGCCCGGCCGCGACTACGCCGCGTACCTGGCCACGCAGAGCCCGGGTAACGCGATGACCGCGCCGCAGTTCCAGGCCGGGTTCGAGTCCACCCGAGACTCCGATGTGCTCATCACCGGCATCACCACCATGCCCGACGGGAGCCCGGCCGCCGACGTGACCTTTGCCAGCCAGCAGCAGCCGCAAGACGGCCCGGACGGCGAGTCATGCACGAACTGGCACGTGACGATGTTCTTCGACGGCAGTGCCGGGACCTACACCATCGGGGCGCCGCCGAACGGCTACAAGGCGTCCTACCAGGCGTGCTCAAGCTGATCGCGGCCGGTGGATGATTCCGAACGGGGTGGGCGTGTGCTCCGGGCTCAGCGGGGAGCGTAGACGGGGTTGGCGGGGAACTTGCCGCTCATGCGCAGCACCGACGGTTCGGGGGCGAGCAGGCCGCGCATCCAGTGTTCGGCTTCGGGGGCGTCGTGGTTCCAGTCCCAGACGAGCTGGCGGTACGCGATGCCCCAGGTCCCCGGGTCGCCGTCCCGGCGCTCCAGCCGGTCGATCATCCTGGCCCCGGTGAAGCTGTGGTAGTACTGCCCATCCGCCTTGATCCGGGCGAAGGTGACGCAGTACGACTCGGCCGTGGCCACGTCGCCGTCCAGGTCGATCAGCAGGTTGGTCATGTTGTGGCTGGTCCGGGCGCGGGGGTGGGTGAGCGCGGCGGCGACGCTGTCCACGTAGTCCTGGGCCGGGCCGTCAAACAGGCCGCCGTGGTCCTCGGTCGCGCCCGGCAGGTAGCAGGCGCGCAGGGTGGCCACGTCGCCCCGGTCGACCGAGCGCAGGTAGCGGGTGAGGAGTTCGGCGATCGCCTGCTTGTCGAGCAGTGCCTGCAGCGCGGGGTCCGTCATGCCGTGACAATACAACTAGCGGAGTGATAGAACGAGGCCGTGGATAGGCCGAGGCTGTCGGTGTCGCTGGGGCTCTGGCAGGACCGGCCGGCCGGCGAGGTGGTGCGCACGGCACAGGTGGCGGACGGGCTGGGGTACGGCGAGATCTGGATCGGCGAGATGGCCACCTTCGACGCGTTCGCACTCGGCGCGGTGGTGGCGGAGCGGACCAGCCGGGCCGAGCTGACGATCGGGCCGCTGGCCGTCGCGGTCCGCGACCCGGTGATGATCGCGATGGGGGCGGGCTCGCTGGCCGAGCTGACCGGGCGGACGGTGAACGTGGCACTGGGCTCGTCCAGCCCGGTGGTGGTCGAGCAGTGGCACGGGCGCCGGCAGGAACGCACCGCGCTGGCGCTGGCCGAATCGGCCGCCGCGGTGCGCACGCTGCTGGCCGGGGGCAAGGCCGACGTGCGCGGCGAGGTGATCAGCACCCGTGGCTTCCGGCTGAGGACGCGGGCGCCGGGGACGCCGCTGACGATCGCGGCGTTCGGCCGCGGTGCGGTCCGGGCGGCGGCGCGGCAGGCCGACCGGATGGTGATCAACCTCGTCACGCCGAAGTCGGCGGCCCGGCTGGTGCAGATGCTGCACGACGAGTGCCGGGCGGACGGGCGGCCGGTGCCACAGGTGGCAGTGTGGCTTGCGGCGGTGGCGGTGCCGGACGGCGGCGCGCCGACCGCGCAGGCGCTGGAGCAGTTGCGGCGCGGGCTGGTGGCGTACCTGTCCGCGCCGGGATACGGCGAGATGTTCGCCGAGGCGGGGTTCGAGGACGTGGTGCGCTTCGCCAGGACCGGGCCGCGGCCAGGTGAGTTGCTGGCGGCGATACCGGCGGAGCTGGTCGGCCATGTCTCGCTGGCCGGGGACGAGCAGGCGGTCCGGGCGCGGATGGCCGAGTACGCGAATGCTGGCGTGGACGAGGTGGCGCTGGTACCCGGGTCGAGCGACGCGGACCCGGCCGGAGTCGCGACGTTGACCGTGCTGGCGCCTTGGGAAGGGTGACTGTGGGACTGCATCCGGCGGAGCGGGTCCGGGAGTACCGCGACAAGGGCTACTGGACCGACGACATGATCGACGCGCTGCTGCGCGAGCGGGTCAGGCAGTTCGGCGACATCACCGCGATCACCGACCCGCTGAACCGGGAGGCGCTGCTGGACGGCCCGTTCCGCGCGCTGACCTGGCCGGAGCTCGACGAGCAGGTCTCCCGGCTCGCGCAGGTGCTGCTGGCGGAGGGCGTCGGGACCGGCGACGTGGTCGGCGTCCAGCTGCCGAACACGGTCGAGATCGTCGTCGCGTTCCTGGCCATCGTGCGGATCGGCGCGATCGTGGCCCCGTTCCCGGTGCAGTACCGCGCCTGGGAGCTCACTCACCTGTCCAACGTCGCGCAGGTCCGGCTGTTCATCACGGCGGGAAGGATCGGCCAGCGTCCGGCCGCGGCGGAGATCGCCGGGCTGCGCGGGCAGATCCCGTCGCTGCGCGGGGTGGCCGCGTTCGGGGCTGACCTGCCCGGCGGCGTGCTCGGGCTCGACGAGCGGATCGCCGGGGCCGATGACCGTACCGAGCTGGCCGCGCACCTGGCCGGCTTCTCCCCCGACCCGAACGACTGCGTCACCATCTGCTGGACCTCGGGGACGGAGAGCACGCCCAAGGGCGTGCCGCGGACTCACTACGACTGGATGGCCATGTGCACGGGCACGGTGGAGGGCCCGGACCTGACCGCGGACGACGTGCTGCTCAACCCGTTCCCGATGGTGAACATGGCCGGCATCAACGGGATGTTCCTGCCCTGGCTGAAGGTGGGCGGGCTGCTGGTGCAGCATCACCCGTTCGACCTGGCCACGTTCCTGCGGCAGATCGAGCAGCACCGCGCGACCTACACCTGCGCGCCGCCGGCGCTGCTCACCGCGCTGCTGCACAACGAGGGGCTGCTGGCGCAGACCGACATCTCCTCGCTGCGCATCCTCGGCTCGGGCTCGGCGCCGCTGGCGCCGAGCCTGCTGCAGGGCTGGCACGACAAGTACGGCATCGAGATCATCAACTTCTACGGCTCCAACGAGGGCATCGCGCTGCTCGGCACGCCCAAGGACATCCCCGACCCGGCGGTGCGGGCGCAGTATTTTCCCCGTTACCGCGCCCGGGACTGGGAGTTCACGATGGCCCGCACCACGCTGGCCAAGATCGTGGACCCGCAGACCGGCGCCGAGATCACCGAGGCGGGCATCCCCGGCGAGCTGCGCATCTCCGGGCCCGGCGTGTTCCCCGGCTACCTGCCGGCCAGCGGCGTGCCCGACCCTTTCGACGAGGACGGTTACCTGCGCACCGGGGACATCCTCGAGATCGCGGGCGACGACCTGGAGTACCTGCGCTACGTCGACCGGTCCAAGGACATGGTCGTGCGCGGCGGGATGAAGATCTCGGCGGCCGAGCTCGAGGGCTTCATCGCCAGCCACCCGAAGGTGGCCGACGTGGCCGTGGTGGCCTACCCGGACGAGGTGCTAGGCGAGCGCGCCTGCGCCATCGTGGTGCCGCGGGAGGCCCAGTCCGTGACGCTGGAGGAGATCGTGGCGCATCTGCGGAACTTGCGCATCGCCACGTTCAAGCTGCCCGAGCGGCTCGAAATCCGGGACGAGCTGCCGCGCAACCCGCTCGGCAAGATCCTCAAGCGCGAATTGCGGGACGAATTGCGACATTGAGGAATAGGCGAGCCCTACGGAATCGCGGGACGAATTGCGACAATGAAGAATTCATGCCCGCCGGGCGTATAAGATAACCGCTCCGGATATGGTTGTCTCAGCCGTCGAGAGGGAATGTCAGGCGTTGGCTGAGACCATGGTGCGGGGGCGGGATCCGGTCATGAAACGAGGCGTATTCGCTATTTTCCATTGCGCTCAGCTGCTTTGTGCTTCACCACGGCAAATGCAATGCGCGACAAGGAGCGAAGATGCGACGTAAATGGCCCGCTCTCGCGGCGGCCATCCCGCTGGCGTTCGGCTGGGCCCTGGTGTCCGCCCATCCGGCTGCGGCCTCGGCCCGGGACGGCTTCCCGGGTCCCGGCAGCCAGGTGTGGCCGGGGGGGCCGGTCAGCCGGCAGGGCCAGCCAGGTGACCGGCAGGGCCAGCCGGGTGACCGGCAGGGCCAGCCCGGCGGGTGGCTGGGCGGCACCTTCCCCGGCGCGCCGACCGGGATCGTGACGCCGCAGGCCAGTAGCAGCCAGTCCGCGGCCAGCGGGGGCCAGAATACCAGCGGGGGCCAGAACACCAGCGTCAGCAGCAGCAACTGGGCCGGCTACGCCGCGACCGGTGCCAGCGGCACCTTCACCAGGGTCTCCGCCAGCTGGACCCAGCCGACGGCCAACTGCACCGGCGGCAGCCAATACGCCGCGTTCTGGGTCGGCCTCGACGGCTACACCAGCAAGACGGTGGAGCAGATCGGCACCGAGGCCGACTGCCTCGGGCCCGCGCCGAAGTACTACGCCTGGTACGAGGTCTACCCCGGCGCGGGGGTGAACTTCACGAACCCGGTCAGCCCGGGCGACGAGTTCACCGGTACGGTCACCTACCAGGGCAACAACAAGTTCCAGCTCGTCCTCGATGACACCACCGCGGGCTGGACGCAGAAGGTCAGCGCCAGCACCCATGACGCACCGGACCTGTCCTCGGCCGAGGCGATCACCGAGGCGCCGTCGGACACCTCGGGCGCCTCCAGCGTCCTGCCGCTGACCGACTTCGGTTCGGTCAACTTCACCGGCGCCACGGTGAACGGCAAGAGCATTGACACGCTCAGCCCGGTGCAGATCACCATGCCGGACACGTCGGTCGCGGATATGACCAGCGACGGAAGCTTCTCCGTGAACTTCACCGGGACCGGCTTCGCGCAGCGATTCGGCTTTAGGCGGCGTGCCGCGCCCGCCGCTAACAGTGAGCGGCGGGCGGTGGCATGTCCAGGGTCGGGTTGCGGTCGAAGAAACCGGTCGGCTTGAGCACGAAGCCGGTGCGGGCGACCGGCATGACCGGCCAGTCTTCCGGGCGCGGCACGTGCGTGGGGCCGAACGTGTGCCAGACCACGATGTCCTCGCCGTCGATCTCGCGGTCGCCCGCGACGAAGGCGGGCATGCCCGCCCCGCCCGGGTTCTGGTTCACGAAGTCGCCAGCCGGCCAGCGCTGGTCCGGGTCGTACCGGGTAACCCACAGGTGGTTGGCCGCGAACCCGGCCCGGGCCGCCAGCGGGGAAGCCGGGTCGGCCAGCAGTACCGGAGCGGGCTCCGGGTAGAGCGTGTAGCTCGTCGGACGGCCGAAACGGTTGGCCCGTTCGGTACTGATGATCCGCCAGGTCCGGCCGCGGGAGCCGTCCGCGCGGCGGCCCGCCTGCGACTCACGGGTCAGCCGGGTCACCTGCTGCACGATGGCGTTGCCGTACGGGTTGTCCGGACCGATCGGCTGGCCGCCGACGTCCACCTCCTCCACCGCGTTGGCCATCCCGTCCACGCTCATGTCCAGCCGGGCGCTGAACAGGTGCTGGTGCACCGCCCCGGCCAGCCCCGGCGCGACCTCGGTGGCGTACGGGTGGCCGTCACCCGGGTAGGCCGAGGTGAACAGCACCCCGGTCGCCTTGACCTCAAGCTCGATCGTGCCGTCCAGGTAGAAGTACCAGTAGAAGCCGTAGTCGTAGTTGCCCACGGTGGTGAAGTAGGAGACCACGAGCCGGCGCTGGCGGCGGGACTGGGCCGAGCCGTTGAAGATGTCGGTGTGCTTCCACAAGATGCCGAAGTCTTCTTCGTGGACGCAGATGGCGTTGGCTATGGTGCGGGGCTGGCCGGTGTCGTCGGTGACCGTGGCGTCCAGGTAGGCGATCTCGCCCAGGCAGTCGCAGCCAAGCTCGAGCGAGTTGGCCCACTTGCCGACCAGGTACTCGCCGGTGTCGAAGTAGGCCTGCCAGTACCGGAACTTCGGGTCGCCGTAGGGCACGACCATCTCCGGGATCGAGGCCCGGTAGAGCACCGGGCGGCCGTCCAGGCTGACCTGGTGCAGGGTCAGGCCCTCGCGGGCGTCGAAGCCGATCCGCATCGACCAGTCCTGCCAGCGCAGCGCGTGCCCGTCCAGGGTGAAGCTTGGCCCCTCCGGCTGGGTGATCTCGATCGGCTTGAGCGTGGTCCGGTGCGGGCCGCGGACCGCCTCGTCGTCGTAGTCGCCTGACTCCCGGGGCACCGGGAGCTCGAAGTCGTCGGTGACCTTGAAGACCTTCTTCTCGATCAGGTCCACGTAGGCGGCCACGCCGTCGATCGGGTGCGCCCAGGCCAGGTCGTGCTCGCGTTCCTGGACGAACGCCAGCACCCGGACCATCCGCCGCCGGTCGTCCTCGGGCGGGCCGTAGGCGCCCGCGGTGATCGGGGCCGTCCTGATCTTGCTGACATCGTGGTAGCCCCGCCTGGCCATGGCCGCGCGCCAGTCCTGGTCGGCCTTGGTGATCTCGTCCACGAGGGCGAAGTCGCTGTCCAGGATGGGCATCTGGCCGTCCCGGGCCGGGTCCAGCGTGCGCGCGCTGACCACCTTGGAATGGGTGAGCGACACCACCACGTCGGTCGACTCGCCGCTGCCGGTGTTGACCAGGAACGCGCGCAGCCTGCGGTCAGCGGTCGCGCCGGCCAGCACGTCGTCCTTGGCCGCCTCCTCCAGGCCGTAGTAGGCGAACCTGACCGGTGCCCTGTCTCCTCCCGGCAGCAGGCCGGCCGCCACCAGGATGTCCCGCCCGGCCAGGTACTCCTGCGCGCTGGCCGGGTCGAGCGGGTGCGGGCTACTCATCGGCGACAATCGAGCCGACCCGCTCGCCGATCCCGGGGTCGCGTCTGACCAGCCATATCGAGTAGATGATGGACACCACCAGGACGCCCAGGGCGGCGTAAGGGAACCAGTTGTACGGCTGGGGCTGGCCCGGCTTGCACAGGTAGTAGACCGGGACGGCGATGGCGGCCATGCCGAGCACCGGCAAGATGACGTGCTTGATCACGTTGAACTCGGCCGGCCGGTGCTTGCGGTAGTAGAACGGCAGGGCCAGGTTGGCCGCGAAGTACACGACCAGGATCAGCAGCGTGCCCATCGTGCTGGACTCGAAGAAGAAGTTCAGCGCGTCCAGGCTGCTGCCGTGGCCGCCGACCCAGTGGCCGATCGCCCAGACCAGGGTGATGGCGCTGGCGACGGCGACGAACGTGATAATGGCGTTGACCGGGGTGCGCCGGACCGGGTGCACCTTGCCGATCCAGCGCGGCAGCAGGCCTTCCCGGCCGGCGTTGAAGATCAGCCGGCACTGCGAGTTCACCGCGGCGATGAGCACGCCCAGGGTGGAGGTCAGCCCGGCTATGTAGGCGATGAAGGCCAGCCAGGCCGCCACGCTGTGGGCCACGCTGATGAACGGGATGGCGGCGGCGGTCAGTAGCTTGTCGTGGTAGCCGAAGCCGGACACGGTGGCGTAGGCCACCAGCAGGTAGGTGGCCGCCATCAGGGTGATGGACAGGAACACGGCCCGTGGCACGTTGCGCCGCGGGTTGGTCGTCTCCTCGGCCAGCGCCGCGGAATTCTCCCAGCCGATGAACAGGTAGATGCCCAGCGGGAAGGCGGCCGCCAGGCCGCTGAAGCCGTTGGTGATACTGCTGGGGTGGAACGGCACGGCGGACAGGTGGCCGCCGTTCTTGATCAGCGCGGCCACCGCCACCACGAGCAGCACCAGCAGTTCGAAGCCGAAGAAGAAACCGGCCAGCTTGGTCGACACGGCCACGCCACGGAACATCATCACCATGGCGCCGGCGGTGAAGGCGGCGGAGAATATGATCCACGGGATGCTCACGTTCAGGTAGTACTGGATCATCATCGACAGGAACCCGCCCGAGATGACCAGCACCGACGCGATCGCGATGATGTACCCGGCGCCGCACATCAGCGCCGTGGTCACCGCGCTGGTGCCGCCGAACGTCTTGCCCACGAACGTGATGAAGCCGCCGGTGCTCGGGTGGGCCCGGGAGAACTGCGCCAGCGTGTTGCCGAGCAGCGCGATGGCGATGATGGCCGCGATGAGCACCAGCGGCGCGCCGATGCCGGCCATGAGCACGATCCCGGCGAAGCCGAAGTAGAAGCTGTAGGCCGGGCCGATGTTGGCCATCGTCGAGGCGGAGATGTCGATCAGGCTCAGGGCCCCGCGGTGCAGCCGATCGGCCGACTCGGGTGCCTTCGTTTCCGAGAACGGAATGTGCCGCGCTTCGCTCATGCGCTTATCTCCCTCGAGGGGCCTGTGTCAGCTGGCACGGCCAGGCCGGTGCTGGTACGTGTTCTGTACGGATCATGCGCGGGTCACGGTTAACGGTCAACAACTGTGGTCACCACCGTTGGCAAGCGCTTTCCAATTTGTGCGAAACGTACCTGATCAGAGAGCGGGCGCGCAAGGGGTGCCCGGGGCCGGCCCCGGACTAGGTCGATGTGCCGTTGGTCCGGTTCTAAGCTGACCAACGGCACATCGACTCATCGAAGACCCTGGGGCGGGTGCGGGCGGGTGCTCTCGCGCAGGATGACCTCGCCGGGGACGGGGATGACACGCGGCTGGGGCTCGGGGCCGGTAGCCGGCCCGGCGTCGGGCGGGTCGGCCAGGACCAGGCCGGCCGCCATCTCCCCCATCCGCTTGAGCGGCAGCCGCACCGTGGTCAGCGGGGGGTAGACGTCGCGCAGGGTGCCGATGTCGTCGAACCCGGCCAGCGCGATGTCGGCGGGCACCTGCAGGCCGCCGGCCCGCAGCCGGGCCAGCGCGCCCATCGCCATCACGTCGGTGACCGCGAACACGCAGTCCGGCAGCGGTGCCTGCTCCGGGCCGGCCGCGGCCAGGACCGCGCTCATCGCCTCGTAGCCGCCGTCCCTGGTGAACGCGCCGTGGACGACCTGGGCCTGATCCAGCGGCACGTTCCAGGCCGCCAGCCCGGCGCGGAAGCCGTCCAGCCGGTCCCGCGCGGTGAGCAGGCCGCGCGGCCCGGCCAGCACGGCGAAGCGGCGGTGCCCGAGCGCGACCATGGCGCGGGCCAGTGCCTCGGCGCCGGCCGCGTTCTCCGGCAGCACGGTGTCCACGCCGAGCAGGTCCTGGCCGATGGCCACGGCCCGGCCGCCGGAGCGGGTGAACGCGGCGATCTCGGCGCGCAGCGCCTCACGGGCCGCGGTGTCGTCGGTCCGGCTGCCGATCAGGATCACCGCGTGCGCCCGCTGGGCGCGCATCAGCGCGACGTACTCGCGTTCGGCCGCCTCGGTGGCCGCCGTGCTGGACATGCAGACCAGCAGCCGGCGCGCGTCGGCGACCTCGATCAGGCCGGCCGCGATGGAGGAGAAGTACGGGTCGGCGATGTCGTGCACGACCACGCCGATCATCGTGCTCTGCCCGGTGGCGACCGCCCGGGCCTGCAGGTTGGCGGTGTAGCCGAGCTCGGCGGCGGCCTGGTTGACGCGCTGCGCCAGACCCGGCCCGACCCGGCGCGAGCCCTCGTTCACCACCCGGGACGCGGTGGTCAGCGACACCCCGGCCCGGTCGGCGACGTCTTGCAGCGTCACCTTGCGGACCTGATGCACTCCTGGTTCCTCGCCATCGCCTCGGCTTGACCCGCCTACAGGGCCGGCCTAATCTGGGAAAGCACTTTCCCATGGTGCTCAGGGTAGCACCGGCCCCGTCACCGACCGAAGGCTGAAGCCATGGTGCGCAAGGTCATCTCCGTCGCCCTCAACGGTGTCACCGGCCGGATGGGGTACCGGCAGCACCTGGTGCGGTCGCTGCTCGCCATCAGGGATCAGGGCGGCGTCCGGCTCGAGGACGGCACCTGCCTCTACCCCGAGCCGGTCCTGGTCGGGCGCAACGAGGAGCGGCTGCGGGCCATCGCCGAACGGCACGGCCTGGAACGCTGGACTACCAGTCTCGACGAGGTGCTTGCCGATCCTTCTGTGGACGTCTACTTCGACACCCAGGTCACCAGTGCGCGCGAGGCCAGCCTGCTGAAGGCGATCGAGGCGGGCAAGCACGTCTACACCGAGAAGCCGGTGGCCGAGACGCTGGACGGCGCCTTGCGGCTGGCCCGCGCGGCCAAGGCCGCCGGGATCACCCACGGCGTGGTGCACGACAAACTCTTCCTACCTGGAATCCTCAAGCTCAACCGATTGCTCGGCAGCGGCTTCTTCGGCCGGGTGCTGTCGATCCGGCTCGAGTTCGGCTACTGGGTCTTCGAGGGGGACGAGATCCCGGCCCAGCGGCCGTCCTGGAACTACCGCGCGGAGGCGGGCGGCGGGATCGTACTGGACATGTTCCCGCACTGGCAGTACCTGCTGACCGACCTGTTCGGCCCGGTCAGCGCGGTGTACGCGCGGACCACGACGCATATCCCGCGGCGCTGGGACGAGTCCGGCTCGCCGTACGACGCGACCGCGGACGACGCCGCGTACGCGGTGCTCGAGTTCGCAAGCGGGGCGTTCGCCTCGGTGAACTCCTCCTGGGCGGTCCGGGTCAACCGGCGTGAGCTGCTCGAACTGCAGGTCGACGGGACGGCGGCCAGCGCGGTGTCGGGGCTGCGCGACTGCGCGGTCCAGCACCGGGTGTCCACGCCGATGCCGGTATGGAACCCGGATCTGCCCGACCCGATCGACTACCAGGCGCTGTGGTCGGACGTACCGGACAACATGACCTTCGACAACGGCTTCAAGGTGGAGTGGGAGCTGTTCCTCAAGTGCGCAGCCGAGGGCCGGCCGTTCGCCTGGGACCTGGTCGAGGGGGCCAAGGGAGTGCAGCTGGCCAGCCTGGCGCTGCGGTCCTCGGCCGAGGGCCGGCGGCTCGAAGTCCCGCCGCTGGCGGTGTGACGTGCGTGTCGTATACCCGCCGCCCAGGAGCCGGAAGGTCTTCGCGGCCGCGCACGTGGCGGCGGTTGCCTCGGCCGACGGGAGCGCGGTCATCGACTGGGAGTCGACGCTGCGGTTCCGTGAGCATCTGTGGGCGCACGGGTTCGGCGTGGCCGAGGCGATGGACACCGCGCAGCGCGGCATGGGGCTCTCCTGGCCGCAGGCCAGGGAGCTGATCGCCAGGACCGCGGCCCGGGCGGCCGAGACGGGCCAGCTCGGCGCGCTGGCCTGCGGAGCAGGGACCGACCAGCTCGCCGACGGAGAGCAGCACCCGCTGCGCACGATCACCGACGCCTACGCCGAGCAGGTGTCGTTCGTCCAGTCGACCGGGGCGCAGGTGATCCTGATGGCCAGCCGCGCGCTGGCCGCCAGCGCCCGCGGCCCGCGGGACTACCTGGAGATATACGGCGAGCTGCTCAAGCAGGCCGAACGGCCGGTGATCCTGCACTGGCTCGGCGAGGCGTTCGACCCGGCGCTGCGCGGCTACTGGGGCGGCGGCGGCTTCGACGAGGCCGCCGCGACCGTGCTCGAGCTGATCGACCGGGCCGGCGGCCAGGTGGACGGGGTCAAGCTGTCGGTCCTGGACGAAGGCCGGGAGGTATCGCTGCGGCGGCGGCTGCCGGCCGGGGTCCGGCTCTACACCGGGGACGACTTCAACTACTCGTCGCTGATCCGGGGGGACGCCGACGGCTCGTACAGCGACGCCCTGCTGGGCGCCTTCGCCGCGATCACCGCCCCGGCCGCCGCCGCGCTAGCCGCGCTGGACCGGGGCGACCTGGCGGGCTACGACGCGGCGATGGAGCCGACGGTCCCGCTCAGCCGGCTGATCTTCGAGCCGCCGACCTACCGCTACAAGGCCGGGGTGGCCTTCCTGGCCTGGCTGAACGGGCTGCAGCCGCACTTCGTGATGCTGGACGGGCTCGAGCGGGGGCGCCCGGCCGGGCACCTGATCCGGTTGTTCGAGCTGGCCGCCGCGGCCCGGGCCCTGACCGAGCCGGAGCTAGCGGCGATGAGGATGGGCGAGATGCTGGCCCGTTCGGCCCATCCTGGTCGGGTATGAACGGCGGGATCGGGCTTGACCGCCTGTCGCTCAACCAGGCCACGGTCAAGCACCTCGGCCTGAAGGAGGCCGTCGCGTTGTGCGTCCGGCACGACATCGGCGCCATCGGGCTGTGGCGGGACCGGGTCGCGGAAGCCGGCCTGGCCGAGGCGGCGGCGGCGGTCCGCGCGGCCGGGCTGCGGGTGTCCAGCCTGTGCCGGGGCGGTTTCTTCACGGTTGCCGATCCTGACGGGCGCAGGGCGGCGCTGGCGGACAACCTGGCCGCGCTTGAGGAGGCGGCTGAGCTTGGCACCGGCACGCTGGTGCTGGTCTGCGGCGGGCTGCCACCCGGGCAGCGGGACCTCGGCCTGGCCCGGCGCATGATCGAGGACGCCATCGCCTCGCTCGTGCCGCAGGCCTTGCGGCTGGGGGTACGGTTCGGCATCGAGGCGCTGCACCCGATGTTCTGCGCCGACCGGTGCGTGGTCTCCAGCCTGGGCGAGGCGGTGGACCTGGCCCTTGTGTTTCCTGCCGACGCGGTCGGCGTGGTGGTGGACACCTACCACGTCTGGTGGGACGCCCGGCTGGCGGGTGAGATCGCCCGGGCAGGGCGGCGGATCGTCAGCTTCCAGGTGTGCGACTGGGTGCTGCCGCTGCCTGCCGACACCCTGCTTGGCCGGGGTCACCTGGGCGACGGGTACATCGACTTCGCGCCCATCGCGGCCGCGGTTGAGGCGGCAGATTACCAGGGGGACGTGGAGGTGGAGATCTTCAACGCGGAGGTCTGGGACGCCCCAGCCGACCAGACCGCGGCCACGGTCAGGGAGCGGTTCGCCGCCGTGCTCGGAGGGGTGCGCGGCGGGCCGCCAGGACCCGTGCGGGGGTGAAAACGGACTTCTGTCACGCCAGCTTCATTAGGCGTGCCGCAGCGACCGCAACAATGCGACATGAGTGCGGTCTTTCTGGGTCAAAGTGCCGGTGGTCCGGTTCTAGCCGGACCAGCGGCACATCGACCCAGCGGTTAGCACATCAGCGCGCCAGAAAACCCGCGCTGAGCGTCACGATGTCACATCGTCACGGTTGTCAGGAGCGGCGGAGCCGGAGCGCCACGGCCACCAGCGTGAACCCGACCAGCAGGGCAATGCTGTTCGGGACGACCAGCCACATGTTGCCGGCGGCTATCCCGTAGGAGATCCAGAGCACGAAGCCGGCCAGCAGGATCGAGAAATAGCCGAGGGAGACCTCGCGCGAGGACCGCTGGCGGAGCATGCGGCGGATCTGCAAAACCGGGGAGAGGCCCATCAGCACGCCCCAGGCAGAGGCGCAAGCGGCGAGTACGGACACGACCATGGCGTTCCTTCGGTGAGGCGCCCTGGCCCGTTGGATCGTGCTCGCCAGTGATCTGGTGAGGGGCGCAAGCACGACCAGTGCCCATCATAGAGACTGGAGCCCATGACTGCTCTGCTGGAACGTCTCTTGCCGCTGTGGACCGAGCCCGTCGACGGCCGGGACGATCCCGAGGCCGCGTTCGGCGAGGTGTACGCGGACCCGGTCGTGGTCGCCCGCGACGGGTGGTTCGGCTCGAGGCATGGGCGTGAGTTTACCGGCGGCCTGCCGGAGGGACACGGCAGCGGAGAGGTCCCCCGCATCGCCTCTCCGATGCCGTGTTACCCCCCGATTACGCGGCCTGACACGGGTTGCGCGTGCCCGGCACTGACACGGAGGCGGGCTTGCAGGCCCTGATACATATCCGGCATCGGAATCTTTGGCTGCGTGCGGGGCGGCGAGAATAGGGGGATGGATGATGTGCTGGCGCCAGAGGAGGACAGCGACGTTCCGGGGTTCTGGCGGGCGCTCGGGGTGCCGGGGCTGGCGGATATTCACGTGCACTTCCTGCCGCCGCGGCTGCTGCGGCGGGTGTGGCAGTACTTCGACGAGGCCGGGCCGCTGGTCGGGGTGAGCTGGCCGATCCGCTACAGGTGGAGCGATGCCGAGCGGGTGGCGTACCTGCGGTCGATGGGGGTGCGGATGTTCAGCGCGCTGGCCTACGCGCACCGGGCGGGGATGGCTGCCGACCTGAACGACTGGACGCTGGCGTTCGGCCGGGACACGCCGGGGTGCCTGCCGTCGGCGACGTTCTACCCCGAGCCCGGGGTGACCCGCTACGTGCGCGAGGCGCTGGACGCTGGGGCGCGCATTTTCAAGGTGCACCTGCAGGTGGGCGGGTTCGCGCCGGACGACCCGCAGCTCGACGAGGTGTGGGGCATGCTGTCCGAGGCGAGGGTGCCGGTGGTGGTCCACGCCGGGCATGCCCCGGTCGGTACCGAGAACACGGGACCGGGCCCGTTCGGAAGCCTGATGGCGCGGTACCAGGAACTGACCGCGATCGTGGCCCACCTAGGCGCGCCGGACTACGGTCCCTTCCTGCGGATGGCGGCGGACTACGAGCGGGTGGCGCTGGACACCACGATGGTCTTCACCGGCTTCTTCGACAAGCTGGCCCCGTTCCCGGCCGGTGACCTGCCGCTGGCGCGGGAGCTGGGGATGGCCGGGAAGATCCTGCTCGGCAGCGACTTCCCGAACCTCCCTTATCCGTACGCGCGGCAGCTCGCCGGGCTGGCCGGGATCGGGCTGGGCGACGACTGGCTGCGCAAGGTGTGCTGGGACAACCCGGTGGCCCTATTCGGGCCGCCGCCGTCAGCGGAGGCGGTCGGCGGCGGCTAGCAGCGCGATGACCCGATCGCGGGGAAGGGCCGGGGTGCGGTGGCCGTCGCGGCCGGTCATGTCCTCGTTGGCGACCAGCGCGTTGACCACGGCCTCCTCGCATGCCTGCACGACGGCCTCGTAGAACGGGTCGAGGCGCTCCCAGGGCACGAATTCCAGCCGGGACATGGCCGCCTCGCCCGGGCGGAAGGCGCCGGGGTTGGCGGTGGAGAAGGCCAGGAACAGGTCGCCGGAGAAGTGGGAGCCGCTGGTACCGGTTCGGGCCAGGCCGGCGGTGACCCGGCGGGCCAGCGCCTGGCACTGGTGCGGGAACAGCGGCGCGTCGGTCCCGACCACGGCGATGACCGATCCGGAGCCGGGCGCGGCGAGCCTGAAGTTCGCCATCGGGTTGTCGTCGGCGAGCGCCTCGCCCACGGGCACCCCGGCGATGACGAGCTCCCGGCGGGCGCCGAAGTTGGCCTGCACGAACACGCCGACCGTGTAGTCGTCCACCAGGCGCGAGGCGGTGCCCGAGCCGCCCTTGAACTCGTAGCAGTTCATCCCGGTGCCGCCGCCGACCGAGCCCTCCTCGACCGGGCCCGGGCGGGCCGCCTCGATCGCCGTCACCACATGCCGTTCGGTGACGTGGTGGCCGTTGATGTCGTTGAGGTAGCCGTCCCAGGTCTCCGCGGCCACCGGCAGCAGCCAGACCTCGGCCACCACGGGGTGGTGGGTGACGGTCCAGGCGATGATCCCGGCGTGCGCGACGCCGACCGCGTGCGTGTTCGTGATCGCGACCGGCCCGTCGAACGTGCCCGACTCGTTGATCCACGAGACCCCGGTCATCTCGCCGTTGCCGTTCTGGGAGTGGAAGCCGGCCGCTACCGGGTCGCCGGTCCCGGCCGGGCCGCGGGGATGGATGGCCGTCACCCCGGTCCGCACGGTGCTGCCCTCGATCAGCGTCGTGAACCCGGCCTCGACGCCGGGCACGTCGGTGATGGCGTTCCACCGGCCGGGGCGGCCGCCGAACGGGATCCCGAGCGCGCGGGCCCGGGGCTTGCCGGCGGGGGTGGTTCGGTGCGGGTCTGACGTGGTCACGATGATCAGCGTAGGCCGGATGTGACGCAAGGACCTCGCGAGGCCCGGCATGATGTGTACGTGGACTGGAAACAACGGGTGAACGCTGTTCTCGAGCGGACCGTCGGCTATCAGCTGTCCAAGCCGCTCACCGACCGGGCCTGGCGCGTGCCGCCGCCGGTGGCGTTCAACAAGATGCTGGTCCGGGCCACCGGGTACCAGCTGTCCCGGCCGCTCGCGGACCGGGCCTGGAAGCTGCCGGCGACGGGCGCAGGACGGCTGCTGACCGCCCCGGTGTTCATCTTCTCCGCGCCCCGGTCCGGGTCCACCCTGCTGCGGGTCGTCCTGGGCAGCCACTCCGAGCTGTACGCTCCCCCGGAACTGCCGCTCAAGCACCTGGGCGTCCGCGCCGATACGGAGTGGATCAAGGCCTCCCTGGACGGGCTCGAGCTGACCGCGCAGGACCTGGAGCACATGCTGTGGGACCGCGTGCTCGCCGAGGCGCTGCGGCGCAGTGGCAAGCCCCGCCTGGTGGTCAAGACGCCGAGCAACGTGCTGGTCTGGGAGCGGATCGCGGCCTGCTGGCCGGACGCGCAATTTGTGTTCCTCTTGCGCCACCCGGCCGGCGCGGTGGCCTCGCTGCACTCCTCGTTCGACCCGGCATGGCGCCCCGAGGAAGCCGGGAGCATGGAGGAGTCCGTGGCCCGCGGGCTGCGGTACATGAACGTGGTCGAGGAGGCGCGGTCGGCGCTGCCCGGTTTCACCGTCCGGTACGAGGAGCTGACCGCCGAGCCGGAGCGGGTGGTCCGCGAGCTGTGCGGGTTCCTGGGGCTGCCGTTCGAGCCGGGCATGCTGGAGTACGGGGAGTTCGGGCACGCGGGTTTCACGCCCGGGCTCGGGGATAGCTCGCTGAACATCAGGTCAGGGCGCATCCAGCCGCCGGCGCCGCTGCCTGACGAGATACCTGATGGGCTGGCTGACATCTGCGCCGCGTGGGGGTATCCGCATCCGGACAACAAGCCGAGCAACGTGGGCTAGCTGGCGGCTACGGAGTTGACCAGCTCGCCGATCGCGGTGATCTCGATGCTGACCTTGTCCCCCGGCTGCAGCCACTTCGGCGGGTTCATGCCCATGGCCACGCCGGATGGCGTGCCGGTGGCGATGATGTCGCCCGGCTCCAGCGTGATCCCGTTGGAGATGTAGGCGATGAGCTCGGGCACGCCGGTGATCATCTGCCCGCAGCTGGCGTCCTGGCGCACCTCACCGTTCACCAGGGTGCGCAGCCGCATCTCGGCCACCGGCGGCGCCGCGGCCGCGTCCAGCAGTACCGGGCCCAGCGGGGCGAACGTGTCCAGCGCCTTGCCCCGGATCCACTGCGGCTCGGTGCGCTGCAGATCGCGCGCGGAGACGTCGTTGATGACGGTGTAGCCGCCCACGTAGTCCAGGGCGCTGTCGACGGGGACATTGCGGGCCTGGCGCCCGATGACGACGGCGAGCTCGCCCTCGTAGTCGAGTTCGGTGGTGATGGCCGGGTACCTGATCGGGTCGCCGTGCCCTACCAGGCAGGACGGGAACTTGGCGAACAGGACGATCCGGTCGGGCTTGGCGGTCCGGCTCTCGGCGATGTGGTCGGCGTAGTTGAGCCCGACGCAGATGATCTTGCCGGGGCGGAGCACCGGCGGCGCGTACCGCACGCCGTCCGCGGCCACGCTGGGCGTCGCGGCGGCGGCCAGGTCGCGGAGCTTTTCCACCGCGTCGGCGCCGCGGGCGTACAGGTCGCCCGCGTCGCGTAGCCCGGCCAGGTCGGGACGGCCGGCACTGGCCGCGAGGTCGTCCGCCTGCGCGAACCCGCCGTCGACGGCAACGTGCAGGCGGACGTCTCCCGCGTCCCCCTGGTCTCCCCGGTACAGTGCGGCCAGTCTCACCGGCGCCTCTCCTTTCGGAAGAAAGATTCCATCTAGCGAAATCGACTGTCAACTATAGCGTGCAGGTCAGGCGGGTGCGTGAGGCGCGTTCCGCCCCTCGCATTTCAGTCCGCAGAATACCTTTTTGCTGCGATAGCGAGGGCGGCGGCGCAGCCGAGAACGGCCAGCCCGGGACCGGTCAGCGCCCAGCGGACCCCGGCGGCTGAGGCGATCCCGGCGACGGCGAACGCCCCGGCAGGGACGAACCCGATGAAGCCGGCGTTGTAGGCGCTGAGCGCGAGCCCGCGCTGGGCGGGCGGGGTGGACTGCTGGATGTGGACGGTCGCGCTGACCGCGAAGAGCTGGACCGCCGCGCCGGTCACGACCATGGCCGCGTCGTAGGCCCACGCCGCGGGTGCCAGCGCGGCCAGGCACTCCGCCGCGCCGAACACCAGCGCCCAGATCAGGAACTCGCGCGGGCCTGGGTCCTTTCGGCGCGAGGAGTAGTAGGTCCCGGCGATCCCGCCGCCCGCCATGCACGTGCCGAACAATCCGAAGCCGACCGCGCCCAGATGGAAGACCCGGCTGGCCATCAGCGGGTTCGTCACCGCGAACTGGTACCCGAAGCCGCCCACCAGCAGGGCCATCGCCGCCGCGGCCCGGACACCGCCAGGAAGTTCGGCTAGCCAGCGCAGGCGGCGGGCGGGTGGCGGGGTTCCGGCGCTGGCTTCCGGGACTCGCCGTCCCGTCCCGGACAGCCGGGCGAGCACCGCGATCACGCCCAGGAACGAGGCGGCGTCGAGGAAGAACACCGCGGTCTCGCCGGTCGCCGCGATGACGATTCCCGCCACGCCCGGCCCGGCGATCCTGGCCAGCCCGGTGACCATCGCGTACAGCGAGCTGCCGCGGCGCAGTTCGGCCGTACCGGTCAGGTCGAGCATGAACGTCTGGCGGGCCGGCAGGTCCACGCACTGAACGCAGCCGATGGCGAACGACAGCGGCACCAGGTACCAGATCGTCATCCAGCCGGCCAGCAGCGGGATCCCGATGGCCAGCGCCCCGGCTGCCTGCAGCGCCTGGGTGACCACCGCGACCCGGGCGGCCCGGTGCCTGGCCACGATGATCCCGGCCCGGCGGCTGAACAGCAGCATCGGCAGGCACTGAGCCGCTTCCACCGCGGCCAGCCCCTGGGCACCGCCGTGGGCGATGTGCAGCACCAGCCAGAACAGCGCCGTGAAGCTCATCATCGTGCCGGCCAGCGACATCACCTGCGCGCCGAGATACCGCCGGTACCCCGCGCTCGCCACGCCCGAGCCGGCCACCCGGATAACGTAATTGCATTGTATTCGCAATTGCAAGTTAGTTGCACTAATTTGCGAGCAGGCGTAAACTGGTAATCGTCAGGGGAATTCCGGCTGTGGCCGCTAATGTCGCATTAGTACCGATGAGGCCACCAGTGTCAGCGGTTTCACAAGAAACGCGAGGCCCGGCCGGTCGGCTGTTTCGCGACAATCCGGATATGAGCGCAATGCTCCCTAGCGTGATGCCGCCGGGCTGGCGTTAGCACGGAACCCGACTTCCGTCACATTGGCACCAACAGAATCAAGCTGATGTGGTAGCCGCTGGGTCGATGTGCCGCTGGTCCGTGTCAGCAGGACCAACGGCCCATCGACCCAGAACCGCCGTCGCCCTGTGCCGCCGCCGAAGCCGCCGCCGCGGCTACCGCCTCGCCGCTCGCAGCCGAGATGCGGCGGTGGGGTCAGGCTGCTGGGGGCGGGGGCCGGGGCCGGGGCGAGGGCGTGAAAGAAAGGGGCGAGATGGTGAAGAGGCGGGACGGGTTAGGGCAGGGCCACGGTGAAGGGGGTGGCGCGGGGCGGGGCCAGGACGGTGACGGGGGTCTCGGAATCGCGGATCAGGGTGGTGAAGTGGCCGGGGTTGCCGGTGTTGCCGGCGATGCACTCGTAGTGCATGGGGATGGCGTAGGAGGGGCCGACCTGCGCGCAGAGCCAGGCGGCCTCGGTCTCGTTCATGTTGCCGACGATCCCGCGGGACTCGCGCATGTGATCGCGGCCGTTGATGGGGATCATCAGCACGTCAGGGGCGAGCGCGGACAAGGTGCCGGGGAGCTCGGGATAGACCAGGCAGTCGCCGGAATGGTAGAAGCGGATGCCACCGATTTCCAGTACGTAGCCCAGGAACCGGACCGGGCCGCTGTCCGGGGCGAACTCGTACACCACCGGCTCGTCGCCGCCGATTCCGTGCAGGGCCGGCACCGGGTGCACGATCACGTCCCGGTCGTGCAGTTCCTCCCCAGGCACCGCGGCGGCCAGCCGGGCGCGGTCGATCCCGCCCGCGACCGCGATCTCGACCACCGGCGACGGCACCACGATCGGCGCCCTTGAGTTGACCGCGCAGAACTCGCGCAGGAACGGCAGGTCCAGGTGGTCGACGTGCTCGTGCGTGCAGAGCACCAGCGTGACGTCGGCGAAGTCCGCCGCCGCGGCCGGCGGCTGGTAACGGCGATCGGGCCGCCCGGTCAGGAACGGGTCGATGAGCACCCGGCTGTTCCCCGCCGCCAGGCGGAACCCAGCCTGGCCGTACCAGGTGAGGGAGGCGGATCGCCCGGTCCGTTCGGGATGAATACCATTCACCGGTCGTCACTGAGGATCGGCTCGGGCAGGGTACCCGCGTTGTGCTCGACCAGCCGCCAGCGGCCGTGCCGGCGGCCGAGGACCGACCAGGAGCAGTTGGACAGCGGGCCGAGCACGCCGAACAGTTCGTCCGGCATGCCGAGCAGCCGGGACATGCCCAGCCGCAGCGCGGCACCGTGGCTGGCCACGACGGCCAGCCCGGTGGTCATCCCGGGATCCGCGACGGCCTCGGCGACGCGGTGCAGCGCACCCGCCACTCGTTCGGCGACCACGGCCGACGGTTCCCCGTCCGGCGGGATCCAGCTCGCGTGCTCGACCGGGTAGCGGGTCCTGATCTCGGTGTCGGTCAGCCCTTCCCAACCGCCGCCGGACCGTTCCCGCAGGTCCTTGTCCAGCGTCACCTCAAGGCCGGTCAGCCGGCCCAGCGCGGCCGCAGTACCGGCCGCCCGGCTTAGGTCGGAGGAGACGATCAGGTCCGGGCGCAGCGCGGCGAGCAGCCGCGCGGCCCGTTCGGCCTGGGCCTCGCCGGTCTCGTCGAGCGGGATGTCGCTCTGCCCCTGGAACCGGCGCTCGGCGTTCCACACCGTCTGGCCGTGCCGCCACAGCACCAGCCGGACCGGCCGCGACGGCTCGCTCAGGACGTCCTCCCGGGATTCCGCGGGGGGGTCTGGGGTGGTCGTCCCCCCCGGCCAACACTGACCAGCTCGGGCAGCGGGACCTGCGGGCAGTCCTTCCAGATCCGCTCGAGCGAGTAGTAGGTGCGCTCCTCGGAGTGCTGCACGTGGATCACCACGTCAAGGTAGTCAAGGAGCACCCAGCGGCCCTCCCGTTCGCCCTCGCGGCGGACCAGGCTCGCGCCCGCCTGGCGCATCCGCAGCTCGATCTCGTCGACGATGGCCTTGACCTGGCGGTCGTTCGGCGCCGAGCAGAGCAGGAACGCGTCGGTGATAACGAGCTGATCGCTCACGTCATAGGCGATTATGCCGTCCGCCAGTTTGTCCGCCGCGGCCAGCGCGGCGGTCTCCACCAGTTCGACGGCCCTCGGTGTGGCAGTCACGAGTGCTTGCCGGCCTCCTCGATAGGTTCCCTGTCTTTATTACCCTCTCACGCCAGGGTGTCATTCACCTTGGCGTACAGGGCGCGCTTGGCGATGTACTGCACCACCCCGTCGGGGACCAGGTACCACACCGGCTGGCCCGCGCCGACCCGGGCGCGGCACTCGGTCGAGGAGATCGCCAGCGCCGGGATCTCCACCAGGCTGACCTTCCCGTCCGGCAGGCCCGCCCCGGACAGCCGATGTCCTGGCCTGGTACAGCCTACAAAATGCGCCAGGGTGAACAGCTCGTCCGCGGCGTGCCAGGTCAGGATCTCAGCCAGCGCGTCGGCGCCGGTGATGAAGAAGAACTCGTCCTCGGGCGCCGCCGCGGCGCTCAGGTCGCGCAGCGTGTCGATGGTGTAGGTGGGCCCGGGGCGGTCGATGTCGACCCGGCTGACGCTGAACTTGGGGTTGGACGCGGTGGCGATGACCGTCATCAGGTACCGGTCCTCGGGCGGCGAGACCCTGCGGGTCTCCTTCTGGTAGGGCTCCCCGGTCGGCACGAAGACGACCTCGTCCAGCGTGAAGTCGTGCGCGACCTCGCTCGCGGCGACCAGGTGACCATGGTGGACGGGGTCGAACGTGCCGCCCATCACTCCGATCCGGCGCATGCTTAACGGTCCCTCATGCCGTCGTATCGTACCGGCGCGCATACCGGCCCAACGGGCCGGCGCGGGGGTTACCATACGAGATATGACTTCAGTGCCAGATCGCGCGCGAGTCCGGCTGACCGGCATCTCGTCCCGCGCCTACGAGCATCCCGCTGACCGCTCCGCGCTAGTGGCGCTGCGCAAACTCAGTGGGTTCGACACGCTTTTGCGGAAGTTGTTCGGCCTGTTCAATGAGCGGGCCTTCCGGCTGACGTACCTGGCCGGCGCTGTCCGGGTTTCCGAGCGCCAGTTCCCGCACATCCACGAGATGGTCAGGGACGGGGCGTACATCCTGGACCTGCCCGAGGTGCCCGAGTGCTATGTCCTGCAGACGCCGCTCGTGAACGCGATGGCGCTGGGCCGGGACAAGCCGTTCATCGTGATCAACAGCGGCATGGTGGAGCTGCTGGACGCCGAGGAACTCCGCGCGGTGATCGGGCACGAGCTCGGGCACATCCTGTCCGGGCACGCGGTCTACCGCACCATGCTGCTGTTCCTGATCGCGCTCGCGGCGCGGATCGCCTGGATGCCGATCGGTTACATCGGCCTGCGCGCCATCATCTGGGGCCTGGAGGAGTGGTTCCGCAAGTCCGAGCTGTCCTGCGACCGGGCCGGGCTGCTGGCCGGGCAGGACCTGGACGCCTCGCGCCGGGTGCTGATGAAGATCAGCCGGCGGCGCGCAGCTGTCCGAGCTGAACCCGGACGCGTTCCGCGAGCAGGCCCACGAGTACGACGCCGTGCCCGACATGCGGGACAGCATCCTGAAGCTCCTGCAGCTCCAGGGCCAGACCCACCCGTTCGCGGTGGTCAGGTTCGCCGAGCTGGACCACTGGGCCACCCACGGCGAGTACGACCGCATCCTGGGCGGCGACTACCCGCGCCGGGACAGCGACGGCAGCGCCTCGGTCGGCGAGGAGGTCAGGAACGCGGCCAGGGCGTACCAGGACTCGTGGAGCCGGTCCCAGGACCCGCTGATCGGCATCTTCCGCGGGGTGGCCGAGACCGGGGCCAGGGCGGCCGGCGGCCTGTTCGACCGCCTGCAGCAGAATCGCGGCGGCAGCAGCGGCAGCGGCAGCAGCAGCAGCAGCAACGACGACAACTAGTCGCAAGTCAGGCGGGTAGCCGACCGTACGGCGAGAGCCCACCGTGCGGCGGCGACCCGAGGAGCGAAGCTCCGAGCTCGCGCGGCCGCGAGGGGCCTTGTGCCCCTCCGGCCCGCGCGAATTTACGGCGGGCACCGTAGCGGGGCGCGAAGCGCACCGGGGGTTCCGGGGGTCGTCCCCCCGGGCCAGCACTTCATCCCCCCGGGCTAGCACTTCATCCCCCCGGGCTAGCACCGCTAACACAATCACCATGTCGTCGCGGTGCACGACCTCGCGCTCGTACTCCGGGCCTAGCTTGCTCGCCAGCCACCGCGTCGAGCGGCCCATCAGGCCGGGGACCTCGGTCGCATCGTAGTTCACCAGGCCGCGCGCGACGACCGTGCCATTCTCGTCGCACAGGTTGACCGGGTCGCCGGCGTCAAAGCTCCCCTCGACGCCGGTGATGCCGGCCGGCAGCAGGCTGGCGTGCCTCTTCACCACGGCCTCGACCGCGCCGTGGTCCAGGCGCAGGCTGCCGCGGGCCACGGCGGCGTGCCTGAGCCAGAGCAGCCTGGTCGCCGGGCGGCGGCCGCCGGCGGCGGCGAAGTAGGTGCCGGCCGGCCCGCCGCCGAGCGCGGTCGCGGCGCTGGCCGCGTCGGCCACCACGGTGGGGATGCCGGCCGCGGACGCGATCATCGCCGCCTCCACCTTGGTGGCCATGCCGCCGATGCCCTGACCCTTCTGGTTGTCCTGGGGCCCCTGGCCCGCCTTGAGCCCGCGGCCCAGCCTGATCCCGTCCAGGTCGGCGCGGTCGCGGACCTCGATGATGCGCTGCGCCTCGCCGCCGCGCGGGTCGCCGTCGTACAGGCCGTCCACGTCGGACAGCAAGATGAGCGCCTCGGCCCGGGTGACGTGCGCGACCAGCGCCGCGAGCCGGTCGTTGTCGCCGAACCTGATCTCGTCGGTGGCCACCGTGTCGTTCTCGTTGACCACCGGCAGCACGCCGAGCTCGAGCAGCCGGTCCAGGGTGCGCTGGGCGTTGCGGTAGTGGGTCCGGCGCATCAGGTCGTCGGCGGACAGCAGGACCTGGCCGGTGCGGATGCCGTGCCGGGCGAAGGCGGCGGTATACCTGGCGATGAGCAGGCCCTGGCCGACGCTGGCCGCCGCCTGCTGGGTGGCCAGGTCCCTGGGGCGCCGGGACAGGCCGAGCGGGACCAGGCCGGACGCGATCGCGCCCGAGGAGACCAGGACGACCTGGCCGCGTTCCTGCCGGCGGGCGGCGAGCGCGGCGGCGAGCGCGCCGATCCTGTCGCCGTCGATCTCGCCGTCCGGGGTGGTCAGCGACGAGGAGCCCACCTTGACCACGACCCGCGACGCCGTGGCGATGTCGGCGCGCTCGGCGGTCGCGGTGTCCGGGACCGTCACGGGGTCAGCCGGGGATCGGTGCCGCGCGGGCCGAGGTGCTGCCTGCCCCCGCCGTGGCCAGCACCGCCGTGCCTGCCTGATCCCCCGGCGCCGCTGGCCATCGGCGCGGCGGGATCCCAGTCGAACACCACGGCGTCGTCCGGTTCGCCGATCAGGACCTCGGCGCCCGGTTCGGCGCCCGCCTCGGCGAGGGCCTCCTCGACGCCCAGGCGGGCGAGCCGGTCCGCCAGGTAACCGACGGCCTCGTCGTTGCTGAAGTCGGTCTGCCGGACCCAGCGCCGCGGCTTCTCGCCCATGACGAGGAAGCTGTCGCCGAGCCTGACAATCTCGAAGCCCGGCTCGTCGGCGGCCCGCACTTTGACCTTGACCCGCACCCGCTCGGCGGGCTGCTCGGCCGGACGGGCGGCCCGGTCCGCGGCGACCAGCGCGGCCATCGCGAACCCCAGCGGGCGCAGTCCCTCGCCGGTGGCGGCGGAGATCTCGAAGACCTGGTAGCCGCGCGCCTCGAAGTCCGGTTTCACCAGGTCCGCCATTTCGCGGGCGGCCGGGACGTCGATCTTGTTCAGCGCGATCAGGCGGGGCCGACCGACCAGTTCGGCGCCGGTAGCGTCGCCGTAGGCGGCCAGTTCCTCCTCGATCGCGGCCAGGTCGGAGACCGGGTCGCGGCCCGGCTCCTCGGTCGCGCAGTCGAGCACGTGGACCAGAGTGGAGCAGCGTTCGACGTGCCGCAGGAAGTCGTGCCCCAGGCCCTTGCCCCGGCTGGCGCCCGGGATCAGGCCCGGCACGTCGGCCATGACGAACTGGACGTCGCCGGCCTCGACCACGCCGAGGTTCGGGATCAGGGTGGTGAACGGGTAGCCGGCGATCTTCGGCCGGGCGGCGGACATCGCCGAGATCAGCGAGGACTTGCCCGCGTTGGGGAAGCCGACCAGCCCGACGTCCGCTATCGTCTTCAGCTCGAGGATGAGGTCGTGGCGCTCCCCCGCCTCGCCCTTGAGCGCGAACCCGGGTGCCTTGCGCCGCGGTGAGGCCAGCGCCGCGTTGCCCAGGCCGCCCCGGCCGCCGGCCGCGGCCACGAACCGGGTACCGACGCCGACCAGGTCGGCCAGCACCTCGCCGTCGGCGGTCTTGACCTCGGTCCCGTTCGGCACCGGGATGATCAGGTCGGCGCCGTCGGCGCCGGTGCGGTTCGAGCCCTCGCCCTGCCGGCCGTTGCCGGCCCGGCGCACCGGACGGCGGTGGAAGTCGAGCAAGGTGGCAGAGCTCGCGTCGACCTCGAGGATCACGTCGCCGCCGTGGCCGCCGTTGCCCCCGTCCGGACCGCCCAGCGGCTTGAACTTCTCCCGGTGAATCGAGGCGCAGCCGTTTCCGCCGTGGCCGGCCTGCACCTGCAGCGTGACCCGGTTGGCGAACTCCGCCACGATATTCCTCTCGTTTTCCGCATGAGAAAGGCGGGCCAGGTAGCCCGGCCCGCCTTCCTGTTTACCTCTTGCCCGGCGAGCGTTACTCCGGCGGCTCGGCCGGGACGACGTTGACGGCCCGGCGGCCGTGGAACGTGGCGAACTCCACCTTCCCGCCGACCAGCGCGAACAGCGTGTCATCGCCGCCACGGCCAACGCCGTTGCCGGGGTGGAAGTGCGTGCCGCGCTGGCGGACGAGGATCTCGCCCGCGTTCACGACCTGGCCGCCGTAACGCTTGACGCCGAGGCGCTGGGCCTTGGAGTCGCGGCCGTTGCGGCTGGATGACGCGCCCTTCTTGTGTGCCATCTCAGGCCTCCTCCGCCTTCGCCTTTGCCCGGGATTGCGCCTTGGCCTTCGGCTTGGCATCGCTGCCGATGGCGGTGATCCGGACCTGCGTGTACCGCTGCCGGTGGCCGAGGCGGCGCCGGTAGCCGGTCTTGTTCTTGTATTGGATCATGTTGATCTTGGGGCCAGCCGCGTCACCGACGATGTCCGCCGTGACTTCATAGCGGCCGACCTCGGCGGGGTCGCTGATGACCCGGTCGCCGTCTACTACCAGCAGGGCCGGGAGCGTGATGCTCGAGCCGACCTCGCCAGGCAGTTTGTCGACGGTGACGACGTTGTCCAGCGCGACCTTTTCCTGCCTGCCGCCGCAGCGCACAATCGCGTACACCCGAGAACTCTCTCTTTCGTTTGCGCTTCCTAGCGTGCCTCGGAACTCCGGTGTCACCACGGCGGGCTCGCTTGAACGTGCACACGGGCGCCCGCGCAGCGGGCTTACTCCCGACCGCTAAGGCTACCAGACCTCAGCGCCCGCACGAACCCGGGTCGTTCGGCCGCCTGGTCCTGGCTGGCGGCCCGCACGACCTGTCCTCTTTGTCCAATTTAACGATTTTTCTGGGGCTCCCGCGACGAAGGCACCGTTACGTGACGCGTGAGCTCGGTGGTGCAAGCCTAGATGAGTGATTCCTGATCGCATTGCAGGCCCAGGCGGTGTTTGCCGGGGTGCCCGGTGCGGATGTGCACGGTGAGGCAGGCAGCGGCGAAAAGATCCGGGTGGATCGGGGCTCCCGGGTGATTTTTGTGCACTATAGCCCCAAAATCACCCGCAAGCCCGAATCCACCCCGTAATACTCACAATTATCGTACTGGCGAGCGAATAGATGTGCGGAAGAGGCTGACGGGGCTGATGTAGCCCTCATCCGCGGCCCGGACGGGGGTGATCCGCACCGCGCCGCCGGAGGCTGTTCAGGCCCTGAGCCGCACCCCGGCACGCCGCACTCACCTGAATCAGGAATCACTCCTCCAGGCGACGCCGTCCTGGGCAGCCGGCACGGCCGGGTCGGCCGGCAGGGACGGGGCCGTGTCGGAGGCGGATGGCGATGAGGCCACAGCCGGTTCGGGGGCCTGGGCTGCTGGTGTCTCCGGGGTGCCAGGGGCATCTGAGGCTGCCGGGGCCGCGGCGGCGGGCTTGCGGCGACGGCGGCGGCCGCTGCCGGAGCGGGCGGCAGGCTCGGCCTGGGCGGCCGGCATCTGGCCGTTGCCCAGCTGGGCCGACCGGGCCGCGTCTAGCCGGCTGTTGTCCGCCGCGATCGGAGCATCCGCCGAAGCCGGAGAGTCAGCTGAGGCGATGGCGTCCGACGAGGCTTGCGCGTCAGCCGGGACGGACGCGTCGGGGGAAGGCGCGGAGGACTCGGCGTCAGCGGTGACGGTGGCGGCGGACGTCGCCGGGTCGGCGGACGTCGCCGGGTCGGCGGACGCGGCCGGGTCGGCGGGGTCGGCGGGGTCGGCGGAGCGGGCGCGGGCGGCGACCGAGGCGGGGCTGGGCCCGCGGCCGCCGTTGCCGTGACCGCCGTTGCCGCCATGACCGCCGTTGCCGTGACCGGCGTTGCCGCCTTGGCCGCGGGGGTGCGCGTGGGGGGCGGGGGCGTGGCTGTCGGAGTCGGGATCGAAGGTGAGGATGACGCCGCGGCCGTTGCAGCACTCGCACGGCGTGGAGAACGCCTCGAGCAGGCCGGCGCCCACCCGCTTCCTGGTCATCTGGACCAGGCCAAGCGAGGTCACCTCGGCGACCTGGTGCTTGGTCCGGTCCCGGGCCAGGCACTCGAGCAGCCGCCGCAGCACCAGTTCCCTGTTGCTCTCCAGCACCATGTCGATGAAGTCGATGACGACGATGCCGCCCACGTCGCGCAGCCGGAGCTGGCGGACGATCTCCTCGGCGGCCTCGAGGTTGTTCCTGGTGACGGTCTCTTCGAGGTTGCCGCCCTGGCCGGTGAACTTGCCCGTGTTGACGTCGACGACCGTCATGGCCTCGGTCTTGTCGATGACCAGCGACCCTCCGCTGGGCAGCCAGACCTTGCGCTCGAGCGCCTTGGCCAGCTGCTCGTCAATACGGTACTCGGCGAACGCGTCCCGGTTGCCCTGCCAGCGGCTGACCCGCTCGGCTAGGTGCGGGGCGACGTACTTGACGTACTCGTCGACCACATCCCACGCCTCGTCGCCGGACACCACCAGCTTGCCGAAGTCCTCGTTGAACACGTCCCTGATCACGCGGATAGTCAGGTCGGGCTCGCTGTAGAGGAGCGCTGGGGCGCTGGCCGTCTTGGCCTTCTTCTCGATCGCCTCCCACTGGGCGGCGAGCCGGGAGACGTCCCGGGCCAGTTCCTCCTCGGCGGCGCCCTCGGCCGCGGTCCGGACGATGACGCCCGCGTTCTCGGGCATCACCTTCTTGAGGATGGCCTTGAGCCGGTTCCGTTCGGTGTCGGGCAGCTTGCGGCTGATGCCGGTCATCGACGCGCCGGGCACGTAGACCAGGTACCGGCCCGGCAGACTGACCTGGCTGGTCAGCCGGGCGCCCTTGTGACCGACCGGGTCCTTGGTGACCTGCACGATAATGGACTGCCCGGCCTTGAGCGCCGACTCGATCCGCTTGGGCTGGCCCTCGAGCCCGCTGACGTCGAAGTTCACCTCGCCGGCGTAGAGCACCGCGTTGCGGCCCTTGCCGACGTCGACGAAGGCGGCCTCCATCGACGGCAGCACGTTCTGGACCTTGCCCAGGTAGACGTTGCCGACGTAGGACTGGTGGCTGGACCGGTTCACGTAGTGCTCGACCAGCACGCCGTCCTCCAGCACCGCGATCTGGGTGCGGTCCTTGCGCTGCCTGACCACCATGGACCGCTCGACCGACTCGCGGCGGGCGAGGAACTCCGACTCGGTAACGATGGGGGGGCGCCGGCGGCCGGTCTCCCGGCCCTCGCGGCGCCGCTGCTTCTTGGCCTCGAGCCTGGTGGAACCCTTGACCGAGCGGACGTCGCTGTTAGCCGAGCCGGCTGTGCCCGCGGGGCTGCCGTTCGGCTCGCGCACGTGCACCACGGTGTCCGGCGGGTCATCCGAACTGGGAGAGTCGGAGCCGTCCGCGGCCGAACCCCGGCGGCGCTTGCGCCGCCGCCGCCGGCCGCTGCTGCCCGACTCCTCGCCGTCGGCGTCGGCTGATCCGCTGGCGTCGCCGTCGCGGTCGTCGCCGTCGTCCGCCGGCGCCTCCGCCGCGGGCGCGTCGGCCGGGGAATCCGCCCCGTCCCCGGCGGCGCCGGTCCTGGTGTTCCTGCGGCTGCGGGTGCGGGTGGACGGCCGCCTGCCTTCACCTTGCCCGGCGCTGCTGGCCGCGTCCGCCGCGGGCTCCTGGCGCGGCTCGCCGTCCTGGGCTTCCGGCGCTCCGTCGGCGGCCTCCTGGTCGCCGTTCCGGCCGCGGCCGCGGCTCGACCGCCGCCTGCGGCGCCTTCCCGCGCCGCTGCCGTCGTCCTCGTCGCCGGCACCCTCGCCGTCGCCGGCCGGACCCGCAGGTCCGGCGTGGCCCTCGGCTTCCGGGCGGGCCGGCGCCGCGGGCTCAGCCCGCACGGCGCGCTCCGGCCGCACGGCGCGCTCCGGCCGCACGGCGGGCTCCGGCCGCACGGCGGGCTCCGGCGGCGCCGTGGGCGGCTGGAACAGCACCTGCGGCGGCTGGAACACCGCCGCGGGCACCGCCGGGGTCAGCTCAGCGGCACCCCGCTCACCTGGCGTGTTGTCATTTGATTCTCTGTCGTACAGCTCGCTCTCGAGCATCCGGGCAATCTCCAGTCAGGCTCCCGGGCGCGCGGTACCGCGCACCGCACGGGAACTCGTTGTCAACGTTGGCCCAGGCGGAACCGCGCGGGCGGTCCTGAGCGCGCGCGGTCACCGTGCGGGCTCGGCAGCGCCGGGGCGTTATCTCTGTCTCTGTCTTCAGGGGTACGGCACCCCGGTACGACCGTGTCGCCTTCATGACGCGCCCTTACCGGCCAGCAGGGCCCGCGGGCCCTGCGCCAGGCGCGTGGTCATGGGCGGCGACGACGGCACGATGCCGTCCTGTCCGCGCAGCGCGGTCATTACATCCTCGGGCCGCACGGCAGGCGCCGTATGTAGAACAACCATTCGAATAATGGCACAATCCTCGTTACTTGTTGCGGCGGCGTGCTCGCTTACGTACATCTCGACCACGGCCGCGCGGGCGTCAAACCGCCGGACGCCCTTGTCCGTGAGGCGCTCCACTGGCGCCTCGTCCCGGGCCAGGAACTCCGCGACGGCCCGTCCCGCCGCCACCGGTTCCACGCCGGGCAAAACTACTTCCCACTCCGAGGCTTCCAGGTGACCGAACGTCGCACCAGCCCCAGGGGACGCTCCCCCGGAAGCCCCCTCCAGTTCAGTCACGTCGATCACATCAATCCCATCAGGCAGTGCCGCGTTCAGCCGCTGGCACACCTGCGTCTCCGCCTGCCGGGCGGTCAGCCCAAGGCTCAGGTACTCAGCCTCGCTCGCCACGCCAGTCGGCGCGCCGCCCGGGTAAGAAATCTTCGGGTGCGGCGTGAAGCCGGCGGAATAAGCGATCGGCAGCCCTGCCTTGCGCACTCCCCGCTCGAAGGCGCGCGCCACGTCCCTGTGGCTGGCAAAACGCATCTTCCCACGCTTAGCATACCGGACCACCAGATGCTGCACAGCAGGCCTGCTGGGTGCCGGGCCGGTGCTGGCCGACGCTGTGCTGGCCGACACTGTGCTGGCCGACACTGTGCTGGCCGACACTGGCACGCTACCTCCCGCCGACCACGGGAAGCAGCCGCCTCCCGTCGAGGCGCTCCCCGGTCGGGCCGACCTGGATCTCGGTGCCCATAGCCGGACAGACACCGCATTCATAACACGGAGTCCAACGGCAATCTTCCACCTCGCTTGCGGACCCTGACCCCTCGGGCGCGATGGAATCCTGCCAGTCCTGCCACAGCCAGTCGCGGTCAAGGCCCGCGTCCAGGTGATCCCACGGGAGCACCTCGCTGTAATCACGTTCGCGCGTAGTATACCATGCAAGGTCGACCGGCTCCCCGGCCAGCGCCTCTTCCGCGCACCGCTGCCAGCGCTCGAACGAGAAGTACTCGCTCCACCCGTCGAACCGCGCGCCGTCGCGCCACGCCGCCAGGACCACGCGGCCCACCCGGCGGTCGCCGCGGGACAGCAGCCCCTCGATCATCCCGGGCTGGCCGTCGTGATAGCGGTACCCGATCGACTTGCCGTAGCCGCGGTCCGCGCGCAGCGCGCCGCCGAGCGCGCGCAGCCTTGCGTCCACCACCTCGGGCGGGCACTGCGCGGCCCACTGGAAGGGCGTGTGCGGCTTGGGCACGAACCCGCCGATCGACACCGTGCACCTGATGTCGCGCCGCCCGCTCGCCTCCCGGCCCGCCGCGATGACCTTGCGGGCCAGCTGCGCGATCGCCAGCACGTCCTCGTCGGTCTCGGTCGGCAGGCCGCACATGAAGTACAGCTTGACCTGGCGCCAGCCGCTGGCGTAGGCGGTGGTGACGGTCCTGATCAGGTCCTCTTCTGTGACCATCTTGTTGATCACCTTGCGCATCCGCTCCGAGCCGCCCTCAGGGGCGAAGGTCAGCCCTGACCGGCGCCCGTTCCGGCTCAGCTCCTCGGCCAGGGTGACGTTGAAGGCGTCCACCCGGGTGGAGGGCAGCGACAGCCCGACGTTGGTCCCCTCGTAGCAGTCGGCCAGGTCGACCGCGATCTCGTTGATCTCGCTGTGGTCCGCGCTCGACAGCGACAGCAGTCCGACCTCGCTGAACCCGCTGGCGGCCACGCCCTCGGCGACCATCGAGCCGATGGTGCTGATGGACCGCTCGCGCACCGGCCGGGTGATCATCCCGGCCTGGCAGAACCGGCAGCCGCGGGTGCAGCCGCGGAAGATCTCCACGCTGTACCGCTCGTGCACGGTCTCCGCCACAGGGACGATGGGCTTGCGCGGGTACGGCCAGGCGTCCAGGTCCATCACGGTGTGCTTGGATACCGCGGGCGGGACGCCGGGACGGTTCGGGGTCACGGAGGCGAGCTGGCCGTCGGGCCGGTACGAGACGTCGTAGAAGCGCGGCACGTACGCCACCGTGGACAGGCTGAGCAGCAGCCCGTCCCGGCCGCCCGGCTGCCCGGCCCGCTTCCAGTCGCGGATCAGGTCGGTGATGGCCAGCACGGCCTGCTCGCCGTCGCCGAGCACCACCGCGTCCAGGAAGTCCGCCGCCGGTTCCGGGTTGAAGGCAGCGTGCCCCCCGGCGATCACCAGGGGGTGAGCCCCGGTCCGTTCGGAAGAATAAAGAGGTATCCCGGCCAGGTCGAGCACGGTCAGCAGGTTCGTGTACGCCATCTCGGTCGCGAAGCTCAGCCCGAGCACGTCGAAGGCGCCGACCGGCCGGTGACTGTCCACCGTGAACTGCGGCACGCCGTGCTCGCGCATCAGCGCCTCGAGGTCGGGCCAGACCGTGTAGGTGCGCTCGGCGAGAACCCCATCGCGCTCGTTCAGCACCTCGTAGAGGATCTGGATGCCCTGGTTGGGCAGGCCGACCTCGTACGCGTCCGGGTAGCACAGCGCCCACCGGACGTCGGCGCCGTCCCAGTCCTTGACGACGGAGCCAACCTCGCCGCCGACGTACTGGATCGGCTTGCGCACGCGCGGCAGCAGCGGCTCAAGATCCGGGTACACCGATTCGGCAGGCATCAAAACAGAGTAGCCGAACGGAGTGGGTTGACCGCGGCCGCGTAGGGCACGGCGCCCCCTTAGTCGAACACCGTGCGGCGGCGGTGGACGGACTGGAGCAGGCCGATCGCGATCATGTCGGCGAAGATGGCAGAGCCGCCGTAGGAGACAAACGGCAGCGGGAGGCCGGTGATCGGCATGATGCCGATCGTCATGCCGATGTTCACGAACGACTGGAACGCGAACCACATCGCGACGCCGGACGCGACCAGCAGGCCGAAAAGGTCATCCGCCCGGGTGGCGATGCGCAGCGCCCGCAGGATCACCACGCCGAGCAGGAACACGATCACGATCGTTCCGACGAAGCCGAGCTCCTCGCCGGCCACGGTGAAGATGAAGTCGGTCTGCTGGGACGGGACGAAGTTACCCGCCACCAGCTGGCCGTGGAACAGGCCCTGGCCGAACATCCCGCCCGAGCCCACCGCGATCTTGGCCTGGGCCGCGTTGTAGCCCGCGCCGGCCAGGTCCTGGGACGGGTGCAGGAACGAGGTGAACCGGGTGAGCTGGTAATCCTTCAGCAGGTGCAGCCCGCCCGCCGCGGCGATTATCGCCGCCACCACGGCGGTGAGGGTGGCGACGACGCGCAGCCGCAGGCCGGACAGGACGATCATGGTGGCGGTCACCACCACGAGCACCAGGGTCACGCCCAGGGCCGGCTCGACCACCACCAGGGCGATCAGCGGCGCGGCGCAGCCCAGCGCGATGAACAGGGCCCGGACGCGAGGGCCGCCGGAGACGCCGGAGCGGGCCTGAAACCCTGAACTGAAGACCATCGCGATCACCAGGATCAGCGCGATCTTGGCGAACTCGTTCGGCTCGACCTGGAAGCCGCCGGGCAGCGAGAACCAGGCCCGCGCGCCGTTGACCACCGACCCGAGCGGGGTGAGCACGGCCAGCAGGGCGAGCACCGTGCCGCCGTAGAAGAACAGCGCCCACGTCCGCAGCTGCCTGGTGTCGGCCAGGCTGACCCCGATCATGAGGACCAGCCCGATCACCACGTTGAGCAGCTGCTTCTTCAGGTAGGTGCGCGGGTCCTGGCCCGCCGCGAGCAGGCCGGGCTGGGTGGCCGACCAGACCAGCAGGGTGCCGATCGCGGTCAGCCCGAGCACCACCACGACCAGGATCCAGTCCATGTGCCGCACCGGGGAGTTCCTGGCGAACGCCCGGGCCAGCAGGGAGCGCGGGCGGCGGGCGGCGAACGCGCCGGGCCTCCGCGTGGTCAGGCCGCGGGGGCTGTAGCTAGTCGGCCGGCCCAGCATCACTTACCCCCGCCAGCCTGGGCGTATCCGGACGGCGGGGTGATCGCCCCGGTCGGGGTGATCTTCGGCAGCGCGGACGGCACCAGGCCGCCTGGCACCGCGGCCTTCTTGCCCTCAAGACCGAAGATGCCGTCCCAGATCTGCCGCACCGCGGGCGCCGCCACGTCGGCGCCGTAACCGGAGTCCGGGACCATGACCAGGACCACGTACCTCGGGTGGTCGCAGGGCGCGAACGAGGCGAACACCGAGGTCGCGTTCTTGCCGAACAGCTGGGCGGTTCCCGTCTTGCCCGCCACGCAGACCTTGCCCAGCGGGAAGCCGCCGAAGGCGCCCGCCGCGGTGCCCTGCGTCACCACCCCGGCCAGCGCGTGGCGGATGTACGCCAGCGTCTGGCCGGAGACCGGCAGGTGCCTGATCACGGGCGGGTTGATCTGCTGGACCACCTTGCCGGTGGTCGGCGACACCAGCGCCTTGCCGATCCGCGGGCTGTACAGCGTGCCGCCGTTGGCCAGGGCGACGTAGGAGTTGGCGAGCTGGAGCGGAGTGACGGTGACGTAGCCCTGGCCGATCGCGGCGATGGCCGCCTGGCCGGGCTCCCACTGCCACCCGCTCTGGCAGTCCTGCCACTCGATCTGCTGCACGTAGCTGCCGAACTGCTTGCCGTTCCTGCACCAGTTCTGGCCGGTGTGGGCGTTGTCCTTCCACAGGTAGTACAGCCACTGCCTGGTCGGGATGGTGCCGGTGGACTCCTCCGGCAGGTCGACGCCGGTGTCCTTGCCGAAGCCCCAGTCCAGCTCCATCTTCTGCATCTTCTGCACCGGGGCGCTCGCCGACGGCCGGTTGTTGGCCTTCGGGTTGTCCCTGAGGTACATGTCGTAGCCCAGGTTGTAGTACACGGTGTCGCAGGACTGGATGAGCGCCTCGTTGAACGTCATGTCGCCCAGGCTCGGCTGGCCGTCGTTGCCGAAGGTGTGCCCGGCGATGGTGACCGAGCCGGGGCAGCCGTACAGTCCGTACAGCGGGTATCCCTCGGCCACCGCGGCGGCGGTCGAGGTGACCTTGAAGGTGGAGCCGGGCGCGTACTGGCCCTGTGTGGTCCAGTTGATGATCGGCTGGCCCCCGGACTTGCCGAACAGCGCGTTGAACTGCCGCTGGGAGATGCCGCCGGTCCACACGCTGGGGTCGTAGTCCGGGTAGCTGGCCATGGCCACCACCCGGCCGGTGGTCGTCATCACGACCGCCGCGCCCTGGTTAGCGTCGTTCCCCGATGCCCTCGACCGCGCGATGGCGCCGTCGAGCGCGTTCTGCGCCACCACCTGGACCTGCGCGTTGAGGCTGGTCACGAGGTCGTCGCCGTTGGCGGGCGCGGTCTGGCTGACGGTGCCGGTGACGTCCCCGGTGGCGTTGACCGACACCATCTGGGTCCCGGACTCGCCGCGCAGCTGGCTGTCGTACTCGGCCTCCAGGCCGGCCTGGCCGACCAGGTCCACGCCGGAGAAGCCGGTCACCGGCAGGTGCCGGCTCTTGATCTCCTCCGGGGTGATGGGCTGCAGGTAGCCGAGCACCTGGGCCGGGTTGGCCCCGCCGGGCTCCGGGTACCGGATCACCGGCTGGACCTGCGCGGTCACCCCGGGGAACTTCTTCTGCTGCTCCATCACCTGCAGCGCTATCCGGGGGGAGACGTTCTGCGCCACCGGGATGGGCTGATAGGGCGAGCCGGCCCAGCAGGGCTGCGGGACGCCCTTTGTGCACAGCCTCGTCTTCTGCTGGAGCAGGGCGTAAGACGTGCCGAGCAGGGGCGCCAGCCGGTGCAGCACCGGCACGGCGCCGCCGGGCTGCTGCGACAGGTTCATCATGTCCACCGAGACGACCAGGGCGGTCTTGTTGGTGACCAGGCGATTGCCCACGTCGTCCAGTATCTGGCCGCGCACCGCGGGCACGATCACGTCCCTATTCTGGTTCGCCGCGGCCAGCTTGGTGAAGGCGGTGTTGTTCATTACCTGCAGGTACCAGAGCCTGCCGCCGAGCGAGATCAGCATGACGGCCGCGACCGCGTAGAGCACGAGCAGCCGGCGGCGTGACGCGATGTTCACCGGTAACCTCCCGTCCGCCAGCTCCGCTTCGATCTCCGGCGTGGCATGCGCAGCCGGGGCGATCCCGCGCCGCCGAGACCGCGGCCGGCCAGGCCTCGCCCGGTCAGGCCGGAGCCTGACCGGCCGATCCTGCGGCCGCCGAACGCGCGGCGGCTCATCGACGCGCCGCCCAGCGATCCGCGGCCCAGCGATCCGCGGCCCAGGAATCCGCGGCCCAGTGACCCGCGGCCCAGTGACCCGTGGCGCGAGGAGGTGCCGCGCAGCCAGCCCCGGCCCGGTGATTTCGGTCCGGCCGAGCGGCGCAGCGTACTGGTGAGCCTGGTCAGCGAACTGCCCCGGGAGAACCGGGGAGCGTGCCCGGCCAGGCCCCCGCGCGCCGGGTTGCCCCGGTGCCTGAGCGATGACGTCAGGCCGAGCGGCGCGGACCGGCCGAAGACGGCTGGCCGGCTCAGCGAGGATGAGGGCTTGCGGCTGAACACCGAGCCGCCGAGCAGGGACCGGCCCATGCTCGAGCTGCCGAACCCGGCGATGCTCCGCCCGCCAGAGCCGAGCCCGCCAGATCCGAGCCCGCCAGAGCCGAGCCGGCCAGAGCCGAGCCGGCCAGAGCCGCCGAGGCTTCCGCCCCCGGATCGCGAACCGCCGAGCAGCGAGCCACCGAGCACGCCCTCGCGGCGGCGGCCACCGAACTTGACCCTGGCCGTGCCCGCGCCGAACCCGGCCGGGGCGAACGCCGCGCCCAGGCCGGCCGGGGCCCGCTGTCCCGGCCGCCCCAGCTTGAGCTGGGGCTCGCGCCGGGCCGTCGGGCGTACGCCACCCGGGCCGCGCACGCCGCCGATCGAGTTCGGCCCCTTGTCCCGTTCGGACAGCCGCAGCCGCGGCGCGTTCCCGCCGGCCAGCTGCCTGATCGCGCCCTGGTTCGCGCCAGGCACCGGCGTCCTGGCCTGGCTGGGCGACCAGCCGACCCGCCGCTGCCCGCCGCGCGCGCCTCCCAGGCTCAGCGCCGCCGCGGCCGCGTACAGCACGAACGGGCACAGCAGTACGTCGTAGGCGACCGCGGCCGGGAGCACGTTGGTGATGGCCGGCCAGGTGACCCGCGGGTCGCTGAGCATGACGCCGAGCAGCGCCAGCAGGGCCTCCCCGCAGACCGCGCCGACCGCGGTCATCGCGATCTCGAACAGTGCCGTGTGCCCCTGCTCCGGGTCGCCGGAGACGTCGGCCAGCAGCCCGCAGAGGTACCCGACCAGGCAGAACACCAGCGCGTTCTGCCCCACGAAGTGGCTGCCCGGCGGGGCGACATCCAGCGCGAGGCCGGCCAGGAAACCGGTCAGTACGCCGGCCATCGGGCCGCCCGCCAGCGCCAGCGCGGCCACCACCAGCAGCACCAGATCGGGACCGGCGCCGCCGGGAAAGGCGATCCGGTCCACGACGGTCAGCTGGAAGACCACCGTGACCGCGACCACGACGAAGGAGATGACCGCGCGCACCTCAGTGACCACCGCCCGGGGCAGACGGGGAGGCGGGCGGTACCGCGGGGCCGGTGGCGGTGGCGGAGCCGGACGGAGACACGGTGCCCGGCGGGCTCGGCGTCGCGGTGACGGTGACGGTGGGGGCCGGCCGCGGCAGGATCGAGATCCTCGCGCTGTGCCGCGGCACCTGCACGACCACGCCGACCACGCCGAGGGCGGTGAAGCTGACCGCGGGCCGTACGATCGCGGTCTGGGTGAGCGCTCCCGCGTTGTTGCTCACCGACACGATCGTGCCGACGGGCACGCCTGGCACCTGGGGCATGTCGCCCACCGAGGCGTAGGTGACGACCTGCTGGCCGGGGTGCAGCACGGCGTTCGCGTCGAACAGGCTCAGCCGCAGCATGGCCGAGCCGGACAGGGACTTGCCCGTCCCGCTCGCCGCGCCGATCTCGCCGCTGCCCGCCAGCTGCACGCCCACCACGGACGAGGCGTCACTGGCCAGCAGGACGGTCGAGGTCTCCGCGCTCACCTGGGTGACCAGGCCGACGAAACCCGAGCCGTTGAGGACGGTCTCGTCGGACTTGATGCCGTCGTCGCTGCCCACGTCCAGCGTCACCGTGTCGGAGAAGCCGCCACCCGCCGCGATAACGTTCGCGGCCACGATCCGGTAGCCGCCGGCGTCGAGCTGCAGCAGCTGGGCGAGTTGCTTCCTGGCCGACTTGTTCAGCTGGGCCGCGCTGAGCCCGGCGCGGAGCTCCGCGTTCTGGCGCTGCAGCGAGGCGATGGTGCCCTGCGCCGACGGACCGCCGGTGATCGAGTCGAACACGCTGGCCACCGGGTCGGTCACGTCGTGCGTGACGCGCTCGATCGGGCCGAAGATGTCCGCGCCCAGGCCCCGGGCCGGCGAGGCGCCGCCGTCCCTGAAGTCCAGCGTGATCAGCGTGATCGCGATGATCAGGAGCACGCCAAGAACCAGGCGGGTACGCCCGTTGTCGTGCACAGCCGCTCCTCGTCCGCCCGCCGCGACCGGACGGCGGGCTGTTACGGGGGTGGCGCTGGTCTCAGCGCCTGGTGTCGGGCACCAGTACCTGACGCAGGGTCTCGAAGTCCTCCACGCACTTGCCGGTGCCCAGCACCACGGAGTCGAGCGGGTTGTCCGCGACTTGCACGGGCATCCCGGTTTCCTCCCGGATTCGTGACTCTAGTCCGCGCAGCAGGGCGCCGCCGCCCGTCAGCGCGATCCCCCGGTCCATCACGTCGCCGGCCAGCTCGGGCGGGCACTTGTCCAGGGTGTTCTTGACCGCGTTGACGACCAGGTTGACGGGATCCTCGATCGCCTTGCGCACCTCGGCGGCGGAGATCACCACCGTCTTCGGCAGGCCGCTGACCAGGTTGCGGCCCCTGATCTCGGCGTGCGGCTCGTCCTCGGCGGGGAACGCGGAGCCGAGGGCCATCTTGATCTCCTCGGCGGTCCGCTCGCCCAGCATCAGCGAGTACTCCTTCTTGGCGAAGGTGATGATCGCCTGATCCAGTTCGTCCCCGCCGACCCTGATGGACTGCGAGGTGACGATGCCGCCCAGCGAGATGACCGCGACCTCGGTGGTGCCGCCGCCGATGTCGACGACCATGTTGCCGGTCGGCTCGTGGATCGGCAGCCCGGCGCCGATCGCGGCCGCCATCGGCTCCTCGATGATGTAGACGCGGCGCGCGCCGGCCTGGTGGCCCGCCTCCTTGACCGCGCTCTGCTCCACCCCGGTGATCCCGCTCGGCACCGCCACCACGAGCCGCGGCTTCGCCAGGTGCGTGCGCCGGTGGACCTTCTGGATGAAGTAGCGCAGCATCCGCTCGGTCACGTCGAAGTCGGCGATCACGCCGTCCTTGAGCGGGCGCACCGCGACGATGTTGCCCGGGGTCCGCCCGATCATGCGTTTAGCCTCGACGCCCACCGCGACGATCTGGCCGTTGTTGGTATTGAGCGCCACCACCGACGGCTCGTTCAGCACGATGCCGCGACCTCGCACGTAGACCAGCGTGTTCGCAGTGCCAAGGTCGACCGCCATGTCGCGGCCGAGGAACGTCAACGCGTTACTCATCGGGAACGGGGACCTTCCGCGGGCTCTGGTCAAGAACTATCGAGAGGGACCGCCCCGAGGGAGCAGCCTCCAGTGGTCGTACGTTGACTAACGGTGACGTCAGCTAGGCCGGTTCCGGGACGAACTTGCCCAGGACCTGTCTGCCCCGCGAGCCCGGCGCGTCGGGTCTTATCAGGACGACAGGGTGTTCTGACAACGACGCTCCTTCACCGGGCACACACAGCTCGCCGCGGTCGACGATGCGATTCGCTACAGTCGTCAGCTTACCCACTATCGGGCGTGGCACCCGCCCCGGGACCGGCGAGCCGCCCGCGACCTTTCCGGATCCGGGCGTGGGTTAGGTTCGGGTGCAGGTCCGGCCCCGGATCCGGGTCAAGGGCTGGGTGCTGCACCTTTCCGGCGCCTTCCGGTGCAGGCCAGCGCTAGGGCCACGACTCCGGTGACGGCCGCCGCGATCAGCGTCCAGTGCCCGGCCGCCGTGGCCAGGGCGGCGTGTGCCGCGGCCACGGTGGTGGCGCCGGTGAGCGCGCGCAGCTGCACGGCCCCCGCGGCCAGGTAGCCGGACACCACGCCGGCCAGCAGGATGACCACCCCGGCCAGCGCACCGGCCGGGCCGGCCGTGCGGAGCGAGGCGGTCAGGGCCGCGGCCAGGCCGGCCGCTATGGGCGCGCACAGCAGCATGAGCATGCGGCCAGACGGGGCCGCAAGCCCGGCGAGATCCAGGGCGACCAGCCCGGCGGCCGCCAGGACGAGGCCGGTCGCCGTCAGTGCCCGGGGGTGCGCCTTCCTGGGCAGCAGGGACAGGGCGGCTCCGCACAGCGCCGCGGCCAGGACGGCTCCGCCGGTTTCCGCCGTGGACTGGGTTGTCGCGGTCAGCGCGGTCACCACGCCCGCCGCCGGGGCGAGGACGAATCCGGTCACGGCGCAGACCGCGGCAAAGCGGGCGGCGGTGCCCGCCCGGACCGTGATGGCGGCGATGCCGGCCAGCGCGATCGCGTCGGCGACAGCGGCCGCGTCCACCGCGTGGCCGCCGCGGTACGTGACGGCCGCGGCGATCGCGCAGATGCCCGCGACCGGCGCGACGAGCAGGGCTAGCTGGGCTCGTTCGGCCGCAGGGAAGGCGTTCCTCGCCGTCGCCGCGGCGGTCTCCTCGACCAGCAGCGCGTACAGCGCGGCGAGGGTGAGCGCCGCGGCGGTCAGCCACAGGCAGGGCTGCAGCGCCGCGTGCCAGCCGCCCGAGCTGACCCGGTGCCGCATCAGCTCGGGCGCCATGGCCAGCCCCGCTACCGTGACCGCGGCCCACCAGCCGGCCGCGGCACGGCTCGCCGCGACGGGAAGCTGCTGGTGCCGCTCTCCCGGCTCGTGCGTTTGCCGCTGGCGCTGGTGCGCCTGCCGCTCCGTGACGACCGCGATCACCCCGGCCAGCGCGACACCCGCGCCCGCACCGTGCAGCGACCGGTCCGCGCCGATCAGGATGACTGTGCGGGCGGCATCGCCAAGCGCGTCCGCGGCGGCGAGCAGGAACAGGCCACCCAGCAGCACCGGCCCGGCTCGCAGCCACCGCACCGCCAGCGCCGCGAGCGACCCCGCGACGGCCATCGCGGGCAGGGCCAGGCCGGATGCCCGCAGCAGGCTAGTAACCGCGACCGGTCCGCCGGCGGCCAGGCGAGGCGGCAGCGACCAGGCAATCGCGTCCGGAATCTGCGCGACGGCAAGCGGAACCACGGTGGCCACGATGACCAGCGCGCACAGGCTCGCAGCCGCGGACCGTACCGTGACCGCCGCGCGCATGGCGCCTGAGCCGGTCGCCGGGCCGGGATCGATCGCCGGAAGCGGCGCGGTGGCCGGGTCATGGCTCCGGGTGGGTCGCTGCTCCGGTGACGCGGGAGACACCGGAAGTGCCGGGTAGGACGCGGCGGAGGTGGTCTTGCGGCGGAAGCGGCTGGTCTTGGCGGCAGCGTGCGCGCCGCCGCGCTGACGCGGGACGACATCGTTGGCCCGCGTCTGTCCGTTGCCCAGTTCCGTTGTCACCGCAAGCACTCCGACTACTCGTAGCTAACAACAGGTTACTTAAAGCTATCGGAAGCGTAGCGTGCTCGACATGGTCACGCAGCGGAAAGATTGCAGAATCTCGCGGGTGAGCTAGGAGGCGCCGGGGCGGGGGGCGTGATGGCGGGCTAGCCAGATGCCGGTGACCCACAAGCCGGCGAAGATGACGCCGAGGATGTACATGGCGGGGACGACCACGCCCGCGGCGATGACCAGGAGCTGCAGGATGGTGCCCGCCAGCAGCGCCCAGCCCATCCGCGGCCGGCCGACCACACCGCCGATCAGCACGGCGCAGACGGCCAGCCCGCCGCCGACGCCGGCGGCCAGGCCGTGGTTCGCGTGCTCGAGCACGATGGCGACCGGGATGGCGAGCCCGATGACGATTGCCTCGAGGACCAGCACAGTGCCGCAGAGCTGCCTGATGCCCTTGCCCTCCAGCGGGATGTCGAGCCCGCTCACGACAGCTCGGCCGCGGTAAACGAGTGGCGGGAGGGCTGGCTGGCCGGCGGCTCGGGCGGCAGCTCGCCGCCGGACGGGCCGAGCAGCCTGCGGGCGTCGCCCGCCGTGATGACGGACCCGGTGATCAGCACCGCGCTGCTGCCGGGGCCGGTTTCCGCGACGGCCTCGTCGGCCAGCGCGACCGCGGCCTCGATCGCGTCGTCGAGTCCGGGCGCCGACTGCACTCTTTCCTCGCCGAAGATCTCGGCCGCCAGCTCGGCGGTCTCGTCGGGGTCCATCGACCGATCGGAGGAGTTCCTGGTCACCACGATCTCGTCGAGCAGCGGCTCGAGTTCGGCGAGCATCCCGGCTACGTCCTTGTCACCGCTGGCGGCGAAGACGCCGACGATGCGGCTGAAGCTGAACGACTCCTCCACCCCGGCCACGGTGGCGGCCATCCCGGCCGGGTTGTGCGCGGCGTCGATGACGATGGTGGGGCTGCGCCGGATGACCTCGAGGCGGCCGGGCGAGGTGACCTTGGCGAATGCCTCACGGACCAGGTTCTGCGTCGAGCCCGCCGCGCCCGTAGACGTTCTCGTCAGAGACGCCGGCGAACGCCTCCACCGCGGCCAGCGCGCAGGCCGCGTTGCCTGCCTGGTGCATTCCGAACAGCGGCAGGAAGATGTCCTCGTAGGTGCCGCGCAGGCCGCGCAGGCTCAGCTGCTGCCCGCCCACCGCCGGCTCGCGGCTCAGCACGCCGAACTCCACGCCTTCCCTCGCCACCGTCGCGCCCACTTCGACCGAGTGCCTGAGCAGCACTTCGGCGGCGGCCAGCGGCTGCTGGGCCAGCACCGCGGTCGCGCCCGGCTTGATGATGCCGGCCTTCTCCGCCGCGATTTCCTCCACCGTGTCGCCGAGCAGCCTGGTGTGGTCGATCGAGATCGGGGTGATGACCGCGACCACGCCGTCGGCGACGTTGGTGCAGTCGAGCCTGCCGCCCACCCCGACCTCCAGGACGACCACGTTGACCGGCGTGTCGGCGAAGATCGCGAAGGCCATCCCGGTGAGCACCTCGAAGAAGGACATCGCGGCCGGGTGACGCTCGTCTACCAGGCGGACGTACGGGACGATCTCCTCGTAGGCCTCGACGAACCGTTCGGCCGAGACCGGCGCGCCGTCCACCACGATCCGCTCCCTGATCGAGACCAGGTGCGGGCTGGTGAACCGGCCCGTGCGCAGGCCGCGACCGCGCAGCAGCGCGTCCGTCATCCGGGCGGTCGAGGTCTTCCCGTTGGTCCCGGTGATGTGGATGACGGGGCACGCCCGCTGCGGATCGCCGAGGAGCCCGACGAGCTCGGCCATCCGGTCCAGGGCGAGGTCCACGGAATGCTCGGGCCGACGGGAGATAATCTCCCGCTCGACCTCGCGCATCCGCGCTTCGATATCCACCCGGCCAGCCTACTTGCCGACCGGGCCAACCGTCAGATCGAGGCCAGGCGCTGCTCGATGCGGGCGATGTCGGCCTGGGCCACCCCGAGGCGCTGGCGGGTCTTGTCCACCACCGCGGCGGGCGCCTTGGCGGTGAAGTCGGCGTTGGCGAGCTTCCGCTCCGCCTGCTCGGCTTCGGCCCGGGCCGCCGCGAGGTCCTTCTCCATCCGGCGGCGCTCGGCCGCGACATCGATGACGCCGGCCACGTCGAGTTCGGCCGTGACGCCCTCGACCTCGATCGACGCTGAGGCGGTGAAGCCGTCCGCGCCGGGCGCAACGGGGGTTACGGTATCGAGCCGCAGCAGCGACCGGATCCGCTCCTCGTGCCCGGCGAGCGGCGTGGCCTCGATGCCGGCCAGCCGGGCGGGCACCCGCTGGCTGGGCCGCAGCCCCTGATCCGAGCGGAACCGTCGGATCTCGGTCACCAGCCGCATCATCGAGGAGATCTCCGCCTCGGCCGCGCGGTCGGCGAACGCGAACGCCGGCCAGGCGGCCACCATGACCGAGTCCTCGCCGGTCAACGCGGCAGTGTCAGCTCCGGGGGGACGACCCTGCTGGCCGGCCCGGGGGGGCTCCGCCCCCCCGGGAACCCCCCTGGGGAACCCCCCGGCCGCCCGGAGGGCGGTCCAGAGCTCTTCGGTGACGAACGGCATCACCGGGTGCAGCAGCCGCAGCAACTGGTCAAGTACGAAGCCGAGCACCTGCCGGGTGGTCTCGGCGGCCGCTTCGTCACCGGAGGACAGCGGCACCTTGGCCAGCTCCAGGTACCAGTCGCACACCTCGTCCCAGGCGAAGTGGTACAGGACGTCGCAGACCTTGCCGAACTCGAACCCCTCGAACAGCTGGTCCGTCTCGGCGATCACCGCGGACAGCCGGGACAGGATCCACCGGTCCGGCACGGAGAAGGCGCCCGCGTCGGCCAAGGTGCCCGGCGTCGCGTCCGGGACGTGCGCGCCGTTGAGCAGGGCGAACCGGACGGCGTTCCACAGCTTGTTGCAGAAGTTCCTTGAGCCTGCCGCCCACTCCTCGCTGATGGCGATGTCGCCGCCCGGGTTGGCCCCGCGGGCCAGGGTGAACCTGGTCGCGTCGGCGCCGAACCTGTCCACCCAGTCCAGCGGATCGACCGTGTTCCCGCGCGACTTGGACATCTTCTTGCCGAACTGGTCGCGGACCAGCCCGTGCAGCGCCACCACGCGGAAGGGGATGGCGTCGGGCGGCGCCTTGTCCCGCATCGCGTACAGGCCGAACATCATCATCCGGGCGACCCAGAAGAACAAGATGTCGTACCCGGTGACCAGCACGCTGGTCGGGTAGAAGGTGCGCAGGTCCGCCGTGTCGTCGGGCCAGCCCAGGGTGGAGAACGGCCACAGCGCCGAGGAGAACCAGGTGTCGAGCACGTCGGAGTCCTGCGTCCACCCCGCGGGCGGCTGCTCGTCGGGGCCGACGCAGACTACCTGCCCGTTCGGCCCGTAAAAAACCGGAATACGGTGGCCCCACCACAGCTGGCGGCTGATGCACCAGTCGTGCATGTCGTCGACCCAGCTGAAGTACCTGGCGTTCATCTCCGGCGGGTGCAGCCGGACGCGGCCGTCGCGGACGGCGTCGCCCGCGGCCTTGGCCAGCGGGGCGACCCGGACGAACCACTGCAGCGACTGACGCGGCTCGACCGTGGTGCCGCAGCGGCTGCAGTGCCCGACCGAGTGCACGTACGGGCGCTTCTCGGCCACGATCCGGCCCTGCTCGCGCAGCGCGCGGACCACGGCCGGGCGGGCCTCGAACCGGTCCAGGCCCTGGAACGGTCCGTGCGCGGTGATCACGCCGTGCTCGTCGAGGATGGTGATGCCGGGCAGGTCGTGGCGGCGGCCGATCTCGAAGTCGTTCGGGTCGTGAGCCGGGGTCACCTTGACCGCGCCGGTGCCGAACGCGGGGTCGACGTGCTCGTCGGCGACGATCGGGATGCGCCGACCGGTCAGCGGCAGCTCTACCGTCTTGCCGACCAGGTGCGCGTAGCGCTCGTCGGCCGGGTGCACCGCGACCGCGGTGTCGCCGAGCATGGTCTCGGCCCGGGTGGTGGCGACCACGATCGAGTCGTCATCGTCCCCGTAGCGGATGGAGACGAGCTCGCCGTCGTCGTCGCTGTGGTCGACCTCGATGTCGCTCAGCGCGGTGAGGCAGCGCGGGCACCAGTTGATGATCCGTTCGGCCCGGTAGATCAGGCCGTCGTCGAAGAGCCGCTTGAAGATCGTCTGCACCGCGCGGGACAGGCCGTCGTCCATCGTGAACCGCTCGCGGGACCAGTCCACGCTGTCGCCCAGGCGCCGCATCTGGCCGAGGATCCGGCCGCCGGAGGAGGCCTTCCACTGCCAGACCCGCTCGACGAAGGCCTCCCGGCCAAGGTCGTGGCGGCTCAGGCCCTCCCTGGCGAGCTCCCGCTCCACCACGTTCTGGGTGGCGATCCCGGCATGGTCCATGCCCGGCAGCCACAGGGTGTTGTAGCCCTGCATGCGGCGCCGCCGGACCAGCGCGTCTATCAGCGTGTGGTCGAGGGCGTGGCCGATGTGCAGGGAGCCGGTGACGTTCGGCGGCGGGATGACGATCGTGTACGCCGGAGCCTCGGACTGCGCGTCCGCGGTGAAGTACCCTGCCTTCTCCCAGCGTTCGTAGCGCGGCCCTTCGACCTCGGCGGGCGCGTACTGGGAAGGCAGCTCGATGGGACCTGGTCTGCTCACGAGAGGTGAGTCTATTGGGCGCGGGCCTCCACTGCGGCCCTCACCTTAAGGGCGAGCTTGGGGGCGCCGGTGATCTTGGCCGGATGGCCGCCGTCGAAGAACCCGACCGTGCCGAAGGTGGTCTTGGTGACCCACACGCACTCGCTGGCCTCCGAGCCGGTCGAGGTGTCGTAGCCGCATACCATCTTGCCGCCGTGCGGCCCCGCGTTCACCACGCGCGAGGACTTCAGGCTGCCCTGGACGAGCTTCATCAGCTTCGTCGGGTTGAAGCTGCCGTCGTAGCCGATGAACATCAGGCCCTTGTAACTGGACGATTCCAGCGACGTCGACGTCCCCATGTCGTAGACGCCGATCACGGGCTTGCCAGGCTTACCTGCTCCGGTGGACGCCATCTTCTTGATGATGTTCGAGTTCGCGCCCTTGAGGCCGGACGCTATCAGGGTAGCTCCCGGCTTGTTCAGCGGGTACTTGCCGACGCTGGCGGCCTGCTGCAGGACGTACGCCTGGCCGGCCGCGGCGCCGCCCCCGGCGGTGGCCGTGCTGCCGGGTGTGCTCGTGCCGCTGGCCGCGGTGCCGCTGCCGCTCTTGGCCAGGTGGATGACCAGGAAAACGATCGCCGCCACGCCGATCACGGCCGCCGCCAGGTACACGACCATCCGCATCGGGCCAGGCCGCTGCGGCGACCGCGCTCCGGAGCGCGGTCCCGAGCGTGACCCGGACCCGCGGCCTGGCGCGGTGAAGCTGTCGTCGCCGAACCCGGCCGCGGCCGGGGCCTCGAAGCCCTGCTGGCCGTAACCCTCTGGTCCGTAACCGTCCTGGCCGTAAGCATCCTGCCCGTAGGCGTCCTGGCCGTAGGCGTCCTGGCCGTAGGAGTCCGGCGCGTAGCCGTTCTGGCCGTAGCCGTTCTGGCCGTAGCCGTTCTGGCCGTAGCCGTTCTGGCCGTAGCCGTTCTGGCCGAAGCCGCCATCGCCGAAGGCGTGCTGCGGGTAGTCGGAGGGTTCGGCGCCCGGCCGCGGATACGCCTCGGTCTGGTAGTCCTGATCGGGCCGGCCCTGGCTGCCGAAACCGCCCGGCGGCAAGCCGCCGGATCCTGGCGCCTGGCCGTAACCCGGCTGGCCGTAGTCCTGCTGGCCGTAGTCCTGCTGGCCGTGGTCCTGCTGGCCGTGGTCCTGGCGGCCGAAATCTTGCTGGCCGTAGCCAGGCTGCGCGTGCCGCGACTGGGCGCCGTAGCCCTGATCGGCGGCCGGCTGGGCCGGCGACCCGTAACCCGGCTGATCGCCGTAGCCGGCCTGGTCGCCATAGCCCGGCTGGTGAGGTGAGTCCGACCATCCCGAACGGGCGGGCTCTTCGTCACCGTACCGGCGGTACGCCCCGGTGGCGCCCTCGCCGTAGCCGACGACGCCGTTCGGACCTGAGCCGGGCGAGGCCTGCGGAACCTGCGGACCCGGGCCGAGCGCCCGCCGGGGGCCAGGGTTGAACGCGCTCCGCGGGCCGGTGTTGAGCGGGTCCTCCGTCGCCGAGCCGAGTGGACGCTGGGGACCGGACGCGGACGAGCCGAACGGGCCCGGTGCGGTAAGCGGGTTCGGGGCGGTCTGCGGCCCCTAGCCGGCGGCGCGCTCAGCGGGTCGGAGCCAAAGCCGCCCGGCGCGCCCGAGCCGAACCCGGGATCGTCCGCCGGGCGCTGCCCGCGGCGGACCATCTGCCCGCCGCTGGGCTCGGTGCCGTAGCCGGGCTGCTGTCCGTAGCCGGGCTGCTGTCCGTAACCCGCGTCCTGCCCGTAGCCCTGCTCCCCGTAGCTCTGCTCCCCGTAGCCTTGGCCGTATCCCGCCGTCGCCTGGTCGTAGTTCTGCGCCTGCTCGTAGCCGGGCGGGCTCCTGCGCCCGGAACGGGGCCTGCCCTCGCCGCCGCGCATGGTGCGGTAGCCGCCGGTCGCCTCGTCGTGCTGATAGCCCTGCTCGTCGGGCGCGCCGGATTCGTCGGGCTCCTGACGCGAGTCCCAGCCGCCCGTCGGGCCATCCCAGCTACTCATCTGTGCTCAATTCCCCGTCGCTATGGAAGACGGCTGCCTTGTCAGCGTCCGAGATCCTGGCGTGAGCGGGAACCCCGCCAGATACGGCGATACTCAGTGAGGCTACATGCGGATAACGATGATCACGGGCAATACGCCCAAAGTTGACAGCGAGTGGACTAGACCTTTACCGTCCGGATCCGCAGGCAGACACGAGGTAACCGAACACGCGTGCTAGCGGGATCCCTGGCTGGGTCAGGCCGACTTCTCGCGCGGGGTACGCCGCGTGACGTCCCTGGGGACGATGGTCGGGTTGACGTTCTCCAGCACGGCCTCGCGCGTGATCACCACGCGCTCTACGTCCTTGCGGCTCGGCACCTCGTACATCACCGACTGCAGGACCTCTTCCAAGATGGCGCGCAGGCCGCGCGCGCCGGTGCCGCGGAGGTTCGCCTGATCGGCGATGGCCTCCAGCGAGTCCGGGGTGAACTCCAGGTCCACGCCGTCCAGCTCGAACAGCCGCCGGTACTGCTTCACCAGGGCGTTGCGCGGCTCGGTGAGGATCTGGATGAGCGCGTCCCTGTCCAGGTTGTGCACGCTGGTGATGACCGGGAGGCGGCCGACGAATTCCGGGATCATCCCGAACTTGAGCAGGTCTTCCGGCATCACGTCGCCGAACTGGTCGGTGTTGGCGTTCCTGACCCGGAGGATGGCGTTGAAGCCCATCCCGTTGTGACCCGAGCGCTGCTCGATGATCTTCTCCAGGCCCGCGAACGCCCCGCCGCAGATGAACAGCACGTTGGTGGTGTCGATCTGGATGAACTCCTGGTGCGGGTGCTTGCGCCCGCCCTGCGGCGGCACCGAGGCGGTGGTGCCCTCGAGGATCTTCAGCAGCGCCTGCTGGACGCCCTCACCGGAGACGTCGCGGGTGATCGACGGGTTCTCGCTCTTGCGCGCGATCTTGTCGATCTCATCGATGTAGATGATGCCGGTCTCGGCCTTCTTGACGTCGTAGTCCGCCGCCTGGATGAGCTTGAGCAGGATGTTCTCGACATCCTCGCCGACGTAGCCGGCCTCGGTCAGGGCGGTCGCGTCGGCGATCGCGAACGGCACGTTGAGCAGCCGGGCCAGCGTCTGGGCGAGCAGCGTCTTGCCCGAGCCGGTCGGGCCGAGCAGCAAGATGTTGGACTTCGCCAGCTCGACGCCCTCCTCGCCCGGCCGGTCTTCGCCGGACTGGACGCGCTTGTAGTGGTTGTACACCGCCACCGACAGGGCCTTCTTGGCCTGGTCCTGGCCGATCACGTACGCGTCGAGGAACTCGTAGATCTCCCGCGGCTTGGGCAGGCTGTCCCACTTGAACTCGGTGGGCTCGGCGAGCTCTTCCTCGATGATCTCGTTGCAGAGGTCGATGCACTCGTCGCATATGTACACGCCCGGACCGGCGATGAGCTTCTTGACCTGCTTTTGACTCTTACCGCAGAACGAGCACTTCAGCAGGTCCCCACCGTCACCGATGCGTGCCACCCAGATACTCCTTTACATGGTGCCGCCGTGACGGCCGTGGTGGCCGCCCCGAGCGGACATGTCCCGCGAGGCCGTCAAGCGCTTGCATATCGACGGTACCGCCTACTGGGTCCCGATGGACACCATCAAACCCGTTGGCGGCCCAGGAGGGAAGAGCTGAATTCTCCCGGTTAGGTCGACACTACCTCTACAGCGCGCTCGCTGCCCCTCTTGATCATGGTCAGGACCTCGTCGATGATGCCGTACTCCTTGGCCTCTTCGGCGGTGAGGAACTTGTCCCGCTCGATATCGCGGCGGATCTTCTCCTCGTCCTGGCCGGTGTGCCGGGCCAGGATGAGCTCCATGGCCGCGCGCATCCGCAGGATCTCCCTGGCCTGGATCTCCATGTCGCTGGACTGGCCATAGCCGCCCTCGGTGGCCGGCTGGTGGATGAGGATCCTGGCGTTGGGCAGCGCCATCCGCTTGCCCTTGGTCCCCGCGGCCAGCAGCACGGCGGCGGCCGAGGCGGCCTGGCCGATGCAGCAGATCTGGATGTCGGGCTGGATGAACTGCATCGTGTCGTAGATCGCCATCATCGATGTCATCGACCCGCCGGGCGAGTTGATGTATATGGTGATGTCGCGATCGGGGTCGATGGCCTCCAGCGTCAGCAGCTGGGCCATGACGTCGTTCGCCGAGGCGTCATCGATCTGCACGCCCAGGAAGATGATCCGTTCCTCGAAGAGCTTGTTGTACGGGTTCATCTCCTTGATCCCGTACGAGGTGCGCTCCACGAAGGACGGCAGCACGTACCTGGACTGCGGGCTCCGCAAGCTGTGCTCGCTCACGTTCGGCTCCTTTGGGTTAATCATGACACAACGCCCGCGGTGGGCACCTCGACGGCGCTGTGGATCACCTTGTCGACGAAGCCGTACTCCTTGGCTTCCTCCGCGGTGAACCAGCGGTCGCGGTCCGCGTCCCGCTCGATCTGCTCGATGGGCTGGCCGGTGTGGTATGCGGTGCGCTCGAACAGCGTCCGCTTGATGTACAGCATCTGCTCCGCCTGGATCCTGATGTCCGACGCCGTACCGCCGATCCCTCCGGACGGCTGGTGCATCAGGATCTGCGCGTGCGGGAGGGCGAACCGCTTACCTGGCGCACCCGCCGTAAGCAGGAACTGTCCCATCGACGCGGCCATTCCCATCGCGTATGTGGAAACGTCGTTGGGCACGTACTGCATCATGTCGTAGATGGCCATCCCGGCGTAGACCGAGCCGCCCGGGGAGTTGATGTAGATGCTGATGTCGCGCTTGCTGTCCTCTGAGGCGAGCAGCGCGAGCTCGGCGCAGATGCGGTTGGCGATGTCGTCGTCGACCTGCTGGCCGAGGAAGATGATGCGGTGCCGCAGCAGCCGCTGGAACAACTGGTCCCCGAACGGCATCAGGGGGGGCTCCGCCGCGGCCGCGATCGAGGGCGGTGCCGGGGTCCACAGGGGCTGAGTCACGCTTGTTCACCTGCTCCAGTAACGTCTGGTGTCATTGATTGGACGATAACGCCGCCGCGGAACCCGATCGTCCCGCAGCGCGCCCTGTTCGCTACTGGCGCACCTGGTTGCGGTCCGGCCGGGCACGCCAGGACACGGGGGCGGCGCCCCCGCGGCATAAGCAAGGCGGTATAAGCAAGGCGGTCAGATAGCAGGGCGGTCAGGCCCTGGCGTCCGCTTCCTCGGCCTCGTCGGTCTCGTCGGTCTCGTCGGTCTCGTCGGTCTCCGTCGCGGCCAGGACCTCGTCTTCGTCCGCGGCTTCCCCAGCGGGCGTCAGCGGGGTGTTGAGGGCGGCGGCGATGTCGACCGGGTTCCCCGACTTGTCGGTCACCTGGACCCGCTCGGCGATCAGGTTGATCGCCTTGCCCCGCAGCACCTCCGCCGCCGCGAAGTTGAGCTGGTTGTTGTCGGCGAGCTCCTGGGCCAGCCGGTCGGGCGTCACGCCCATCTGCTCGGCCTGCCGGGTCACGTACGCGGACAGCTCGGCCTGGTCGACGCCGAGTTCGGAGTTGCGGGCCAGCTGGTCGAGAACCAGGCTGACCTTCACCGAGCGCTGGGCACGCTGCTCGATGTCCGCCTCGAACTGCTCCTCGGTCTGGTTCGTCATCTCCAGGTAGCCGTCCAGGCTGGCGCCGGCCCGGGAGAGCTGGCTCTCGATCGACTCCCGGTTGTGCTTGGCCTCATCGGCCACCACGCTCTCCGGCAGCGGGATGTCCACCTGGTCGAGCAGGGCGTCCAGGGCTAGATCACGCGCCTGCATCACCTGCCGCATGGCCTTGTCCCGCTCCAGCTGCGCCCTGGTGTCGGCTCGCAGCTCGCCGAGCGTGTCGAACTCGCTGGCCATCTGGGCGAAGTCGTCGTCCAGGCCCGGTACGTCCTTGGCCTTGACGCTGTGCACGGTCACCGTCACTTCGGCCTCCTGGCCGGCGAACTCGCCGCCGGCCAGCTCGGAGGTGAAGGTGGCGGAGTCCCCCGCCGACATGCCGATCAGCGCCTCGTCCAGGCCGTCCAGCAGGGACTCGCTGCCGACCGGGTAGGACAGGCCGCTGGCCTGCGCGTCCTCGACCGGCTTGCCGTCCACCGAGGCGGACAGGTCGATGGAGACGTGGTCGCCGTCGGCGACCGGCCGCTGCACGCCCTTCAGCGAGGCGAACCGGTCCTGCAGCATGGCGAGCCGCTCGGCGACCTCATCCGGGGTGACCAGCGTGTCGTCCACGGTGACGGCCAGGCTGGACAGGTCGGGCAGGTCGAACCTGGGCCGGATGTCCACCTCGACGGTGAAGGTCAGATCCTTGCCGTCGCCCAGGCTGGTGATCGCGACCTCGGGCTGGCCGAGGGCATAGATGTCGCCATCCGCCACCGCCTTGGCGTACAGGTCGGGAATCGCGTCGTTGACCGCCTGGCTGAGCACCACGTCACGGCCGACCCGCCGGTCGATCACCGGCGGCGGGACGCGGCCAGGCCGGAAGCCCGGGATGCGGACCTGGCGGCCGACCTCGCGGTAGGCCTTGTCGAGGCTGGGCTTCAGCTCTTCGAACGGCACCTCGACACTCAGCCGGACTCGGGTAGGGCTCAGCTCTTCGACGTCAGTCTTCACGTCCGCGTCACTCCGGGATTGTGGATGGTAACTCAGCAGGGATCGCGTGATCGCTGAGAAGTCTAAGCCGTCAGTCTAGGGGCTAGCGAACCTTAACGACGCGCACCGGCGGCTCCTCGTCGTCCCGCGGACGCTTGTCCCCGATGAGCAGGTTCAGCACCCAGCTCACCAGCCCGACGATGATCGCCCCCCAGAACGCGGCCCAGAACCCGGCCACGTGGAAGGGCAGCGATAGCTTGCCCGCGATCCAGCTGGTCAGCCACAGCAGCAGCCCGTTCACGACGAACGCGATCAGGCCGAGCGTGAGCACGTAGAACGCGCAGCCGACGACCTTGATCAGCGGCTTGAGCGTGGCGTTGATGAGGCCGAAGATCAGGGCCACCGCGAGCAGCGTGCCGGCCTTCGACCAGCCGCTGGCGGCCGGCAGCGTAATTCCGGTCACCACCCAGGTGGCGACGCCCAGGGCGGCGGCGGAGACGAGCACCCGCAGCAGGAATCTCATAGCCGAGATATTACTCGATTCCGGGGCCGGTTCGTATGGGAACGCCGCCTGCCGGGTCACCGCGGAAAAGCCGCCGGTAGGCATTCGGGGTGGTGCCGCGCCAGGCGCGGAAGTGGTGGCGCAGCGCGGTCGCGTTGCCGAACCCGGTCCGGTCCGCGATCGTGTCCACCGTCTCGTCGCTTTCCTCGAGCAACTGCTGAGCCAGCAGGATGCGCTGGCCGGTCAGCCAGCGCTGCGGCGTGGTGCCGGTGTCCTGCACGAAGCGGCGGGCGAAGGTCCGCTCGGACATGTTCGCCCGGGCGGCCAGCTGGCGCACGGTCAGCGGCTGGTCCAGGTGCGCGCGCAGCCACTCGAGGAGGTCCCGCAGCGCGCCGTCGCAGGAGGGGGCGACCGGTTGGTCGACGTACTGGGCCTGGCCGCCGTCGCGGTGCGGCGGCACCACCATGCGCCGGGCGATGCCGTTGGCGATCCGCGAGCCCTGCTCCTTCCTGACCAGGTAGAGGCACGCGTCGATGCCGGCCGCCGTGCCCGCGCTGGTGATTACCGGGTCGTCGTCGACGTAGAGGACGTCGGGATCGACCTTGGCCGCCGGGTACCGCCGGGCCAGTTCGTCGGCGTTGCGCCAGTGCGTGGTGCAGCGGCGGCCGTCCAGCAGGCCGGCCTCGCCCAGGATGAAGGCCCCGGTGCACACGCTCAGCACCCGGGTGCCCCGGTCCACCGCGCGGCGCAGCGCCTCCAGCAGTTCCCCGGGAAACGGCCGCGACAAGGGCGGCCCCCCGGCCGGCCTGCTTCCCGGGGCGGCGAAGATGCAGAGCCGGTCGTCGTCGACCGCGGGCAGGGCGATCAGGTCCGCCTCCTCCAGCCGCTCCAGGCCGCAGGAGGGATTGATGGTGAAGTCGTTGTGCGCGCGCACCGGCGACGGCTCGCCGGCCACCACGGACAACTCGTAAGACGGCAGCCGGTCGTCGGCCCGGTCGACGCCGAACACCTCGCAGATGGTGCCGAACTCGAACGGGAGGAAACCGTTGACGACCACGACGGCGACGTTGCGCAACACGATCCGAGTATGCCAAACGGGTTGGCAGGATGTCATCCAACGGTGGCATCACTGCCATTGGCCGCAGGCCAGCCGTCGCGGCGCGGGCCGCCAGATTAGATAGTCAGGTAGGCGTACCCGGCTCGACGGGCCAGCTCATGCCCGCGATGGCCAGCACCCGCTGCTGCAGCGGCGGCCCGGACTCCGGGTACTCGCTGAGCGCGGGCATGTCCCGGCCGCCGATGCGGACGGAGACCGACCCGCAGCCGCCGTACTCCGCGGTCAGCCGGGCGACCACCGGGCCACCCGGGCGGGTGGCGAAGGTGAGCCGCATCTGCCCGCCGAACTCGGCCGGGCAGCTGAACGAGCCGTCGGGGAACCTGGTCAGGCCGTTGACCACCGCCGCGATCCTGGCCACCTTGGCCGGGTCGGTGACCGTGAACGCGCGGTCGAGGCGCTCGGCGCGGGGGCCGGGGTTGAAGCCGAAGACCGGGGTGACAGTGACCACCTCGGCGTCCGGCGGGATCCGTTCGGCGGCCGGCCGGGCCGGGAGCCAGACGACCTGGGCGTCCACCCGGATCGCGGTCTGGCTGTGGTCAGGGACAGCCAGCACCACGAGCTCGCGCTCGGTCAGCACGCCCGGCACGGCGGGTAGCGCGAACATGTCGGTCCACGACCCAGATCCTGTGCCGGTGCCGGCCGGGGTGAACCCGGACGGCAGGTGGGCGCGGATCCAGGCCAGCACCGCCAGCGGCCGGCCGGGGACGCGCCACCAGTGGGTCACCGCGGCCAGGTCCGGGGTGGCCGGCCGCGCCCCCGACTCGGTCAGCGACGCGATCATGCCGGTACGCACCGCCCCCGGCGGCCGGGGAAACGACGCCATAATGCGGGCCGCGTCGGCAACGGCGCGCTCACGCGGGCTGGCCGCCGGGCTGGCGGCGGGGGTACGCGCGGCACCAGGCTGCGGCCCGAAGGGCTGGGTTCCGCAGCCGGACAGGACGAGCGCGGCGCACGCGGCGGCGGACAGCAGGCGCGGAAGCCGGAACGGCACGCGGCGGGTAGTCATGCCTCTTCGACGCGGCGCGCGCCCGGCCGGTTGCACACCGGCCGGCTGCCTACCGGGTGACCACGGCGAGCATCCGGCGCAGGTAATCTGCCCAGGCGGCGTCGCCGGTCGTCCGGACCGCCTCGTCGCCGGCCCGGCCCCATAGCCAGCGCAGCACGTTGCCGGCCGGGCCGTCGATCACGACCAGGGGGTCCTCGCTGGCGCCGTCCGCCACCTCCACCTCGTGCGGCGACGGGCGGACCGTCCACGCCGCCTGGCCAGCGGCGATCGTGATCTCGCCCGGTCCGGGCAGGTGATCGCCTTCCATCTCGGCGAAGTCCTCCGGCCAGGTGACCGAGCCGTAGGCCAGCATCCGCTTGAGCACCTCGTCGACGCCGTTGGCGGCGAGGTCATCGGGCACCGGGGTGACGGGCAGGCCCGCCGCCAGTTCGGCGTCGATCCGGTGGATCACCGTCTCCTGCGCCATCCTGCGAATCCAGAACGCCACTGTCTGATCGGGGTCGTACCAGGTGGGCGCGGCCAGGCCGGGCCCGCGGGTGCGGAACTCGGCGCGCAGCGCGCCGTAAGCCCGGCCGAGCGCGGCCAGCGGCGCCTCGGCGGCCAGCGACGGCGGCGGCCACTCCTCCGGCTCCTCCCCCGTGCGCATCAGGGTCACCTTGTGCAGGTATACCTGCGCGATGTGGCGCACCAGGTCGGCCACGGTCCAGCCGGGGCAGCTCGGCACGTTCGCAGTGAGCTCGGCGGCCGAGGCCGCGTCGCGCAGGTCGCCGTAGTCCGCGGCCAGGCACTGCAGATACCGGGAATCGTCCATGCCGGTACTCTGCCACGGCTCGCGGGGACGCCGGGGCTGTCACCCGGGCCCGTTCGGGACCAAAATAAGTCGGTGTGCGGCGGAGAGCTATGAACGGCGCCACGGCCGTGCGGCCCCTTAGGGCCGTGGTCGTACCCGGCTGGCTGGCCGAGGTGGTGCGGCCGCGGCAGGCGCCGGTGCCGTGGCCGGAGATGGCCCGCGCGGCGCTGGCGATCTGCGTGCCGCTGTCGGCGGCGTATGCGGCCGGCCGGGGCACCCTCGGCGTGCTGCCCGCGACGGGCGGGCTGCTCGGCACGATGACCGATGCGGGCGGACCGTACCTGAGCCGGGTGAAGCGGGTCTGCAGCGCGGCGGTGTTCGGCGGCGCGGCCGGGCTGGCCATCGGGGCGGTGACCCACGGGCACGGCTGGCTCGCCGTGGTGGCCCTCGTCGTGGTGGCCGGGGTGTCCGGGTTGCTCAGCGCGCTCGGCGACATCGGCTCGGTAACCGGGCTGCAGCTGCTGGTGTACACCTCGCTGGGCGCCGGGCCGATCGGGGCGCTGCGGCCGGTCTGGCACACGGCGGCCGGGTTCCTGGCCGGGGTGGTCTGGGCGCTGATCCTGATCCTGCCCGGCTGGCTGCGCGCGCCGTACGGGCGGGAGCAGCGTGACGTAGCCGCCGTGTACGACGCGCTGGCCGGGCTGCTCCGCTCGGTGGGCGGTGCAGTGGTCGGCCCAGCGGGCGGCGACGAGTACACCGCCCGCCGACAGGCGCTGACCAGCGCGCTGAACACCGCGTACGACGAGCTGCTGACGGCCAGGTCCACCGCGACCGGGCTGAACCGGCGGCGGGCGCGGCTGCTCGCCGCGCTGAACGCGAGCCACCTGATGGCCGAGGCGGCGGTCGCCGTCGGCGTGGCCGGGACCCGGCCTCCGCCGCTGGTTATCGACGTCGTGGCCCGGCTGGCCGATACGATCAGGGCGGGGCTGCCCCCGCCGATGATCCCGCCGGCCTGGGACGAAAGCCCGGCCATGCTGACGCTGCGGGACGCCATGGCGGAAGCCGCGCGGGCGCTGTCCCGTGACTGGTATCGCGCCTGGCCGTCCCCCCGTCGTACCCCGGCCGCCGGGCGGGTCAACTGGATCTTCACGCTCCGCCTGATGGCCTGCATGGGCGCGGCCGGCCTGGTGAGCGAGGTGCTGCCGCTGCAGCGGTCGTACTGGGTGCCGCTGACCGTCGCCATCGTGTTCAAGCCCGACTACGGCTCGGTGTTCGCCCGGTCGCTGCAGCGCGGCATCGGGACCGTGGTGGGGGCAGTGGCCGGGGCGGCGCTGCTGGTGCTGGTGCACGGGACGTGGCTGCTGATCCCGTTCGCGGTGCTCGCCGCGCTGCTTCCGTTCGGCCGCAGCCGGAACTACGGGCTGCTGGCCACGTTCCTGACCCCGCTGGTGGTCGTGCTGATCGACCTGCTCAGCCCGGGCGGCTGGCGGCTGGCCGAGGACCGGCTGATCGACACGCTGATCGGCTGCGCGATCGTGCTGCTGATCGGGTTCGCGCCGTGGCCGATGAGCTGGTACTCGCACCTGCCGCGGCAGTACGCGCGGACTGCGCTCGACGTGTGCCGGTACCTGGAGGTGGCGCTGAGCTCCGGAACTGGCCCGGACGCCGGCTTCGGGCGGGCCGGAGGCCCGCCGAGCCCGGACGCCGGCTTCGGGCGGGCCGGAGGCCCGCCGCCGGCCCGGTCGCGGATGCGGCGGTCCACCTACCGGGCCCTGGCCGACCTGCGGGCCGAGTTCCAGCGCACCATGTCCGAGCCACCGTCGATCAGCAGGCGCGCGACCGCCTGGTGGCCCGCGGTGGTCGCGCTGGAGCAGGTGATGGACGCGATCACCGCGACCGCGCTGGCCGTGAGCCGCGGCGCGACGGTGCCTGCGTCCGGCGTCCGGCAGCTGTGCGACGCGCTGCGGGCGGTCAGCGAGGCGGCGGCGGCGGGTTCGGCGCTGGTGAAAGCGCCGGAACTGCCGGAAGACGAGACGCTCGGGCCGGTCACCGAGGCGGTACGGGCGCTGCTCGGGGTGTTCGGCACCGGCGAGCGGCTGACCGTGTAGGAGGCGACCGGGCTGGTCGGGCTGGCCGGATTCGAACCGGCGACCTCCGCGACCCAAACGCGGCGCGCTAGCCAAACTGCGCTACAGCCCGTACCTGGCCGAGTGTAGCGGCTGGCCCGGCATGTTCGCTCTCCGTACGAGCGGCCGCCCGGCTGAGCCTGGGGTCTGCGGGGCGTGGATGCCTCGTTCATGCTGTTCGGAGCTCGATGCCGGTCACGCAGGTCTGAGCTCGGGTGCGAGCGGCGAGGCGGTAGCCGCGGCGGCGGCACAGGGCGGTTCTGGGTCAAAGTGCCGTTGGTCCGCCTCTAACCGGACCAGCGGCACATCGACCCAGGGCAACGCGGCGTGGTCGTGGTTCAGATTGCGTTAATTAGGGACGCCCCGGGCGGCGCGGCCCCTACCCTTGGGCCGTGCTTTTGGCACTCTTCTTGCAGCACCGGGGAATCAGGGACACGCCACCTTTACAGAGCGAGGCATCAGCATGAGCAGGTACAGATCCGCGCGGGCGGTTCTGGCGGGCGCGGCCGTGATCGCGCTGGCCGGGTGCGGCTCGGCCGCGGGCACGTCGTCCGCGGGCACGTCGTCCGCGGCGTCGAACAGCCCGGCGGGAGCCGCCTCGAGCCCGGCCGGGGCGGTGAGCGCGACCGCGACGCCGACCGCGACTTCGGGTTCGTTCGTGGCGGCCGGGTCGATCCCCTTCCCGGTCGCGGTCGGCAACACCTGGGTGTACGACGTGGTCACCAACATCAACAACGCGCACGCCTTTGACAACAAGCAGGTCACCGGGGTAACCGCGGTGACGGGCGGCCACCAGGTGACGATGACCGACTCGCTGGGTCCGGGGTCCGCGAATACCGCGATTGAGCACTACCTCTTCTACGACAACGGCCAGCTCGGGTTCCCGGTGAGCGATCATCACGGCGTTTCCGTGGTGTCCAGCAGCGGCGTGCTCTGGCCGGACGCCGCGGGCGTGGCCTCAGGGCGGCCCTACCACTCGGTGCTGAACATCAAGCTGAGCTCCGGCCAGTACGAGACGGCGAACGTCACCGTCCAGGGCGGCGGCACCCAGTCCGTGTCGGTTCCCGCGGGCACCTACCGGGCCACGCTGGTGAACATGACCATGGTCACCAAGGTGGGCAGCTTCACCACGACCGCCGTGGTGAAGGTATGGACCGCTCCGGGCACCGGCCCGGTGAAGACCGAGGAGCTCATCAGGGCGGCGGGGAAGACCCAGCGCATCACGACCTCGTCGCTGGTCTCCTTCACCAAGCAGGCGGCCGGCAGCTGAACCTGGTAGACCGGTTTACATGCCCAGGCTGACCGTGACCGGGACCAACATCGACGCGCCGGACGCCAATGCGCTCGCGGACTTCTACCGCCGCCTGCTCGGCTGGACCACGCGCACGGAAGAGCCCGGCTGGGTGGTGCTCCAGCCGGACGACGGCACCGGGACGCTGAGCTTCCAGACCGAGTCGCGTTATGTCCGGCCGGCCTGGCCGGCCGGGCCCGGCGACCAGCAGATGATGATGCACCTGGAAATCAAGGTCGACGACCTCGAGGCCAGCGTCGCCCACGCGGTCGCGCAAGGCGCGACGCTGGCCGGATTCCAGCCCCAGGAGGACGTCCGGGTCTGCCTCGATCCCGCGGGGCATCCGTTCTGCCTGTACCTGGGATAGATGGGTTCGGGCGGTTACGGCGTTGCGCGGTGACTTGAGCCGCAGAAATCCTTACTCTTAGTGCCTCGACCCAGACTGCTGGCGGCCAGCGCGACTCCCCCCAAGAGCGAGGCAGCTACATGAGCAAGCACGGATCGGCGAGGGCGGTTCTTGCGGGCTCGGCCATCGCCGCGATCGTGGCCCTAACCGGATGTGGTGGCGTGCCGAAGGGTACCAAGCCCGACGTACCCGGCGGGAATGCCGGAGGCACCGCCGCGGCGGCCGCGACCTCCCCGCTTTCCAGCACGGCGCCGCTCACCACGCAGCCAAATTCGCTGCAGGGCGCGGCCACGAAGTCGTTCGCGAAGGCCAACTCGATCCCGTTCCCCGTCGCCGTAGGCAACACCTGGGTGTACCAGACGCAGTCCGGCGGGCAGACCGGCCGCACCACGAACAAAATCGTCGGGACGGAGCCGGGCCCGGCCGGGTACCGGGTGACGGTGTCCTCGACAACCGACTTCGGCGGGTCGGCCAGCACCGTCGTTCCCGTCTACACCTTTTACCCGGACGGCACGATCGGCTTTCCGGTCCCGCCGGTCAGCGGCGTGCCGGTGACCGGCAGCGTTGTCCGGTGGCCGGACGCCGCGGGCCTGGCGTCCGGAAAGATCTACCGCTCCGTGCTGCATATCCAGGGCGGGAAAGCGGAAGTCACCGTCCAGGGCACCGGCACGACGCCGGTCAGGGTCCCGGCCGGCACCTACCAGACCAGCGTGGTGCTGACCACCATCTATGCGCAGGGGCAGACGATCGAGGTGACCGTCTGGATCGCGCAGAGCACCGGCCCGGTGAAGACCGAGGTGCTGATCCGCGCGCCGGGCGGGACCGGGCTCACCACGAATGACCTGCTGTCTTTCACCAAGGCGGTCAGCGTCATCGGGGACGGCAGCTGACCGTAGGGGTGGCGGGGACCCAGCCCGTTAGGGATAAAGGTGGCTAGCGGGATTCCTCCGAACGGTCCTCGGCCCAGAGCGTGTGGAACGTGCCTTCGCGGTCCGTACGGCGGTACGTATGTGCGCCGAAAAAGTCGCGCAGGCCCTGGACCAGGGCGGCGGGCAGGCGTTCGGCCCGCAGCGCGTCGTAGTAGGCCAGGGCGGCGGAGAAGCCGGGCACGGGGATGCCGAGCCGGACCGCGGTGCCGACCACGGCGCGCCAGGCGTCCTGGGCGGCGGCGAGATCCTTGCCGAACTCCTCGTCGACCAGCAGCGTCGGCAGCTCGGCGTTGTTCGCGTAGGCGGCCCTGATGCGGTCAAGGAACGCGGCCCTGATGATGCAGCCGCCGCGCCAGATGACGGCGATCTGGCCGAGGTCCAGGTCCCAGTCGTACTCCTGGCTGCCGACGCCCATCATGTGCCAGCCCTGGGCGTAGGAGACCAGCTTCGACGCGTAGAGGGCCTGCTCGACCTGGTCGGCGAACTCGGCGGCCTCGCCGGGGCTGGCGTGCTGGGGCCCTGGCAGGCCGCGGGCGGCGCGGCGCAGGCCGGCGTGGCCAGACAGCGAGCGGGCGAAGACCGCCTCGGCGATGCCGCTCACCGGCACGCCCAGGTCGAGCGCGTCCTGGACGGTCCAGCGGCCGGTCCCCTTCTGTTCTGCCTGGTCGAGCACGATGTCGACGAAGGGCTCGCTGGTGCTGGCGTCGGTGTGAGCCAGGACCTCGGCGGTGATCTCGATCAGGTAGGAGTCGAGCCGGCCGGTGTTCCAGGTCCTGAAGGTTTCCGCGATCTGCGCGGGCGTCATGCCGACGCCATGCCTGAGCAGGTCGTACGCCTCGGCGATGAGCTGCATGTCGGCGTACTCGATGCCGTTGTGCACCATCTTGACGAAGTGGCCGGCGCCGTCCGGGCCGATGTGCGTGCAGCAGGGGGTGCCGTCAACGTGAGCGCTGATCGTCTCGAGCATCGGGCCGAGGCTTGCGTAGGACTCCTGGCTTCCGCCGGGCATGATGCTCGGGCCGTTGAGCGCGCCCTCCTCGCCGCCGGAGACGCCCATGCCGACGAAGTGCAGGTTCTGCTCCCGGAGCTTCGCCTCGCGGCGGCGGGTGTCACCGAAGTGCGCGTTGCCGCCGTCGATGATCATGTCGCCGTCTTCGAGCAGCGGGGCGAACTCGTCGATGACCGCGTTGGTGGCCGGGCCGGCGTTGACCATGATGACCAGCCGGCGGGGGCGCTCAAGGACCTGCACGAACTCCTCCGCGGTCTGGGCCGGGACGAAGTTCCCCTCGTGGCCGAACTGGTCGACCATGGCCGTGGTGCGGGAGGTGGTGCGGTTGTGCAGGGCCACGGTGTATCCGTGCCTGGCGAAGTTGCGGGCCAGGTTCCGGCCCATCACGCCGAGGCCGGTGACGCCGATCTGCGCGGTTGCTCGCGCCATGTGCTGGGGCTCTCCTTTGTGCTGTGAGCGCATGAGACACTGTGCTCCCGTTGTCCAGTAACGGTCACTATGCCACCTCGGGCCGCCGCGGGCCGCGCACGGGAGTCACGCCGATGGCGCGGGAGACGGTACGCTACCGGTGTCGGCCGGTGGTTCGGCGGCCGCTGCGGGCGTAGCTCAATGGTAGAGCTCCAGCCTTCCAAGCTGGTCATGCGGGTTCGATTCCCGTCGCCCGCTCTTGGCTTGCGGCCCAGGTCAGAGGCTTAGCTGGCGATTTTCAGGATGCGTGCTTACGGCCGCGTGCCCGTTGCGTGCCCGATCGGGTAGGGCGCGTGCCCTTCTTAGCGTCCTTGAGCAGCTTGCCCATACCCGCGGCGATAGCCTGGTCGCGCTCGCGGGTGGCGTGTAGGTAGATGAGCGCGGCCCGGGTGCTGGAGTGGCCCATCCGCTCCATCAGCTCGCGGAGGCTGGCGCCTTGAGCGGCCGCCATCGTGTTCCCTGTGTGGCGCAGGTCATGGAAATGTAGCTCGTTCAGGCCGATCACGGCCCTGGCCTGGTTCCAGAACTTGCGGAAGTTCGACCGACGCAGCCGTCCGCCCTTTGGCCCGACGAATACCAGGCCGGTGTCACCCGCCTGGGCGAAGCACTCCAGGTGCCACTTCAGCTCCGGCACGATCTCCTGGGGGAAGGCAACCGTCCGCCTGCCCGCGGCGGACTTCGGGTCGTCGTCTATTAGCCGCCCGTCGCCGAGCTCGGCCGTCGACACGGCAACGCGGACCGCGCACGTGCCTAGGTCGAGCTGGGCTCGCCGCAGTCCGGCGAGTTCTCCGAAACGCAGGTTGGCGAACGTGGCCAGCAGGAGCAGGGCCCGGTAGCGGGGCGGAACCTCGTCCAGCAGCCTGAGCAGAGTGCTCACCGGGATGACCGGCCGTTCTTCTGAGTGCTCCTGGCCAGCGCCCTTGATTCGGCATGGGTTGCGCCGGATCAGGCCGTCCTCCACGGCGGTGTTCATGATCGCGTGCAGCATCCGGTAGGCCTTTGCGACGGTCACAGGCCCGAACGGGCGGGCTTGACGGCAGCCCGTATCGAGGCGTTCCTTCCGCCACCGTCGTATGTCAGCTTCGCGGATGTCGCCGAGATCGACGTTGCCGAAAGTCGGCGCCAGGTGGTTCTTGAGCAGGCCCTGGTAAAGCTCAGCGGTACGCGGTTTCAGCACATGATCATTGACCCAGCTGGTCGCGTAATCGCCGAACCTGACCTTGCCCGCTTCCGGGTCGAGCCAGTCGCCGCGCCTGATCTCGGCTTCCTTGAGCGTCAGCCAGACCTCGGCGTCGCTCTTGCTGCCGAAGGTCTGCGGCGCAGGCCGGTCAACTCCGTCTGGCCCGGGATAGCGTGCCTGCCACCGTCCGGACGGGAGTCGGCGGACTCTCCCGAATCGTCGTTTGCTCATCATGCAGCCCTTCCTCTTCTCCTGGTAGTGATGGGCTCGACCAGTCCGGCCGCGATGAACTCGCGAAGCGCGGACTCGGGTATGCGGACATGGCGCCCGATGCGGGTGAAGCGGATACGCCGCTCGGCGATCAGCCGACGCGGGAAGCGTTCTGAGGTGCGGAGTACCTCGGCCGCTTCGGCCACCGTAAGCAGCCGCTCCGACATTCCGGACTTGGCGCCGCTCATGCCGCTCGACCGGCCGCTCCGGGGGCGGGTTCGACCGGCGTTGCGGCTCGTCGGCGGGCTTGTTCGAGGGCGGTTTGCCATCGGATGCGGTCGGCGACGACGTGCAGCAGCCGTTGCCCGTTGGGCATGTGGTCCGGGTCGCCGGGCTTGACCGGTTCCCAGGTGAAGCGGCAGGGTCAGTTGCCGAAAGGCCGAGCATGCCGGTCAACCAGGCCTTGCGGTCGCCGCGGTGATCGGCGAGCGTCTTGCCGGACCACTTGCGGGAGACGAGTACCCGCCGCCCGCCGTAGCCGAGATGCTCGCGGCGGTGGGCTTTGCCCTTGCAGCAGCCCGGCCGCAGGCCGGGCCGGGCGTTCTTGGATTGGATGCCATAGCGGAGCCAGTTGGCGCAGGTCCTGGTCGCCGGTCGCGCCGAGCGTCTCGTCCCAGGTCGACAGGACTTCGCCGTTGCCGGGATCGAGGTAGGTGGCGCTGGTCTCGTCCCAGATGGGCAGGTGATCGCCGTTGTATGTGACGGTCTGGGTGGATGGCCACCAGACCTGGTGGTAAGTCGCGGCGAGCACCTCGCGCAGCTCGGCTCGGGAGACGGTGCCGCGGATTGCGGTGTGGACGTGCGGGGCGAGGCGCCGCTGCGGCTCTACGGCCGCGAAGTACTGCACGTCGTACCCGCAGAACCGGCGCGGGTTCTGGATGAACCCGGTCGAACAGCGCGGCGAAGTGCAGCGCGTCCCGGGCTGCCCGCGTGTAGTCGTAGGCGCCAGGGTCGACCGGTACCCCGTCGCTGGATACCCGGCCGTAGGACGGGCAGGTCAGCGTCACGAACAGCGACGGGCGGAAGACCTTCCCGTCCGTCGCGGTGAAGGTCTCGCCGATCGTGCGGTTGCAGACTTTGCGGCGGGGCAGCGGCGCGGCATCGTGCCGCCGCCTGGTCGAACGGTGACGGCGAGGCCTGACGGGGAGCACCGTGCCGCGCATCCCCGCCTCGGTGATCTGCTGGTCGAGCTCGCCGATCCGCTCATCCAACTCGGTGGTGCTGAGGCCTTGCGCGGCGAGGGCGTCCAGGTCGGAGCCGACGGAGCGAGATGTAATCTGTCCTGTCCGCCGAGGTCACCACGCCCGCGAGAGACGGCCCGCGACGCCGGAGACGTGGGTCGTATGGCTCACCCAGAGGTCGAGGGTTCAAATCCCTCCCCCGCTACCAAGGCCAGAGGCCCTCTTTCGAACAGGGAGAGGGCCTCTGGCCTGAGGTTTGTAAACTGCGTTTGTAAACCTCGCGCTCGTTCACGTTGTTGTTCACGTTGTCTCGCGGGCGCGCACGTCGACTGTCGCGGCCTGGTCCTCGCGTGCCGAGCGGGTCATCTCAAACGAAGTCAGCGACCGCTGATGATCATTTACCCAAGGGTGTTCGTCGGCGGGCTGACAGTCGGCCACAGGTCGATCTGAACGTGCTGCTTCATGGTGAACCCCACCCGCCCGATAAGAACCGTGGCAAGCATTTGTGTCCGATCCGGCGGCTCAGGACAGTAGTTCAGCCAACAAGCCGCCGAATAGTTACGGCAGCTGTAGTTCGTGATCGTGGGGGGTTGTGCAGGTCACGGCGGGAGCCACGGAAGCCAGGCTCAGTCGCGTTGGCTGGTCCACAGCGATACGTGGGCGGGTTCCAGGGCCTGGTGCACGACGCCGGCCAGGTCATCGCGGACCGCGTCCAGGTCGACCGCGTCTTTCAGCCGGGCCGCGAACACGGCCACGGTCTGGTCGGCGTCATACCGGGCCCGGTTGAACCGCCGGTCCACCGCTCGCTGCACCCGCCGCCGCAGCGGGCTGAACAGTGCAGCTGCGGCCAGCGTGGAGGCGGCCACCGCCACCGGGGTGTGGACCCGGAACACCTGGGTGGTCAGCAGCACCAGCCCTGCGTAGACGCCTACCAGCAGCCCGGTGACCAGCGTGTAGGACAGCGTGCGGCTGATCAGGCGGTCGATGTCGTACAGGCGGTACTTCAAAATGGCGAGGACGATGCACACCGGCAGGCTGAAGATCCCCACGATCAGGCAAATGGTGTTCAGCATCCCCGACTGGAACGCGAACCCCCCGGCCAGCCCGATGACGCTGGCGGCGCTGCCCGCCATGAGCCATTTGAGCTGGGCCCGGCGCTCCCCGCTGGCCCGCCGCCAGCTGAGCACCTGACGGGCCACGAACAAGACCCAGAACACCGGCACGGCCAGGAACACGATCACGAGCACGAAGCCCAGCGCACCGGCCGGGCTGGCATTGCCGACGAGCTGCCCGTTGCCCTGCACCATGATCCGGGTACCGCTCATCTGCCAGGCCCCGCCGCCCAGCGAGATGGCGATGATCAGCGCGCAGACCGCCAGGTAGGCCCGGGCGACCATCCGCCACCTCGGCGGCAGCGTGCCATCGGGGAAGAGCAAGATGATCAGCGGGGGGATCAGGAACCACGTGCTCCACAGCTCCGAGGCGATCAGCACGGCCGGGAAACCCAGCGGCAGTGTCCCGTGGTGGAGGTGGTAGTCCAGGACTGCGTAGTTCGCGGCGTCTTCGTAGAAGACGAGCATCGCGGCGTATCCCGCCAGCAGCAACCCGATCCGGTTGCCTGGCTGGCGCCGGGTGATCAGCCACCCGAGGGCGGCGGTCAAGACCACCAAGAGCACGAGGCCGTCGAACGGCTTGCGGGCCGCGATGCCGATCGGCACGGACAGGCCGACCAGGACGACCACCGCGCCCAGCACCGCCAGCGGGAGGCGGCGCGCCGTAACCCCCGCGCTCGCCGGTGCCTGCCCGCCTGCTGGCTGCGTCCCTCCCACGAAGCGCACACTACGCCCGGACCGTTCCGGGAACGTTACCGCTCAGCACGGGAACCCCTCCACCTGGGCCCACAGGTTCACCGGCTGGGCCTGAGGCGGCCAGCACCATGTCACGCCACCACGCCGGGCTCCCCCTGACAAAGTGCGGCTGCCGCGATCATGATGGGTTGTGAGACGCGATCATGATGCGGCAGTCGCTGCTGCCACGGCAGCCGATGATGCCCGGTCCGCGCTGCTGGCGGACCTGCTGGGGCGGATTGCCGGGTGCTTTCCCCGGCGGGAGACCCGGCAGTGCTGCGGCCAGATGGTCAGCGGGCTGCTGATGGAGCTGGACGATAATAACTGCTGGACGATCGCCGAGGCGGCCGGGCATCGCGGGCCGCACCGGCTGCAGCATTTGCTGTCGCGGGCGGTCTGGGACGACCAGCGCGTTGCGGACATCGCGTCGGCGTGGGCGGCCGGGCACCTCGATGACGGGGACGCGGTGCTGATCGTGGATGAGACGGCCGATGAGAAGTCCTCTGGCACCGCGGCCGGCGCGGCCCGCCAGTACAGCGGCACCGTGGGCGGTATCGCGCTGTGCCAGGTAGCGGTGACCTTGACCTATGCCACCGGCCGAGGGCATGCGCTGATCGGCCGGGCTTTGTACCTGCCGGAAGCGTGCGCGGCTGATGAGGAGCACCGCGAGCTGGCCGGCGTCCCGGAGCAGGTGATGTTCGCCACCAAGCCGCAGCTGGCCGGCGCCCTGCTGGACCGCGCGCACGCCCGGGGGATCCGCGCCGGGCGTGGGCCGAGCGAGGCTGGCCTGCCGCCCGCCGCGGGCGAGCCGCGCCGCCAGCATATCGAAGTATGCTTCGGTCAAGTATACTTCGGTCATGCATACATCGCCGATTGAGGTGCCTGCTAAGCCATCTCACCTGTTCGCCCGGGACGCCGAATGGGCGGGGCTGGCGGGCTTCGCCATCAATGCCCGTCCCGGCGCCACGCTGGGCGTGGTGAGCGGGCGGCGCCGGCAGGGCAAGAGCTATCTCCTCCAGGCGCTGGCAACTGTCCTGGGCGGAATCTACTTTCCGGCCCTAGAGCTGACCGAGACGATTTCGCTACGGCTGTTCGCCGACGAACTCATCCGCTTCAGCGGATCGCCGGTCCCGCCGTTCCGGGACTGGCTTGACGCCATCCCGTACCTGTTCCGGCTCGCGGGGGATCGCGTTGTCCAGGTGGTCATCGATGAGTTCCCCTACCTGGTCAAGGCATCACCCGGCCTGCCGTCGATCATCCAGCGGGAACTCGGCCCCGGAGGGAGCGGATCGGCGAGCCGCGTGCGGCTCCTGCTTTGCGGTTCAGCTATGTCAGTGATGGGCGGGCTGCTTTCCGGGTCGGCGCCGCTACGAGGGCGGGCCGGCCTCGAGCTGGTCGTCCACCCCTTCGGATACCGGGACGCGGCACGGTTCTGGGAGATTACCGACCCCAAGCTGGCCGTACTCGTGCATTCGGTGGTAGGCGGAACTCCCGCTTACCGACGGGAACTCCTGCGCGAAGACACCCCCGCGGACCTCACCGACTTCGATGCATGGGTGATCCGGACGGTGCTGAATCCGCAGACCCCGCTCTTCCGGGAAGCCCGGTACCTGCTCGCCGAGGAGACCGAGATCCGCGACCCGTCGCTGTATCATTCGGCGCTCGCCGCCGTCGCCGAGGGAAACAACACCACCGGCAGGATCGCCAGCTACATAGGCCGGAAATCCAACGAGGTAGCGCATCCCCTCCATGTCCTTGAGGATTCCCGGCTGCTGGTCAAGGAGCCGGACCTGTTCCGATCGGGACGGGCAAGATACAGGATCGCCGAGCCGCTTATCACCTTCTATCAGGCCATCATGAGCCGGGAATGGGCACGCCTCGAACTCGGCGGCGGGCCGGCTGTCTGGCCCGGGGCCCGCGCACGTTTCCTGTCACAGGTAACAGGGCCGCATTTCGAAACGATCTGCCGCGCCTACGCGATCACGGCCGATCTCGCAGTCTTCGGCGGCCTGCCAGGCGAGGTGGGCTCCGGAGTAGTCCCGGATCCGGCCAACCGGACCCAGATCGAGATCGACGTCGCGGTACTCGCCCCGGCCGAGCACGGGCGCCCGCGCAGGGTCCTGTCCCTGGGCGAGGTGAAGTGGGACCGGGTCATGAGCCTCGGCCACGTCGAACGCCTGCGCCGAGCCCGGGACCTGCTCGCGGTCAAAGGATTCGACACCCGGGACACCGTGCTCACCTGCTACTCCGGTGCGGGCTTCGACCGCGAGTTGCAAGCCGACCAACGCCACGACATCCGTCTCATCGGCCTAGACCAGCTCTATGTGAATTAGACGGGCCGTCTGCTCACCATGGGATGCGGCATCCGGGTTCACAGAATGGCACCACGCTGCACCAGCCTGCACAGATTCCGGGCATCGGGGTGCACTCTAAAATAGTCGATTTTCTGTTCGCTTGAATGTCATTTGTACTACCCGACGGTTCCGAGTGACATTAATACGTTAATCTTTACTGTTCACGATAAATTTTCGAACTTAGTTTTGCTTGCCCGAACGGCTGGCTAGTAGGGCATGTCCAGACCCATTGGAATGGCCATTAACCCTCACCGATTCAGAGGCTTATCGGCGGCGACGCTGACGGGACCGTCCACCGGACCGGGGCCCAGCTGCTGCTCGACCTGCAAGATCGCCTGCCGGGTGGGGTTGCGCCCGACCTGCTGCGCGGCGAGCTGGTAGGTGTTCTGCCCGGCCAGCCGCGGGATCAGGAAGAAGATGGCGAACCTGATCATGCTGACCGCGACCAGCGGGAAGATCGTGCCGATCAGCCGCCGGATGATGAATATGACCACGGTGTGCGCCGGTGCCCGGCCGGGATCGCTCCGGCCGGGCGCCGACACTCTCACATGCTTTCTCTGCTCGCTGCGGGTCGGTCTGGCCGGTCAGCCGGCAAGGCCCATGACGGCGTAGTTGTCGGCCTGGTAGGCCTGGTTGAAGTAGACGTTGGTGAGCGTCGACGGCCGGTAGATGAGCGCCTTGGCGTACACGATCGGCACGATCACCGCGTCCTTCATGACCTGCTGGTCGATCTGGCCCCAGATCGCGTTCCGCTGGGTAGCGTCGGTGATACCCGCGGCCTTGACGAACAGGTTGTTGACCACCGGGTCGTTGAGCATCCCGATGTTCGTGTTACCCGCCGGGACGATGGCATTCCCGGCGACCAGCTCGTCCAGGAAGCCGTAGCCGTCCGGCCAGTCGGCACCCCAGCCGCCGAAGGCGATCCTGATGTTGTGCGCGGCCATGTACTTGGGCACGCCGGCGAAGGTGTTGAAGTAGGTCGCCGTCGGGAACCCGTGCAAGGTGGTCTTGATGCCGACCGCCGACAGCGCCTGCTGCAGGGCCTGGGCCCCCTGGGTCTCGGTGGGCCGGTCGCTGCGGTAGGCGATACCAGTGGAGAACCCGTTCGGCTGGCCGCAGGCCGACAGCTCCTGCTTGGCCTTGGCCGGGTCACCCTGGGTCTTGGTGGTCGCCTCGTACATGTCGAACTTCTGGTAACCCGCCACGGTCGGCGGCAGCACCGTGCTGCCGATCGCCCCGCCGGCGATCGGGCCGCCGTAGGCATTCTGCAGCGTGAGGTGGTTGGCGGCGTACTCGATCGCCTGGCGGCAGGCGAGGTTGGTGAACGGCGCCACCTGCGAGTCGATGTAGAAGAACCAGCCGAACCCGGTGAGCGGGTCGTCCGCGTGCGCCTTGAGGTTCGGGCTGGCGAGGATCTTGGCCCTCGCCGCCGCCTGCACGCCCGTGCCCGCGAAGTCGACCTGGGCGTCGCCGGCCAGCAGCCGGTTGTCCACGTCGTTGGGGTTCATGTTCATGTTGACGACGATCTTGCTGGCCAGCTGCGAAACCGTCGGGTCCTCAGCGGCGTTCCAGTACTTGTTCGGGACCAGTACCGCCGTCTTGTTCAGCTGGTAACTCTGGAACTCGTACGGGCCGGTGGACACGATGTGCGTCTGGTAGCTCGCGCCGGTGTCCTTGTCCGGCGGCACCGGAGCGCTCTGCGGGATCGACACCACGTAGTCGAATTCGGAGAACGGGTGCGCCAGGTGGAACACGACCGTCGACGAGTCCGGCGTGGTGACCGCGGTCAGGCCCATCAGGTTCTTGGACCGGCTCTTGTAGGGCCCGGGGTAGGTCTTGGCGTTCCCGCCCAGCAGGTTCAAGAAGTAGCTCGGGCCGTTGGACAGCACGCCTCGGTCGAAGGTGCGCTCGACCGCGTACTTGACGTCCTGGGAGGTGACCGGCGTGCCGTCCTGGAACTTGACCCCCGACTTGAGGTGGTAGGTCCAGGTCAGGCCGTTGTCACTGACCGTGCCGGGCGCGGTGGCAAGGCCGGGGACGAGCGTGCGGCCGCAGGCGCCGGGGCAGTTCTTATAGGTCATCAGGGCCTGTGAGTAGAACCGGGCGAAGTCCCAGTCGGCGGCGAAGTAGGTATCGCCCGGGTCGAACGAGTCCGGCGCACTACGCCAGTCGAAGGTGAGTGTCCCGCCCTTGTGCGTCGACGGGTTGACCACGCTGGTGATCCCGGCGCCGTAAGCGGCGCTGGACGACGAGTTGCTGCCGTTCCCGTTACCGTTGCCGCCGCCGCTGCTGCACGCGGCCAGCATGAGGGCAGCTGCGGCCCCCGCCGCCGCTAGCCCAAAGGTCCTGCGTCTCCTCATAAGGTGAACGCCTCCCGGTTCTGATGTGGTTACTGAGCCGAATGACCGGCTGAACGCCGAATTGCGCCGTCGCCGTTATCAATTCGCTAACTAAAACGTTGTTATTCCGTGACCTGGTATTATTTGTCCTTTACGGGTGCTTGAGGCCGACTTACGGATATAGGAAATTCCGCTCTCGGCCCTGGGGGCAATCAATTCGGCTATAACCGAAGAATCGCCCGAGCCTGGACGGGGTGCCGGGAGCGAAACCGGCGCCAGGCCACGGAGGTGGATTGTGGTCAGGGTGAACTTCACCGCCGACGACCTGGCGCGGACCAGGTTCAGCGTGGCACCGGCACCGCTTATCGAAACTGGGCTGGCGCTAGTGGAACTCCGGCGCGCGAGCGTCACGCCCGGACGGCCCGCCGCCCGCCGGTGGCTGCGCGAGGTGCGGCGGACGTTCCCGGCCACCGCACGCCCGCTCCTGGAGCTGTTCGGACCGTATCCGCCGTGGCCCGGCTTCGCCGATTCGCCCGCCTCCAGCCTCGAGGAAGGCCTTGAGTTCGTCCGGTCCACTCCCCGCTCGGCCTGGCGCGCCGAACTGGCCGACGGATGCCTGGACCGCGCTGGCCGACCACCGTGCTGGGTGCGGAACCTGGCCGACGGCGACACCGAGGCGCGCGACATCGTGGTGCGTGCCTTGCGCGACTTCTACGCCGCGATCGTCGCGCCACGCTGGGGAGAGCGTGGTCAGCTCATTTCACGGGGATGTGGCCAGGCGGATGCCGGTGCTCGCCGCGGGCGGCCATCAGGCCCTGTTCGGCACGTTGCACCGGCAGCTGCGCTGGCAGGACAACGGGCTGGAACGTCAGGGCGTCGACTTTGAGCATGACCTGGGCGGCACCGGCATGCTGATGATGCCGTCGGCGTTCTGGACCGGTCCGCCGGTGTTCGTGCTCGACGGAGAACGCATACCGAACGTACTGGTGTACGCCGCCCAGCCCAATGGCCGCGTCGGCGGCCCGGACCACGCGTCCCCGTCCGGCGAGGCCGGGAACGACAGCCTGGCCATCCTTATCGGTTCGACCCGCGCCGCCGTTCTGCGCGCGCTGGCCGAACCGTGTGGCACGGCCGACCTGGCCGCCACGACGGGGATCAGCGCGGCCTCGGCGTCGGAGCACGCGAAGGCGCTACGCGACGCGGACCTCGTCCAGACACGCCGTGAAGGGCGCTCGGTGCGGCACTCCCTGACGCCGCTCGGCCGCACCATGCTTGGCCGGCTGCAGTCCGCAGCAACGTGACCGGGCGGATGGCTGATGCAGGATCGGGACGGGCCGGACCGCGCGCCCTCACGGTCGGCTTCGACCGTGAGTTGCAAACCGGCCAACGATTCCGTTCAAGCCGACCGCTTACCAGGTACGGCATACGCACGCGTCGTGGTTTCGACGCCGGGGAGAACCCGAAGGCGGTGATGCACAGGCTCGGCAGGCAGAGTTACGCACAACCGCCCGATACGTACATTTGCTCGATAAGACCGGGGAGTCGGCCGCCAGGCGGTTCGAAGGACTACTGCCGCCGCTGTGACCATCTGGGCGGCGAGTGGCCCACGGGCGGGTTCGATCATGTTTGCGCCAACGTCCGATCATGCGTGTTGAGCGGATATTAATTAATAGCCGAAGACGGAAAGCAGGCGGCCGTTTCCCGGCATCCTTATTTTTCTTCGCTCAGTCAATTATAATTTACATGATTAATCAGGATCGCTAGGGTTAGCCGACATGACGACTATCACCGTGAACACCGCCACCCACGATGACATCGGTTCGCTGGTCGCCTCCGTTGCCGCGCTCTTCCGTGAGGATGCCGGCCGCCACGATGCCCTGATGGACCTCGGCTGGCCGGCCCGGGAGGGGGCCGCGTACTACTCCGCCCTCGTGAACGACGAGGCCTGCCTGGTAACGCTGGCCCGCGACGGCGGCCACGTCGCAGGGCACCTGATCGGCAAGCTGAGGGGGCCCGGCTCGATGCTGACCGGACGCATAGCGGTACTGGAGAGCATGCGGGTGGCGCCCGGCTCACGCCGGACAGGCGTCGGCAGCCTGCTGGTGCGGCACTTCCTCACCTGGGCTCGTGATTGCGGCGCGCAACAGGCCAGCGTGACCGCCTACGCCGCCAACGACGCAGCACAGCGGCTCTACGCGCGGCACGGCTTCGAGCCCGCGAGTGCCACCTTGAGGACCATCCTCTGACGCATCAGCCGCCGTCCCTGGCGAGCCACACGATCCGGTAAGCGCCCGATGGTGACCTGACCTGGCGCACAGCAGTACCCGGCCACGGCATGTGCCCCGGCCATAGGAGCGGATCTGCGCAGCGCGTAAAGAGCCTGCCCGGGGACGTACTCACCGGACAGGCCGACGGCAATGCCCGGCGTCGCAATGCCCGGATCGCGGGCGAACTGCTCCGCCCGCGTCCATGAACAGCGTCGCTGCTAAGCGGTATCGACCCAGAGGCCACCGTCTGTCGGCGGGGTCGGCGAGCGGACGCCATGTGTTCTATCAGTTGCCGCTTGCAGCGGGTTACAGGGTTCGCCACTGGCCTGCCGAGGATGCCTGGCCGCCGCCGAGCTTGTAACTCTATGTGCATCCTTGGCGACGCGCGTATGGCGCGCGTAACGTGGAGGATCGGTGGACAGCGTGTGGTCGCACCTCCCGGGCGTTGGCTGCACGCCAAACATGGTGGCTCGCCGCGAACCCAGCCGCGACGCTCGATCGCGAATGCGTGACGAAGTTCGCCTTCGCCCAGCTCCCGACCCGGGGCGTCCCGCCTGGTGGTCAGGTGCGGGCTGAAGTTGTCGCAGATGATCGCATTCCTGGTGGCGGGCGGATAGAGCGCCCGTCTCCGGTAAGTCGGCTCCGTCTCACACTGATTCCGCCCATTTCGGCCCGAGTCTCACTACAGGCGTCAGGCCGGGCCGGCGCGGGACGCGGACACGATGCCTGGCGTTCATCAGGTGCTCCCGAGTTGGTCGAGCAGGCGGCTCGCCTGGCTTTGAAAGGTGCCGGGGGGATTGCGGTGGTAGGCGCTGCCGCTGGGAAGCAGCCTCATGACCCAGAAAGCGGCAAACAGCCGGCGCAGTTGCGTGATCTGCGGGCGCTCACCGGGATTGAGGTCGAAACGGTCAAGGAAGGCTTCAGCATTAATGCCCGCGTGAGCCCACACGGTTATGTGCTCAACGAAGTCGGCAAGCTCGGTGGCCCGGTCGCCGCGCCCGGAGGTCTCGAAGTCCACCAGGTGCACGCTGTTCCCGTCCCATAGGTGGTTGGCGAGGTTGGGGTCGCACTGGGCGAACACTGGCTGCCCGGTGACTGAAGCGGGGTGTTCTGCCCATCCGCTGTCGAGCCAGGCGAGTGCGGTATGCCTGGCGTGGCAGCGTGTCCAGCAACTCGGCGTTGCAGGCGTGTGCCATGTCCCTAATGCGGTCGCGGAGGAGATGCGGGCTGCCTGGCACTCGCTCAACCGTTGCGAGTACTGATGGCGGAATCGCGTGATGCAGACGGCTGAGCGCCGCGGCGATGGCAACCTCCTGGACCTCAGTGACCGGGCGCGTACCTAGCGGTTCACCTGGCACCTGGGACATGACGATCAGGGGCGGGTCGGCGTCCAGCTCTGCCCGGATGGGACTTGGCGCGAGCCCGGGCGCATAGCGTGCGAGCAGCTTCAGCGCTCGCCACTCGCGACGCGGCTCATCGCCATAGAGCCGCCGCTCATCACCATCGACGTGTGACCGGAAGCGCTTGACCGCGATCCCCTCCTCGACGCTGATGCCTTGCGTCGAGAAGAGGTGGAGACGATCCGACGGGCCTATCGCTGCGGGCATGCAGGGATTATGTCCTGCCCTTCTGCGTGGGGGCGGCTGTCAGGCATCAGTTGACGCGTCTTTGGGGAGGCGACGGGCCAGCTCCCCGGCAGACAGAGCGGCGGATTTCACACGGGAGCGGCGGCTCGTACGCTAGCCCGCGATCGGGCTGCCTCTAAAGCCGACGGGACTAGCCCGATGGGAGCCGCCCGACGGCCACGTCCAGACCGACGGGCCGCCGAAGTCATGCGGGCATGGATCGACCGGGCCGACAAGACCGAGACCTGCGGGCACTGGCTGGCCGCAGAGACATGCGGGCGCAGGCCAGGCGGCAGCCAGCCAGCAGGATCCGGGAAGGACCCAGATGACCGCAGCAAACGCCGTCACCGAGACAATCTCAGGCGCAGCGGACACGATGAACCCATGACCGTTGACTGGACCCACGAGCTGTCCGGGCAGTTCGATTTGCAGTGGAACCTGGCCCATGGACCCTCGCTGGAGACGCTCACCGACGAGGAGTACCTCTGGGAACCCGTTTCCGGTTGCTGGAGCATCCGCCCGACCGGACCCGGCGGCCGCGGCGAGATCGAGCAGGCGTGGCCAGATCCTGAGCCGGCGCCGGTGACGACGATCGCCTGGCGGCTCTCGCACCTGGCGGTGGGTGCCTTCGGGCTCCGCGCCTCCCACCACTTCGGCGACGGCTCCCTCACTCGTGAGAACGCCGAGCGCCCGCTGACGGCCAAGGAGGGCGTCGCCTACCTCAAGGAACAGGCCCTGCAGTGGCGTTCGCACATCGAGCGGCTGGACGAAGAGGGGCTGGCGCGCCCGGTGGGCGAGCCGGAGGCGTACCCGGACTTCCTGATGGCGTCGCTTGTCCTCCATGTCAACCGGGAGGCACTCCACCACCTGGCGGAGGTGTCGCTGCTGCGGGACCTCTACCGGGCGACTGGGGGCGCGCGGCTCGCCTGATGGCGGCCCTGCGGTGAACTGCGGGCGTCGGTGTCGGCGCGATGCGCGAGCAGACGCTGACACCGAGACATCCTTGAGGCTCGCGGTGACAGACGCGGGCATGCACGCGCTATGGAACCCGTCCCGCTTCACTCGTAATCGATCCGGTGGCAAGGACGGCCCTGTTCTAGCTGTCGAGTGCGGGGCGGTTCAGGCTGGCCAGGGCCGTGTTCAGCACCTCGCGGGTGAGTGCGGGGTTGCTAGTGTCGCCGGGGCCGATTACGTGCATCCAGGTGCGTTCGTCTGTGTCGCTGTTGAAGCAGAACGTGGTGCCCTCAGGTAGGGCGTCGGCGATTGCCCTGCTCAGCGGGCCGTCCATCTCCTGGCCTTCCGGCAGGAACACCGCGTCCTCGGGAGGGCCGCCCGCCGGGGCGTTCTTAGCCTCCAGGACGGCGGCCTCCAGCGCGTCAAGATCGGCCAGGCCTGCGAGTGCGCGCGCGGGAACTGTCTCCCGTCTGCGGATCATCGCCAAGAACGCATGCTCCACGCCGATATAGGAATCACCCATGTCAAAGGCGACCTCCCCGCCCCACGGCTGTACGTAGCCGTCGTGCACGAGGAACCGGGGAGGACCCGGAGGCGAGTAGCCGGGGCCGTTGAGGATGTCTAGCGCCGCCGCCTCAGCGCGGCCGAGGTCGACCAGGCCTGAGATCACGTTCACGGGCCACCCGCCGTCGTGGAGCATCCCCAGGAACAGGTGCTCCGCGCCACCGACCGGACTCCCGAGAGCACGCGCGATCTCGGCGGCCCGGCCCCGGATCTCGTAGTAATGCGGGGTAGGCGACAGCGCCCCGTCAAGTGCCTGCCTCATCGGCACATATTAGATGACATGCATCGGGCCGGACTGAGCTGAGGTCGGCGGCCGGGTGCCGGGAGACCTCCCCAGCTCAGACGCGGCAGGATTGACCGCGTAGGCAATTCGCATGGGGCGCGTGCGTGCGCGCTCCGGAGCTTGAGGAGGTCCCGATGCCTATCGTAGGCGGGCTGGATATCCACCGGAAGCAGATCACCTTCGACTACCCCGGCACCGTGACCGGGCAGGTGCGCGCGGCCAGGTCAGCCCGGCCGACCGGGAGCACCTGCGGGCCTGGCTGGCGCGGTTCGCCGGCCGTGAGGATGTCGCGTTCGCGGTCGAGGGGTGCACCGGATGGCGGTATGTCGCGGAGGAGCTGGCCGCGGCCGGCGTCGCGGCGCATCTGGCTGAGCCGGCGGATACCGCGTTCGCCCGCGGCCGCAAGCGGCACGCCAAGACCGATAAGACCGACTGCCGGCACCTGCGGATGCTGCTGGCCGAGGGCCGGCTGCCGGAGTGCTGGATCCCGCCCGGCCACATCCTGGAGTGCCGGGCGCTGCTGGAGACCTATCACGACCTGCGGGCCGAGCACACCGCCTGGGTGCAGCGGATCCACGCGGTGCTGTTCCACCAGGGCGCCCCGGCCCTGGGCGAGGGTGTTCTCCGGACCGAGCAGGGCCTGGCCGCGCTGCGGGCAGTCTCGACCGGCCACCTGTCCCTGGCCGGGCAGCTGCAGGTCGCCACCGCCCTGGACATGACCGACATGCTGGAAAGCAGGCTGCACGAGCTGCGGCACCAGCTGACCGACGCCGCCCGGCACCTGACCGGCGCGAAGGTCCTGGCCGCGCGGCTGTACGGGGTCGGGCCGGTCACCGCGCTGGCGATGACCTGCTGGCTGGGCGGAGCGGGCCGGTTCTCCTCCTCCCGCAAGGCGGTCCGGTTCGCCGGGCTGGACGTCACCGTCTACTCCTCCGACAGCAAGGGGCGGCCCGGACGGCTGTCCCGGCAGGGACCGCCGGTACTGCGCTGGGCCCTCTACGAGGCCGGCAAGACCCACGCCCGGTCCCCGGCCCCTGATCACCGCTACTACGCCCAGGTTAAGGAGCGCTGCAACGGCAAGCGCGCCGCGCTGTCCGAGGCCCGCAAGATCCTCCGGCAGGCCTGCCACATCCTGGCCGAGCTCGGCGACGACGCGCTGGCCGCCGCCTGAGACCCCCCCTTGCCCGATGACACGGTGACCAGCTCATGACCGCCGGCCCGGCCGGACCACCTATGCAGCCGAACTCACCCGATGGGGACCACCGCGGCCAGCTCCCGCCGAACCGCTGTCAGCCGCTGCCGGCCTTGCTCCTGCAGGGCCAGGCGGACGGCCTGATTAGACTGAGCGGCCGCATCCCCGCAGGCCGGGGACACCCAATCAATCATCATGTCGCCGGGGCAGTGCCCAACGCCCCGCGGACCTAGGTAAGGCTGGCTGCTCCTGGCCCCACCCCGCCGGCCGCCACGGCTGATCACCCCGCGCAGAAAGGCCACCCCGCCCCGGACCGCTGAACCACACCCGCCACCAGGAGCTCCCTGCCCGCCGCCCGGCATGATCCGCTCCCGGGCAGTCGCGTCAAGGGCGCCTGCGGCGCCGCTGCGCGGGCGCTACGCGCCCCTTTGACCCGCCCGCCCGGCTCGCAGAACCCGGCAGCTATCAGGGACAGGGAGCCAGACTCAGGCATCCCCAGACCAGGTCACCAGGACCGCAGAAACCCCCCAATCGAACCCTTGCGATCACAGGCAAATGCAGGTAAGGCGTTACGCATCACGCCCAGCCGGTAATCATCAGTATGGCACCTTACCGAATGCCGACCATGCCGAGCCGCTTACCTTGGTAACCCGTTCGGTGATGCGCAGGTAGCTCCCTGGGCTCGCAACGCGACCTGCGAGCCCAGGAGGCGGCCCCGCGGCTTCCGGTGAGAATTCTGCATGTCGGCCAAGGGCATGGCCGGTCGGGAATGTTGGTGCCTGGCGCGCCGCGACCTGACAGCCGATCTTTACGCTATATTGGCGGCCGCCGGAGCTTTGTAGGGACTCAGTTAAATTGTATGTTCGAGGGACAGTTCCATTGTTGATCCCTGGCCGCGCGGATGTCCTGGCTCTGCGGTAAACCCGCGGTAGATGGCAGGCTTCCTGCGCGCTAATCGCTCGGCATATGACCGGGTATGTTGGCATCTTGCCCGCGGATGCTGACGCGGGAGACTGTGATGTCCATGTTTGGTCTGGTATTACCGCATCCTTGACGGTAGCGAGCTGCCGGGCCCCGGGTTCAGCCGTGCAAGCACGGGCTGGGCTTTCCGGTAAATGGCCTACGATGCGCGGAATTTGGGTACTTTCTTGCTCTGACCGGTATGCGGATTCTGGGTGGGGGTTCGAGATGGTCCAAGCGCTGGCACCTGAGGATCCAGGGTATGTCGGAAAATACCGGCTGGTGGGCAGGATCGGTCGCGGCGGAATGGGGCAGGTGTTCCTGGGCCAGTCGCCGGGCGGGCGGATGGTCGCCGTCAAGCTGATCCGCGCCGACCTGGCCAGCGATCCCGATTTCCGGGCGCGGTTCGCCCGGGAGGTGACCACGGCGCGGACCGTGAGCGGCATCTTCACCGTTCCGGTCGTGGATGCCGATGTGGACGGGCCGCAGCCGTGGCTGGTTACCGCCTTCGTGGACGGCCCTTCGCTCGCTGATGCGGTGGCCAGCCGGGGCCCGCTGCCACCCGGCCCTGCGCTGACATTGGCGGCCGGGCTGGCCGAGGGGCTGGAGGTAATTCACGCCGTGGGGGTGGTGCACCGGGACCTCAAGCCCTCCAATGTCCTGCTAGCGGACGATGGCCCGCGGATTATCGATTTCGGCATTTCCCATGCCGCGAATGCCTCCGGGCTCACTCGCACCGGCTGGGTGACCGGCTCACCGGGGTTCATGTCGCCCGAGCAAGCCGAGGGCCGCCCGGCGGGGCCTGCCAGCGATATCTTCAGCCTCGGCTCGGTGCTGGCCTTCGCGGCCACCGGGCAAGAGCCGTTCGGCGCCGGGACCGCGCCCGCGCTGCTCTACCGCGTGGTTCACGGCCAGCCCGACACCGGCGCGCTGCCGCCCCTGATCCGGCCGTTGGTCGAGCGGTGCCTGGCCAAGGATCCGCAGCAGCGGCCCACCGCCAGCCAGATCGTCGCCGAACTCGGGCCGGCGCAGCCCGAGGGCGGCTGGCTGCCCCGGCCGCTCGATGACGGCCCCGCCAGCCATCCCGGAAACACCCCGTCCCTGGTCGTGCCGCGCCGCGAGCACGCGGGGATCCGCAGCCCGCGGCCAGCCTTCCCGTCAACCGTGACGACCGCGCGCGCCCACGACACCGGGCACCCGGCCAGCTGGCCGACGCAACCCCCAGGCCCGGACCGGAGCCGACCAGGACGAAGAGGGCAGGGGCTAGCCTGGGCCGCTGTCGCCGTCGCTGTCGCCGTGCTCAGCATCGCCGCCGTGGCGGTGATGCTGCACCGGCCCGCCACGGCACACCGAGCCCGCCAGGCTGCTGCCTCGTCCGCGACCCCTACCTCGTCCGCGACCCCTACCTCGTCTGCGACCCCTACCTCGTCCGCGACCCCTACCTCATCCGCGATCGCGGGCTGGACGACCTACCGGGACCCCGGCGGATTCTCGATCAAGATCCCGCCTGGCTGGGCCATCCACACCAGGACCGCAACCGAGGTCACCTTCACCGGGCCGCAAGCCGGTTTCGTCGTGCTCGTCGGCTGGACCACGCACCCCAAGCCCGATGCGCTCGCGGACTGGAGGCAGCAGGCCGCGCTCAAAGCCCAGTCCGACCCCACCTATCAGCAGATCGGCATACAGCGGGTGACCTACCGCGGCTACAACACCGCCGACTGGGAATTCACCAACATGTACCAGGGGCGGCTCACCCACGTGCTCGATCGGGGCTTCATCGTCACGCCCGGCCGCCTCGGCTACGCCATCGAGCTGAACGGCCCTGACACCGGCTGGCCTGCGGTGCGCGCGAGCGTCTGGGAAGGACTGCTGCAGACCTTCATGCCCGGCGGCTGACGCATCCCGCATGCAGCCGGCGCAGAACAGCACCAGCCCGACTCGCCACATCCCGCTCCAACGCACTTGCCGACCCGGCGAGAGCCGGACGGACCGCCGCGGCCTAGATTGACCCGAGCGGGTCGGGCGCATGCGTCGGCCATGGTCCGCTCTGGCGCCCTTCAGCCCTCCCGTAGCACTGGCATGGACGCCGCCGGCGTGCGGCACCAGAACTCACATGCGCGGACATCGACCGCGCGTAGCAGCCGCGCCAGATTGGCCTGGCGGCCCTGCCGGTCCCGCCAGACCTGCTCGCCGGCTCTCTTTCTCGTGCGATGCCAGCACTGCCTCCAGTTGCGGTCTGGCGGCCGCGATCAGATCACCATCACCATTGCCATGCACACCCGCGATGATGGCAGATCCAGCCGTTAGTACCCTGGCGAACCATGAACGTGCCGAGCCGGGAACTCACCGCGGATGATCTGGAGCTAATCGAGTTCGCCCGCGCGATCGTGGACGCCAATACCGACGGCGAGGGCGGCGTCCACACGATGGGCGCCGCCGTGCGCGGAGTCGACGGCACGATGTACGGCGGGATCAACCTCTACCACTTCACCGGCGGACCGTGCGCCGAGCTCGTGGCCCTGGGGCACGCACGCGCCTCCGGGGCCCGCGAGCTCTCCGCGATCGTCGCGGTGGGGAACTTCGGGCGAGGTCCCGTCGGCCCGTGCGGGCGCGACCGCCAGATCTTGTTCGACTACCATCCCGGCATCCTGGTCATCCTGCCCACGCCCGAAGGCATCCGGAGCGTCAAGATCACCGACCTGATGCCGCTCGGCGCGGTGTGGAGCGCCACCGAGGGCACCCAGGCGTTCGACCCGGCGATCTTCGAGGACGCCCCGGACAGCTAGCGGCCCGATCAGGCCGACGTGAGCTGTTCGTAGACGGTGACGTTCTCGACGTTCCAGGCCCGGCTGTCGTCCCGCGAGTAGCTGCGCGGCCCCCGGGCGGCGCTGGCCGCGGCGTCTGGCGAGGCGAACACGACCACGCCGATCCCCTCACTCCCGTCGGGGCTGCGCAGCCACTGGCCGTTGACGAAGCCCGGCTGCTGCCTGGCCCACGCGACCACATCTTCGCGCAGGTGGCGGGCGGCCTCGTCGGCGCGTGCGGGATCGATGGACATCCGTACCACCATCGTGTGCATGTGCTGCTCCTGTTATCGGAAGGCCGGCGTGCCGGCTTGTGCTCTTCACGCTAGGGGCGGGGCCACAGCCGGGCCTATCCCAGCTTCCTGGGATCTTCGTTCCGGTTCCGCCGCTGGTCACCGGCCGTTAGCCTGCGATCATGGGGAGCGCCGCCGCCTACGTCAGGGCCCGCGAGACGGTCCTGCGGATCTGCCGCGGCGAGGCCGACGCGCGGACGCTCAGGCTCGAGGCACTGGACGCCATCCGGCGCGCGGTGAGCTTCGACGCCTACGCCTGGCTGCTCACCGACCCTGAGACCTCGGTGGGATCCTCGCCGCTGGCCGACGTCCCCTGCCTCCCGCAGTTGCCGCAGCTGATCCGGCTGAAGTACCTGACCGCCATCAACCGGTGGACCGGCCTGCCGTCCGCCGTCGCGTCGCTGCACGGTGCGACCGGCGGCAACCTGTCGCGGAGCCTGATGTGGCGGGAACTGCTGGGCCGGTATGAGGTCACAGACATCGCCTCGTCGGTGTACCGGGACCGCTTCGGCTGCTGGGGATTCCTGGACCTGTGGCGAAGCGGCACGCCGGCCTTCACCGAAGCGGATATCGAGTTCCTCGGTCACATCGCAGGTCCGATCACCGCGGCGCTGCGGCACGGCCTGGCCAGGACCTTCGTCCCCGCCACCGGCGGCGACCAGATGCCCGCGGGGCCGGTCGTGCTGCTGCTCTCGCCCGCCCTCGAGGTGCGGGCACAGACCCCGCAGACGCAACGCTACCTGCGGGTACTCGTCCCGCCTGATGCGGACCAGGCGCCGGTCCCTGCTGGGGCGTACAACGTCGCCGCGCAACTGCTCGCGGCCGAGGCCGGGGTGGACGACAACCCGCCGGTGGCCCGCGTGCACCTAGCCAGCGGCCGGTGGCTGACGCTCCGCGCGGCCCGGATGGACACCACCTCGGCCGCGGAGGGACGCGACGTCGCGGTCAGCATCGAACCCTCGACGGCCAGTGACCGGGTGTCCGTATTCGCCCGGGCGTGCGGGCTGACCCCGCGCGAGACAGAACTGCTCCGGCATCTCGCCGGCGGCGCCGGCACCCGCGAGGTCGCCCGGCAGATGTTCGTGTCGGAGAACACCGTCCAGGACCACCTCAAGTCGATCTTCGACAAGAGCACTGCCCGCAGCCGGCGCGCCCTGCTCGCCCGGGCGCTCGGCACCTGACCGGGCATTTTGCTGGAATCCGCGGCGCATTAATGCGTGAAATCCCACAGGGTCACTCGGTTATTAACGGAGCTGATGTGCCACCTGGATAGATCAGAGGCGTCATTTAAGTATTTCCCGATTTGCCCTGTTTGAACGAGTGGAGTTTTGAGAAATACCCTCCCAACCGATACAGTCCGAACATCAGAAAAGGTGGGGATGCCTGGATGGGGGGCCCGCTTTCCTGCTCATGAGGCATTTCCCCGATGCAGGGAGGGGAACATGCGCAAATTGACGATGGCCGCATGCACGGCCGGGCTCGCTATCGCGCTCGGCACCGGCATGACGTCGGCAGCGCAGGCGTCAAGTGTGATCGTAGTAGGCCCGGGCCATTCGATTCAGGCCGCCATCAACGCGGCCAGGCCCGGCGACACGGTATTCGTCAAGCCTGGCGTGTACCACCAGAGCGTCCAGATCCGCACGAACGGAATCACCTTGCGCGGATCCGGCGCCTTCCGCGGCGGGACCGTGCTGGTGCCGCCGAAACACTTCCCGAAGACGCTGTGCAACGCCGGATTCGGCCCGACGGGCGTATGCGTCCTGGCGAAGAGCGTCAACCCCAAGACCGGCGCGGTCTTGGTGCCCGTCCGCAACGACACAGTGACCGGACTGCTGGTCACCGGCTTCCCGGGCAACGGGGTGTTCGGTTACGGAACCGCGGGCCTGTCGGTGACCAGGGTGGTCGCCATCAACGACGGCGGTTACGGCATCTCGCGCTTCGTCTCCACGAGGACCCTGTTCGCCCACGACACCGCGATCGGCAACGACGAGGCCGGGTTCTACGTCGGGGATTCGCCGCACGCCGACACGGTGGTGCGGGACGACCGGGCGTTCGGCAACCAGTTCGGCATCTTCATCCGGCACGCCCGGCACGTCTTGGTCACCGGCAACGTCGTCAGCGGAAACTGCCAGGGGATCCTGGTCCTCGATGACGGCCAGCGCGGCGGCGCGGGCAACGCCACCATCCGGTTCAACCGCGTCTTCGACAACAACAAGCTCTGCAAGAAGAACGGGGACACCCCGGTGGACACCAAGGGCGGTGGCATCCTGCTGCTCGGCGCGACGCACACGCTGGTGACGCACAACAGCGTGACCGGAAACGCCGGCAAGAAAATCAACTCGGGCGGCATCGTCGTGCTGAGCGCCAAGCCGCTGTCGCACGGGAGCAACCCAGAATTTGACACGATCTCGTTCAACTTCGCTTTCCATAACCATCCCGCGGACCTGATCTGGGACCACACCGGATTCGGCGTCAGGTTCAGGCACAACACCTGCGGAACGTCGATCCCCGGCGGGTTCTGCTAGTGACCTGATGCGTCGCGTCAGCGCCCGGTGCGGTCCGCGCCGGGCGCTGACGGCCCAGTGCAGAAGGCCGACCCAGCGCAGAAAGCCCTGGCGCAGACGGGCACCGGCCGGAACGCGTGCGTGGAAGACTGCTGGCACGCGGGCCCTTCCACGCCGTCCGGCGGCGCTGAGAACGGCCGTCCTTCCCCGACCCGCTGTTCTCGTGGCATTCGGGTTGGCTTTACCCGCGCTATGCTGGACGGGTTCGGATGCGGCGGTCGCTTAGGAGCTCTCATGTCACTTGCCGCACGCATACTCGTCGCCCGCGCGCAGGCCACCAGCCGCAAGGCCGCGCGTAAGCGACGCGCCGAACTGGAGCGTGAGCTGGCCGGATACGCGGCCGGGGCCGATCGGTGTGACTTCGAGGCGGCGCTTGACCGGTATCCGGACGGGGTCACCCACGAGCTGCGGTCCATCCTCGCCCGCCAGTACATGGCCAGCGCGGAAACGCGGTTTCCCGCCATCGGGCGCAACTAGTGCCGCATCAAGCTACGTAGCCCGGTCGACGATGCGGCGTAGACGTTCGTCGTAGGCGTGGTTGTTGCGCCAGATGATGTACCGGCGGATCATGCTACGGCACCAGATGTCGGCGGCGGGGTCTAGTGTCTGGGCATGGTGTTCTGGCAGCTGACCATCGACGCGAATGACCCGGCTGCGCTGGCGCGGTTCTGGGCGCAAGCGCTGGGCTACCAGCCGGCGCCTCCGGCGGAGCCAGAGACGACCTGGCACGCGCACTACCGCGCACGGCTGGGGGAAGACGCGGCCTTCGCCGACCGGCTCTTCGACCCGGCCGGGCTGCGCCCGCCGATCTGGTTTCAGGAGGTGCCGGAGGCAAAGGCGGGCAAGAACCGGCTCCATCTCGACCTCTTCCCCACTGGCCGCGATAACGCACTGCCGATGGAGCGGCGGATCGAGATCGTCGAGACGAAGGTTGCCGAACTGATCCGGCTGGGTGCCACCGTAGAGCGCCGGGATCGCTACGACGACCCGGAAGACCCGATCTACGCCGTGGTCATGCACGACCCGGAAGGCAACGAGTTCTGCGTCAGTTGAAACTCACGGCGTGACGAGGGCGCTAGATGGGATAGCGGGTGGGCTCCGTGGTGCAGGTGCGACCGGAAGGGGTAGTCCAGCGGAAGGTGCCGTCGCGGAGCTGATCCACCTTCCAGCGAGGGTCCTGCTTGAGCCGGTGATCTTGCCGACATTTCGGGCCGCCGTTGGCGTATTTCCTGGATTCGGGGCGAGCGCAGCCATGGCCGATGGCGTGGCCATTCTGGTCGGTCACGGTAACGCACCAGGTGGTGCGAGGATTGCGGGCGGCCGCGGCGGCCAGGGCGCGGGCCAGGGCGGGGTCATCCAATCTAGAAGCAAATACACTAAGGGTGAACCGGATTAGCCCTGAGCGAGGCCCCATGAGCAGCGACGACGCCATCATCACCCTCGGCGACGCGATCATCTACCTGCGGATGTCGGACTTCCGCGACGCAGATGGGATGACGTTCGCCGAGCGCGCGGAGCAGCTCCGCGCCTTCGCCATCGGGCTGGGCGTCCCCGCCGACCGCATCCGGGTGGCGATCGAGAACGACGCGGGCAACGGCGGCGGATACCGGCCCGCATCGGCGTACAAGCGGCCGGTCCGGGTGACCACCGCGACGGGACTGGTGACGATGCGGACCCGCCGCCCGGTGTTCGCCCGGGTGCTGCTGGACCTGCAAACCGGAAAAGCGGCGGTACTGATCTGCGATGACGTATCGCGGATCGTCCGTGACGAACGGGACGCCCTGGACCTGATCGACGCGTGCGAGCTGGGCCGGGCATCCGCGTTCTCTCCCGACGACGACTCCAAGGACGGCATCGGGTCGCTGCGGATCACCCGGGGCGGCACCCGGGATGAGATAAGGTCATTTCGCGAGCGGGCCAGGGCCGCCCACGACTACAGCGCCGATATCTCCGACAAGGTCCAGCGCGGCCGCAAACGGTGGGCAGGCAAGTCATACTGGGGCGGTCGGCGCCCCTACGGCCGGATGATCGACCCGTCCGCCCCCAAGCACGCCAAAAGGCTGCTGACGGTCCCCGCCGAAGCCAAGGTGCTCCAGGACGCGGTGACCGACGTGCTGGACCGGGGCATCTCGCTGCGCGCGGTCGCCGCCGACCTACGCCAGCGCGGCCTGCGCACCACCACCGGCAAGCCGTTCAGCGCTCTATCACTGCGGGACGCGCTGCTGGCCTCGCACGTGGCGGGTATCGCGACCTGCAACGGGGCGCAGTACGACGCGTCGTCGTGGCTGGAGCCGATCATCGAACCGGACCGGTGGGAGCGGCTGACCGAGATGCTGACCGACCCGTCCCGGCGCACCAACCCCCACAACGCCAACGCGCCGCGCTGGCTGCTATCCGGCCACGCCCGGTGCGGGATCTGCGCTGACGGCACCACGATGCACGCTTCGGGGATGGGCGGGTACGGACCGGAGCGCGGCAGCGCCTACCGGTGCGACAAGGGGTCGCACTGCGCCACGCCCGCCATCCCGGCCGACCAGGCCATGACCCAGGTGATGATCGCCCGGCTCAGCCAGCCCGACATCGCTGACCTGCTGCCCGCCCCCGAGCCCCGGCCGGAGGTGGATGTGACGGCGCTGCGCGCCGAGTCCAGGAAGCTGCACGCCAAGCGGGATCACCTGGCCCGGCTGCTGAGCGAGGACGTGCTGACCGAAGCCGGGGTCCGGCAGGAACGCAAGCGGATCGACGCCCGGCTGGCCCAGATCAGCACCGAACTCGCCGACGCGACCCAGATCGACCTGCTGCCCGAGCTGCGCGCCCCCGGAGCCGACCCGGCCCGCGTCTGGCAGGGCCTGTCCCTGCCCCGCCAGCGGGAAATCGTCCGGCTGCTGTGCGAGGTGACCCTGCTGCCCGGCCGGATGCGGCAGCCGTTCGACCCCCGGCTGCAAATGCGGATCGAGTGGCGCCAGTAGCAGACGCGGCGGACGCCTTGACCGCCCCGGCTCCCGCGCCACCGCCGCATGACCCGCGCGTGCCGCGCGGGGAACCGTTTCGTTCTTCTTCGGTTACGTCGCGGTACTTGTGCCGCGCACCAGCACGCGGCTGCCGCGTTCGCTGACCGGGTGGCTGCCTGCCTGGGCTAGCGCTGCCGCCTTACGCTCGCGACGAACGCGCGCCACGCGCCGGGGGTGAACGTCAGCACCGGCCCCGGCCGGTCGGTGGTGTCACGGACCATGATCTCGTCACCCGAGGTGGGTCTCGGCGGCGGCCGGAGCGGCTCGGCCGTAGATGCCTGCATGGGCGGCGTGGGCTCAGCCTGGCTGGCGTAGGTAGCCGGGCACAACGAGGACGCGGCGGTGGGAGCCGGGCCGCCGCGGCCCCGGCAGATGACGAGGAACCCTGACGGTAAGAGGCCAGCGGCGCTCAGGTCACTGGCTGTGCCGGGCGGGCCGGGCAGGCCTGTGTCAGCGCGGTGCGGGCGCTCCGGGCGGGCGCTGGGTGATGACGGGCGCAATTGCCGGCGCCAGGACCCTTGCGCCGGATCCGCGGGATGCCATTAACTACAAAGGTGCGGTCTGGTCGGCCCGGACCCTGCCTGCTTGCCGCTCGCCATCGCCGTGATTCCGGGAAAGTCCATGAGCGAGCGAATCGACGTCCGGGGGGACATCAAGATCGTCGGCGCATCCGGTGATGCGGTCCGTGGCGGGGTGACTGCGCTGACCCGGTGGGTGCCTGGCGGGCAGGCGGTCCGGTCCCCGGCGGGCGCCGTCGCGCACCGCGCTTCGGGGTGCGCGGAGGAGTTCGCGGCCAATGGCGGGGATCCGCGGGAGCCGCGCCAGCGTCGTCGCCCGGGCCGGCCGGGCTCTGCCGCCATGACCGCAGCGCACCGCGCGCGAGAGTGTTACACCCGGTGCGTGCCGCGCCTGGCGCGATTGCGGCTGCTCGCCGGGAACGGCGCCGGCGCGCCGCTGCCGCCCGGTGCCGTCGGCGAAGTGGGCCGCGCGGCCCGGGCGATCGTGGCCGAAACCGGCGCCGCCGGGCAAGCTGCCGTGGCCGCCGTGGCGGAAAGCCGCCGCGGTTCCGCGGCGGTGTTCCTGGCGGCCCGGCAGGCCCGGCTGGCGGCCGCGGCAGATGAGGTCGTCGCGGCGGCTGCGGACGGCAGCGCCGCCATGCTGTCGCGGCCCGTGCGCCGGTTCGAGGCGCTCACCACGGCGCTATGGACGGTGCAGTCCGATCTGCGCCCCGCCTCGCCGCCCCCAGCCGGCCCACCTGGCGGGACCGCCTCCCGGATGCACACGCCGGACCGCGGACTTGCTGCATCTGGATCTTAAATCATGCCGGGAGGAATCCCATGGCCGGGAATTACCTGCATCAGCACGTCGAGGTCAGCGACGGTGGCCGCACCGTCGCCGCCGCCGAGGTGATCATCTCCGGAGAACCCGGCGGGACCGCCCGGGTGTCGTTGCGCGCCGAGGCGGGGCACATCACTCCGGGCCGCCGCGCGAGCCTGGTCGACGCGGTGCTGGACCTTCCCCAGGTGCGGGGAAGCGCGCGCCTGGAGGCGGCATTCCCGCTCGGCGATGGCGAGTCACTGCTGCGACTTCAGCAGCGCTGCCAGGACGTCACCACCCGCCAGGCGGGGTGCAGCGCCCTGCTGGATGCGAGCCTTCCGCCCGGCGGCCCGGGCGCGCGGGGCAGGAGCTGACCGGCCAGGCACCTGTGACGAAACCTGGGGCCGGCCTTTGTGCCACTTCACCCCGGAGAGCGTGACGTACAGCTTGTGGTAGCTCGTCTTGCCCAGCGCGCAGTCCGGGATGCAGTTGTCCACCCAGAGCGTGCCGGCCGACTTGGCAACCGTGGAGTTCCAGGTGTTTCATCACCAGGTGTGCGCCATCGGGGCGCCGCCCTGCCCGATGATCACCCAGTGCGGGCGGGCAGCCGGGTTGCTCCACCCGGCCGCGTAGTTGTAGATGACGGGGACGGGCGCGGCCGACGCCGTGACCGCCGGGACACCGCTGAGTGCCAGGGCAGCGATCGCTGCCCCGAAGGTGATGAGCATCTTCCTCATCGTGGTCATCTCCCCAGGTCCGGCCAGTGGTCCGCCGGACGTTCCCGTCTGCCTCCGCCTGGACGGCGGAGAAGTCCCGGGTGCTGCGGCAGGTAGCCGGCAGCGTGCACGGCGGCCCGGCGGCCAGTTCGCCGTCCCGGCAGGCAACCAGCGTGCACAGCCCGGGTGCCGGGCCGGCCACGCGGGACCGCGCCGCACCCGCTAACTGTCCGCGGCCGGCGCGTGTCCTGGTCTCGTGCCGAACGTCCCGGGAATGACGGCCCATAGTCGCTGCCTGCCCGGGCTATGACAGGTCCATGCCACGGGTCAGTGCGGTAGGTGCACATTGGCCGGGATTGCCGCATGGGGACCTTGGTCCCTGGTGGGGCGATCATCTGGCCTGGTCTGATAGGGAGATGTTCGTAGCTGCCGCGTTAGGGCTGGACCTGAGCTTCCCGGCCGCGGCGGCCCGGCTCGCGAATCTGGCTCGCGGCGGGTCGCTGACCCGCGTGTCGGAGGGAGCCTACGGTGATGGCCTTACTGGCCTGGTCTGGGTCGGCCCGGTGGGCGCCGTGCCCGGCGTGTCCAAGCTGGTCCAGGTGCATGTCCGGGACGTGGTGACCCGCGGTGAGTCCGCCGTGCTCGCGCTGCGGTGGCAGGCTGCCGCGCCGGGCGGCAGGCTGTTCCCTGCCCTGGATGCCGACATGTCGCTGACCCCCGCCGGGGAGCGTTCCGCCCGGCTATCGCTGGCCGGGGTCTACCGGCTTCCGTTCGCTGCTCTGGGCGCGGGCCTGGACCGGGCGGTCTTTCACAAGGTGGCCGACGCGACGGTCCGGTCCTTGCTGGCCCGCGTGGCGGATGTTCTCGGCGTGCCCCCGGAGCCGGCCGGCACCGTGCAGGGAACCGGCAGGGCTGGGGCCGCCGGGCGCCGGCCGAAGTGCCCTAGCCCGGCTGTCCTCCGGAGAGCGGATCAGGCTGCTGGTGATCGAACACGACGTTCCTGACATCCCGGATCGCCAACTCCAGCTCGCCGATGGCTTCCCGGACCTTCCCGGCTCCCGGATGGCCGCCGATCAGCCCCAGTGCCCTTTCCAGAGCGAGCCCCGCGGCGAACAGCCGGTGCAACAGGTCGTTCATGCTCTCGACGATGCCGGTCGCGGTCCTGCACAAGGAGCAGAGTCGCCTCCGCCCAGTCGCCCGCCCTCCCGGGCGGGGGATCGCGCGTCGGCCGGATGCTCCCCTCGTCTAGTTCTGGTATCGCCCCGTAGCAGAACAGTACGTTTGATGATATCGACATCGCTGGATACCTGGGTCCTAACCGGCCGTGACTGGCCGTGCCGCCAGGGTCCGGGGCGACGCGGGTTACCTGCGCATGTGCTCTGGCCTGGCGCAGGTTCTGATGGATGCTTCTCTACCAGCGACACTACGCCTTGGTCCTGCGCCTGGATTGGCGCGGCCGGCTCACCGCCAGCCTGCGGCGCCGCCAGAGCCCTGGTCCGGTCCATCTCCCTCGCAGGTGCCAGGTCCGGGGGAGCAGGTGCCGTGTCCGGGCTCGGCGTAGCCGAATCGCGTCAGCGACGCCGAAGGCGGTCTTGAGATGGCTGCCGCGAGCTGGATGATGGGAGGCGGGGAAGATGGCTTCGTGCTGTACCAGCCGGGTGTGCCGCTTGAGCTGATGTGATCACCCGTGCCGCCCGGCGAGGGGACGGCGCGGGCCCGCCGGGCGGGCCTTCTCCAAAGGCTGAGCCCGGCGCGGGGAGCGCCTTGAGTGCCAGATCTTATTCAGCAGGCCTCTTCGTGGCCATCGTCTGGGCGGCCGCGTTCTTCATGCTGAACCGCCGTGACGCGGCAC
>CAVWBQ010000048.1:0-42699 GCA_963753225.1 uncultured Actinomycetota bacterium | reverse complement strand
GCGACGTCAGCGGCCAGCAGGTCACGGCCGGGCACAAGCAGTACCGGCTGGTGGTCACCGGCCACGACGACCCGATGATCACCGCCGGGCCGCGGCTGCGCCGGGTGGAGCAGGGCAACTTCGGCCAGCGTGCGCTGCGCCGCGGGTTCTACCCCGCCATGCTGCGCAGCGCTCCCGTCCGCGACGCGGTCTTCTTCATCAGCTGGAAAGGCAAGAACTGCGCGGACAACCCGCTCGGCATCGCGGAGGAACTGCGCCGCCGCGGCGATGACCGCGAGCACCTGTGGGCCATCACCGACTGGTCGGTGCCGGTACCCGAGGGCGGCACCGGGGTGCTCCGCGGCACGCAGGAGTACTACGAGGCGCTGGCCCGGTCGAAGTACCTGATCTCCAACGACGACATGCAACTCCCGTTCCGCAAGCGCGACGGCCAGGTCTACCTGCAGACCTGGCACGGGACGCCGCTGAAGCGGATCGGCTTCGACATCACCAACCCGCAGTTCATCAGCGGGACGGCGTACTTCGACCACCTCGCCAGGGACGTCGCGCAGTGGGACCTGCTGCTGTCACCCAACCCGTTCAGCACTCCGATCATGCGCCGGGCGTTCCGCTATGACGGAGAGATCGGCGAGTACGGGTACCCGCGCAACGACCTCCTGTGCCGGGCCGGCACGGCGGAACTGGCCGCGCGGGTCAGGGACCGGCTCGGGCTGCCGGCCGGGAAGCGGGTGGTGCTGTACGCGCCCACCTGGCGGGACAACCAGGTGTACGCCAACGGCCGCAGGTACCGGTTCGACATGCGCCTGGACCTGGAGCGGGCCTGGCGTGAGCTCGGCGAGGACCACGTGTTCCTGATCCGCGGGCACCACCACATGGCGGACGACGTGCCCGCCGGGATGCGGGACGGCTTCGCGCTCAACGTCAGCGCCTACCCCGATATCACCGAGCTCTACCTGGTGTCCGACATCCTGGTCACCGACTACTCCTCGGCCATGTTCGACTACGCGGTGACCGGCCGGCCGATCCTGTTCTTCACCTATGACCTGGCCGAATACCGCGACAGCCTGCGCGGCTTCTACTTCGACTTCGAGGCGGAGGCCCCCGGCCCGCTGCTGGCCGACTCGGCCGAGGTGATCCAGGCCATCCGGGACGTCGACGCCGTCGCCGCCTCCCACCGGGACGCCTACCAGCGCTTCACGGCCCGGTTCTGCTCCCTGGACGACGGCAAGGCAGGCGGCCGGGTCTGCGATCGCCTGTTCGCCTCCTGACCGCTCAGCGACGCGGGCTGCCGTTACGCCTGATGCGCGTGCCGGCGACCTGGTCGCGGGGGTCGCGCTCAGGCATTGGCGGCGGCTATCCTCGCCCGGCTTGCCTGCTCGGCCAGCAGGTCTTCGAGGGCGGCTTGCAGGTCGGCGCGCGCCGGGGGGACGGGTCCTGCTTGCCGAAGAACGCGATGGCGTGCTCTAGCTCGCGGCGGTAGTCCTTCAGCTCGAAGGTGGTCAGCGCGTGAAGGGGGTGGGCGGGCTGGTTTACTCGCGGTGCTGGAGGAGGGGACACGGCGGCGGTCATCACGGTCCTGTTCTGGCTGGGTCCGGTGTCCGGCGCCGGGACATCTGCGGGTGTTCACGCCTTCCGTCTCGTCTGGCCGCGCGGATACTGGAAGTCAACTCCAGGGGGCGTCGCGGGCCGGGTGTCGGCCGTGCTGTCCTACTACCGGCAGCTGCCGGGGAGGTGGAGCTTCGCCTGCACGACACCCCGCTGTACAACTCGATCTACCGGTTCGATGACGAGATGCTGGTCAACGTTCACGTCTATGGCATCCTGGCGGCCTACACGCCGGTGATGCACCTGCGCCGGGTAGACGGCGCGTTCTTCAACACCTACGTGGAGTCATTCGAGCGGGTCTGGGCGTCAGCGCGCATCCCGCCTGCCTCTCCGGAGGGTGCCTCGTGAGCAGGAAGCCCCGGTCGCGGACTGATTACTGGGATGACCCGCACGCGCCCAAGCCGACCAGCCGCAAGCCCTCGGCCAGCGTGGTTGTCCGCAATCACCGGGGGGAGCTTCTGCTGCTGCGCCGCGCGGGTTCCGGGTTGTGGACCATCCCGACCGGCGCGCTGAAGAAGAAGGAGACGCTCACGGCGTGCGCTATCCGCGAGTGCCGCGAGGAGACCGGCCTGGCGGTCGAGCTGACCGGGCTTGTCGGTGTCTTCAGCGATCCCCGGCATCGCATCGCCTATCCCCGTGGCGAGGTCCGCGTTCCGGTCAATGTCTGCTTTTACGGCCACCCGGTAGGAGGCGAGCTGGCCACGGACGCTGAATCCGACGACGCGGCCTGGGTGGCGCCGGAGGATCTCGACGGCTATGACATGAGCCCTGCCATCCGCCGCCGCATCACTCCTGCCCTCAGCGGGCCCGTCCCTCACGTCGACTTAACCGCAGCGGGACGCGGGCCGGATGGGCCGGGTCCGGGGTGTCGGCGGGGCCGGTGCCGGGCTTCCGTGGGTGCCGGGGTCGGCGCGGTATGCGAGTCGGCTGTGGCGCGCGCAGCGCGCCCTCGGGCGGGGGGAAGGGGCCGGAGGGGGACCGGGCCGGAAACGCGGCGCGCAGCGCCCGCACACGCGGGCGCTGGGCTGTACGGCCAGTGTGCGGGTACTGCGCGGATGGTGTAAGGGCTGGCCGCGACGATAGGCCACCGGACGTGATGCAGGTCACATAAACAGCAGCCGAGCCTGGCGGCCCGTCGGGCTGCTGGCCCGCGCGGCGGGCCCGCGCGGCGGTCACGGCGTCCATGTACGCGCGGGCCGGTGCGTGCATGGGCGACTGGGGCGCATCAGGCCGATGCTGGCTTGCAGGTCGCGCCGGGTGGCCCTGAGTTCGTCGTCGGGCAGCGTCTTGAGCTGCCCGGCAAGGTCGCGGTCACGCACTGCCGAGCCGCTGGCGGTCTTGCTGCTCGGCGATCACGCGGTCCAGGGAGGCTTGCATGTCGACCCGGATCGGGGGGACGGGGTCCTGCTTGGCCATGAACGCGATAGCGTTCTCCAGCCGGCGGCGGTAGTACGCCAGTTCATACGTCGTGAGGGCGTGCAGGGGGTGTTTCGGCTGGTCGACTGCGGCGGTCTGCTGTGCGGCTGGGGTGGCTGGCATCGGCTGGCGGTCCCCTCGTGCGCGGGGTGGGCGGGCGTCTTGTCGCTTCCTAACGTGTCAGGCCGGTGACAGAATCGGGAGTAGTTACCTGCTTACCGACCCAGCATTGAACCTGGTAACGAGGGGTGCGCACGATGGCGACACCGAGAGAACAGCTAGCTGAGGTGCTTCGTAAGTCCCGCATCGATGCCGGCTATGAGTCGCATGGGGCACTGGCGCGCAAACTTAACGTCTCTCGTCCGGTGGTCACCAAGGCGGAGAATCCCGCTCACCCGGTCCCTAGTGACGCGATCCTCGCGGCGTGGGCGGGGGCAACGGGGGCGGGACTGGACGTGCTTACCGACCTGGCGCAGCGCGCTAGGTCGGGTCCGCCGGGCTGGTTCGCGAAGTGGGCCGACATCGAGGCGCGCGCCAGCTTGATCCGCTGGTTTGAGCCGCTGCTTGTCCCTGGCCTGATCCAGATTGAGTCGTACGCCAGGGCGGTGCTCGGGTGGAAACCTGACAGCGGCAGCGCCGAAGCGAACCTCAAGACCCGGCTAGCGCGTCAGTCGGTGCTAGATCGCGCTGAGCTGCGTGTCGTGATCCTCGGATCGGTGCTCAATCGCGAGGTAGGCGACGCATCGGTGATGGGTGAGCAGATAGAGCACCTTCTGAGCGTGGGCAGCCGGCCGTCTGTCATGATCCAGATCGTGCCGGACACGCCAGCGGTGGCCGGGGCGCTGGGCGGAGCGTTCGCCATCGCGACCGAGGAAACGGCCGACGTGGCCGCGTACACGGACTCGATTGTCAAGGGCGGTGTGTACACCGATCCAGACCTGATAGCGCGCGCTGCCCGCGTGTTCGATGGACTGCGCGCGGACGCGCTACCGTGGACACAGACTCAAGATCTTCTCAGGAAAGCAGGCGAACGATGGACGCTTTGAACTGGCGTAAGGCCAGCTACAGCGCCTCGAATGGTGGTTGCGTCGAAGTGGCCGACCACCGCAAACACGTACTGGTACGTGACACCCAGGACCGTACCGGGCCGGTGCTCCGGTTCAGCCCTGCCGCGTGGCGCGTGTTTGCTGATCGGGTCAAGCGCTCGTTAGCGTCGGGCCCGGTTCGGGTCGGCCGGTGTCAGTAAGGGGCATTCCCGTGTCTGGGAATGCCCCTTCGCGTGTCCCGGACCGGGGACGGCGGACGGGACATCGGGGCGCGTTACCGCTGCCGGGCGTGTGCGCTGTCCCTGTGGGACACCGGCCGGGGCAGGGCCGTGCACCTTCGCCGGTCATGAGCGCGGCGGGAACCACGGTGTTTGCACCTTCCGCGTGATCGGTACGGCGGGATCCATGGTGCTGTGCACTTTCCCTCGGTCACTAGATGAGTAATTCCTGATTCAGGTGAGTGCGGCGTGCCGGGGTGCGGCTCACTCACCTGAATAGCCTCCGGCCGGGCCGCGCGGATCATCCCGTCCGGGCCGCTGATGAGGGCTACATCAGTCCCGTCAGCCTCTCCCGCACGCCTTTTCGCTCGCCAGTACGATAATCGTGACTTTTACGGGGTGGATTCGGGCCTGCGGGTGAATTAGGGGTACTATAGTGCACCAAAATCACCCGGGAGCCCCGATCCACCCGGATCTTTCGCCGCCGCCTGCCCCACCGTGCACGTGCGCACCGGGCACCCCCGGCAAAGACCGCCTAAGCCCGCAACCCGATCAGGAATCACTCATCTAGTTCGGCGGGCCGTGTCGTTTGCGGGGAGGTCAGGAGGGGGTCTGGGGGGAACATCGGAACCGGGCTTGGGGTGCTCGGGGGGGGTTCCGGGGTTCCCCCAGGGTTTTTCAACCACCCTTTCCCTGCTGCTTCTTGCTTTCGTAGGCGGCGCGGCCCCGGCACATCACCCCAGGCAGCAGGGGGAACCGGGCCGGAGGCCCGGCGCACAGTGCCCGCACACGCGGGCCGGATCTGGCGGCCCGCATTGGTTGGAGGGCCGCCTCTGAGGATGACGGGGGAGGAGCAGGACAGGGCGGCGGGCCGCATCCTTGGCCACCATTCGCCTCGCCTCCACTTGACGATGCCGATAACACGTGTATATCATGGTGATATCAGTTTTTGCGAGCCTGAGGAGGGCTCCATGGAAGCTTCAGCCGGCAGTGGTTTTCTTGCCTGGATCCACCGCATAACCCCAGCACGCATGAACACTTACACGGCGTACAGCATCGGGTGCTTCGTCGCCTGGGCGGTGCTCTGGGCGATCCTCGCCGCCACCGTAAAGAAAGTGACTCTGGGCTACATCTTCGCGATCTTCGTCGGATGGTGCATCGGGTGGCTCTCCGCCACGATCGCCCGGGCCCTCTACCCGAGCCCGAAGAAGGTTTACCTGACCGGAGACCCACGGCAGCCATGACGGCGGCGGAGCAAGCGCCGCCGCGCCGGGACTGAGCAGCACGGAAGGAAAACAGCGCCCGCAGGGCACCATCTTGATCCTTTCCGGGTGCCCTGGGAGCGGTGGGTCCGGGCGGCGGTGCTGACGGGACCGCGGCGCGAAACCGGCTGGGGATGAGCGTATTTGCGCAGGTCACGTGACCGCTGTCCGGGCGGGAAGCGGGCCCTGCGGGTGGGCGTGTCGTCTGGCTGGTTACGTGGCCGGGGGCGGGGGGTGTCTAGAGCAAAACTATAGGGCTGCTGAGCTGCCGGGATGGTGGCCCCGGTATTCGGGCGGGGCAAAGGCCCAGGTTCCGGCGGGTACCTCCGCATACTGGCGGGGCAGCCGGCCGTCGTCCTGTCGACGGGCCGTCAAAGCTGTATCGTTGCCTCGATCGTCAGCGGCGGGATCGGCGCATATTTTCGGATTTGCCACCCTCCCCTATCGGGGGTGCGGGGGCACGCACTCACCAACGCCGTGACAGCTGTGGCACCTGATGCGGGGACATTACCCGGAACGAGGCGGGTTTTTCCTGCACGCTCCAGCGACATGGGCGCGGCAACCAGGTCGTAAGGATCCGGCACGGGTGGTGCTGCAGTGGCGGAAGCGTTTCCTGTGCCCCGTGCGTCCGCTCCACGGCGTCGGCAAGCTGAGCGGCAGTGCGTTCCAGCAGGAACCATGCAGCATCCACACCAATAGACCTGCTGCCGGGTGCACGTGGCAGGAGGGCTTGGTGAGATCAGCGGGGCCGTCCCAGGTTAAGAGAACATTAACGGTGGCCACCGCGCCTTTCCCGGCTGGATAGCCTGGGGGCAGGGTGCCATCTGGCCTGGAGCGGCGCCCGGGAAGGACAACCGTGGCGGACACCGACATCGGGTCACCGGACCCGGCCGCGACGTTCGCGGCGGAGCCGGGTGACGTCGCGGGCGACCTGGCAGCGGATCCGGCCGCTGGCGCCGGGGTCCGGCGGCGCCGGGGCGGCTGGCTGATCGTCGCCGTACCCGCGGCCGTCTCGCTCGTGGTCGGCGGATACGGGATCGGCGGGCCCTCGCTCTGGCGGGACGAGGCGTACACCAAGGACGCCATCACGCGCCCGTTCACGCAGATCTTCGCGCTGCTCGGCCACCAGGACGCGGTGCACGGCGCCTACTACCTGTTCATGCACGTGGTCGCGGCGGTGCTCGGCACCTCGGCCACCGCGCTGCGGTTCCCCTCGCTGTGCGCCATGGTCATCGCGACCGGGTTCGTGGCGGCCACCGGCCGCCGGGCGGCCGCCCTGGCCCGGCCGCCGGAAGCCGGCCGGAGCCACCGGGACGGCCGGGGCCTTGACGTCCCCGCGCTGACCGGGCTGTTCTCCGGCCTGCTGTTCGCCACCGCGCCGTACATGACCTACTACGCGCAGATGGCCAGGTCGTACGCGATCGAGACGATGTTCGCCGTGATCGCCTCCTACCTGCTGCTCCGGGCCTGGCCCGACGGCCGCTGGCGGTGGTGGCTGGGATACGGGACGGCGGTGGCGCTGACCGGCCTGTTCAACATCTTCGGGCTGCTGATCCTGGCCGCGCACGGGGTCACGCTGCTGCTCACGGACGCTCGCCGCCAGGTCGCGGCCAGCCGCCAGGCCGGGACCGGCCGCTGGGTCGGCCGGATCCCGCTGCGCTGGCTGGCCGTCTGCTCAGCCGCGGTGATCGTACTCGCCCCGCTGCTCGGCCTGGCCAGCCGCCAGCAGGTGCAGATCGCCTGGCTGACCCGGCCCACGTTCAAGACGATGGAGCGGCTGCTCACCGACCTCGCGGGCTCCCGGCCGCTGATCCTCCCGTTCGCGCTGCTCGCGCTGGCCGGCCTGTTCGCCGCCTGCCTGGCGGACGGCTGGCGGCCGCTCAACCCGGCCGCGATCGCGCTGCCATGGCTGGTCGTCCCGCCGTTCGTGCTGATCGCGGCGTCATACGTCAAGCCGGTCTACTACGTGCGTTACGTCGAGTTCTGCCTGCCGGCGCTGGCCATCCTGGCCGGCGCGGGGCTGACCGGGCTGATCAGGCTGGCGGCGGTCACGCCGCCGGGCCGGTGGAGTCTGGGCCGCTGGAAACTGGGCCGCTGGAAACTGGGCCGGCTGCGCCTGGCCTGGCTGCCGGCCGTGCTCGCCGTCGCGGTGCTCGCCGGGCTGCTGGCCGGGCCGCAGCAGGCGATCAGGAAGACCGCCGCCCGCCCGGACAACCTGCGGCTGGCCTCCGCCATCGTGGCCGCCAACGAGCTGCCCGGCGACGTGGTGTTCTACATTCCGGCCACCATGCACGTCCTCGGCACCGGGTACCCGGCGCCGTTCGGCCGGCTGCGCGACATCGCGCTGAAGGAGTCCGCGATCGCCTCGGGCACCCTGACCGGCACGGAGATCACCAATCCCGCGCTGCTGAAGAGCCGGTTCACCGATGTCAGGCGGGTGTGGGTGGTCACCGGCGCCAGCACCTACAAGTCCCCCGTGCCGTCCACGCCGGCGGACAAGGAGAAGATGGCGCTGCTGGCCGGGGCCGGGATGCACATCCTGCACCGCTGGCAGGCCGGCGAGGTCATGCTCACCCTGTACGGGACCTGACCGCGGCCAGCCCGGCGAGCAGGGGTCAGGTACAGGGGTCAGGCGTGCAGGGCTCAAGCCCCGGACGACTCCGCCTGCGGGGTGCCGAACCCGCTGGCCACCAGCTGCTCACGGATCTTCTTGCGGCCGCGGTGCAGCCGGGACATCACGGTCCCGACCGGCGTGCCCATCATCTCGGCGATCTCGCGGTAGGGGTAGCCCTCGATGTCCGCCAGGTACACCGCGGTGCGGAACTCGCCGGGCAGGTCGCGCAGCGCCCGGAGCAGGTCCGAGTCGGTGGTCCGGTCCAGCGCCTCAGCCTCGGCCGACGGCACCGGCGGCGTAAGCCGGTCCGCGGACATCTGCCATTCCTGCAGGTCACCGCCGAGCGCCTGCTGCGGCTCCCGGCGCCGCTTCCGGTACACGTTGATGAACGTGGTGGTCAGGATGCGGTTCAGCCACGCCCGCAGGTTGGTGCCCGGAGTGAACTGCTGGAACGCCGCGAAGGCTTTGACCGACGTCTCCTGGACCAGGTCCTCGGCGTCGGTCGGGTTCCTCGTCATGCGGAGCGCGGCCGGGTACAGCTGGCCAAGCTGCGGAATGACGTCGCGCTCAAATCGCGCGCGATCCTCGCTAGAGTGTTCGGCTCGGCTCATCTTCGCTCCGGTGGTGTGTCATCTCACTGTATATAGACGCATTGCAGGCCGGAAACGTACCCCGTTGTTGCGGAAATCACGTCGCTGGAGGCGAGTTCCCCTCCCCGTCTGCTAACGGCGTAAACATTAGGATGCCCAGATGAGCTGAACGTAACCTGAATGCCGCCTGAGGGGATGGGCAGAAGTCACGGGCGCCGGTGCGGTGAACCCGGCCCGTTCGGGACCCTAGATCCAGCCCCGGCCGATCCGGTACCACATGTGATGCAGCCAGTCCTGGTACGGGATGACCTGTCCGGCCAGAATCGAATAGAAGTACCAGAACATGAGCAGCACGCAGAGCACGTAGGCACCGACGATGAGAGCGCCGGTCGCCCGCCGCAGCGCGCTGGCCGTGGCGGGTCCGAGGATCAGGCCCAGGCACAGCACGATGGACAAGATCAGGAACGGCTCGAACTCCAGCGCGTAGTAGTAGAACTTGGTCCTGGTGACCAGCGGGAACCACGGGCCCCAGCCGGCCAGCACGCCGAGCAGCACCGCGCCGGCCCGCCAGTCCCGGTGCAGCAGCCACCAGCCCAGGCAGAACAGCAGCGCCAGCATCGACCCCCACCAGATCGCCGGGGTGCCGAGCGCCAGCACCTCCTGCGACCATTCCGCGCCCTTGTAGCCGGACGGGCAGTAGTGCGAGGGGCCGGCCACCGGGCCGGTGTAGCACTCGTAGAAGAAGGCGACCGGCCGGGTGACCACCAGCCAGTCCCACGGCTGGGACTGGTAGGGGTGCGGGGTACGCAGGCCCATGCCGAAGGTGACCGCCTGCAGGTGGTACTCGTACAGCGAGTACAGCGCCGAGATCACCGGCGTGTGCACGCCGTGCTGCTGCGCGTAGTCCCGGTAGTAGCCGGTGCTGGTCGCGAACCAGCCGCTCCAGCTGGCGATGTAGACCCCCAGCGGGATCGCGAGGAACGTCACCGGCAGCCAGCGGGTCTCCCGCAGGCCGCCGCGGACGAACGACGTCAGCCCGGCCGCCCGGCGCGCGCCGATGTCCCACGCGGTGATCAGCGCGGCGAAGCCGACGATGTACCAGCCCGCGTTCCACTTGGTGGCCACGGCCAGGCCGAGGCAGATCCCGGCCGCCACCCGCCACTTGCGGATCCCGAACCGGGGCCCGCGCTGGCCGCCCTGGCGGCGGGCGACCCCCTCGGCGAGCTGGACCCGGGAGACGTCCCTGTCGATCAGGATGCAGCCGAACGCGGCCAGCACGAAGAACATCAAGAAGATGTCCAGGATGCCGCTGCGGGACAGCACGAACTCCAGGCCGTCCAGGGACATCAGCAGCCCGGCCACGCAGCCGAGCAGGGTCGAGCGGGTCATCCGCCGGGCGATCCGGCAGATCAGCAGGATGGCCAGCGAGCCGAACACCGCGCTGGCGAACCGCCAGCCGAAGGAGTTCAGCCCGAACAGCCACTCGCCCACCGCGATCAGCAGCTTGCCCACCTCGGGCTGCACCACGTACTCGCCGCACGCCGAGCTCCCGTCGCACGCCGCGAAGATGTTCGTGTGGCCGGCCTGGATGATCGTGTTGGCGTTGTTCACCAGGGTCAGCTCGACCCCGTGGTGGAGGATGCTCCAGGCGTCCTTGGCGTAGTACGTCTCGTCGAATATCAGCGCCCGCGGCACCCGCAGCCGGTCGAACCGCAGGAACGCGCCGAACGCGGTGACCAGCAGCGGGCCTAGCCACCCCCAGGGCCGGTCGTCCGGCATCGGCACGGCCAGCCGGGCCCGCAGCATGGCGAGCCTGCCCGCCTCGTCGGCGGGCGCAGCGGGCATATCAGCCTCGGTTGCCGTCACCGGCCACATGCTACTGGCGCCGGTAGAGTCCGGCTAGCCGGGTGATGATGTGCCAGAAAGATGCGAGACCAAGGGGGGCGCAAGGGACATGCCGGGACCCAGGACCGACACCGGAGCCGGGGACGGCGGCGTGCTGACGCTCGCCGCCGTGCCCATCGGCCGGGCCGACGACGCCTCGGCCCGGCTGGTGGCCGAACTCGCCGGGGCCAGCCTGATCGCGGCCGAGGACACCCGCCGGGTGCGCTGGCTGGCCTCGAGCCTGAACATCGAGCTGAAGGCCCGGATCGTCTCCTACTACGACGCGGTCGAGGCGCGCCGCACCGCCGAACTGCTCGGCGAGCTCCAGGCCGGGCGGGACATCCTGCTGGTCACCGACGCGGGCACCCCCGGGATCAGCGATCCCGGCTACCGGCTCGTCTCCGCCGCGGCCGCCGCCGGGCTGCGGGTGACCGCCCTGCCGGGCCCGTCGGCGGTGACGACCGCGCTGGCCGTCTCCGGGCTGCCCACCGACCGGTTCAGCTTCGAGGGGTTCCCGCCGCGCGGCCAGGGCGAGCGGGCCCGGCGCTTCGCCGAGCTGGCCGAGGACCGGCGCACTCAGGTCTTCTTCGAGGCCGGCCGCAGGCTGGCCGCGACGCTGGCCGGGCTCGCCGCCTCGCACGGCGAGGACCGTCCGGCCGTGGTGTGCCGCGAGCTCACCAAGACCCACGAGGAGATCAAGCGCGGCACGCTGGCCGAACTGGCCGACTGGGCCGCCCTCCTCAGCGGGGCGGATCCGCGTGAGACTGCGAAGGTCAAGAAGAAGGGCTCAGGAGCCGTCCGAGGCGAGATCACGCTGGTTGTCGCCGGCGCCGCCCGCAGAAGCCGACGCCTTGTCCCGAGCGGGGATGACCTCAGCAGCCTCACCGGACCGCTGCCTCCGCTTCCCTAGCCGGCCAGGCGCGCCAGGTCCCCGCCCGCGGTGCCCGGGCTGAACGCCATGGCCGCGGCGAGGCAGGCGAACGGCACGGCCACCAGCACGTACCGGTAGTCGAACTCGGCGGTCGCGGCCGGGATCAGGATCAGCGCGAACGAGATGGTCCACGGCAGCAGCGCCTCCCCGCCGAGCCGCCGCCAGGCCAGCACCATGCCGCCCAGGCCGGCCAGCAGGATCAGCCCGTACACGGTGCCCGGCAGCCACACGTACCGCTGGTAGCCCCGGATGACGTTGGCGAACGGCGCCACCACCTGGGTCAGCGGGTTGCCGTGCACGTACGCCGAGGCGTAGGAGCCGTACGGCCTGAGGTTGGCCTTGTCCCAGGTCGGGATAGGCAGCGAGCGGGAGCCGAAGATGTACTCGTCGTAGGTCGGGGCGTTCGGGAAGGTCACCCGCTTCCACCCGAACACCCGCCAGGTGTCGTCGAACACCGTCCTGGCGTAGCTCAGCGGCTGGGCCTCGATGGCCCGGATGGCGAACTTCTCCGCCAGCTGGTTCGGCACCGGCGAGAACTTCGACGGCGGGAAGCGGGCCAGCGGCGATTCGGAGGTCCAGATATAGGCCTGCGCGATCGGCCGCTGTGCCGGCGGCACGGTGGTGCACAGCGACAGCTCGTCCGCCGGCACCTTCATCTTGGTGCAGTCGGCGAACGTCATCACCCGGGAGTACAGGAAGACGCCGGTGCTGTCGGTCATCGCGAACTGCCCGTGCTCGGCGTAGAACAGCCCGGCGTAGCCGAAGACCGGGATCAGGCAGACCACGATGGCCGCCGCGACCTTCCGCCAGCTGATCCGCTTGATGGTCATGTACACGGCGAACACCGCGAGCAGCGGCAGCCCGACCGAGCGCATGATCTCCGCGAGACCGAGCAGGGCGCCGATGAGAATGCACCGGCGCAGCGACGGCGCCGGATCCCACAGCAGCAGCGTGACCGCCAGCGTGATCAGGAACAGGAACGGCACGTCGGCCATGATCAGGTGCTCGAGCTGGATCTCGAACCCGTCGTAGAGCACCGGCACGGCGGCCAGCGTGGCCAGCCAGGCCGGCGCGCGGAAGCGGTGCCTGGCCAGCGCGTAGACCATCACCGCGACGGCCAGCCCCATCAGGTGTTGCAATATTGTTACAACTGCATAGGTGTGCAACGGCTGCAGGATCTTCAGCCAGATCGAGTACCCGGAGGTCCGGGTCGGGTCGAGCTGGAAGTGCACCGTGTTCTGCACGTACTGGAACGAGTCGTTGAACCAGGCCTGCCATTGGTAGCCAAGCTCAGCGTCGGCCCGGAGCAGCACGGCGGGAGTGAGCACGATGATGAACAGGCGGTGCCCGGACCAGGCCCGGGCGGCCAGCCCGCGGACGCCCGGCCGGGTCGTCCAGCCGGGCCCGGCAGATCGGTTTGGCCAGAATGACCAGGCCCGCCGCGCCGATGGCCCACGCGACGGGGCCGCAGGCATTACCCTCAAGCCGTACCCTCCTGTGCTGGGCTGATGAGCCCTGACAACCAACAATCGGCCAGTTTGGTGCGTTCGTCCCTCGCCTACGGTAATACGATGCGCGACCAGGACATGGCCATCGAGGCGGATCCGCTGACGCTGAAGGAGAAGAAAACGTGGAGCTGACCGTGGTCATGCCCTGCCTCAACGAGGCAGAGACCGTGGCGACGTGCGTCCGCAAGGCTATTGGATTCCTGGCCGATAGCGGTATCAGCGGTGAGGTGCTGATCGCCGATAACGGCAGCACGGACGGCAGTCAGCAGTTGGCCGAGGACGCAGGCGCCCGGGTGGTGCCGATCAGCGACAAGGGTTACGGCAACGCGCTGATGGGCGGCATCGTCGCGGCCCGCGGCAAGTACGTCATCATGGGCGACGCCGACGACAGCTACGATTTCACCAACCTGATGCCGTTCGTTAACGAACTGCGCAAGGGCGCGGACCTGGTGATGGGCAACCGGTTCCGCGGCGGGATCGCTCCCGGCGCGATGCCGCCGCTGCACAGGTACCTCGGCAACCCGGTGCTGAGCTTCATCGGCCGCCTGTTCTTCCGCAGCAAGGCCGGCGACTTCCACTGTGGCCTGCGCGGCTTCAGCCGGGACAGCGTGATGGCGCTCAACCTGCAGGCGACCGGGATGGAGTTCGCCAGCGAGATGGTGGTCAAGGCGACCCTGGCCGGGCAGCACGTGACCGAGGTGCCGACCACCTTGTCCAAGGACGGCCGGAGCCGGCCGCCGCACCTGCGCTCCTGGCGGGACGGCTGGCGGCACCTGCGGTTCCTGCTGCTGTTCAGCCCGCGCTGGCTGTTCTTCCTGCCCGGGCTGGCGCTGCTCATCGCGGGGCTGGTCATCGGCGCGATCGTGGCGCCCCACCCGTTCAGCATCGGCTCTGTCACCTTTGACGTGGACACCCTGGTCGGCGCCTCGGCGATGGTCGTGATCGGCTTCCAGGCCGTGCTGTTCTGGCTGTTCACCCAGGTGTACGCCGGATCAGAGGGCTTCCTGCCCGAGGAGCCGCGCGTCACGCGCCTGCTGGAGAAGCTGTCCCTGGAGCGCGGGCTCATGCTCGGCGGTCTGCTCGGCCTGGCCGGCCTGGCCGGGCTGATCTTCTCGGTGCTCTACTGGCACGGCCGCGGTTTCCACCAGCTCAACTACGAGCACTCGCTGCGGCTGATGATCCCCTCGGTGACCGCGCTGATCGTGAGCTGGCAGGTGATCCTGGGTACGTTCTTCCTGTCCATCCTGGGCATCAAGCACACCAGGCACCCGGTGACCGCGGCTTCGGCCCCCATCCCGGACGAGTCGGTTAATCACCGTGAGCAGTCGGCCGCTGCCCCTAGGCTTTAGCCATGCGCACCATCTTGTCCGCCCCGGCCTGGCCCTACGCCAACGGCCCCAGGCACATCGGTCATGTCTCCGGCTTCGGGCTTCCCTGCGACATGTTCAGCCGGTACCAGCGGATGGCGGGCAACAGGGTGCTGATGGTGAGCGGCACCGACGAGCACGGCACCCCGATCCAGGTCCAGGCCGACGCCGAGGGGGTGTCGGCCCGTGAGCTGGCCGACCGCTATAACCGGGTCATCGTCAACGACCTGACCAGCCTGGGCATGACCTACGACCTGTTCACCAGGACGACGACGCTGAACCACTACGCGGTCACCCAGGAGATCTTCGTCAGGCTGCTGGAGAACGGCTACATCTTCAGCAAGACCACGCTGGGCGCGATCTCGCCGTCCACCGGCCGGACGCTGCCGGACCGCTACATCGAGGGCACCTGCCCGATCTGCGGCTACCCGAGCGCCCGCGGCGACCAGTGCGACAACTGCGGCAACCAGCTCGACCCGGCCGACCTCATCAACCCGCGGTCCAGGATCAACGGCGAGACGCCGGTCTTCCGCGAGACCGAGCACTACTTCCTGGACCTTCCCGCGTTCGCTGAGGTCCTCGGGAGCTGGCTGCAGGCCAAGGCGGGCCACTGGCGGCCGAACGTGCTCAAGTTCTCCCTCAACCTCCTCGACGACCTGCAGCCGCGGGCGATCACCAGGGACCTGGACTGGGGCGTGCCCGTTCCGCTCGACGGCTGGCGGGACCGGCCGGACAAGCGGATCTACGTCTGGTTCGACGCGGTGATCGGGTACCTGTCCGCGTCGATCGAGTGGGCCCGGCGCACCGGCGACCCGGACGCCTGGCGGGCCTGGTGGAACGAGCCGGACGCCGAGGCGTACTACTTCATGGGCAAGGACAACATCGTCTTCCACTCCGAGATCTGGCCGGCCATGCTGCTCGGCTACAGCGGGCTCGGCAACCGCGGCGGCCAGCCCGGCCCGCTCGGCACGCTGAACCTGCCGACCGAGGTGGTCTCGAGCGAGTACCTGACCATGGAGGGCCGCAAGTTCTCCTCCTCCCGCGCGGTGGTCATCTACGTCAGGGACTTCCTGGCCCGCTACGACGTGGACGCGCTGCGCTACTACGTGGCCGTGGCCGGACCGGAGAACCAGGACACCGACTTCACCTGGAGCGAGTTCGTCCGCCGCAACAACGACGAGCTGGTCGCGACCTGGGGGAACCTGGTGAACCGCGCGGTCTCGTTCGCGGCCAAGAACATCGGGTCGATACCGGAGGCAGCCCCACCTGGCGGGCGGGGCCTGACCGACCTGGACCGGGACCTGCTGGCCCGGTCGCAGAAGGCGTTCGGCACCGTGGGCGTGCACCTGTCCGCGTCGCGGTTCAAGTTCGCCATCAACGAGGCGATGCGGACGGTGGGCGACGCCAACAAGTACTTCTCCGAGCAGGCGCCGTGGAAGCTGCGCGAAGCCGACCCGGAGCGGATGCGTACCGTGCTGCACGTGGCCCTGCAATTGGTCGACGACGCCAAGACGCTGCTCACCCCGTTCCTGCCCCGCTCCTCGCAGCAGGTGCACGAGATGCTGGGTGGTTCGGGGACCTGGTCGGACATGCCGCGCGTCGAGGAGGTCGACGAGGCGGGCGGGCCGTCCTACCCGGTGATCACCGGGAGCTACGACGCCGCGCCGCGCTGGTCCTCGGTTCCGCTGCGGGCCGGAACCCCGCTGGCCACGCCCAAGCCGCTGTTCACCAAGCTGGATACGTCGGTGGTGGATGACGAACTTGCCCGGCTCGGCGCGGAATGACTTCTTATCAGCCGAACGGGCCATGGTGACGGCCCCGGCACAGCCCTCCCCGCTCCCTCGGCCGGCGCTGGACAGCCACACCCACCTGGACATGGTGGAGCTGCCGGTGCCCGCGGTGGTCGCCGCCGCCCGGGCGGCCGGCATCGCCCGGGTCATTACCGTCGGCACCGACCTGGCGTCCTCCCGCTGGTCCGCGCGCTGCGCCGCGGAGCACGACGGGGTTCTACGCCGCGGTCGCCATCCACCCCAACGAGACCCAGGCCGTCTCCGCCGAGGTCGGCACGGGCGCCCCGGCCCCCGGCAGCCCCGCCGCCGGCGAGGTGCTGGCCGGGATCGAGAAGCTGGCCGCCCGGCCGCGCGTCGTCGCGGTCGGCGAGACCGGGCTGGACTACTACCGCCACCACGCCGAGCCCGGCGTCCAGCGCTGGTGGTTCCGTGAGCACATCAAGATCGCGAAGCGGTCCGGCAAGGCGCTGATGATCCACGACCGGGAGGCGCACGCCGACGTGCTGCGCATCCTGGAGGAGGAGGGCCCGCCGGACCGGGTGGTGTTCCACTGCTTCTCCGGCGATGTGACCATGGTCAAGCAGTGCGCCGAGGCGGGCTACGTGATGTCGTTCGCCGGCAACGTCACGTTCGGCAACGCGCAGCCGCTGCGGGACGCCGCCGCGGCCGCCCCGGCCGACCTCATCCTGGCCGAGACCGACGCGCCGTTCCTCACCCCGGTCCCCAACCGCGGCAAGCCCAACGAGCCCGCGCTGACCGCCGACACGCTGCGCTGCCTGGCCGAGGTCAAGGGAATGGACCTGGCGGACCTGTGCGACACGGTCACCGCCACCGCCCAGCGCACCTTCGGCCCCTGGTAGCACCCTTGCCCCGCCGCCCCGCCGCCCGCGGCCTCCGCTCCCGCCGCCTCCGCTCCCGCTGCCTCCGCTCCCGCTGCCCCGGTCACTCGGGTCCCGCAGGGCCCTGCTGCACCAGCTGCCACTCCCGCTCTGGTTGGCGGCCAGCATTCTCCGTTGGCGCCCGCTTCAGGTCCCGTTCGCAACCGCAACGATGTGACATCGTGCCGGTTATAACCGCTACGATGTCACATCGTGGCGGTTGGTGAAGCAAGGTGCCGTGGTAGCGGAGGGCGCGGTGGTGCGCCTGCTCACTCCTGGGGACATCAGGGAGCTCGCCGGGCGGCTGGAGGTGCGGCCGTCTAAGCGGCTAGGCCAGAACTTCGTCGTGGAGCAGGGAACCGTGCGCCGGATCGCCGCGCTGGCGGCGTTGCGGCCCGAGGATGTGGTGCTCGAGGTGGGCCCGGGGCTTGGCTCGCTCACGCTCGCCTTGCTCGAGGCGGGCGCCGGCCAGGTGGTGGGGGTGGAGATCGACCCGGTGCTGGCCGCCGAGCTGCCACGGACGGTTGCCGCCCGCGCGCCGGGGCTGGCAGGCCGGCTGGTCGTGATCGGTGCGGACGCGCTGCACGTCACCGGGCCGGACCTGACCGCGGTGCCGTCGATCCTGGTGGCGAACCTGCCGTACAACGTGGCGGTGCCGGTGCTGCTGCACCTGCTGGTGGCCCTGCCGTCGCTGGGGCGGGGACTGGTCATGGTCCAGGCCGAGGTGGCGGACCGGATGTGCGCCCCGCCGGGATCACGGGTGTACGGCGCGCCGTCGGTGAAACTGGCCTGGTTCGCCGCGGTCCGGCCGGCCGGGCCGGTGCCGCGCAGCGTGTTCTGGCCGGTGCCGAACGTGGACTCCCGGCTGGTCGCGTTCGCCCGGCGGGATCCGCCGGACACGGCGGCGAGCCGCGAGGAGGTCTTCGCGGTCGTCGACGCGGCCTTCCGGCAGCGTCGCAAGACGCTGCGCGCCGCGCTGTCCGGCTGGGCCGGCTCGGCACCCGAGGCCGAACGGCTGCTCCGCGCGGCGGGCATCGACCCCGGCGTCCGCGGGGAATCGCTCGACGTCACGGAGTTCGCGCGGCTGGCCGCGGCGCGCCAGTCGGCACCACCGGCCGCACCGCGTACGATTTCACCATCTTGACTGCTCCCCGCCTTGAAGGACGAGGAATCCAGCCCTCGCGGGCCGGGGTTCCTGTTTCGTCGGCGACTGCATCCGGGAGGACCCGGAATGTCTGACATCGCCTCCGCAGGCATCGCCCGGGGAGCCCCGGGCTACGGCAAGACCTGCCGCAAGGATGTTCTTGGCCGCGTTGATGTCCCGGTCGTGCCGGGTGCGGCAGGATGGGCATGTCCAGTGCCTAACGGCAAGGGGAAGCTGCGCGAGCAGGTGCCCGCACGCCGAGCAGGTTTAGAACTCGGGTACCAACGGCCCGTCACGACCAGCTCGCGGCCGTATCGCTGACACTTGTAAGTGAGCTGGCGACGGAACTCGCCCCACCCGCAGTCCGAGATAGCCCGGGCCAGCCTGCGGTTGCGGACCATTCCGGCCACGTTCAGGTCCTCGATCACTATCGTGTCGTGCTCGCGGACCAGCCGGGTGCTGGCGCGGTGCAGGAAATCTTGCCGGGCGTTGCGGACCTTGCGGTGGGCGCGGGCGACCTTCGCGGCGGCCTTGCGCCGGTTCCTGCTACCTGGCTGGCAACGGGCCAGACGCCGCTGGTAGCGGGTCAGATTCCGGGCCTTGCGCTGCAGGTGGCGCGGATTGGCGATCTGCTGCGCGTCACTGGTGACGACGAAGTCCTTCACGCCGAGATCCACGCCGACGGCATGCCCTGTCCGCGGCAGCATCGCGGGAGCATCGGTATCGGCGGTGAAGGTCACGTACCAGCGGCCGTCCGGCTCCCGGGAGACGATCACCATCGCCGGGTCCAGCGCAGTCACGTCGATCTCTGGCCACGTCCAGATGAATCGCAGCGGCGCGGCCGTCTTCGCCAGCTGCAGCACACCGCCGCGCATGGTGAACGCCGACCGGGTGTAGTGCGCAGACTGTCGGCCGACCCGGGACTTGAACCGGGGGTAGCGGGCCCGCTTGGCGAAGAACGCGCTGAACGCCTTGTGCTGGTGCCGCAGCGCCTGCTGCAGCGGCACGCAAGACACCTCGTTCAGGAATGCCAGCCCGGGTTCTTTCTTCATCGCGGTCAGCGCCCGGTCGGTTTCCGCGTAGGTGGTGCCTTGACGCTCACGGTGCCAGCGGGCGTGACGTTCGGCCAGCGTCCGGTTCCATACCACGCGGACGCAGCCGAAGGTGCGGTTCAGCACTGCCTGCTGCTCCGCATCGGGGTATGCCCGGCACCGATACGCTGTCCTCACCTATATAGAATCGCACACTTTTTCGTAAGAACGGTGAAGGCGCGCCGGACGTGTCCGTGCCTCGCCCCGCCGTCCCGCCTCGCCGGGAAGCGGCGTCCTCCCCGGCCTGAAGGCCGGGATAGCATTCGGAGGTCATGGTGACCCCAGTGACCGTGCGGGTACCCGCCAAACTCAACCTCCAGCTCGCCGTGGGTCCGCCGCGTGCCGACGGCTACCACGACCTGGTGACGGTCTTCCACGCCGTCTCGCTGTTCGACGAGATCACCGCGGAGCGCGCCGAGCGCGACGGGGTCACGGTCAGCGGCGAGGGCGCGGACCGGGTTCCCGTAAACGAGGACAACCTGGCGCTGCGCGCGGTGGCCGCGCTGCGGGCCGCGATACCGGCCGCCCCCGGCGTGCACATAACCATCGCCAAACGGATCCCGGTGGCGGCCGGGCTGGCCGGCGGGAGCGGCGACGCGGCCGCGGCCCTGGTCGCCTGCAACGAACTCTGGGCCGGCGGCCTCGGTCCGGCGCAGCTCGCCGAGATCGCCGCCCGGGTCGGCAGTGACGTCGCCTTCGCGGTGCTCGGCGGGACCGCGGTGGGACGTGGCCGGGGCGAGCGGCTGACGCCGGCGCTGGCCCCGGCGACCAAGTACCACTGGGTGCTCGCCTTCGCCGACGGGCACCTGTCCACGCCCGCGGTGTACGCGGCGCTGGACCGGCAGCGGGCCCGCGAGGGTGGTGACGTCCCGGCCGAGCCCGAACTGGACCCCGCGCTCATGTCGGCGTTGCGCTCGGGCGATGCCCGGCTGGTCGGCCGGGCGCTGAGCAACGACCTGCAGCCGGCCGCGCTGGCGCTGTTCCCCGCGCTGCGCAAGACGCTGGCCGCCGGGCTGGAACTGGGCGCGCTCGGTGCGCTGGTATCCGGTTCTGGACCGACCTGCGTGTTCCTCGCGGCCAGCGCGGAGCGCGCCCTCGACCTGGCCGCGTCGCTGTCCGGCGCGGGTGTGTGCCGGTCGGTGGCCCGGGCCAGCGGGCCGGTGGCCGGCGCGGTCATCGTCTCCCCGGCGAGGTGACCGGGCCGCGGTGAACCTGATCAGCCTGGAGAAGGCGGCCAAGGCCTACGCCCACCGCACGCTGCTCGACGGCGTCTCGCTCGGCGTGTCCGCCGGGGACCGGGTGGGGGTGGTGGGCCGGAACGGCGCGGGGAAGTCCACCTTGCTCACGCTGCTGGCCGGCCGGGTCGCGCCCGACTCCGGCCGGGTGGCCATGGCGGCCGGCCTGCGGCTCGGCTACCTGCCGCAGGGCGACCAGCTGGCCGGGACGGTCGGCGAGATAGTGTTCCCCGGCGGAGCCACGAGCACCCCCTGGGAAGCGGACCCGCGGGCGCGCGCGATAATGGCCGAGCTGCTACCCGGGATCGGCCTGGACGCGCCGTCCGGGCAGCTGTCCGGCGGCGAGCGCAGGCGGGTCGCGCTCGCCTCGCTGCTGGTGGCCGAGCAGGACGTGCTGCTGCTCGACGAGCCCACCAACCACCTGGACATCGAGGCGATCGACTGGCTCGGCCGGCACCTGCGCGACCGAGGCTGTGCGGTCGTCGTGGTCAGCCACGACCGCTGGCTGCTCGACCTCGTTCTGCGAGCGGACCTGGGAGGTCGACCGGGGACAGGTGCACTCCGCCGAGGGCGGCTACTCGGCCTACGTGCTCGCCCAGGCCGAGCGCGAGCGCAGCGAGGAAGCCACCGAGCGGCGCCGCCGCAACCTGGCCCGCAAGGAGCTCGCCTGGCTGCAGCGCGGCGCCCGGGCCCGGACCACCAAGGCGAAGTTCCGCGTCGAGGCCGCGAACGCGCTCATCGCGGCGGAGCCGCCGCCCAGGGACACCGTCGAGCTGACCAGGCTGGCCACCGCCCGGCTAGGCAAGACGGTCATCGAGCTGGAAGACGTAACGGTATCGGCCGGCGAGCGCCCGCTGCTGAACCGGGTGACCTGGCGGCTCGGCCCCGGCGACCGGGTCGGGATCGTCGGCGTCAACGGCAGCGGCAAGACCTCGCTGCTGCGGGTGCTCGACGGCGCGGGGCTGGACGCGCCCGGCGGGCCGCGCGCCGACGGGACGATCGTCAGGGGCAAGACCGTGCGGCTGGCCCACCTGTCCCAGGAGCTCACCGAGCTCGACCCGGACCAGCGGGTCCGCGAGGCGGTGGAGGAGATCCGGCTGCGCATCCAGGTCGGCGACCGCGAGCTATCAGCGGGCCAGCTGCTCGAACGGCTCGGCTTCACCGCGGAACGGCAGTGGACACCGATCGGCGACCTGTCCGGCGGCGAGCGGCGCCGGGTCCAGATGCTCCTGCTGCTCATGACCGAACCCAACGTGCTGCTCCTCGACGAGCCGACCAATGACCTGGACATCGAGACGCTGACCGAGCTCGAGGACCTGCTCGACGGCTGGCCCGGCACGCTGGTGGTGGTCAGCCACGATCGGTACTTCCTCGAGCGGGTCACCGAGCACGTGGTCGCGCTGCTCGGGGACGGCGCGGTCTCCTTCCTCGGCGGCGGGGTGGACGAGTACCTGGACCGGGTTCCGGGCCGCCCGCCGCGCGCCCGCGCCCCGGTCCCAGGCGGCAGGGTCCCCGGCCGCGGCGGCCGGGGAGCGCACCGCGCGCAAGGAGTTGCAGCGCCTCGAGCGCCAGCTGGACCGGCTCACGGCCCGTGCGGCCGACCTCACCGCCGAGCTGGCCGCGAACGCGACCGACTACGAGAAGCTCACGTCGCTCGGCGCCGATCTCAGGGCCACCCAGGCGGAGAAGTCAGACCTCGAAGAGCGCTGGCTGACCGTCGCGGCCCAGTTCGACGGCTGAGCTCGACGCCTGAGCGCTACTCCGCCGCGTCGAACGGGGCGAGCAGGATCCGCATCAGGTCGGCCAGGTGCCCGCGCTCGCCGTCGTCCAGGCCCGCCAGCAGCGCTCGCTCGCGGCGCAGCAACCCGGCCAGCGCCGCGTCCACCCGTTCCTGTCCCCGGTCGGTGAGGGTGACAAGCACGCCCCGCTTGTCCCTGGGATCCGGCTCGCGGCGGACGAGCCCCTCGGCGGCCAGCCGGTCGATCCGGTTTGTCATGGTGCCGGAGGTAACCAGGGTGGCGCGGAGCAGCGCGCCCGGGGTGAGCTGGAACGGCGGCCCTTGCCGGCGCAGCGCCGAGAGCACGTCGAACGCCCACGACTCGAGCTCGTGCTCGGTGAACGCGCCGCGCCGCGCGATGTCCAGGTGCCGGGCCAGCCGGGAGATCCGGCTGAGCACCTGCATCGGCTCCACGTCCAGATCGGGCCGCTGCGCTCGCCACGCGGCGACCAGGTCGTCCACCTCGTCCCGTAGCAGCGGCTCGCCGAGGATCTCGTCGTCGGAGTGCGGTTCGATGCCGGGACCGGCGCGCTGGCCCATTACTAGAGCGTATCTCTTGACGTCAAGACTCGCCCTCATGTACAAGGGGAAGCAGGTCGGCTGGCAGGGGCGCCAGGGGGCGTCCCCCGTGGCCAGCACTGTGCCTCTCGGTATCAGACAAGGATTGACCACTATGTGGGACGCGGCCCTTTATCTGCGGTTTGGAGGCGAGCGCGCCAGGCCGTTCTTTGACCTGCTCGCCAGGGTCGGAGCTGAGCTTCCCGGATACGTGGTCGACATGGGCTGCGGCCCAGGCAACCTGACCGCTCTGCTCGCGGAGCGCTGGCCCGCCGCCGCCGTGTGCGGCGTGGACAACTCGGCCGAGATGATCGAGGCGGCCCGCAGGCTCGTCAAGGAAACCGTCCCGCGATCGCCGGCGCCGCCAGGCTCAGGACCGGTTGCGACGAGCCACGCGCCTGGGTTGTCGTTCATGATCGACGATGTACGGCACTGGGAGCCTCAGAGCCTGCCTGATGTGATCATTTCCAACGCGGTGCTGCAGTGGGTGCCCGGCCATCGCGAGCTACTGGTCCGCTGGGCGGACCGGCTGGCTGCCGACGGCTGGCTGGCCTTTCAGGTCCCGGGCAACTTCGACCAGCCGTCGCACGCGCTCCTGCGCGAGCTGGCGGCCTCGGCCCGGTGGCGCCCGCTGCTGCGGGACGTGGAGCTGAACCGGCAAACGGCCGACCCGGCGGACTACGCGGAACTGTTGTCCAGGGCCGGCTGCGAGGTCGACGCCTGGGAGACGACGTACGTGCACATCCTGCAGGGTGAGGACCCGGTGCTCGAGTGGTATAAGGGCACCGGGCTCCGTCCCGTGCTGGCCGCACTGGATGCGGAACGGGCCGGGGACTTCCTCGCCGAGTACGGCACGGAGCTTCGCCGGGCGTATCCACCTCGGTCGTTCGGCACCATTTTCCCGTTCCGCCGCGTGTTCGCCGTGGCTCATCGCCCCGGCTGACCTGCTTATCCCTTTTTTCCTATTGATTTAATAGGAAAACTCTGGCAGGATCTCCGCATGCGTCGTGGCATGCCTGCCCTGCCTCACCCGTCAACGCCTGCCCGTCAGCGCGTTCACGTCGGCGCTCTCCCGTTGGCGCCCGGCGTCATGCGATGTCTGGCCGGCACACCCTGACCAGGCCGGCCCGGCCCAGCCCCCGCCGCCAGCACGTCTGGTCTCTTCGGTTCGCCCTTTTCGCCGGCGCCTGCCGCCGGCGGTGTCAACGTGAGGAGAGACGCGAAAATGAGCACGATGATCCGGCCGGCCACACCCGCCCGTCCGCATCCCGGCCAGGTACTCGGGGCGCGCCAGCTTGCCGACGTGGTGCGGCGGCTGGCGGCGAACCCCGCGGACTGGCTCGGCCGGGTTCGGCTGAACCCGGCGGGCCGCTGGTACGAGCGGATACACCTCGACGACAGCCACGAGGTGTGGGTGATCAGCTGGCTGCCCGGCCAGGCGACCGGCTTCCACGACCATGGCGGGTCGGCCGGCGCGTTCGCCGTGGTCTGGGGCAGCCTGGCGGAGCGCCGGGTGGTGGGGGCCCGCACCACCGGCCAGGTACTGGCCAAGCCGATCGGGGCGGGCGGGGCGCGCGCGTTCGGCCCCCGCTACATCCACGACGTGCGCAACGCGGCCGCGTCGTCGGTGGCGGTGAGCGTGCACGCCTACTCGCCGCCGCTGCCGGCCATGACGCGTTACGAGCTGACGCCGGGCGGCCTGGTCATGCTGAGCACCGAAGGCGCCGCGACATGGTAGCCGTCCGGCCGCAGGGGGCCCGCACCATCGACGAGATCCTGGCCTCCGCGCGGGCCCGCCTGGTCCGCGTGACGCCACGCCAGGCCTTCGGCGAGCTGTCCGGGGGCGGCGTGCTCGTCGACATCCGGCCCGCCGCGCAGCGCGCCGCGCAGGGCGAGATACCCGGGTCGACGATCGTGGAGCGGAACCACCTGGAGTGGCGGCTCGATCCGTTCTCCGACGCCCGGCTGCCCTGGGTCACCGGGTACGACCACCGGATCATCGTCTTCTGCGTGGACGGGTACACCTCCAGCCTGGCCGCGGCGGCCCTGCTGGACCTGGGCCTGCACCACGCCACCGACGTGATCGGCGGGTACCGCGCGTGGGTGGCCGAGGGCCTGCCGTCCGCGGCTGCGGGCGGAGGGGCCGTCACGCTCGCGCCCGGTGCCGCCCGGGCGCTAGCGCTCGGCTGAACCCCTCAGCCCCTTGGAGTCCCTTCCGTTCGAGTCCAGCTGGGAGAGGCCGTTCCAGGCCAGGTCGATCAGGTTGGCAGCGACCTCTTCCAGCTTGGGCTTGCGCGCGTCGAGCCACCACTGCCCGGTGAACGCGACCATGCCCACCAGCATCTGGGCGTACAGCGGCGCGAGCTTGGGGTCGTGGCCGCGGGAGGCGAGGAAGTCGGCCAGGATGTACTCGACCTGGCCGGCGATGTCGCTCAGCAGCGTGCCGTAGGTGCCGGTGCCCGAGCCGGGGTTGGAATCCCTGACCAGGATCCGGAAACCGTCGGTGTTGTCGTCGATGTACCTGAGCAGGCTCACCGCCGCGGCCTCGAACTTCGCCCGGGTATGGTCGCCGCCTAGCTGCGTGGTCGCCATGGCCAGCAGGCGCTCCACCTCGCGGTCGACGACCACGGCGTAGAGGCCTTCCTTGCCGCCGAAGTGCTCGTACACCACCGGCTTGGACACGCCCGCCTGCGCGGCGATCTCCTCGATCGAGGTTCCCTCGAATCCCCGTTCGGCGAACAGGCGGCGGCCGATGTTGAGTAGCTGCTCCCGCCGTTCCTTCCCGGTCATCCTCTTGCGGCCGGATGTATGCGGTTGCGCAGTCACCTGTTCATCATCGCGACTCCGCGGACACCGTGCCACGTACCCGGCCGGCGCGCCGTGTCATCGAGCCGAATTTCCTCGTCGCCATGGCAGGCCGCTTGGCCGTGAGCCGTTCCTCGTCCGGCCAGCGCACGTCGTAGGCCCAGCCCAGCTTCTCCAGCGCCCAGATGACGCGTGCGCTCGGGTCGAGCTGGCCCTTCAGTGCGCCGTGCCGCGCGCAGGTCGGATCCGCGTGGTGCAGGTTGTGCCAGGACTCGCCGAAGGACGCGATCGCCATCCAGGACACGTTCTTCGACTTGTCACGGACCTCGAACTCCTCGCTGCCGAACGTGTGGCAGATGGAGTTGATGGCCCAGGTGACGTGGTGCAGCAGCGCGACGCGTACCAGGCTGGCCCAGAAGAAGGCGGTCACCGCGCCTTGCCAGGACATCCCCCACAGGCCGCCGATAAGCGGGGGGAGCAGCAGCGTGACCGCGACGAGCCCGGGGAACCAGGCGTCGACCTTGCTGATCCGCCGGTCGGCGAGCAGGTCGGGGGAGAACTTCTCCTGCGAGGTCTTGTTCGGGTCGAAGAGCCAGCCGATGTGCGCGTAAAGCAGGCCCTTGGACAGCGCCTTCCAGTCTTCTCCGTACCGCCAGGGCGAGTGCGGGTCGCCTTCCTTGTCGCTGTACTTGTGGTGCCTGCGGTGGTCCGACACCCAGGTGATGACGGGTCCCTCGATGGCCAGGCTGCCCGCGATCGCCAGGCCGACCCGCAGGCCGGTCTTCGCCTTGAACGAGCCGTGCGTGAAGTACCTGTGGTAGCCCACCGTTATGCCGAGCCCGGACACCCAGTAGAAGACCAGCGCGATCACCACGTCGTGCCAGCCCAGGCCCCAGCCCCACAGCAGCGGGATGGCGGCGACCAGCGCCACGAGCGGGATGGCCACGAACACCCCCACCAGGACGCGCTGGAGCGTCGAGGTCGGCTCCTCGGCAAAGTCTGGCTTGGTGGTGCGCAGCTGGGTTCCGGTGGCCGTTCTGGTGGTTCTCCCGATGGTTCCGGCAGACGCAGGCCCTGCCTGGCCGGCTGCGATGGCGCCCAGCCGGGCTTGTTCGGTGGTGGCTTCAGCCGCGTGGACGGTATCGGGAGAAGTGGTCATCGTGCTCCTCTGGAACTTCGGCGAAACGGGCAGGAACTTTTGTACGCTTACGTAACCGTAGCCTACGACACCGTAGGTTAGGCAAGGCCTAGCGAGTGAATTTCTGCAAATGAACCTATGAATTTCGTATGCAGCCCCCTGACTAACGTCTCATCATTCGAGACGCGCCAGCGCTCCGTGTCACTCTCGTCACGGCACGCCGATCTTGCTGACCGGGTTCTTTGGCCACCTCTACCCGCCCGCCGCGCCTGCATGCGCCCATCTTCAAGCGACGGCCGCCTCTGGTGCGTTGGACGGCCCAGCTACACAGGGCCGCTCGGGCCGGTCCTGCGGGCAAATTCCAGGTACAGTAATGACTCGAACATTCCCGGGTCGTCTAGCCAGGCAGGACGACGGTCTTTGGAATCGTTAACGAAGGTTCGAATCCTTCCCCGGGAGCGGTCCTCAGGCTTGCGATCTAGTCCGTCGCCGCTGCGACTCTCGTCACCGCGGGGGCCCATCCCCCGATCTTTCTGTGGAGCATCGACGGGGCCTGGTCCGACGGGTTCCCCGTTCACTCCAGCCCCGGTCAGCGCGCGGGCACCAGCGCGCCGTCCGCCGTAATCCCGCCAGCCGCGCGTGTCACAGCCGCATCCGCACGCCCGCCTGCCGATGCATCCGCACGCCCGCCTGCCGATGGGGTGAGGGGGCCCCTGCCCCCGATGGATGGGGGCAGGGGCCCCCTCACCCTGAAGGCTCGCGCCCGCTGAAGTCGCAGACAACCCCAGCCGACACCCCCGTCACGCCAGCATCGGCGGGGCGCGGGCTATGCGCGGGCCCGCGATTCAAGTACGCGCTGGCCTCAGATGAGGATCACAGGGTGGCATGCTCTTGGCATGAGCGGCGCGGAACGGGCCAGGGATCGCGGAACGGGCCGCCGCAAGCGCGGTCCGGCCCCTGGATCGCGACCTGGGCGGATCGTCCCGGCCCGGCGGCTCGCTGGGCCCGTGCGTTATAGTTAGTTGACGCCAAGCAAGTTTCTGATGATGCCAAAGTTACCTGTGAGGGCTTAGGCCATATGACTTCGAATTCTGGTCAGCCGGGTGCTGGCATGCCCGGCGAGGGTGAGGGCGGGGCAAACGGGCGGCGCGGCCACTCGCGCGGCGCCGCGACCGCCACCGCCGGGCCGGGTCCGCACTACAAGTGGATCGCGCTGTCCAACACCACGCTGGGCGTGCTGATGGCGACGATCAACCAGTCCATCGTGCTGATCGCGCTGCCGGACATCTTCCGCGGCATCGGGCTGAACCCGCTGAGCCCGCAGAACACCAGCTACCTGCTGTGGATGTTCATGGGGTTCCTCGTGGTGTCCGCGGTGCTGGTGGTCAGCTTCGGGCGGCTGGGCGACATGTTCGGCCGCGTGCGGATGTACAACCTCGGGTTCGCGATCTTCAGCGTGGCCTCGATCTTCCTGACCGTCACCTGGCAGCACGGCACGGCCGGGGCGCTATGGCTGATCGGCTGGCGGATCGTGCAGGGCATCGGCGGCGCGTTCCTGTTCGCCAACTCCACCGCGATCCTCACCGACGCGTTCCCGTCCAACCAGCGCGGCACCGCGCTGGGCATCAACTCGATCGCCGCGATCGCCGGCTCGTTCCTCGGGCTGCTGCTCGGCGGCGTGCTCGGCCCGATCAACTGGCACCTGGTGTTCCTGGTCTCGGCGCCGATCGGGGCGTTCGGCACCGTGTGGGCGTACTTCATGCTGAAGGACATCGGGGTGCGAAAGCACGCCCGGATGGACTGGTGGGGCAACATCTTGTTCGCCACCGGGCTGGTCGCGATCCTGGTCGGCATCACCTATGGCCTGCTGCCCTACGGCGGGCACCCCATGGGCTGGACCAGCCCATGGGTGCTGACCGCCATCTTCGGCGGGATCGCGCTACTGGTGGTGTTCGGCGTCGTGGAGACCAAGGTCGCCGAGCCGCTGTTCCGGCTCTCCCTGTTCAAGATCCGCGCCTTCGCCGCGGGCAACGTCGCCAACTTCATGCTGGCGCTGAGCCGCGGCGGCATGCAGTTCATGCTGATCATCTGGCTGCAGGGCATCTGGCTGCCGCTGCACGGGTACAGCTTCAGCCAGACCCCGCTGTGGGCGGGCATCTACCTGGTCCCGCTGACCATCGGCTTCCTGCTCTCCGCGCCGCTGTCCGGCATCCTGTCCGACCGGTACGGCGCCAAGGCGTTCACCGTCGGCGGGGCGCTGCTGACCGGGCTGACCTTCTTCATGTTGCTGTTCCTGCCGGTGAACTTCACCTACTGGGAGTTCGCGCTGATCATCGCGCTCAACGGCTTCGGGTCCGGCCTGTTCGCCTCGCCGAACCGGGCCGAGATGATGAACGCGGTGCCCGCCAACCAGCGCGGCGCGGCCGGCGGCATGATCGCCACCTTCATGAACACCTCGTTCGTGCTGTCCATCGGGGTCTTCTTCTCGCTGATGGTGGCCGGCCTGTCCAGCAAGCTGCCGGTCGCCCTGTCCGGCGGCCTGGTCGCGCAGGGCATCCCGGCGTCGGCCGCGCAGCAGATATCGCACCTGCCGCCGATCGGCGTCCTGTTCGCGGCCTTCCTCGGCTACAACCCGATGCAGCAGCTGCTCGGCCCGCTGCTCGGGCACCTGCCCACCGGCCACGCCGCCTACGTCACCGGGCGCCAGTTCTTCCCGCACCTGATCACCGGCCCGTTCCACGACGGCCTCGGGGTCGCGTTCGCGTTCGCGATCGCGGCCAGCCTGATCGCCGCCGTCGCCTCGCTGCTCACCGGCCCTCGCCCCAAGACCGCAACCGCGCCCGAGCCGCTCGGCGCCGAACTGGCCGCAGTGGCCGGAGACGCCGGCTTCGAGCCCAGCGAAATCGTCGGGGCCGGCCAGGAAGGTAAGGAGGCACCCGGAGCACGCGGGAATGGCCAGTCACCTGCGGTTAAGAAGTCCGCAGGGAAAGAGCCCGGCTGATCAGGCCGGTCGGCTTCCCGGGCTCGTGCCCGTACGCTAGGGAGCAGAGGCCCGGGCGGGAAACCCTTCGGGCCGTCACGGAACCAGCCATCCGGTCATGGCCGCCGGACGGTATCCTGCAGATGAGGGGCTGGTAAACACATTCCCCGTCGCATCCAGGAAACCGAAGCATCCTGACCAGTGCCGGCTGGCGGTTCGGCGGGCTGATTCCCTCCGCTGAGCGCAGCTGCCGGCGCGTAACCCGAGGAGACTTGCCGCCGTGAGCCAACCTCGCCCGGTCGCCGTCATCGTCCTCGCCGCGGGCGAGGGCACGCGGATGAGATCACGGATCCCGAAGGTGCTGCATTCCCTGTGCGGCCGCAGCATGCTCGGGCACGCGCTGGCGGCGGCGGCAGGGCTCGGCCCGCAGCGCCTCGTCGTGGTGGCCGGTCACGGCCGGGACGAGGTCAGCACAGAAGCGGCCAGGTACGCCCCGGACGTGCGGGTGGTCGTGCAGGACCGGCTGGGCGGCACCGGCCACGCGGTACGCATGGTGACCGAGGCGCTCGGCGACCTGCGCGGCATCGTCGTGGTGACCTACGGCGACATGCCCCTGCTGCGCGCCCAGACGCTCGCCGCGCTGGTCAGGGAGCACGCCGCGGGGAACGCGGTGACCGTGCTCACCGCCCGGGTCCCCGACCCGTCCGGCTACGGGCGCATCGTCAGGGACGACGGCGGCTCGCTAGCCGAGATCGTGGAGGATGCCGACGCCACCGCGGCGCAGCGGGCCATCGACGAGATCAACTCCGGCTGCTACGCCTTTGACGGCGCCCTGCTGGCCGACGCGATCAAGCGGGTCGCCACCAGCAACGCGCAGGGCCAGGAGTACCTCACCGACGTGGTGGGCATCCTGCGGGGCGACGGCCATCCGGCGGGTACGGTCCTCGCCCCCGACGCGGCGGAGATCCAGGGCGTGAACGACCGGGTTCAGCTCGCTCAGGTGCAGCACGCCTACAACGGGCGCCTGCTCGAGGAGTGGATGCGGGCCGGCGTCACGGTCATGGATCCGTCGTCGACCTGGATCGACGTGGACGTGACGCTGGCGCCGGACGCGGAGATCCTGCCCGGTACGCACCTGGAAGGGCGGACGGACATCGGGCCGGGAGCCCGGATCGGCCCCGACTGCCTGCTCAGGGATACCTCGGTGGGCGAGGACGCGACCGTCCTGTACAGCGTCTGCGAGTCGGCCGAGATCGGCCCAGGCGCGAGCGTCGGGCCGTACGCCCGGCTGCGCCCCGGCACCCGGATCGGCCCTGGCGCGCACATCGGCACCCACGTGGAGCTGAAGAACGCCACCGTGGGCGAGGGGGCCAAGGTGCCGCACCTGACCTACGTGGGCGACGCGGACATCGGCGAGTACTCGAACATCGGCGCGGCCACGATCTTCGCGAACTTCGACGGCATGGCCAAGCACCGCACCACGATCGGCTCGCACGTGTTCACCGGCAGCGACACGGTCCTGGTGGCCCCGCTGACCCTCGGGGACGGGGCGTACACCGCCGCCGGCTCGGTGATCACCGAGGACGTGCCGCCGGGAGCACTCGGCATCGCCCGCGGCAGGCAGCACAACTCGGCCGGATGGGTGGAGCGGCAGCGGCCAGGCACGGGGCCGGCCGCGGCCGCCGCCCGCGCCCGCCAGGCCCCCCAGCCGGAATCCCAAGGGCCGGAAGCACCCGCCGCGGACGACGATAAAGGGGCGCAGGACAGGTGAACGAGATGCCGTCGGGCGCGAAGAAAATGCTGCTCGTCTCGGGCCGCGCTTTCCCTGAGCTGGCCGAGGAGGTGGCGGCGTGCCTGGGCATCAAGCCGACCCCCACCAAGCTCTTCGACTTCGCCAACGGCGAGATCTTCGTCCGCTTCCTGGACTCGGTCCGCGGCTGCGACGTCTTCGCGCTGCAGAGCCACACCTCGCCCATCAACGAATGGATCATGGAGCAGCTGATCATGGTCGACGCCCTCAAGCGGGCCTCGGCCAGGCGCATCACGGTGGTGACGCCGTTCTTCGGCTACGCGCGGCAGGACAAGAAGAACCGGGGCCGCGAACCGATCTCTGCCCGGCTGATGACTGACCTGTTCGCCACCGCGGGCGCTGACCGGCTGATGGCGGTCGACCTGCATACCGCCCAGATCCAGGGCTTTTTCGACGGTCCGGTCGACCACCTGTTCGCGCTGCCCATCCTGGCCAGCTACGTCGAGAAGAAGCTCGATGTCAGCCAGGTCACCGTGGTCGCGCCCGACGCCGGGCGGGTCCGGGTCTGCGAGCGGTGGACCGACCGGCTCGGCTGCCCGCTGGCCATTATCCACAAGCGCCGCGACCCGGACATGGCCAACCAGGTCCGGATGTTCGAGGTGGTCGGGCAGGTGCAGGGCCGCACCTGCATCCTGGTGGACGACATGATCGACACCGGCGCGACCATCGCCAAGGCCGCCGAGGCCCTGTTCGAGCAGGGCGCGGACCGGGTCATCGCCACCGCCACCCACGGCGTGCTGTCGGGCGCGGCCGTGGACATCCTGAAGAACTCCAGGATCAGCGAGATCATCATCACGAACACGCTGCCGGTGCCGCAGGAGAAGCGGTTCGACAAGCTCACCGTGCTGTCCATCGCGCCGCTGCTGGGGCGGGCGATCAGCGAGGTGTTCAGCGACGGCTCGGTCACCAGCCTGTTCGACGGCCAGAGCTGAGCCGCCCGATACGAGAAGCCAGCCCCGGAGACCGTCGTCCCCGCCCCCGCCAGAGGCGCGAGGACGACGGTCACGCTGCCGGTCCCGGGCGGTCCTGGCCACAAGGCCGGCCCCTCCCTCTCCCCTGCCAGGGACCAGGACCGCTTCCCGCCGCGCCCACCCCGCTAGGCGAGACGGCGGTCAGGGCGCCGGTCGGACGACGCCCTCGTTGCCGTCCGGCGCGCCCGCTGGCCGCAGGCTCCGGTGCCGACGCGACTCATCCTGGGGCCGCATGTTTACGCACCGATTGAGCCGTGGTTAAGTGAAAGCTCTGACCGCCGACCGTCTAGCCGGAGGCGAGTGATCCCGGGTAATGATGAAGTTCCGTCTGCTCGGGCCGGTTGAGGTCCGGGCCGGGGAAGACTGGCTGGGGATCGGGGCCCCCAAGTGGCGTTCCGTGCTGGCCGCGCTGCTGATCCACCCGGGGCAGATCGTGTCCGCCGACACGCTGATCAGCGAGCTCTGGCGAGCCGAGCCGCCGGCCCGGGCGGCCAACCTGGTGAGCATCTACGTGCTTCGGCTGCGCCGCCTGATGGACGACCCCGGCGGGCACCTGCTGGTCACCCGCGCCCCCGGCTACCAGCTCCGGGTGAGCGGGGACGACACGGACGCGCTGCTGTTCGAGGCCATGGTGCGGGACGGCAGGCGGGCGTTCGCCGCCGGAGACCCGGAAGGGGCGGCCAGCAGGCTGACCGAGGCCCTCGCCCTGTGGTACGGCCGTCCGCTGGCCGACGTCCCGCCGACGCCGCTGGTCGAGGCGGAGGCCGAACGGCTTGCCGAGCTCCGCCTCGGCGCCGTCGAACTGCGGATCACGGCAGAACTCACCCTCGGCGGGCACGACCAGGCCGTCGCCGAGCTGCGCCGGCTACTGGCCGACCATCCGCTCAGGGAGGGCCTGTGGCTGCTGCTGATGCGCGCCCTGGACGGCGCCGGGCGGCACGCCGAGGCGCTCGAGGTCTACGGCCAGGCCAGGGACGCCATCTCCGAGCAGCTGGGCGTCGACCCCGGTGCCGAACTGCGCCAGCTGCACGCCGACCTGCTGGCTAAGGACACCGCGGCCCCGGCGGGCGAGGTGTTTATCGCCGGGGGGAATGTGCTTGCCCCCGGGGGGGCGGTGCTTGCCCCCGGGGGGACGAACCCCCAGGGGACCCCCCCGAGCTTGGGGGGACTGCCCGTCCCCCCAAACCCCCCTGGCCCCTCTGGCCCCCCTGGGCCGCGGCCGGGCCGCGGCGCCAGGCGCGGGGCCTACGGCCCCGCGCAGCTGCCGGCCGACGTCGCCGACTTCACCGGCCGCGACGAGCAGGTGAAACGGCTGAGCGACCTGCTGTCAGGGGCGGGCGCGAGCGGCGATCCCGGCGCGGTCCGCATCGCCGTGGTGGCCGGCGCGGGCGGCCTCGGCAAGACCTCCCTGGCCGTGCACGCGGCGCACCGGGTCCGCCGCCGGTTCCCCGACGGCCAGCTGTACGTCGACCTGCTCGGCGCGACCGCCGCCCCGCTCCTGCCCGCGGACGTGCTGGCCAGGTTCCTGCGCGATCTCGGAGTGGACGGCAGGGACATCCCGGTGGACGAGGACGAGCGCGCGGCCAGGTACCGGACCACGCTGGCCCGCCGCCGGATGCTGGTGGTGCTGGACAACGCGCGCGACGCGGCCCAGGTCAGGCCGCTGCTGCCGGGCTCCGCGTCGTCCGCGGTGCTGGTCACGACGCGGAGCAGGATGCCCGACCTGGCCAGCACCAAGCTGGTCGACCTCCACGTGCTCGACGATGACGAGGCGCTGCAGCTGTTCGTCAAGGTGGTCGGCGACGAGCGGGCCGCGGCCGAACCCGAGGCCGCCGCCGAACTGCTCGACGCCTGCGCCGGCCTGCCGCTGGCCATCAGGATCTGCGCGGCACGCCTGGTCACCCGTAGCGGCTGGACCATCAGGGCGATGGCCGACCGGCTCAGGGACGAGCACCGACGGCTGGACGAGATGCGTGCCGGGGACCTCGCGGTCCGGGCCAGCTTCGAGGTGAGCTTCACCACCTTGCCCCCCAGCACCGACAAGCAGGGCATCGACCCGGCCCGCGCGTTCTGCCTGCTCGGCCTGTGGCATGGGCCCTCGATCTCGTCGGCGGCCGCGGCCGCGCTGTTCGGCGTCCCCGAGTACTCGGCCCAGGACGCGCTGGAGCTCCTGGTCGACACCCACCTGCTGGAGTCGGTGGCCCCGGACCGGTACCGGTTCCACGACCTGCTCCGGGTCTACGCCGCCGAACGGGCCGCGGCCGAGGAACTCGCGGCCGAGTGCGACGCCGCGGTCACCCGCCTGCTCACCTGGTACCTGCGCACCGCCGACGCCGCCGCCACCGCCGTATTGCCGCACCGCTACGACATCCCGGTGGTCGCCGCAGACACCGACCCGCCACCGCTCGGCTTCGCGGATGCCGAAGAGGCTCTCGCCTGGTACGACAGCGAGCGCGCGAACCTAGTAGCCGCCACCCGCCAGGCGGCCGCGTCCGGCAGGCACGAGATCGCATGGCGGCTGCCCGCTCCCTTGTTCATCATCTTCAACAGCCGCGGAAACTGGGCGGACTGCATCGCCACCAGCCGCATCGCGCTAGATAGCGCCCGCCAGGTCGGCAACCGCCAGGGCGAGGCGTGGATCCTCAACACACTCGGCGATGCCCTCGGGCAAACCCGCCAATCAGAAGGGATCGACTGCCTGGAACGGTCGCTGGCGATCAGGCGCGAGATCGGCGACCGGATGGGCGAGGCGCAGGCGGCGAACAACCTCGCCGACGCCTATCAGCGGCTGGGACGCACGGATGAGGCCCTTGACTTGTACCGGCGTGCCCTGGAGCTGAACCGCGCGGTCGGCTACCGGCTCGGCGAAGGCATCGCATTGGGCAGCCTGGGGTGGACGCTGCTTGATCTTGCCCGTGCCGAGGAGGCCATTGACTACCTGCGGCAAGCCCAGAACGCCTTCGAAGAAATCGACTACCCGGACGGCATGGGGTATGCCCTGCATATCCTGGGACGCTGTTATCTCTCCCTCGGACGCGACGCGGAAGCCATCGACTGCCTGCAAGGGGCGCTGGCCAGCCACCGGGCCACGGGCAACCGGCGTATGCAGGCAGCGACGCTGAGATCCATTGGCACCGCGCAGAGCCGGGCGGGCCTGACGGCTGAGGCGCGCGTGTCGTGGACTCAGGCAGCGGCCATCTTCGAGGAGCTCGGCGACAGTGCCGAGGCGGAAGAGGTCCGGGCTGAGCAGGCCGAATCCGGCATCTCCTGAGATGCCGGATTCGATCATGTAAGGGCCGATACGATGCTGCGCGTCTGCCCCGCACTTCCTTCGGGGGCCGAGGAAAGGAGAGGGTCATCATGGGCAATGCGGCCGTGGCCGAGAAGTTGCCAGGCGCCGATCAGCTCGACGAGCCCTGCCGGCTCGACGCGAGCGAGCCAGAGCCGGAGCCAGAGCCCGAGCCCGAGCCGGATAAGGACGACACGGACGAGGGCGATAAGGAGTTCAAGCCTGAGGGAATCCCGCACGGCTGACCGATACGGCGGGCGAGGCGAATTCGCCTCGCCCGCCTTATTCAGGACCTGGCTAGATTGGCCCGCACCTCCTGGCTACCGCGACAAGCAGCCGCCGAACGGCTCGCCTAATCAAGGTGTCTGGAGATCGGACACGTTCCGTACCCGCCGCAGTGGCGAGAAGTAGACCAGGAAGCCGGCCGCCCACGATCCGGCGTAGGCAATCCATATCGAGGGACGGATCCCGATGGCCGAACCGGCGAATCCGCCCAGCAAGCCCCCGATCGGCAGCACGCCCCACGTTATCCACCGGCTCGCTGCGTTCATCCGGCCGCGCAGATCCGGCGGGCAGACCGACTGCCGATAGGCCAGCTGGGATGCGCCGAAAACGGAACAAGCGAACATGGACACGCCATAGCCGAATATAAACAGCGCTATCCGCCAGCCGGGCGCGGCCAGCGGCAGCACGAGCGACGGGGCGTCCAGGACCAGCAAGGAAAACCAGATGATGCGGGCCGATCCGATCCGGCGGGCCAGCCACGCGGCCAGCATGCCGCCGGCAATCCCGCCCAGGCTGCCCAGCGCGGTGGCCAGGCCCGCGAAGGCTGGCCGCATGTGCAGTACCCGGATGAGGAACAGCAGGTTCAGCGCGATCTCCATCGCGATGAACAGGTTTCCCGCCGCGGTGCAGGCCGTGATCTTGCGCAGGACCGGGTGACGCGCGATGAACGCGAGGCCCTGGGGGATATCCCGGCGCAGCTGCCGTGCCCCGGTCGTCCTGCGCTCCGGCCGGGGCTCATCGCCCTTTACCAGGAGCAGGCAGGTGACCGACACCGCGTACGACAGCGCATCGGCCGTTACCGCCAGGGCCGCGCCGATGGCCGCGACCAGCCCGCTGGCCAGCCCGCGCCCGGACACCTGCGCGAACGAAGCCGAGGCGCCCAGCTTGCCGAAGCCCTCGGTGAGGTCCTCGGGGTCGAGCAGCGACGGCACGTAGCTCTGCTCGGACACATCGAAGAACACCGCGCAGACCCCGGCGGCCAGCGCCACCGCGTAGAGCTGCCCGAGCGTCAGCCGGTGCAGCGCGGCGGCCACCGGTACCGAGCCGATGAGGACCAGGCGCACGCTGTCGCACCAGATCATGATCCTCCGCTTCCTGAGCCGGTCCACGACCACGCCCGCAGGCAGCGCGACCAGGACGAAGGCCCCGTAGGTGGCCGCTGTGAGCAGGCCCACCTGCAGCGCGGAGGCCCCCATCATGGTGATGGCGGCCAGCGGGAGACCGACCGTGGTGACGGCCGAGCCGGTCAGGCTGATCGTCTGCCCGGCCCACAGCAGCGTGAAGTTCCGCTGCCGCCACAGCGGCGTCCGGCGTGGCGGCGGTGGTTGCGTCCTCGTGCGCTCCATGACCAGCTGGGACATTTCTCGCTCCTTAAGAACGACCTAATGGCGCCGGGATAGGATCTTATGTCGCGGCTAATTGATCTTTGAATTGATCGCTAAGCGCCAGTCAGTCTAAGTCGCAGCGACCGGGCAAGCTACCCCCTTTACGTTATTTCGATAGTTCGTTGGCTATCTTCTCAAACGTCGTGAATTTGACGTCGCCATGATAAACCGGAATATCGGGCTGGTTCTATGAATAGAACCTCAGAAGAAACATTCCGGCAATTTGTTGCCTTATGGGCGGGGCCGGGGTTAGCATGCCGATCAGACATCAAGAACAGGCCCCCTGGCCCGAAGGGAGGAAATAACGTGCTAGTCCAGCTTGGTATGCCCCACCCTTAATAACCCTGAAGGCGCCCTGAATTGCGCAGGCCTTCGGTATTCCGGCTGCCGCTGGAGGGCTGCGCTCTCACGGTTTTCAAATGTAAAGGCACCGGACATTTAACTCACCGGCGCGCGCCAGCCGCCGGATCAAGGAATCTGGAAGGAGATCGCCATGTGCACGTGGAATAGGGAGATCCTGAGCGGCCTCGGAATGCCGCACGAGTTCGAGATGCCGCACGAGTTCGAGATGCCGCAGGGCCGCGGGATGCCGCACGGGTTCGAGATGCCGCACGGGTTCGGGATGCCGCACGAGTAAGGACCGGCCGCGGCCGTGACTGCGGCCTCGCCACCGCGAACGCGGGCGGGTGCGGATCGACGGATCCGCACCCGCCCGCGTTGTCGGCTACACTTCGAACGCGCATCGCAGGTTGAGGTAAGGAGAAAGCACCGTGCCCGAGGTCAAGATCGCCGCCGAGGCTCGCACCGAGTTCGGCAAGGGCGCTGCCCGCCGCAGCCGCCGCGAGGGCAAGGTGCCCGCCGTCCTGTACGGTCACGGGACCGAGACCCGCCACCTGAGCCTGCCCGGGCATGACCTCATGCTCGCGCTGAAGACGCCGAACGCGCTGCTGCGCCTGGAAGGCCTCAAGAACGGCAGCGAGATTGCCCTGCCCAAGGCGGTGCAGCGGGACCCGGTGAAAGGCTTCATCGAGCACGTGGACCTGATCCTGGTCCGGCGCGGCGAGAAGGTCATCATCGATGTCCCGATCCGGATCACCGGCGAGATCTCCCCGGGCGACGGCGGGATGCTCAACCAGCAGCTCGTGCAGATCCCGGTGGAGGCCGAGGCGACGAACATCCCGCGGGGTATCGACGTCGACGTGGAGGGCATGGAGACCGGCCAGGCGGTGCACGCGAGCGACCTGAAGCTCCCGCCGGGCGTCACCCTGCAGGTCGAGCCGGACACGCTCGTCCTGCAGGTGATCGCGCGGACGATCGAAGAAGAGCCCGAGGCAGAAGAGGGTGCCGAGGCGGCGCCCGAGGCGCCGGAGGCGCTGGCCGAGACGGCGGGCGCCGGAGACAGGCGCAGCGAAGGGGAGCAGGCCGGCTGACCGGAGAACGCTGGATCGTCGTCGGCCTCGGCAACCCGGGGCCGGAGTACGCGGGCAACAGGCACAACGTCGGGTACATGGTGACGGCACTGCTGGCCGGGCGGGCGGGCGGGCGGTTCAAGGCGCACCGGTCGGGCAACGAGGTCGCCGAGGGGCGGCTGGCCGAGGTCCCGGTCACGCTGGCCCGGCCGCGTTCCTACATGAACCTGTCCGGCAAGCCGGTCGCCGCGCTGACCGCGTTCTACAAGGTCCCGCCGGACCGGCTGGTGGTCATCCACGACGAGCTGGACATCGCGTTCGGTACGCTGCGGCTCAAGCTCGGCGGCGGCGCAGGAGGCCACAACGGGCTCCGCTCGATCACCGCGGCGCTCGGCACGCCGGACTACTACCGGGTCAGGTTCGGCATCGGCAGGCCGCCGGGCCGGATGGACCCGGCCGCCTACGTGCTGCGTGACTTCTCCCTGGCCGAGCGCAAGGATCTGCCCTTTTTCATCGACCGCGCGGCCGACGCCACCGAGGCGCTGATCGCCAAGGGCCTGGCCGCCGCGCAGAACACCTACCACGAGGAGCCGCCCGGATGACCGGCGATGACCACGTGCTCGCCCGCGACCTGGCCGGCCAGGCGGGCCGGCGGCTGCTCGAACTGCGGGCTCAGGGCGGCGACCCGGACGTGTTGCGCAAGGCCGGCGACCGGCTGTCGCATGAGTTCCTCGTCGCCGCGCTGGCCGGCCTGCGCCCGGACGACGTCGTGCTCTCCGAGGAAGCCGCCGACAACCCCGCCCGGCTCGGCGCGCGCCGGGTCTGGATCGTCGACCCGCTGGACGGCACCAGGGAGTTCGGCGAGCCGGGCCGCACCGACTGGGCGGTCCACGTGGCCCTGTGGGAGCGGAGCGCCGGCCCGGCCGGCGACCTCACCGCCGGCGCGGTCGCGCTGCCCGCCCAGGGACGCGTCCTATCCACGCTCGAGCCGCCACCTCGTTACGACATCGCAGCCGGTGAGGCGGGAGCGGGTAACGGGGGCAATGAGCCAGCTGTGACTGCCGCCCGGATCCGCATCGTGGTGAGCCGGAGCAGGCCACCTCGGTTCGTTCGGAATATTTCCGGTCTTATTGATGCTGAATTGGTTCCCCTGGGGTCGGCGGGAGCTAAGGTGGCGGCCGTGATCAACGGCGAGGTCGAGGCGTACGTGCACGGCGGCGGGTTCTACGAATGGGACACCGCGGCGCCCGTCGCGGTGGCACGAGCGGCCGGCCTGCACGCGTCCCGTATTGACGGATCGGCCCTCGCCTATAACCAGGCCGACCTGCTGATGCCGGATATCCTGGTCTGTCGGCCCGCGGTCGCGGGCACGCTCCTGCAAGCGATCCGGGAAGTCACCAATGCGCCCTGATTACCAGATGTCCCAGCTCGACGTGCTCGAGGCCGAGGCCATCCACATCATGCGCGAGGTCGCCGCCGAGTTCGAGCGGCCCGCCCTGCTGTTCTCCGGCGGCAAGGACTCGATCGTCATGCTGGCGCTGGCCGAGAAGGCGTTCTGGCCAGCCCGCATCCCGTTCCCGGTGATGCACGTGGACACCGGGCACAACTTCGGTGAGGCGCTCGAGTTCCGCGACCGGCGGGTGGCCGAGCTCGGTGTCCGGCTGGTCGTCGCGTCGGTGCAGGCGTCCATCGACGCCGGCCGGGTCGCCGAGGAGACCGGCAGGCACGCCAGCCGGAACCGGCTGCAGACGGTGACCTTGCTCGACGCGATCGAGGAGCACAGGTTCGACGCGCTGTTCGGCGGCGCGCGGCGGGACGAGGAGAAGGCCAGGGCCAAGGAGCGGGTGTTCTCGTTCCGCGACGAGTTCGGCCAGTGGGATCCCAAGAACCAGCGGCCCGAGCTGTGGAACCTGTACAACACCCGGCTGCGCCGCGGCGAGCACATCCGCGTGTTCCCGCTGTCCAACTGGACCGAACTCGACGTCTGGGCCTACATCGAGCGGGAGAAGCTGGACATCCCGTCCATCTACTTCGCGCACGAGCGGCCGGTGTTCGAGCGGGATGGCCTGCTGCTGGCCGACAACCCCTACGTCACCAGGGGCGAGGACGAGCCGGTGTTCACGGCGACCGTGCGGTACCGGACGGTGGGCGACATGACCTGCACCGGGGCCGTCTCCTCGACGGCGAAGACGGTGGCCGAGGTGATGACGGAGGTGGCGGCGACCCGGATCACCGAGCGCGGCCAGACCCGGGCCGACGACCGGACCAGCGAGGCGGCGATGGAAGACCGCAAGCGCGAGGGGTACTTCTGATGGATATTTTGAGGTTCGCCACGGCCGGATCGGTCGACGACGGTAAGTCGACGCTGATCGGCCGGCTGCTCTACGACTCCAAGTCGATCTTCGCCGACCAGCTCGAGGCGGTCGAGCGGACCAGCCGGGACCGGGGCGAGGACTACACCAACCTGGCCCTGCTCACCGACGGGCTGCGGGCCGAGCGGGAGCAGGGCATAACGATCGACGTCGCCTACCGCTACTTCGCGACGCCGCGGCGCAAGTTCATCATCGCCGATACCCCCGGCCACATCCAGTACACGCGCAACATGGTGACCGGGGCGTCCACCGCCGACCTCGCGGTGGTGCTGGTGGACGCCAGGAACGGGCTGACCGAGCAGTCCCGGCGGCACGCGTTCCTCACCACGCTGCTCCGGGTGCCGCACATGGTGCTCGCGGTGAACAAGATGGACCTGGTCGACTACTCCGCCGAGGTGTTCGAGAAGATCTGCGAGGAGTTCTCCGCCTTCGCTGCCCGGCTGGACATCGGCGACCTGACCTTCATCCCGATCTCGGCGCTGCACGGCGACAACGTGGTGGACCGTTCGGCCAACATGCCGTGGTACGACGGGCCCTCGCTGCTGCATCACCTGGAGCACGTGCACATCGCGTCGGACCGTAACCTGATCGACGTCAGGTTCCCGGTGCAGTACGTGATCAGGCCGCACGCCGCCACCGACGCCGCCCTGCACGACTACCGAGGCTACGCCGGCCAGGTGGCCGGCGGCGTGCTCAAGCCGGGAGACGACGTCCTGCACCTGCCGTCCGGCTTCTCCACCCGGGTGCGCAGGATCGAGGCGGCCGGGACGGAGATCGCCGAGGCGTTCGCGCCCATGTCGGTGACGCTGCTGCTCGACGACGACGTGGACATCTCCCGCGGTGACATGATCTGCCGTCCGAACAACCGCCCGGCCGCCGCCCAGGACATCGAGGCGATGGTCTGCTGGATGTCCTCGGACGTGGCGCTGGCGCGGCGCAGCCGGCTGATCGTCAAGCACACCTCGCGCACGGTGAAGGCGATCGTCACCGACCTGCACTACCGGATCGACGTCAACACCCTGCACCGCGACGAGGCCGCCACTCAGCTGGGGCTGAACGAGATCGGCCGGGTCAGGCTGCGTCTCACCCAGCCCATCTTCTGCGACCCCTACGCCAGGAACCGCACCACCGGCGGCCTTATCCTGATCGACGAGGCTGCCAACGCCACGGTCGGCGCCGCCATGATCACCGAGGCGGGCTGACCCGCTGTCAACAGGTGAGGCAGGCCCGCCCTCCGGGCCAGGGGTCACCCCGAAATGGCGGGGTATGGTCCGGGTCGCTGCTTATCGACCTGACCGGGAGCGATTGTGAGCGCTGGCGTGACCCCTTTGACCCCTTCAG